>JAAQTN010000030.1 GCA_011742915.1 Billgrantia desiderata | reverse complement strand
ATGAACCGCCGTATACCGAACGGTACGTACGGTGGTGTGGGAGGGCGCCGGGGGTGACCCCGGCCCCTACCCGATTCGTACACTAGGCGGAACGTTCCGTTACGCGCGCCCGATTCCGACCCGCCCATGCCCGGGTTCGGCCGGCAGGTGCGCTGCGGAACAGCCAAGGGGGAGCGACCCATGCTCAAGCTGATCGTGCCGTGCCTGCTGGGAGTGCTGATGGCGCATTCGGCACAGGCCACGACCATCTATCGCACCACCGATGCCCAGGGCAATGTGATCTTCACCGACGACCCCAACCGCGGCGGCGAGCCGGTCCAGCTGGCACCGGTGACCGTGATCCCTTCGCGCACCGAGGGGCGCCGGGCCGAGCCGCCACGGGCTGAGGGAGCCACCCCGCGGGCGGGCCAGTCGCCGGGCCAGCCCTTCATGCCCTACGACACCTTCCGCATTCGCTCGCCCGAGCACGGGGGCGACCTGCCTGCCAGCTACGCCGGCAATCTGCAGGTCGAACTGGCCATTGTGCCGGCGCTGCGTCCCGACCATCGCGTAAGGCTGCTGGTCGATGGCCAGGTGAGCCAGACCGCCATGCATACCAGTGCCTTCATGCTGACCAATCTGTCTCGCGGCGAATACGTGTTGCAGGCCGAGCTGCTCGACGCTCAGGGGCAGATACGCCACCGCACGGCGCCGGTCTCGCTCTACGTGCAGCGCTCCAGCGCCACTCTGCCGGGAAGCGACGGCTGAGTTCCTTCTGCTGCCTCGCTTTCCAACAGGCTGCCCCGATATAGGGTGGGTTCGCACCATGATGGATGAGGCGTGCGCTTTCTTCGCTGGCGCTTTCTCTCTGAGCGCACCATTATGGTGCATAGGCGGACGCGACATCCGCCCCGAAACGGCGCTATAGCGCTCTTATAAGGGTTGGCGCACTTCTTGCTTGCTTCTTGTGTAGGGGCCGGTGACGCCCAGGGGAGATGCCGCTTCGGCGATGAGCCGGGCATGCGCCATGACGATGCAAGCGCTGCGCTCAGTCCCCCTTCATTTTGCGAGAAAAGGTCGAAAATGTATCGACGCCTGATGGAACACCTCACCACGGCGGTGCTGCTGCTGGACGACGAGCTGCAGTTGAGCTGGATGAATCCGGCGGCCGAGGCCCTGCTGGCAGTCAGCCTGGGGCGGGTCAAGGGCCACAGCCTGGCGGCACTGCTGGTCGAAGACGACGGCATGGGCGAGGTGCTGGCCAAGGCGCGGGACGACCAGCATCCCTTTACCCAGCGCGAAGTGCGCCTGGCGCTGCTGGGCGGCGCCGTGGTGACCATCGACTACACGGTCACGCCGCTCTCCGCGGCCGAGCTGCTGGTGGAGATGGAGCCGCGCGACCGGCTGCTGCGGATATCCCGCGAGGAGGCCCTTCTCAACCGTCAGGAGGCGATCAAGGTGCTGTCGCGGGGGCTGGCCCACGAGGTGAAGAACCCGCTGGGTGGCATCCGTGGCGCCGCTCAACTGCTGGAGCGCGACCTTG
Organism: Billgrantia desiderata; assembly: GCA_011742915.1. Taxonomy (GTDB): domain Bacteria; phylum Pseudomonadota; class Gammaproteobacteria; order Pseudomonadales; family Halomonadaceae; genus Halomonas; species Halomonas desiderata. The sequence goes on along the minus strand of JAAQTN010000030.1, from coordinate 62,276 downwards.
ACGACCCCGCCCTGCGGGAATTCACCCATATCATCGTCGAGGAGGTCGACCGCCTGCGCGACCTGGTCGACAGCATGCTGGGGCCGAACAAGCTGCTGCGTCACGAGCCGCTCAACGTGCACAAGGTGCTGGAGCGGGTGCGTACGCTGCTTTCCGCCGAGACACCGGGGGTGAGCATCGAGCGCGACTACGACCCCAGCCTGCCGGACTTTCCCGGCGACGAGGCGCAGATGATCCAGGCGGTGCTCAACGTGGCGCGCAACGCAGTGGAAGCCATGACCGAGGCCGGTACCGCAGCGCCCAGCCTGCTGCTGCGTACCCGCGCCCGCCGCCAGTTCACCCTGGGCGCCGAGCGTCATCGCCTGGTCTGCGAGGTGGCCTTGATCGACAACGGCCCCGGTGTTCCCGAAGCCCTGCAGGAAACCCTTTTCTACCCCATGGTATCGGGGCGCGCCGACGGCAGTGGACTGGGATTGTCCATTGCCCAGGGCATTCTGCATCAGCATCAAGGACTGATCGAATGCGAGTCCCGCCCCGGTCATACCGAGTTTCGTCTGCTTATTCCACTGGAGAAGCGCCATGACTGATGTCGCACGTGTCGCGGTGGTCGACGACGACCGCGCCATTCGCTGGGTGCTGGAGCGCGCCCTGGCTCAGCCCGACCTCGAGGTCGAGTGCATCGACCGGGCCGATATGGCGCTCAGCCGTCTTCTCGACGATCCCCCCGACGTGCTGGTCACCGATATCCGCATGCCGGGCATCGACGGCCTGGACCTGATGTCGCGGATCCGCGAGGTGCATCCCGATCTGCCGGTCATCGTCATGACGGCCCACTCCGACCTCGACAGCGCCGTGGCCTCCTACCAGGGCGGTGCCTTCGAATACCTGCCCAAGCCCTTCGACGTCGACGAGGCGTTGGCCCTGGTGCGCCGCGCGGTGGCCCATGCCCGCGAGCGCAAGCGGCCGGTGAGCGTACCCGAAGGGCTGAACGCCGAGATCATCGGCGAGGCGCCGGCCATGCAGGAGGTGTTTCGCGCCATCGGCCGCTTGTCGCACTCGCACATCACCGTGCTGATCAACGGCGAGTCGGGCACCGGCAAGGAGCGGGTGGCCCGTGCCCTGCATCAGCACAGCCCGCGCGCGGCCCACCCGTTCATCGCCCTGAACATGGCCGCCATCCCGCGCGATCTGATCGAGTCCGAGCTGTTCGGCCACGAGAAGGGGGCCTTCACCGGCGCCACCGCGCAGCGCCAGGGGCGCTTCGAGCAGGCCAACGGCGGCACGCTGTTCCTCGACGAGATCGGCGACATGCCGGCCGAGACCCAGACGCGGCTGCTGCGGGTGCTGGCCGACGGCGAGTTCTATCGCGTCGGCGGCCATACCCCGGTCAAGGTCGACGTGCGCATCATTGCCGCCACCCACCAGAACCTGGAGGCGCTGGTGGAGGACGGTCGCTTTCGCGAGGACCTCTTCCATCGCCTCAACGTGATTCGTGTCCATCTGCCCAAGCTCGCCGAGCGGCGCGAAGACATTCCCCGCCTGGCGCGGCACTTCCTGGCCGAGGCGGCCAAGGAGCTCGCCACCGACGTCAAGGTACTGACCAAGGATGCCGAGACCCACCTGACCCGGCTGCCGTGGCCCGGCAACGTGCGCCAGTTGGAGAATACCTGTCGCTGGCTGACGGTGATGGCCTCGGGGCGTGAGATCCTGGTCGAAGACCTGCCGCCGGAGCTGCGCCAGGGCGAGAGCGGCGAGGCCCCCAGCGGCGACTGGCGCGCCGCCTTCCGCGACTGGGCCGACCGCGCCCTGGCGGCGGGTCATACCCATCTGCTGGAGGAGGCGGTGCCGGACTTCGAGCGCATCCTGATCGAGACGGCGCTGAAACACACCGGCGGGCGCAAGGGCGAAGCCGCCGAGCTGCTGGGCTGGGGGCGCAATACACTGACGCGCAAGCTCAAGACGCTGTTGCCCTCACTGGCGGAAGACTGAGGTGGGCAAGATAGTCTGTGGTGGATAACGGTTACCAACTGCGGGTGACAAGCGCCCGGTGCTTTGCCAGGGCGCCGGGCCTGCACATGTGTGCAAAGGATCGTAACCGAGCTACCAAACTCCCTTACCTGTCGCCGGACGCCGCTGAACTAAGGTGAAGTTCAGGTCATTCGCTTTCGCAGGCAGTCAAAGACAGGGAGAGAGTCATGAAAGCGCTGTGTTGGCACGGCAAGAACGATATCCGCTACGAAACGGTTCCCGACCCGAAGATCGAACATCCCCGCGACGCCATCATCAATGTCAGCAGCTGCGCCATCTGCGGCTCCGACTTGCACTTGTTCCACCACTTCATTCCGGCCATGGAATCGGGCGATGTGGTGGGGCATGAGTTCATGGGCGAGGTGATGGAGGTCGGCAACGAGACCCGCGAGCTCAAGGTCGGCGACCGCGTCGTGGTGCCCTTCACCATCACCTGCGGCGAGTGCGAGCAGTGCCGGCGCGGCAATTTTTCCCTGTGCGAGCGCTCCAACCGCAACAAGGCGCTGGCCGACAAGGTGTTCGGCCATGCCGGGGCCGGCCTGTTCGGCTACTCGCATCTCACCGGCGGCTATGCCGGCGGCCAGGCGGAGTACGTGCGCGTGCCCTTCGCCGACACCACCCACGTCAAGGTACCCGACAGCCTGAGCGACGAGCAGGTGCTGTTCCTCGGCGATATCTTCCCCACCGGCTGGCAGGCGGCGGTGCAGTGTGACATCGAGCCCACCGATACCGTGGCCATCTGGGGTGCCGGGCCCGTTGGCCAGTTCTGCGTGCGCAGCGCCGTGCTGCTGGGTGCCGAGCAGGTGGTGGTGATCGACAACGTGCCCGAGCGCTTGGCCATGGCCGAGGCTGGCGGGGCGATCGCGATCGACTTCGACGAGGAGAGCGTGCTCGCCCGCCTGCAGGAGCTGACCCGGGGCAAGGGGCCGGAGAAGTGCATCGATGCGGTGGGGCTGGAGTCTCACGTGCCGCGCTCCCTCGATTCGGTCTACGACCGCTTCAAGCAGGCGATGATGCTGGAGAACGACCGCGCCCACGTGCTGCGCGAGATGATCTACGTCTGCCGTCCCGGCGGTATCCTGTCGATCCCCGGCGTCTACGGCGGCTTGATCGACAAGGTGCCCATGGGGCCGCTGATGAACAAGGGTCTGACCGTGCGCACCGGTCAGACCCACGTCAAGCGCTGGACCGACGAGCTGCTGGGTCTGATCGACGAGGGGCAGATCGACCCTTCCTTCGTGGTCACCCACAGCGCCGGCCTGGAGCAAGGGCCCGAAATGTACAACACCTTTCGCGACAAGCAGGACGGCTGCGTGAAGGTGGTACTCAAGCCTTGAGCGGCTTGTGCGCCGGATGCAGAAAACCGACATGGAGGTGAACAGATGAATCTCGACCGGAGCCATTCGCTGCAGACCAGCGACAGGCTGGCACGTGGGCTCGGCTGGCTGGGCATCGGGCTGGGTCTCTACCAGCTGCTGGCGCCGCGCAGCGTGACAAGAGCGCTGGGCGTGGAAGGGGCGGAAGCCATCGTGCGTCTTTGCGGCGCACGTGGTGTAGCCACCGGTATCGGTGCGCTGAGCGTCAATCCCAAGCCCGCGTTGTGGGCGCGCAGTGCCGGCGATGCGCTGGATCTGGCGGCGCTGCTGGCGCTGCTGGCCGACCGCGACCACCCCAAGCACGGCAGCGTCAAGCTGGCGCTGGTGGCGGTGGGGGCAAGCACGGCGGTAAGCCTGTATTGTGCTCAGGACCAGACCCGGCGGCACGCCTACCAGGCCGGACGCACACCCGACTACAGTGGGCGTAGCGGCTTTCCGCAAGGGGTGGAGCGTGCCCGGGGAGCGGCGGCACGCGGTGACGGTCTGCCTGCTCGTCCCATGGCGCTGCCTTCGCCGGCACGCTCGCCGGGGCCTCGTCTACAGACCACCACCGTGCGCCAACGCGACACCAGCGGTTATATCAAAGGCAGCGACTACGACTACTGAGCTGGCGCCATGATTGGGCTGCTGCTGTCGCCTGCGCTCACGCAATGAGGCCGAACCGCTGAAGTTCGGCCTCTTTTGTGTGGGTGCCTGGTGGGGCCGCTCAGCCGCCACCGATGCCCTCGATGACATAACCGGAACCGCCGCACTCGGGGCAGGTGCCGTCATCGATCCGGCCGTCGCCCTTGCACTTGGGGCATACGTTCTCTCCGGTACCGGGTGTGCCGGGCGGTGCCTCGTCGCCGGGCTGCTGGGGGCGGGTTGCGTCGGGTTTGCGTGCCATGCTGCCTCCTTGTCGAGTGGTCGACCTCTCGTGCGGGTGAACGTACTGACAAGTTAGGCAAGCCCCGCGCTATGCGACAAGCGAGGCGCTTACGGCGACGATGGCCATGTCACCCATGGCGGTGCCAGAATGAAGGCTTCAGGAGGAAGCCCATGACCCAGATGCATTGGCAGCAGTTGCTCGACCCCTCGCGGCTGCATGGCAAACCCACCAGCGGGCGTGACGAGATCGGGCGCAGCCCGTTCCACAAGGACCATGACCGCATCGTCTTCTCCGGCTCGTTTCGGCGGCTCGGGCGCAAGACCCAGGTCCACCCGTTGACCGACAACGACCATATTCACACCCGCCTGACCCACTCGTTGGAGGTGGGCTGCGTGGGGCGCAGCCTGGGCATGATCGTCGGCGAGCTGCTGCGCGAGCGGCTGCCAAAATGGATCACGCCGGCCGATCTCGGCGTGATCGTGCAGGCCGCCTGCCTGGGACACGATATCGGCAACCCGCCCTTCGGGCATGCCGGCGAATACGCCATCCGCGACTGGTTCAAGCGCGCCGAGGCGGATGGCAGCGGGCTGCTGGAGGGGCTTTCCGAGCGCGAGCGCGCCGATCTGCTGACCTACGAGGGCAATGCCCAGGGCTTTCGCATCGTCACCCAGATCGAATACAACCAGTTTCGCGGCGGCATGCGCCTCACTGCGGCGACCCTGGGCACCCTGCTCAAGTACCCCTGGACCGTGGAGCACGGCGGCAGCGCCGGCAAGTTCGGCTGCTACCAGTCGGAGCGGCCGCTGCTTGAGGACGTGACCCGCTGCCTGGGCCTGCTGCCCCGCGGCGAAGGGCGCTGGTGTCGCCATCCGCTGGCGTGGCTGGTGGAGGCGGCCGACGATATCTGCTACGCGCTGCTCGACCTGGAGGACGGCCTGGAGATGGGCATCCTGCGCTTCGAGGAGGTCGCTGAGGTGCTGTTGCAGATCGCCGGAGATGCGCCCTCGGACTATGCGCGCATGGCCCGCGACGGCGTCTCCCAGCGGCGGCGCATCGCCGCACTGCGGGGTGCCGCCATGGAGCGGGCCGTCAACGATGTGGGGGCCGTGTTCGTCGAGCACGAGAACGCGCTGCTCAACGGTACGCTCAATAGCGACCTGCTCGAGCTCTGCCATCCCGACCTGGGCTGGGGGGTGGCGGCCGCCAAGCAGCTGGCGCGCGAGCGCATCTTCCAGAACGAGCGCAAGGCCAAGCTGGAGATCGGCGCCTACACCACCCTGGGCATCCTGCTCGAGGCTTTCATCGGCGCCGCCCATGAGCTGCACTTCAGCGGACAATCGAGCTTCAAGCATCAGCGGGTGCTGGCGCTGATCGGCGAGAACACCCCGCGCCCTTCCTGGCCGCTGTACGACAGCTACCGGCGCATGCTCGATTTCATCGGCGGCATGACCGACCACTACGCCGTCGACCTGGCCCAGGAAATGGGCGGACGCCTCAGGGGGGACTGAGCCGGGGGCAGGTGAACAAAGCTCAGATCGAGGGTTCGCTCAGCCCCGGGTTGCGGTCCAGCTCGGCGGCACGTTCGATCAGTGCCTCGATCACCCTGTCGTGCAGTTCGTCGTCGAGCTCGCCGAGGCGCCGTTCGCTGAGCTGCTGAGAGAGCGACTCGCCGCTGACCACCATCAGCCCCTCCGGGGTGCCGGCACAGGTGATGTCCCAGCCGGGCAGAGTGAGTACGCCCATGACCGGGACCGGTTGCCCGCAGCGCTGCTCCAGCCAGCCGGCCAGCCAGTGCGAGGCGCGCAGAGTCTTGAGGATGGGGCGATGCTCGCTCCAGCCCGGGAAGCGCAGCCGCTCGGGCTCGACGGTGACGACGTTGATCTCGCGTCCGTCTGCGGTGAACGGCCGCGTGCGGGCGCGGGTCTCGACCACGAAGACACCGTGAGGGGTGATGGCGACGTGGTCGATGATGTCGGTATCCGTGGGCACGTCGTGGAAGACGAAGTAGGGGTGCGCCTCGGGGCTCACCAGGCGCTCCAGCTCCTGGCCCACGGCCAGATCGCAGGCCAGCCCCAGCTTGATGCGGCGGATGTGCTGGAAGTCGCGAATCAGCAGGAAGCAGTAGACCAGCACCAGCACCGTGCTCAGCGCCCCGTACAGCGCCCATTCGACCCAGTTCTGGCGGCTGGCGAAGAGCATGCGGCCCATGCCGTAGACCAGTGGCGCCAAGGTCAGGATGGGCCCCAGGGCACCGTTGAGAAACAGCGTGGCAAAGGCACGGTCGAGCCGGTTACGCAGGGCCTGGCCGGGCTCTCTCAGAGGACGGGCGTTGAACGGCGAGCGAACCCGGGCATCGTGCAGGTTGCGCAAGGCGATGACGATGACGGCCATGGCCCCGAGCGGAAAGAGGAAGATGAGTGGCAGCAGGTATTCCAGCCAGGCCATGGGTTCGTCCTTGCCGATGGGAGTCACGTGAGCGTGACATTCTAGACAACCTGAGGCGCCCGGAGCCATCTTCGGTACCATGTCTTCAGTACCATGTCTTCAGTACCATGTCTTCGGTACAGAGGCGTATGCGCCGCAGCATGACGGATAGATGATGAACGATACACGACAGCCAGCCGGGACAGAAGCGGTCGAACGCCTGCGCGAGTTTCTGGTGCGTCATTCCAACCTGGCGGTGCTCACCGGCGCCGGGGTCAGCACCGACAGCGGCATTCCCGCTTACAGGGATGAAGCAGGCGCGTGGAAGTGCGCGCCACCCATGCAGCATCAGCAGTTCATGGGCAGTGCGGCCGCCAGGCAGCGCTATTGGGCGCGTGCGCTGGTGGGCTTTCGCACCCTGCACGGTGCCCGCCCCGGCGCTGCCCATCGTGCTCTGGCACACCTGGAACAGGCCGGCGTGGTACGCGGGGTCATCACCCAGAACGTCGATGGGCTGCATCAGAAGGCCGGCTCGTGCCATGTCATCGACCTGCATGGACGCGCCGAACAGGTGCGCTGCATGGACTGCGGGGCGCTGCGCATGCGCCATGATCTGCATGCCGAGCTGGCCGAACGCAACCCCGACTGGCTCGAGCACGAGGCCGAAGTGCGCCCCGATGGCGATGCCGCCCTCGAAACCGATTTCTCCTCCTTCGAGGTGCCCGGCTGCTCGCGCTGCGGGGTAGGGATCTGGAAACCCGACGTGGTGTTCTTCGGTGACAGCGTGCCCCGAGAGCGCGTCGAGCGCGCCCGGGCTCTGGTCGAAGGCGCCGAGGCCCTGCTGGTGGTGGGCTCGTCGCTGATGGTCTACTCCGGCTACCGCTTCGCCCGGCAGGCCAGCGAGGCCGGCCTGCCGATCGCCTGTCTCAACCTCGGTCGCACCCGCGCCGATGCGCTTTATGCGCTCAAGCTCGAAGCGCCGATCGGGCCGGTGCTCGAAGCCGCTGCGCTCGCGTTTACGGGCGTGGCTCGAGCGGCAGGCTGACCGGGCCTCGGCCGCTTGCCGGCATCTCCGCCGGTTCCGGTGTGATGTGGGTGATGCGCCCCTGCTGGCGCAGCTCGGCGGCCAGGCGCGGCGCGCTGGCGGCCTCGAGAGTGCGCTGGTCGAAGCGCAGTGCCGCAGGCCAGGGGCCGGCCCCGCTTGGCGTCGCCCGGGTTTCCGCCAGCGTACCCCCGGCATCGCTCAGCCAGACGCGAAGTTCGGCGTCCTGGGCGAGCTCCACGCCGCCCGGCGGCTCGACCTGGACCTCCACCTCGGCGAACTCGGGAGTACCGGCGCAGCCCGCCAGCATCAGCAGCGTCAGCGCAGCGATGCCGATGCGGTTACGGCGCAGAGCGGTGCGTAGGGAATGTCGTGCAACAGCCATGTCCTCTCCTCGTTCAGCCACCGGCAAGCTTGACGGTAAAGCCTCGGCGTTCGAGCTCGGCCTTCAACAGCTCGCGATGATCGCCCTGGATCTCGATGATGCCGTCCTGTAGCGAGCCCCCGGTGCCGCAGCGTTTCTTGAGTGTCTTGGCCAGCGCCTTGAGCTCGGCGGCGGGCAGCGGAATGCCGCTGATGGTGGTGACTCCCTTGCCCTTGCGACCGCTGGTCTCCCGGCGAATGCGGACGACGCCGTCCAGCGCTGCGAGGCGCTCCTGCTCGGCGAGTTCGCTACAGCGGCAGCCGGCCTGAGGCTGGCGGCAGCCGGGGCACATGTCACCGTGTTCGGTGGAGTAGACCAGGCCGCGCAGCTGGTCCTGCAGTGAGGCCATGAGAGCTCCTGACATTGGGCAGCATGGGTGAGAGGCGATGATAACGTCCCTGGGAAGGGTCTGCCTATGGGAGGATGACGCCTGGTGGGTGCCGCTTGGTGGTGCCGGTTAGCGGCGACAAGAAGCCGCAAACGCGGGTGTCGATCAGCGGGCGTAGGCGAACTGCCGGCTCTCCAGTGCCCGGGAGTGGGCCAGGTTTTCGATCACGGTGGGCAGCTGATACATGCTGCTGATCATGATGGCGCCTTCGGGGGTCTCCTCGGCGTCGGGGAAGCGATTCAAGTGGACTACCGTCATGCCGGCATCGAGCGCGGCCTTGACGCCGACCAGGGCATCGTCGATCGCAATGCACTCTTCGGCATCGAAGCCCATCGCCATGGCGGCATGCAGATAGAGACGCGGGTCGGGCTTCCAGCAGTTGGCGGTATAGGCGCTGTAGAGGTGCGAGCCGAAAAAGTCGCCGAAGCCGATGGCTTTCAAGGAGGTGCGGATCTTGTTCTCGGGCCCGTTGGAGACCACGCCGCAGGGATAGTCGATCAAGGCCATGAGGGCTTCACGAGCCCCGGTGATGGCGGTGAGTTCGGTCTCGAGGCGCCGATTGAGATTGCTGCGCATCTCGGTTTCGGTCTCGGCCAGGTGCAGAGGATCGACGCTGCCGTAACGCTCCTCGAGCGCCGCCACGATGTTGCGGAAGCGGCTGCCACGAAATTCGCCGATGTAGTCGCTGGCCTGAAAGGGCAGCCCCAGCCGGGTCAGGCTGGAAGCCATTTCGGCGGCCAGCAGGGGTTCGCTGTCCACCAACGTGCCATCGCAATCGAAGAGCAGGCAAAAGGGGCGAATCATACCGAACTTCCTTCGCAGTCTCGTGACTGTCGAGCTTTGATACCTCTTGTATCGGCATGCGGAGCGAGAAGTTTAGGCCGCCGCATGTTTGCGAACGCTGTTTCCTAAGTATTGCGCGTAAGCGCGCCATATTCAAGTCCTTGAGTAACATCGCGTCGCCGCTTGCAACGCGCCAGGTAGTGAAGCCTTCCCCTGCCGAAAGTGTGCCTGCCTAGAACAGGCGCATGTGTCATAACTCACCACCTCTGGGGCGCTTTTTCAGGCTCTTTTTCATCCGCTGAACTCCTGGTAAATCATTGTTTTTAAAATATGTTTAATTGAATTTCGGTATCTCTGGCCCGGTGCATGCAACCTTCAGGTCGAGCAGGACATGCCGGTGGGCCACAGCAAACGAGTACGCTAGCTCTCCGGTATGACGTGAAGCTTCGGCTTCGACAGGAAAACTCACGTTCAACTCCTTTGGAGGTGCGAACATGATGTCCAAGGAATTTCTCAAGAAACTCGGCATTGTCGGTATCACTGTTGGCCTGAGCGCCAGCCCGCTGGCCTTTGCCGATTTCCATGACGAAGAGGACGACCAGGGTGCGGTGCCGCAAGAGACCGTGCCGGGTGAAGATGCAGGTGCTGGCGCTGGAACTGGCGCGGGTGCCGATGCTGATGTGGGTGTTGGCGAAGGCGAAGCTGGGGCCGGTGCTGGCACAGATGCTGGCGCAGGTGTCGGGGCCGGTGAAACCGGTGCAGATACCGGTGTAGGCGCCGGTGCCGGGGCCGAAGGTGACACTGGCTTCAACGGTGACGACGGCTTCGATGCCGACGATGAGTGGGAAGAAGAGAACGAAGAGGAAGAATGGGAAGAGGATGATGACGACCAGGATTGGTAAAGCCTGACGCCCAGGGATGGGCAGTCGCTGTCAAGGATGATGGCGACGTCATCGGAAGGTTGAAGTAAATCAACCTCCTCGGAACCGCCCCCGGCACTGCCGGGGGCGGTTTTGTTTTTAACTCATATGAGCTCGGGCGGCATGTCGTAGTTTTGACTGATCGAGAGCGTCGGGCTAAGCGGCCCTGACATGGTCAATCAATGCTCATGTGACATATTGCTCCACCGCCTCGGCTGCCTCGGGTGAGCATTGATATGCTCTTTATTTTTATATCTGGCTGATTTTTAAGAATTTATTTTATTATCTGGCAAGTTGGCCTGCATCTCGCTTCATATAAAGGGCCGATCGGAATCACTGTCACAGGGGTTTCGAACATTCAGGAAAGCAGTTCAAACTTCGCTGGAGGTACGAACATGATGTCCAAGGAATTCCTCAAGAAGCTCGGTATCGTCGGTATCACTTTTGGCCTGAGCGCCAGCCCGCTGGCCATGGCCGGTTTTGATGAAGAAGAGCAAGAGGGTCAGGATACCTTCCCTGAAGAGACCGCTCCGGAAACTAGCGGCCAGGCTCCCGTGATCGACGGCATTGAGTACGAGAACGAGGAGGAAGAGTGGGACGCTGACGAGTGGGAAGAGGAGAACGAAGAGGAAGAGTGGGAAACCGCTGACGACGAGTGGGAAACCGAAGATGAAGAGGAAGAGTGGGAAACCGATGAGGACGACGACCAGGATTGGTAATCGCCTGAACGGGTAATTCCCCTCTTGTCGCCCCCGGCCAATGCCGGGGGCGACTCGTTTGTGAGGGCGGTCAGATCCAGCCGAGCCATTCCCACCAGAGATAATTAAGCGGCCATAGCAGCAGCACGCTGAGCAGGGCCGTGATCAGGCACAGCCTGGCGGTCTCGCGCAGCGAGATGCGTGCCGCCAGGATGCCGACGATCAAGGGTGGCGCCTGGTAGGGCAGCAGCACCGTGGAGAACCCCACCACCTGAGTCATGTAGACGGCCTCCGGCGTCCAGCCGGTGATGGTGGCGAGCCCCGGCGCCATGGGAGTCAGAATGGCGGGGATACCCGGTAGCGTGACCAGTGTGCCAAGTACCATGGCGAGCCCCGAGAGCATGCCGAAGGCGGCGGCATCGGTGGCCTCGCGCAGCGGCAGCACCGAGAGCAGGCTGCCAGCCACGCGCTCCCCCAGGCCGCTATGAAAGGCCAACGCACCGAGACTGACGATGCCGGCGACGTAGAGAAACGAGTCGAAGCTGATCGACTGCAGGGGATTGGCACCCATCAGGCGGCTGCCGGGAAACAGGCAGACTAACGCCACCAGCATGCCGATCCAGGCCGGGGAGATGCCGTGCCAGGCATCGCTCATCCACAGCAGTACCGCCACCGAGAGCAGCGCTGCCAAACCGAGTTCGGGGCGTGAGAGATGGGGCCTCTCGGCAACCGAGTCGCTCTGCTTGGGCGCGCGTGCCGGGTAGAGCCACAGCATCACCGCGATCAGCAGCAGCGTCTTGAGCAGCCCCAGCACCGGGAAGTGCAGCAGCAGATATTCGCTGTAGTTGGGCGGCGTGCCCAGTACCGCCTCGGCGGCACCCATCAGCACGTTATTGGGCACGTTGGCGGGCAGGATGGCGTAGGTGGGCAGGAAGGTGCCCATCATGCCGCCGAGAATCAATCCGGTACGGCCCTTGTCGCCGGGTTCGTAGCCCAGGTGGTCGGCCAGGGTGGTTAGTATCGGCACCATCAGCAGGATGCGCCCCATGCCGGAAGGCATGAAGAAGGCCATTGCCAGACCCAGCAGAATCACCCCGATCAGCGCGCGCCGATAGGAACCCTCCAGCCAGGGGCCGACCCCCCGGGCAAGCGTATTGCCGAGCCCCGTGTACTGAATCGCCGCCCCGATGATCAGGCCCGAGAACACCAGCCAGGTCGCCGCCGAGCCGAAGCCGGCGAAGACGATGTCCGCCGAGGCCACCCCGGCCACGGTACACAGGGTGAAGAACACCAGCGCCGTCAGCCACTGCGGCAGCCAGCCGGTCGCCCACAGCCCGATGCACAGCCCGATCACCGCACCGGCTCTCACCAGCAACGGCAGCTCGGGGCTCAGCAGCAGAAACAGGGTCACCGCGCCCGTGGCAAAGAGGGAAATCCACTGGCGCGGGGTGGGCAAGGACTTGGCGGCGGCAGGCATGCGGACTCCGGTCTCGGACAAGACCGGAGAGTTTAGCAGGCGAAGTAAAGGACGGTCATGCCCGCCGCCCACCTTGCAGGGTCAGGTCATGGGCTGCCCGGCTCCACCGGCTCGGCCTGTTCCGGTCCCTCGTCTTCGATGATCTCGCCATCGGGAGCGATCAGGTACCAGGGGCCGCCCATGTGGTCCATGCCCTGGCCGAGCGCATCGCCGGGATAGACGTCGCGGGCGAAGAAATAGAGCGGCCAGCCGTCGTAGGTGACCTGCCGTGTGCCGTCGTCACGTTCGATGGTGCCCAGGCGCTCGGCATCGACATGCTCGCCGGCGGCGGGCGGTTCCTCGGTGGTGTAGGGCGGCCAGGCAATGGCGCAGGTCTCGTAGCAGGTCGAGTACTCGCCGCCTTGTTCATCCTGCTCGAACATGTAGAGGCTCTTGCCGTTCTGGTTGGTCAGGTAGCGGCCGAAGGGCTCCTGCTCGCCGACTTCCACCCTGGCTTGATCGATGGGGTCGGGTCTTGCATCGAGCTGCTGTTCCGATTCCTCCGGATGCATGCCTTCTACCTGGGCCGGGTCGTCGGTGTCGGCGTTCTCAGGCGCCGCGAAAGCCGAGGCGGTGACGAGCGTTGCGGCCAGGATGCCTCCGGTCAGCGTGCGTGACTTCATGTCGACCTCTCCTTGGCAAGCTGCCCCTTCACTGTAGGTAGGGCCTGGGCCGCCATGCAAGGTCAGCGTCGCCTGGCGAGCCGCCGCGAATTGGCGCTGCTGCGGCGATGGTAGGGAGCCATGGCGCGCCGGCCGGTGTGCCACCAGGGATTGCCCTGGCCAAAGGCCATCTGCAGCATGGCTTTCTGCATCTCGAAGCCGGTTTCCAGGCCGGCCTCGAGCTTTTCGGTCACCATGCGCTGATTCTCCCGGAGCATGCGGGCGCTGGTGGGAGACTGGGTCTGCCATAGCCCATGGCGCATGGTGATGGTGGAGAGTGACGTCGACCAGAGCTCCAGCGCCATGAGGCCAAGCTTCCATACGTCCATCATGGCGGCGGGGTTGAGCGGAACCAGCGAATAGGGAGTCATCGTCTTCATGCCGGGCATCCTTGTGCGGGTAACTCCCGCGACTATGCGCCGGTCTGTTGCTGCGCTGCAATAACCTGGGTTGTGCGGCAGGCATTGCCGCCTTGCCGGGCTGCGTGGCGACGAGCAATGAAAAGGCGGCCCGTCGGGGCCGCCTCTGTCTGACGCTGCGGGATCACTTCACCTTCGGATCCAGCTCGCCGCGGGCGTAGCGCTCGTACATCGCTTCGAGGCTGATTGGCTTGATGCGGCTGGCGTTGCCGGCGGTGCCGAAGGCCTCGTAGCGGGCGATGCAGATGTCGCGCATGGCCGTGACGGTTTCCTTGAGGTACTTGCGCGGGTCGAACTCGCCCGGGTGCTTGGCCAGGAAGCGACGCACCGCGCCGGTGGAGGCCAGACGCAGGTCGGTGTCGATGTTGACCTTGCGCACGCCGTACTTGATGCCCTCGACGATCTCCTCGACCGGCACGCCGTAGGTTTCGGGGATCTCGCCGCCGAACTCGTTGATCACGGCGAGCCACTCCTGGGGCACCGAGGAGGAGCCGTGCATCACCAGATGGGTGTCGGGAATGCGGGCGTGGATCTCCTTGATGCGCTGGATCGACAGGGTGTCGCCGGTGGGCGGCTTGGTGAACTTGTAGGCGCCGTGGCTGGTGCCGATGGCGATGGCCAGGGCGTCGACCTGGGTCGCCTTGACGAACGCGGCGGCCTCTTCCGGGTCGGTCAGCAGCTGGTCGTGGGAGAGCACGCCCTCGGCGCCGATGCCGTCCTCTTCGCCGGCCATGCCGGTCTCCAGGCTGCCCAGACAGCCCAGCTCGCCCTCCACCGAGACGCCGCAGGCGTGGGCCATCTCGACGGTGCGACGGGTGACGTCGACGTTGTAGTCGTAGTCCATCGGCGTCTTGCCGTCCTCGCCCAGCGAGCCGTCCATCATCACCGAGGAGAAGCCGAGCTGGATCGAGCGCTGACACACCGCCGGGCTGGTGCCGTGGTCCTGGTGCATCACCACCGGGATGTGGGGGAACTCCTCCACTGCGGCCAGGATGAGATGGCGAAGGAAGGGCGCGCCAGCGTACTTCCGCGCGCCGGCGGAGGCCTGCACGATCACCGGGGAGTCGGTGGCATCGGCCGCTTCCATGATGGCGCGCATCTGCTCGAGGTTGTTGACGTTGAATGCCGGAATGCCGTAGCCGCGCTCGGCGGCGTGGTCCAGCATCTGGCGCATGCTGATCAGTGCCATGATCTCACCTGTTCTCTGTCGATCTGTCTGGGGACTGGGGGCTGCCGCCCGGCATGGCCGGACGGCGGCGGGTCGGGTCAGTGTGCAGCGTCTTCCAGCGCCTTCACTGCCGGCAGCACCTTGCCCTCGACGTATTCGAGGAAGGCGCCGCCGCCGGTGGAGATGTAGGAGACCTGCTGCGCGATGTCGTACTTGTCGATGGCGGCCAGGGTGTCGCCGCCGCCGGCGATGGAGAAGCCGTTGCTCTCGGCGATGGCGCGCGACAGCGCCTCGGTACCCTTGCCGAACTGGTCGATCTCGAACACGCCCACCGGGCCGTTCCACAGGATGGTGCCGGCATCCTTGAGCAGGCCGGCGAGCCGCCCGGCGGTGTCGGGGCCGATGTCGAGGATCATCTCGTCGTCGCTTACCTGGTCGACGGGTTTGACCACGGCCTCGGCCGAATCGGAGAACTCGGTGGCCACCACCACGTCGGTGGGCAGCGGGATCTCGACCTTGGCCATCAGTGCCTTGGCCTGGGCGACCAAATCGGCTTCATACAGCGACTTGCCGACGTTGTGACCGGCCGCGGCGATGAAGGTGTTGGCGATGCCGCCGCCGACGATGAGCTGGTCGCACTTGGCGGAGAGGGCGTTGAGCACCTCAAGCTTGGTCGAGACCTTGGAGCCGCCGACGATGGCGACCATGGGGCGCTTGGGTGTGGCCAGCGCCTTCTCCAGGGCGTCGAGTTCGGCGGCCAGCAGCGGGCCGGCGCAGGCCTGCGGGGCGAAGCGTGCCACTCCATGAGTGGAGGCCTGGGCGCGGTGGGCGGTGCCGAAGGCGTCCATCACGTAGATGTCGCACAGCGCGGCGTACTGCTGGGCGAGGGTCTCGTCGTCCTTCTTCTCGCCGACGTTGAAGCGTACGTTCTCGAGCAGCACCACCTCGCCTTCGGCCAGGTCCTGGGCGGTGTCGAGATAGTCCTCGACCAGCCGCACCGGGCGACCGAGCAGCTCGCCGAGGCGCTCGGCCACCGGCGCCAGCGAGAACTCCGCGGCCGGCTCGCCTTCGGTGGGGCGACCCAGGTGGCTCATCAGCATCACCTTGGCACCGGCTTGCGTGGCTGCCTGGATGGTCGGCAGGCTGGCCCGCAGGCGGGCGTCGCTGGTCACCTTGCCGTGCTTGACGGGTACGTTCAGGTCCTCGCGGATCAGCACTCGCTTTCCGCGCAGGTCGAGGTCGGTCATCTTGAGCACGTTCATCGGGCGTCTTCCTTTCCTTGATTGAGGGAAACCGAAGCGGGTCAGCGGCTCGCCGCGGGCAGCGCCGCCAGGCGCTGGGCGACGTCGAGCATGCGGTTGGCGAAGCCCCACTCGTTGTCGAACCAGCACAGCAGCTTGATCAGGCGCTTGCCCGCCACCCGGGTCTGAGTGGCGTCAACGATACCCGAGCGGGGGTCGTGGTTGAAGTCGATCGAGGCCATGGGCTCCTCGGTGTAGCCGAGCAGGCCGGCCAGGGGGCCGTCGCTGGCCTCGCGCAGCAGGGCGTTGACCTCGGCGGCGGTGGTGTCGCGGCGCACGCAGAGCGACAGGTCCATGGCCGAGACGTTGATCGTCGGCACGCGCATGTGCAGGCATTCGAAGCGCCCGGCCAGATGCGGCATCAGGCGGTTGATGCCACGCGCCAGGCTGGTGTCGACGGGCACGATGGAGTGCATCGCCGAGCGCGTCAGGCGCAGGTCGGTCTGGTGGTAGGCATCGATCACCGGCTGGTCGTTCATCGCCGAGTGCACCGTGGTGGTCACGCCGTGCTCGATGCCCAGTGCCCGGTCGAGCACCGTCAGCACCGGCACCAAACAGTTGGTGGTGCACGATGCGGCCGAGACGATGCGGTGCTCGGCGGTAAGCTCGGCGTCGTTGATGCCGCACACGATGGTGGCGTCGACGTCGCTCTCGGCGGGTTGGGAGAACAGCAGGCGTCCGGCGCCGGCGGCAAGATGCGCCTCGGCGGTGGTGCGATCCTTGAAGCTGCCCGAGCACTCCAGCACCAGGTCGATGCCGAGCTCTGCCCAGGGCAGGCGGCTTGGCTCAGGCTCGGTGAGGATGGTGATCGGCGCACCGTCGACGATCATCCGGTTCCCGTCGGTTGCCACCTGGCCGGGAAAGCGGCCGTGGGTGGTGTCGTAGCGGGTCAGGTAGGCGATGGTGTCCAGGTCGGAGAGCTCGTTGATCGCTATCACTTCCAGCGCCTGGGCGCCGGAGCGGTTCAACTGCCGCTCCAGCAGTGCGCGCAGCACACACTGACCGATACGACCGTAACCGTTGATGGCGATACGCTGGGCCATGGGGCGGGAAACTCGCTCTTGCCGACGGAAAGCGGCGATTCTAGCGCATCTGGGCTTTTTTTTCCCCTTGTCGTCCGCGCTCCCGTCGTTGGCCCCACTTGGGCTGGTCAGGCCTGTTGCAGCTCTTGAAAAAACGCGCCGAGACCCTATTGAAACGATACGGCACAGCAGGTTTCGGCCTCATGTGTCGTGCTCGGATGACCTTGCCTGTCAACGACCTGCCAAGCGTAGGAGGTGTTCGATATGTTCGGAGATCTCAAGCGTTTCGATAATGGTATCGGCTCGGGCTTCGACTGGTTTCGCCCGTGGCTCGACGAGATCTTCCAGGAGGGCGCGGCGGACATCCGCTCGGTGCCGCGCGGCAGCTTCCCGATGATCAACGTCGGACGCACCGACGATGCCGTTCGCGTGTACGTGCTCGCCGCCGGCCTTGCCCAGGACGATCTCGACATCAGCGTGCAGGATAACGTGCTGACCCTGCGTGGGCGGCGCGATGCCCTGCCGGGGGAGAACGAGAGCGATCGCAAGCGCCCCTGCTTCCGTCGTGAGCGCTTCGATGGCGAATTCGTACGCGCCATCAGCCTGCCCGAAGGTATCGACGTGGAGCGTGCCGAGGCGCGTTGCCACGACGGTGTGTTCGAGATCCATCTGCCCAAGCGCGAGGAGCTCAAGCCGCGTCGCATCGATATCCAGGCGGCGTGAGTCGCTTCGATGTCACGATTGCGTCAAGTCAGTGCGTTGGAGGTGATGAACATGAACGAAGTCACTCGTCATGAGGCGCAGGCCAATGTGCCGGCACGCGAGCGGCGTAGCCGGGCGATGCGGCCGCCCGTGGATATCTACGAGGAGAACGATGCGCTGTTCGTTGTAGCCGACATGCCCGGGGTCACTCGCGAGGGGCTGAATGTGGAGGTCGATGGCAATCTGCTCAGCATCGAGGGCGAGATTCGCATCGACATTCCCGAGGGCCTGACGGCAACGTATGCCGAAGCCCAGGCCCAGCGTTATGAACGGCGCTTCACGCTCAGTCACGAGATCGATACCGCCGCCATCGAGGCGCGCCTGGAAAACGGCGTGCTCCATCTGCGGCTGCCGAGGAAGGAGAGGCACAGGAGTCGGCGCATCGAGATAAAGGCCGCCTGATGCGAAGCGCCCTTTCCCTGTGAAAGGGCGCTTCCGTTTGCAAGCCGGGGCAACGCTCGGTACGGTTTTCACTACGCTGGGAATAGCGATTCACGACACCATGGAGAGGAAGACATGACCGACATTACCCAACTGCTGGGTGACGACGCCGAATACCTGCTCGATCACCGTTGCCGTGGTTTTCCCCGCGAACAGCTGCACCTGCCGGGGCCGGATTTCGTCAGCCGCGTCGTGGCCGACAGCGACCGCAGCCCGGCGGTGATGCGCAGCCTGCAGTCGATGTTCGACCATGGCCGCCTGGCCGGCACCGGCTATCTCAGCCTGCTGCCGGTGGACCAGGGCATCGAGCACTCGGCGGGCGCCTCGTTCGCTCCCAATCCGCGCTACTTCGACCCGGCCAACATCGTCGAGCTGGCCATCGAGGGCGGTTGCAACGGCGTGGCCTCCACCCTGGGCGTGCTCTCGGCGGTGGCGCGGCGCTACGCCCACCGTATTCCGATGATGCTCAAGCTCAACCACAACGAGACGCTGAGCTACCCGGCGATGTACGACCAGACCCTGTTCGCCGAGGTGGAGCAGGCCCACGACATGGGCTGCGTGGCGGTGGGGGCGACCATCTACTTCGGTTCGCCCGAGAGCCGCCGCCAGATCATGGAGATCAGCGAGGCCTTCGAGCGCGCCCACCAGCTCGGCATGGCCACGGTGTTATGGGCCTATCTGCGCAATCCTGCCTTCAAGCACGAGGGCAAGGACTACCACGTGGCGGCCGATCTCACCGGCCAGGCCAACCACCTGGCGGCGACCCTCAAGGCCGACATCGTCAAGCAGAAGCTGCCCGAGACCAACGGCGGCTACCAGGACATCGGCTTCGGCCATACCCACGCCAAGGTCTACGGCGAGCTGACCTCGGAGCACCCCATCGATCTGGCCCGCTACCAGGTGGCCTGCTGCTACATGGGCCGTGCCGGGCTGATCAACTCCGGCGGCGGCTCCAAGGGCCACTCCGATCTGGGCGAGGCGGTGCGCACCGCGGTGATCAACAAGCGCGCCGGCGGCATGGGCCTGATCTCCGGACGCAAGGCGTTCCAGAAGCCCATGAGCGAGGGGGTCGAGCTGCTCCACGCCATTCAGGACGTCTATCTCGACCAGAGCGTGACGGTGGCCTGAGCACTCAGACAAGCACTCTCAGGCAAACGGGCAACGTAAAAGGGCACGACCGCCAGGTCGTGCCCTATCTTCATGCCGCCTTCATGCCGTTAGCGGTGAGCCTGTCAGCCCAGCAGCTCCTTGGCCTGCTTCACCACGTTCTCCTTGGTGAAGCCGAAGTGCTTGAACAGGTCATCCGCCGGGGCGGACTCGCCGTAGGTGGTCATGCCGATCACGCGGCCGTCGAGGCCCACGTACTTGTACCAGTAGTCGGCGTGGCCGGCCTCGATGGCGAGGCGCTTGGTCACCGCGCGCGGCAGCACCTTCTCGCGGTACTCGGCGTCCTGACCGTCGAAGCGGTAGGCCGAGGGCATCGAGACCACACGCACCGCGCGGCCCTGGCTCTCCAGCTCGGTGGCGGCTTCCATGGCCAGCGCCACCTCGGAGCCGGTGGCGATCAGGATCAGCTCGGGGGTGCCTTGGCAATCCTTGAGTACGTAGGCGCCGCGCTGGATCTCGGCCAGCTGCTGCTTGCTGCGCTGCTGGTGCGGCAGGTTCTGACGCGACAGCACCAGGGCGGTGGGGCCGGAGTTGCGCTTGATAGCGGCGTCCCAGGCAGCGGCGGTCTCCACCGCGTCGCAGGGGCGCCAGGTGCACAGGTTGGGCGTGCTGCGCAGGTTGGTCAGCTGCTCGATCGGCTGGTGGGTGGGACCGTCTTCGCCCAGGCCGATGGAGTCGTGGGTGAACACGTAGATGGCGCGCTTGCCCATCAGTGCCGCCATGCGCACCGAGTTGCGCATGTACTCCATGAAGATCAGGAAGGTGGCGCCATAGGGGATGAAGCCGCCGTGCAGCACGATGCCGTTCATGATCGCGCCCATGCCGAACTCGCGCACGCCGTAGTGCAGGTAGTTGCCGCCCGGGTTCTCGCGGGAGATGGGCTTGGCGCCGCTCCAGAAGGTCAGGTTGGAGGGCGCCAGATCGGCGCTGCCGCCGAGCAGCTCGGGCAGCTGCGGGCCGAGCTCGTTGAGGCACAGCAGCGAGGCCTTGCGCGTGGCGATGGTCTCGCCCTGCTGTTGCATCTTCTCGATGAAGGCTTCGCTGGTGATCTCCGTCGGCAGCTTGCACTGGTTGCGGCGGCTGAACTCCTTGGCCAGTTCGGGATGCTCGTCACGATAACGGGCGAAGCGGGCCTGCCAGTCGTCCTGCTGCGACTTGCCGCGCTCGCGGGCGTCCCAGCCTTGGTAGACGGGCTCGGGAATGTGGAACGGCGCGTGGGGCCAGTCGAGCTGCTTGCGCGCGGCGGCCACTTCCTCGTCGCCCAGCGGAGCGCCGTGGCACTCCTCCTTGCCCTGCTTGTTGGGGGCACCGAAGCCGATCACCGTCTTGCAGATGATCAGGCTCGGCTTCTCCTCGTGGCTGCGGGCCAGCTCGATGGCAGCCTTGATCTCTTCGGGATTGTGACCGTCGACGTTGGGTACCACGTGCCAGCCGTAGGCCTCGAAGCGCTTGGCGGTGTCGTCGGTGAACCAGCCCTCGACCTCGCCGTCGATGGAAATGCCGTTGTCGTCGTAGAACACCGTGAGCTTACCCAGGCCCAGGGTGCCGGCCAGCGAGCACACCTCGTGGGAGATGCCTTCCATCATGCAGCCGTCACCGGCGAAGCAGTAGGTCTGGTGGTCGACGATGGTGTGGCCGGGGCGGTTGAACTGCGCCGCCAGCGTCTTCTCGGCGATCGCCATGCCCACGGCATTGGCCAGGCCCTGCCCCAGCGGGCCGGTAGTGGTTTCCACGCCCGGGGCGTAGCCGAACTCGGGGTGGCCAGCGGTCTTGGAATGCAACTGGCGAAAGTTGCGCAGCTGCTCGAGCTCCAGGTCGTAGCCGGTCAGGTGCAGCAGCGAGTAGAGCAGCATCGAGCCGTGACCGTTGGAGAGCACGAAGCGGTCGCGGTCGGGCCATTTCGGGTCGTCGGGGTTGTGCTTGAGGTAGTCGTTCCACAGCACTTCGGCGATGTCGGCCATGCCCATGGGCGCGCCGGGGTGACCGGATTTCGCCTGCTGGACGGCATCCATGGACAGGGCGCGAATGGCGTTGGCCAGTTCGAAACGGGATGGCATTTGGGTAAGCTCCTCGCCTGCGGCAGAATGGGGCAAGTCAACGGCGGCCTGCCGGGCCTGCCGATAGCGTTCTGGCTGGGCGCCGCAGGAAGGCACGGCGCGGTCGAATTCGGCCGCCTATTGTCGCCGACTTGCCGCCGGTCATCAAATGACGGGTGCCAGCCCGGGTGGCAGCATGTAAACTCGGGTGCTCACAGCGCTGCATGCTCGCCAGGCAGGAAGCCAAGCATCATGCAGCATGCGGTGTCGTCACTCCGCTTCGACGCCACCGCCGCGCCTTGCCGATACTTGCGCTTACCGATGCTGGCGCTTGCCGATACTAAAGCCTGCCGATACATAGAAGGGTCGACACGCATGAGCGAATACTCCCTGTTCACCTCCGAATCCGTCTCCGAGGGACATCCGGACAAGATCGCCGATCAGATCTCCGATGCGGTGCTGGATGCCATCATCGCCCGCGACAAGCATGCCCGGGTGGCCTGCGAGACGCTGGTCAAGACCGGCGTGGCCATCGTCGCCGGCGAGATCACCACCTCGGCCTGGGTCGACCTGGAAGAGCTGGTGCGCAAGGTGATCATCGATATCGGCTACACCTCCTCGGAGGTCGGCTTCGACGGCGAGACCTGCGGCGTGCTCAACCTGATCGGCAAGCAGAGCGTGGACATCGCCCAGGGCGTCGACCGCAGCAAGCCGGAGGACCAGGGGGCGGGAGACCAGGGCCTGATGTTCGGCTACGCCACCAACGAAACCGACACCTTCATGCCGGCGCCGATCCATTACGCCCACCGCCTGGTGGAGCGTCAGGCCGAGCTGCGCAAGCACGGTCTGCTGCCGTGGCTGCGCCCGGATGCCAAGAGTCAGGTCACCTTCCGCTACGACGCCACGGGCATGCCCTGCGGCGTCGAGGCGGTGGTGCTGTCGACCCAGCACGCGCCGGAGATCGACCAGGAGGAGCTGCGGCACATGGTCAAGCGCGAGATCATCGAGGAGGTGATCCCGGCAGAGTGGCTGACCGAGTCGACCAAGTACCACATCAATCCCACCGGCAAGTTCGTCATCGGTGGCCCGGTGGGCGACTGCGGCCTCACCGGGCGCAAGATCATCGTCGACACCTACGGCGGCATGGCGCGCCACGGCGGCGGTGCCTTCTCCGGCAAGGACCCCTCCAAGGTCGACCGCAGCGCCGCCTACGCCGGGCGCTACGTGGCCAAGAACATCGTCGCTGCCGGGCTCGCCGACCGCTGCGAGATCCAGGTCTCCTACGCCATCGGCGTGGCCGAGCCCACCTCGGTGTCGATCAACACCTTCGGTACCGGCAAGGTGGACGAGGCGCGCATCATCGGGCTGGTGCGTGAGCACTTCGACCTGCGCCCCTTCGCCATTACCCGCATGCTCGACCTGCTGCACCCGATGTACCAGCTCACCGCGGCCTATGGCCACTTCGGCCGTGAGCCCTTCGAGACCAGCTACCACTGGACCGATACCAACGGCCAGGAGCACACCGAGACCTTCACCGCCTTCCCCTGGGAGCGCACCGACCGCGCCGCAGCGCTGCGTCAGGCCGCCGGCTTGTAAGCACTCGCCCTAGGCACGCAATGACAGGCCCCGCCGGCTTCGCCGCGGGGCCTGTTGCTATGGTGGGGAGCACAAGGGGCGCGAGCATAAGAGGCGGGCGCAAGCTGGCCGTGTGGAAATGCGCACGACGCATGGAGGGTCTGCTACCGCTACCGGTCCCTTTCGCGAGAATAATTCGTAGGCAAGGCAGTCGCTTCCGTTGCTGTGCGGAAATTCGTATGCCGAATTCGCCGATTGTGCACATTTCCAGTCAAAGCCGGGCTGCTGTCGTTGCGACCAAAGTCGCGTGTCGATTCGCTAAGCGATTGAAAGCCTTTTCTTTCACTCATTTAGGCGCATTGGTTGCTGAACGCAGACTGCGCCCCATGAGACGCGCGGCTCCTACAATGACAAGTGGGCAAGGCATGACGAGCTGAGTGCGGCGTAGAGGGAATTGTGGTGTGGCCAGCGGAACCGGCCTGGCAACAGTTCGGGAAGGCGGTCGGCAACGCGATCATCGACACCTCTATCGCCGCGAAGAGTGAAAGCGAGAAGAGGCGAAGCACATGGCAGACGATTTGCGCGACAGCGCCTTGCAATACCATCGGTTTCCCCGCCCCGGCAAGCTGGCGATCCAGGCAACCAAGCCGATGGCCAGCCAGCGGGATCTGTCTTTGGCCTATTCTCCCGGTGTGGCCGCGGCCTGTGAGGAGATAGAGCGCGACCCTCTGCAGGCTGCCGAGTACACCGCCCGCGGC
The DNA here is from genome assembly GCA_011742915.1 of Billgrantia desiderata. Taxonomy (GTDB): domain Bacteria; phylum Pseudomonadota; class Gammaproteobacteria; order Pseudomonadales; family Halomonadaceae; genus Halomonas; species Halomonas desiderata. The sequence continues at coordinate 38,498 of JAAQTN010000030.1, read as the reverse complement.
AACCTGGTAGCCGTGGTCAGTAACGGCACGGCGGTACTGGGGCTAGGCGCCATCGGCGCCCTGGCCTCCAAGCCGGTGATGGAAGGCAAGGCCGTGCTGTTCAAGAAGTTCGCCGACGTGGATGTGTTCGACATCGAGATCGAGGAGCGCGACCCGGACAAGCTGATCGAGATCATCGCCGGTCTGGAGGCGACCTTCGGCGGCATCAACCTGGAAGACATCAAGGCGCCGGAGTGCTTCGAGATCGAGCGTCGGCTGCGCGAGCGGATGAAGATCCCGGTCTTTCACGACGACCAGCACGGTACCGCCATCGTGGCGGGGGCCGCTCTGCTCAACGGCCTGCGGGTGGTGGGCAAGGAGCTCGGCGACATCCGTCTGGTGTGCAACGGCGCGGGCTCTGCGGCCCTGGCCTGCCTGGACCTGGCGGTCTCCCTGGGGGTGCGTCGGGAGAACATCCTGGTCTGCGACCGCAGCGGCGTGGTCCATACCGAGCGCACCGACGACATGGATCCCTACAAGGCGCGTTACGCGGCGGCCACCGAGGCCCGTACCCTGGCCGATGCCATCGAGGGGGCCGACGTGTTCTTCGGTCTCTCGGCCGGGGGCGCGCTCAAGCCGGAGATGGTGGCCACCATGGCCGACCGTCCGCTGATCCTGGCCATGGCCAACCCCATCCCGGAGATCATGCCGGAGGAGGCCAAGGCGATACGCCCGGATGCGGTGATCGCGACCGGACGCTCGGACTACCCCAACCAGGTCAACAACGTGCTGTGCTTCCCGTTCATCTTCCGCGGCGCGCTGGACTGCGGCGCCACCACGATCAACGAGGAGATGAAGCTGGCCACCGTCAAGGCCATTGCCGACATGGCGACCACCACGGTGCCGGAAACGGTGGCGGTGGCCTATGGCGGCCAGGCGCTGACCTTCGGCCCGGACTACATCCTGCCCAAACCCTTCGACCCGCGCCTGATCGATACCATCCCGCCGGCAGTGGCCAAGGCCGCCATGGACAGCGGTGTAGCCACCCGGCCCATCGCCGACCTGGAGGCCTATGCCCGTTCGCTGTCGCGCCTGGTATACCGCTCCGGTAACGTGATGGAGCCGGTGTTCGAGCGGGCCCGGCAGAACCCGCTGCGCCTGCTCTACGCCGAAGGCGAAGACGAGCGCGTGCTGCGTGCCATGGAGGTCTGCGTCAGCCAGCACTATGCCAAGCCCGTGCTGATCGGCCGCCGTAAGGTCATCGAGGCGCGCATCGAGGAGCTGGGCCTGCCGGTGAGGGCCGGCGTCGATTTCGAGTTGATCGACGCGCGGGACTATCCCGACTGCTCCACCCTGGCCAGCGAGTACCACCAACTGATGGGGCGACGAGGCGTGCATCCCGAGGCCGCCGAAAAGCGCGTGCGCAGCCGCTCCACCATCCTGGCCTCGCTGCTGCTGCGCCGGGGCGAGGTGGATGCCGTGATCGCCGGCCCCGTGGGCACCTACCACGAACACCTGGATCTGGTGCTGGACGTCATCGGCCTGCGCGAGGGCGTCAGCACGCCCGCCGCCCTGCAGCTGCTGATCCTCGAGCGGGCCACGCTGTTCATTGCCGACCCCTTCGTCAACTACGACCCCGACGCCAGCCAGATCGCCGAGATCACCCTGCTGGCCGCGGAGCAGGTGCGCCGTTTCGGCATCACCCCCCGGGCCGCCCTGGTCTCCCACTCCAACTTCGGCAGCTCCGACTTCGCCAGCGCGGTGAAGATGCGTGACGCGCTGGCGCTGATCCGCGAACGCAACCCGGATCTGGTGGTGGATGGCGAGATGCAGGCCGACTCGGCGCTCTCCATGGGCGTACGCGGACGCATCCTGCCCGGTTCGCTGCTCGAGGGTGAGGCCAACCTGCTGATCATGCCCAACCTGGACGCGGCGAACATCGCCTTCACCGCGCTGAAGGTGCTGGGCAACGGCGTGTCGGTGGGGCCCATCCTGCTGGGGGCCGCCAAGCCGGTGCATGTGCTCAACCGCACGGTGACCGCAAGGGGCATCGCCAACATGAGCGCTTTCGCCGTGGTCGAGGCGCAGACCCATCGCTGACAGCGATTGCCAACAACAACAAGCCCGAGCCAACGATCAAGGGAGACGCCCCATGGCTTTCGATGACTACAACGACTTCGATCCCCAGGAAACCCGGGAGTGGCAGGAAGCCGTCGATGTGGTGGTGGAACGGGTGGGCCCCGAGCGGGCCACCTATCTGCTGCACAAGGCGGTGGAAGAAGCCTACCGCACCGGCGCCGAGGCGCCGGACACCACCCGCACGCCCTATGTGAACACCATCCCGCCCCACAAGGAGGCCTAGCTGCCCGGCGACGCGGCGCTGCTGCAGCGGCTGATCGCCTATCTGCGCTGGAACGCCATGGCCATGGTGGTGCGCGCCAACAAGAAACCCGCCGAACCCGGCGGGCATATCGCCAGCTACCAGTCTTCGGCAGTGATGTACGAGGTGGGTTTCAACCATTTCTGGCAGGCCCCCAGCAACGGCCACGGCGGCGACATCATCTACGTGCAGGGGCACTGCGCTCCGGGTATCTATGCGCGGGCGTTCCTGGAAGGGCGGCTCTCCGAGGAGCAACTGGAGAACTTCCGCCTGGAGGTGGACGGCAAGGGTATCTCCTCCTATCCCCATCCCTATCTGATGCCGGACTTCTGGCAGGTCTCCACCGTCTCCATGGGGCTGGGGCCGATCATGGCCATCTATCAGGCCCGCTTCATGAAGTACCTCCAGAACCGCGGGCTGGCCGATACCGAGGGGCGCAAGGTGTGGGCCTTCCTCGGCGACGGCGAGATGGACGAGCCCCAGTCCCAGGGGGCCATCGCCCTGGCCAGCCGTGAGAAGCTGGACAACCTGATCTTCGTGATCAACTGCAACCTGCAGCGCCTGGACGGTCCGGTGCGGGGCAACGGCAAGATCGTCCAGGAGCTGGAGGGCAACTTCCGCGGCGCGGGCTGGAACGTCATCAAGTGCCTGTGGGGCTCGGGCTGGGACGAGCTGCTGGCCAAGGACACCAAGGGGCTGCTGCGCCAGCGCATGGAGGAGTGCGTCGACGGCGAATACCAGAACTTCAAGGTCAAGGGCGGCGGCTACATCCGCGAGCACTTCTTCGGCAAGTACCCGGAGCTCAAGGAGATGGTCGCCCACATGTCGGACGACGACATCTACTACAAGCTGATCCGCGGCGGCCACGATCCGCAGAAGGTCTACGCCGCCTATCACGCCGCGGTCAACACCAAGGACAAGCCCTCGGTGCTGCTGATGAAGACCGTCAAGGGCTACGGCATGGGCGAGGGCGGTGAGGGGCAGAACATCACCCACCAGAAGAAGCTGGGTGAGGACAACCTGCGCTACTTCCAGAAACGCTTCGACCTGCCCTTCAGCGACGAGCAGGTCACTGCGGCGGCCTTCATCAAGCCGCCGGCGGAGAGCGCCGAAATGCAGTTCCTGCACGCCCAGCGTCAGGCGCTGGGGGGCTATCTGCCTCAGCGTCAGCGCAACGGCGACCGACTCGAAGCGCCGCCCCTGGAGATGTTCAAGCAGGTGCTGGCGGACACCGGCGAGCGTACCATGTCCACCACCATGGCCATGGTACGCATCATGGTCTCCCTGGCCCGGGACAAGACCCTGGGGCCGCGGCTGACCCCGATCGTCGCCGACGAATCGCGCACCTTCGGCATGGAGGGCATGTTCCGGCAGATCGGCATCTACGCGCCGGAAGGGCAGAAGTACGTGCCCATGGACGCCGAGGAGATCATGCCCTACCGCGAGGACCAGAAGGGCCAGATCCTGCAGGAGGGCATCAACGAGGACGGGGCCATGTCGTCGTGGATCGCTGCCGCCACCTCGTACAGCAATCACGGGGTCACCATGATCCCGTTCTACATCTACTACTCCATGTTAGGCTTCCAGCGCGTTGGCGACCTGGCCTGGGCGGCCGGCGACATGCTGGCGCGAGGGTTCCTGATCGGCGGGACCTCGGGGCGCACCACCCTGAACGGCGAAGGGCTGCAGCACCAGGACGGCCACAGTCAGCTGTTCGCCCAGTTCATCCCCAACTGCATGGCCTATGACCCGACCTTCCACTACGAAGTGGCGGTGATCGTGCGCGACGGCCTCAAGCGCATGTACGAAGAGCAGCAGGACGTCTTCTACTACATCACCACCATGAACGAGAACTACCGCCATCCGGCGCTGCCCGAAGGTGCCGAAGAGGGCATCATCAAGGGCATGTACCGGTTCAGCCAGGCCAAGGGCAAGGCCAAGGCGCCGCGGGTGCAGCTGCTGGGCTGCGGCAGCATCCTCAACGAGGTGATTGCCGCGGCGGAGCTGCTGCGCGACGACTGGGGCGTGGCGGCCGACGTCTGGAGCTGCCCGAGCTTCAACGAGCTGGCCCGCGACGGCCATGCGGCCAAGCGCTGGAACCGGCTGCACCCCGGCGAGACACCGCGCAAGAGCTATGTCGAGCAGTGCCTGGAAGGCACCGAAGGGCCGGTGATCGCCTCGACCGACTACATCCGCATGTTCGCCGAACAGATCCGGCCCTTCGTGCCGCGGCGCTACGAGGTGCTGGGTACCGACGGCTTCGGTCGTTCCGACAGCCGCGAGGCCCTGCGTCGCCATTTCGAGGTGGATCGGCACTACGTCGTCCTGGCCGTGCTACAGGCCCTGGTCGACGAGGGCAAGTTCAAGAGCGGCAAGGTGCGCGACGCCATCGCCAAGTACGGCATCGACCCCGAAAAGCCCAACCCCCTGTACGCCTAGAGGGCGTTTTCAAAACAGACGAACGAAGGCGAGTACAGTCCTTTTGTAGACGCCCTCTGGGCTGAAGGAGAACAAAAAGTGGCCATTCAAGAGATCAAGGTACCGGACATCGGCGATTACACCGATGTCCCGATCATCGAAATCCACGTCCAGGCCGGCGACCGGATCCAGGTCGAGGACCCGCTGATCACCGTGGAATCGGACAAGGCTTCGATGGACGTGCCGGCGCCAGCGGCGGGCACGGTCAAGGAGCTCAAGGTCAAGCTCGGCGACACGGTCTCCGAGGGCAGCCTGGTGCTGCTGCTGGAGAGCGAAGCGGCTGCCGCGGGCGGGGCGGATGAAAAGCCCGCGGCGCCCGGCGGCAGCGAAGGGCAGCAGGGGCCGCCGGTGGCGGCCCCTGCTCCGGCTGTGGCTGCGGCTCCGACGGCTTCCGCTGGCGCAGCGCCGAGCGGGCCGCTGGTGGATTTCAGCCGGGTTCACGCCAGCCCCTCTGCGCGCCGCCTGGCCCGCGAGCTGGAGGTGGACCTGACCCGCGTGCCGGCGACCGGCCTCAAGGGGCGGGTCACCCAGGAGGACATCCGCAACTTCGCCAAGGGGGGCGCTCCGGCGGCGCAATCCACAGCAGCGGCCGCGGCCGCCGGTGGCGGTCTGGATCTGCTGCCCTGGCCCCAGGTGGACTTCAGCAAGTTCGGTCCGGTGGAGACCCAGCCGCTGTCGCGCATCAAGAAGATCTCCGGCGCCAACCTGCACCGCAACTGGGTGCAGATTCCCCACGTCACCAATCACGACGAGGCCGACATCACCGAACTGGAAGCCTTCCGGGTGCAGTTCAACAAGGACAACGAGAAGTCGGGCGCCAAGGTCAGCATGCTGGCGTTCATGATCAAGGCTGCGGTCGCCACCTTGAAGCAGTTCCCCGAGTTCAATGCCTCGCTCGACGGCGACCAGCTGATCCTCAAGCGCTACTACCACATCGGCTTCGCCGCCGACACGCCCAACGGCCTGGTGGTGCCGGTAATCCGCGACGCGGACCAGAAGGGCGTGGTCGAGATCGCCCAGGAAATGGGGGCGCTGGCCAAGCTGGCCCGCGACGGCAAGCTCAAGCCCGATCAGATGCAGGGCGGCTGTTTCACCATCTCCTCCCTCGGCGGCATCGGCGGGCTCTATTTCACGCCCATCATCAATGCCCCCGAGGTGGCCATCATGGGCGTGTGTCGCTCCTTCTGGAAGCAGGTCTCGCCGGACGGCAAGCACTCGGAGTGGCGCTACATGCTGCCGCTGTCGCTCTCCTGGGATCACCGGGTGATCGACGGCGCCGCCGCGGCCCGCTTCAACGTCCATTTTGCCAACCTGCTCGCCGACATGCGGCGCATCATCATGTGAGGAGTCGACGACATGGCCAATGCAATCGAAGTCAAGGTGCCCGATATCGGCGATTTCAAGGACGTCGAGATCATCGAGGTGCTGGTCAAGCCGGGCGATGCCATCGACATCGAAACCCCGCTGATCACCCTGGAGACCGACAAGGCCTCCATGGACGTGCCGTCCCCGGTGTCGGGCACGGTCGCAGCGCTCAAGGTCAAGGAGGGCGACACGGTCTCCGAGGGCTCGCTCATCCTGATGCTGGAGCCGGCCGAAACGGGCTCCCGAGTGATGGATCGCGAACCGCAGCCGGTGGTCCACGAGAGGGGCGTCGGTTCACCGGCACCCGGCGATGCCGGGGGTGGTTATGGCGGCGGTGCGCTGGAAGAGGTGCGGGTGCCGGACATCGGCGATTTCGGTGACGTCCCGGTGATCGAGGTGCTGGTACGCCCCGGCGATACGATCCGCGCCGAGGATTCGCTGATCACCCTGGAGTCCGACAAGGCCTCCATGGACGTGCCGGCGCCCAAGGGCGGTAGGGTTGCCGAGGTGCTGGTGACGGTGGGCGACAGGGTCTCGCAAGGTACGCCGATCCTGATGCTGGAAGCGGAAGGGGCGGCCCACGCAGCCCCATCCGCGGCCGTGCCCACGCAGGCAGCGCCGCCGCCGGCGGCCGCCCCCGCCCCCGCGGCGGCCAGCTATGCCGGCGGCGCCGACCTCGAGTGCGAGATGCTGGTGCTCGGCGCCGGGCCGGGCGGCTACTCGGCCGCCTTCCGCGCCGCCGATCTGGGCATGAAGACCGTGCTGGTGGAGCGCTATGCCACCCTCGGCGGGGTGTGTCTGAACGTCGGCTGCATCCCCTCCAAGGCGCTGCTGCATGTGGCGGCGGTCACCGATGCGGCCAATGCCATGGCCGAGCATGGCGTCGCCTTCGGCAAGCCCAAGATCGATCTCGACAAGCTGCGCGGCTGGAAGGAGAAGGTGGTCGGCAAGCTCACCGGGGGCCTGGCCGGCATGGCCAAGGCGCGCAAGGTCGAGGTCGTGCGCGGGGTCGGGACCTTCCTCGACCCGCATCACCTGGAAGTCGCCCTCACCGGCGGCGACGGCCAGGAGCCGACCGGCGCCAAGCAGGTGATCAAGTTCGGCAAGTGCATCATCGCCGCCGGTTCGCAGTCGGTGAAATTGCCCTTCATTCCCGACGACCCCCGGGTGGTCGACTCCACCGGGGCGCTGAAGCTGACCACCATTCCCAAGCGCATGCTGGTCATCGGCGGCGGCATCATCGGCCTGGAGATGGCCACGGTCTACTCCACCCTGGGTACGCGCATCGACGTGGTCGAGATGCTCGATGGGCTGATGGCCGGCGCCGACCGCGACCTGGTCAAGGTGTGGGAGAAGGTCAATCAGCCGCGTTTCGACAAGGTGATGCTCAACACCCGGACCACCGCCGTGAAGGCTCAGAAGAACGGCCTCAAGGTCAGCTTCGAGGGCGAGGGCGCCCCCGCCGAGCCGCAGCTCTACGACATGATCCTGCAAGCGGTCGGTCGCAGCCCCAATGGCCACAAGATCGGCGCCGAGAACGCTGGCGTGGCGGTCGACGAACGTGGTTTCATCGCCACCGACAAACAGATGCGCACCAACGTCGGGCACATCTTCGCCATCGGCGACATCGTCGGTCAGCCGATGCTGGCCCACAAGGCGGTGCACGAAGCGCATGTCGCGGCGGAAGCCGCTGCCGGCCACAAGAGCTTCTTCGATGCCCGGCAGATCCCCTCGGTGGCCTACACCGATCCGGAGGTCGCCTGGGCCGGCAAGACCGAGGCCGAGTGCAAGGCCGAAGGCATCAAGTACGGCAAGGCGGTCTTCCCCTGGGCAGCCTCCGGTCGAGCCATTGCCAACGGCCGTGACGAAGGCTTCACCAAGCTGATCTTCGACGAGGAGACCCATCGCATCATCGGTGGCGCCATCGTCGGCACCCAGGCGGGGGATCTGATCAGCGAACTGTGCCTGGCCATCGAGATGGGCTGTGACCCGGTCGACATCGGCAAGACCATCCATCCTCACCCGACCCTGGGTGAATCGGTCGGCATGGCTGCCGAGCTGTTCGAGGGGGTGTGTACCGATCTGCCGCCGCAGAAGAAGCGATAGGCGAACGCCAGCGGGCGGCTGCTGTCGGAGCCACCGTGCGGAGGCCCGGCAGCGGCCGCGCGCTGGAACAGCACTGTAAAAGCAAGTAATGGAGAGATCGACAAATGGACAAGCAACCCCACGAGCAGACACAGGGCGAGGCGCCGGGAGGCGAAGAGGCCGGCGGGCGCTCCGCCAGATTGATCTGGGGGCTACGCGCCTTCGGGTTGCTGGTGGCACTGATCGTCTGGCTCGCCATGGGACAGGCCGAAGGGCTGTCGCCGGATGCGCGCTGGGTGGCGACGATCGGCGCCCTGATGGCGGTGTGGTGGATGACCGAGGCGATTCCGCTCTCGGCCACGGCGCTGCTGCCGATCGTGCTGATTCCGATGTTGACGGAGCGTACCGTCGCCCAGGCCACGGCGCCCTATGCCAGCTCCATCGTGTTTCTGTTCCTCGGTGGCTTCCTGATCGCCATCGCCATGGAGAAGTGGAACCTGCACCGGCGCATCGCGCTGCTGACCCTGGCCCGGGTCGGGGTCTCGCCGCACCGGATCGTGCTCGGCATGATGCTGGCCACGGGGTTCCTGTCGATGTGGGTCTCGAACACTGCCACGACCCTGATGATGCTGCCGATCGGGCTCTCCGTGCTGGCCCTGGTGGCGGAGCGCAGCGGTGAATCCACCGAGACGGTCACCGCCGGCCACGACCATCACCGGGCCGGCCACGTCGACTTCATCGCCGACGAGAACATCAAGCGCTTCGGCCTCTGCCTGCTGCTGGCCATCGCCTGGTCGGCCAGCATGGGTGGCCTCGGCACCCTGCTCGGCAGCCCGCCCAACGCCATCGTCGCCGGCTACGCCGCCGACGAGCTGGGCCGCAATATCGGCTTTCTCGACTGGATGATGCTCGGTGTGCCACTGGCCTTCACCTTCATCCTGGTGGGCTGGGTACTGATGACCCGGGTGCTTTACCCGTTCAAGGTCGAGGAGATTCCCGGCGGACAGGAGATGATCGAAGGAGAGGTCCGCAAGCTCGGCTCGCTCAGCCAGGGCGAGAAGATGGTACTGCTGGTGTTCGGTTCGGCCGCATTCCTGTGGGTCGTGCCCGGTGTGCTCGGCAACATCCCGGGGGTGGGCCAGTGGCTGGGGCCGCTGGGCAATCTCGACGATACCGCCATCGCCGTTGCCGCCGGCATTGCGCTGTTCGTGCTGCCGGCGCGAGGTCGCAACGAGATGGTGCTGAACTGGAAGGACGCCGAGGACGGGTTGCCCTGGGGGGTGCTGCTGCTGTTCGGCGGTGGCCTGAGCCTTGCCGGCGCCGTGGCAGGTACCGGCCTGGACAGCTGGTTCGGCCAGCAGATCACCGGGCTTGGGGTGCTGCCGATCCTGCTGCTGGTGGCTGCCGTGGCCACCATCGTGCTGTTCCTCACGGAAGTGACCAGCAACACGGCCACGGCCGCGACCTTCATTCCCGTACTCGGGGGTGTGGCGGTAGGCATCGGCACCGACTCGATGACGCTGCTGATCCCGGCGGCCTTCGCTGCGACCTGTGCCTTCATGCTGCCGGTCGGCACGCCACCCAATGCCATCGTGTTCGGCACCGGCGCGGTCAGCATCGGCCAGATGGCGCGCGGCGGGGTCGTGCTCAACATCATCGGAATCGTGTTGATCACGCTGTTCTGCTATCTGCTCGGCGGCTTTGCGCTGGGGCTGCAGTTCTAATCCTTGCCGGGGTGGCACCGTGACGGGCTCTTGCTGGCCTTGGCTCCAACGGATCGCCACCCCGCTCCGTGCGGCGCCTCCGGTGCCGTTCGAGTGTGTCGATGAGCGAGGGGAAGGCGAGCGTTGATTGTCGCTGCCTGCGTTCCCTGCCTATAGTGAGGGGCACCGTTTTCCGCTCGAGAGAGGTGACGCATGAACCAGCCCGCCGTTTCCGCCGCAACCGCGCAGGACTTCAAGGTTGCCGATATCAGCCTGGCCGACTGGGGACGGCGCGAGATCCGCATCGCCGAGACCGAGATGCCGGCGCTGATGAAGATTCGCGCCAAGTATCGCGACGAACAACCACTGGCCGGGGCGCGCATCGCCGGCTGCATCCACATGACCATCCAGACCGCAGTACTGATCGAGACTCTGATCGACCTGGGGGCTTCGGTGCGCTGGTCGTCGTGCAACATCTTCTCGACTCAGGATCACGCCGCCGCCGCCATCGCCGCCGCCGGCATCCCGGTGTTCGCCTGGAAGGGTGAGACGGAAGAGGAGTTCTGGTGGTGCATCGAGCAGACCGTGGAAGGGCCCGACGGCTGGACCCCCAACATGGTGCTCGACGACGGCGGCGACCTCACTGCGCTGCTGCACGACAAGCGCCCCGAGCTGCTCGACGCCATCCACGGGATCTCCGAGGAGACCACCACCGGCGTGCATCGCCTGCAGGAGATGCTGCGCGACCGTACGCTCAAGGTGCCGGCGATCAACGTCAACGACGCCGTGACCAAGTCGAAGAACGACAACAAGTACGGCTGTCGCCACTCGCTCAACGACGCCATCAAGCGCGGCCTCGACCACCTGCTGGCGGGCAAGCAGGCGCTGGTGGTGGGCTACGGCGACGTGGGCAAGGGCTCGGCGGCTTCGCTGCGCCAGGAGGGCATGATCGTCAAGGTTGCCGAGATCGATCCGATCTGCGCCATGCAGGCGTGCATGGACGGCTATGAAGTGGTCTCGCCCTACCTCGACGGCATCAATCGCGGCAAGCAGAGCGTGGATCGGGCGCTGCTCTCGCGCATCGATCTGGTGGTCACCGCCACCGGCAACATCGAGGCCTGCGACGCCGCCATGCTCGAGGCGCTCAAGCCCGGCGCGGTGGTGTGCAACATCGGCCATTTCGACAACGAGATCGATACCGCCTACATGCGCCGCCACTGGCACTGGGAGGAGGTCAAGCCGCAGGTGCACAAGGTCTATCGCGACAGCACGCCGGGCCATTTCGACCCCGCCAGCAGCGACTACCTGCTGCTGCTCTCCGAGGGGCGCCTGGTCAACCTGGGCAACGCCACCGGGCACCCCTCGCGGGTGATGGACGGCTCCTTCGCCAACCAGGTGCTGGCGCAGATCCACCTCTATCAGCAGCGCTTTGCCGACCTGCCGCCGGCCGAGAAGGAGGGCGGCCTGGCCGTCACCGTGCTGCCGCGCCATCTCGACGAGGAGGTGGCCCGCTACATGGTCGAGGGCTTCGGTGGGGTGCTCACGCAGATGACCGAGCAGCAGGCCAAGTACACCGGCGTGCCGGTGGCGGGGCCATACAAGCCGGACGCCTATCGCTATTGAGGGTGAAGTCATGCAAGTCCGATTGCCGCCCGCGGGCGGCAATCTTGTGTCCGAGCTGTGACGATATGTAGGGCCGCTTGTGGGGGGCGGCGGGGAGGGCTAGTTTTCTCAGTACTCGTGGGCTGTCGTCGTCAGCGTGTGGTGCCTACGAGCCCGCCAACGACCGAGGAGTGAACGAGATGGATTTTGGTCACTACAAGTCATGTATCGAAGCCTGCCACGTGTGTGCCGCCTACTGCGACCGCTGTGCCGTCTCCTGCCTGCAGGAAGACGACGTCAAGATGATGGCGGAGTGCATCCGCCTGGACATGCAGTGTGCGCAGATCTGCCGCCTGGCGGCTTCCTTCATGGCCCAGGACAGCGAATACGCCAACCAGCTTTGCCGCCTGTGTGCCGACGTGTGCAAGGCGTGTGCGGACGAATGCGCCAAGCACGAGGCCGACCACTGCCAGCAGTGTGCCGAGGCCTGCCGGCGCTGCGCCGAGGCGTGCATCGCCATGGCTTCGCACTGAAGCTCGTACCGTCAGCCGTCGACGAAGGCGAGCATGCGGCCCGCCAACAGCACGGCCGGCCATAGCAGCAGCGACAGAATGCCGGCCATGCGCAACCGTCGGGGCGTGGCATGTGCCAGCCCCGGCCCCAGGTTGAGCAGCAGGGCATTGGCAATGGCCAGGGCGATCAGCGCCAGCTTGAGCACGAACAGCGGCATGGCGGCATAGCCGCTGGGGTCGGCGAGAAACAGCAGCACCCCGGTGACCATTGCCAGCAGCAGCCCCGCGATCGCCACCGGCTGCAGCAGCCGGCCCAGCTCATGCAGCGGCAAGCGCTTGCGCCAACCCAGCAGACGCAGGTCGAGGGCGACGATGGCGCCGATCAGCAAGGCGATGCCCAGCACGTGCAGGGCATTGATCGCCGCATAGCCCCAGCGTGAGAGCCGTACCCATTCGGCCAGGGCGGTATCGGCGAGCGATGTCAGCAGGGCTTCCACGTCGCCGAGTCAGATTCGTCCGGGATAGAGCACATAGTGCTCGTCGCCGATCCACAGCTGCTCGGCCTTGAGTACTCGTTCACGGGCATGTTCGCCCGAGACGCGCAGCTCCACGCCTTCGGCGAGGTCGCCCTCTTCCAACCCGGCGCGTTCGTTGCGCCAGGGCTGGCCGACCTCGACCGTCCAGGTTTCACCGTCCACGTCGAGCTGCACTTCACCGTGGGGGTTGCCCAGCCGCACCTGGGTGATGGTGCCTTCGATCTCGATGGTCTCGCCGCCGACCCAGCCGTGGTGGGCCTGGGCGGGGGCGAGGAACAGCAGCATGACGATGGCGAGCGCCCAATATGCATGACGATGCATGATGGCCTCCTTCCAGAAGGTGTCTTGCTTCAGGCTAGCTCTACCGGGCCGGGCTTCAAGGCCAATCGTTCTACAGGCCGGCCAGGCGCATCAGTAGCGGCAAGTAGAGCGGGATCAGCAGCGGGGCGGCCAGCGTGGTGGCCAGCACCGCCAGGGCGCCCTTTTCCGGCTTGATGCCGAGCTCCATGGCGACCACCACCACGTTGGCCGCCATCGGCACCACGCCGAGCAGCAATAGCGCCAGGGCGAGCTCGTCGGGCAGCGTCATCAGCATCTGCAGCAGCAGCACCACCGCCAGCACCAGCCAGGGCCACAGCAGGTAGCGGATGGCCACGCAGCCGGCCATGAAACGCAGATCGATCTCGCGAATCGCGACCCGCCCCAGGGTCATGCCGATGATCATCATGCCGAGCAGGGTGTAGGTGGAGGGAAACACGGCCAGGCTGTCCATCAGCGTGGTCGGCAGCGTCAAGCCGAGCCCGCTTACCAGCAGCGCAGCGAGAAAGGCGTAGATCAGGGGCAGGCGTACGATCTTGATCAGGCTCTGACGCACCGAGAACTGGCCACGGGCGCTGAGGTAGAAGCCCACCGTGAACTCGTAGAGCGTCACGCCGAGGATACAGAACAGGTACAGCGTTACCCCTTCCGGCGGCAGCAGGATCATGGCGATGGGCAGGCCGAAGTAGCCGGTATTGCCGGTGCCGGAGGAGAAGGCGAGCAGGGCGCTCTCCTGCGGCGAGAGGAAACGCTTGGCCAGCGGATTGATGACGGCGGCGACCAGGCTTGCCAGCAGGAACAGCGCCAGGGTCAGCAGCAGATAGTGGGGCGTGGGGCCGCCCAGCAGCAGGCCGCGAAAGAAGGTGACCGGGGCAATCAGGTAGATCAGCAGCGTGGCGATGGGGCGTGGATCGATGGCCAGCCGCCGTGCCGCCAGCCAGCCGAGGCCGACGAAGGCCAGAAGGGTCCAGAGGGGGCCGAGCAGGGCTCCGGGGTCGATCATCGCGCGCCATTCCATCGCCGAAAGGCGATATGATGCCTGGCGGCGGGACGGCTGTCAGCCATGCATGATCGCCCCGCTCAGCGGTAGCGAAATCAGCCGTTGCGGCGGCTCGATCTGGCCCGCTCGGCCTGGTCGTCGATGTTCTCCTTGTGCGAGGTCTTGTCAGACGCCACCTGAGCGCCGCCTACCGGGGTCGTCTCACGCCGCGTATCGATCCCGGGCTTCCTGGCGCTGTGCTTCTGGTCGTCGACATTGGCGTCCGGACGGTAGACCTCGGCCTGGTCGGGCGAGCGCCCGCCCTTGCGGCCGGCACCGTCGCTGGGATTGGCGTTGGGATCGTGGGCGTCGGGAGCGTCGCGCTCGGTCAGCCGCCGAGCCCCCTCGCGCAACGACTCGCCCCTTGTCTCGTCCATCTGCGTGCTTTGCCCACCTTGCCGGTTTTGACGTGATTTCTCCATGTCAAATCTCCTGCTCTGCTCTCCATGCATTCTGGCCATGCATTCTGGCCCCGACTCAGCCGCCCTTGCCCTCGTCACCCATGGTGAAGGAGGGCGGGTCGCTGGCCGGAAAGGTCTCGGCGTTGGCCTCGTCCAGTTCGCGCTCCGCCTGCTGCGTTTTTGCCTCGGCCGGCGATATCTCGGTATAACCAGGCTCCAGCATCCAGCGCTGGTCGCGATGGGTGAGCATTGCCGTAGGCACCCAGAAGCGGCTGCCCGTCTCGGTGATGATGCCGACCTTGTCCACGTCACTGGTATCCGCCACCTTGCCGACCTGCTTGCCCTCGTCGTCGAAGACGGCGGTGCCGGTGATCAGTTCCTGTGTCATGGGGTTCTCCTCATCGAATGGGTAACCCGGTGTCCGTACCGGGCCGGTCGCCTTTCTCTCTACTCAGCGTCGTTGTCGCGTGAGCCTGGGTCAACGTGGCATGGGCGAAGATTTGTTAGCGAAGTTTGAGCTTTTGCAGCCGAGGCCTGCCTGCCACCTGCGTCAATCAGACCGAACGGTTCTAATCGTCCGGTTCTATATGACGAAAGCTCATGTAGCAGCGTGAAACTTTTCATTGGTCAGGCGTCCGGCCGGACGGCAGAATGCAGGGATTCGCATCGCTCCCGGCCAACCAGAGAGATTTTCATGAGCAGCTCATATCCGCTAGGCATCAGTTTCGAGTTCTTTCCGCCCAACACCGAGGCGGGACGCGAGAAGCTGATAGGGGTGCGCGACGCCCTGGCCGAGCGGGGCCCGCGTTTCTTCTCGGTTACCTATGGCGCCGGCGGTTCGACCCAGGGGCGCACGCTCAGTACCGTGAGAAGCGTGCGTGAGTCCGGCATCACCACCGCGCCGCACCTCTCCTGCATCGGCAGCGAGAAGGCTCAATTGCGCGACCTGCTCGCTCAGTACCGCGAGGAGGGCATCGACAGCCTGGTGGCGCTGCGTGGCGATCTGCCCTCGGGCATGGGCGGCATCGGCGAGCTGCGCTACGCCAACGAGCTGGTGGAGTTCATCCGTGAGGAGACCGGCGACCACTTCGAGATCGCCGTGGCGGCCTATCCGGAATCCCACCCGCAGGCGCCGAGCTTCGAGCGCGACCTGGAGAATTTCGCGCGCAAGGTGAAGGCCGGAGCCAATCTCGCCATCACACAATACTTCTTCACCGCCGAGGCTTACTTCCACTTCGTCGAGCGCGCCCAGGCGCTCGGCGTCGAGGCGCCGATCGTACCCGGCATCATGCCGATCACCAATTACACCAAGCTGGCCCGTTTCTCCGATGCCTGCGGTGCCGAGATTCCACGCTGGATCCGCAAGCAGCTCGAGGCCTACGGTGACGACAGCGAGGCCATCGCGGCCTTCGGCACCGAGGTGGTGTCGCGGCTTTGTCAGCGCCTGCTCGACGGCGGTGCACCCGGCCTGCACTTCTATACCCTCAACCAGGCGGAGCCCTGCCTGCGCATCCTCGACAACCTGGTTTGAGCCATCGCTTTGGCGCTGGGGCGCATCTGCGACTAGCCTGTTTCCTGCATGTCCATGGAATCAGGAACAGGAGGTCGCTAGATGCGCCATGCCAACCTTTCGGGAGTCGCTTTCGCCTCCCTGCTGCTAGCCGCTGGAATGGGACAAGCCCAGGCCCAGGAAGGCCACGAAGTCGAGATCAACTGGGTGAGTGCCGATGGCATCGAGGATTCCATCGGCACCATCACGCTCGAAGATACCGACCACGGCCTGCTGTTGACCCCCGATCTGCGCGAGATGCCGCCCGGCGTTTACGGTTTCCACGTACACGAGAACCCCAGCTGCGAGCCGGGGGAAGACGAGGACGGCAACATGCAAGCTGCCGGCGAGGCGGGCGGCCATTACGATCCCGAGGAGACCGATAGCCACCAGGGCCCCTATGGCGACGGTCACCTGGGCGACCTGCCGGTGCTGATCGTCAACGAGGATGGCGAGGCGAACCTGCCGGTGCTGGCGCCGCGGCTCACCGTCAACGACGTTCAGGGCCGCAGCCTGATGATCCACGAAGGCGGCGACACCTACTCCGACGAGCCGGAGCTCGGTGGCGGCGGCGGCCGTATGGCCTGCGGCGTGGTCGAGTCCTGAACGGTATCGCTTGTGCTTCCTGGCTTGAACGACTCGGCCCCGCCATCTGGCGGGGCCGAGTCATTGGGTGTCAGTAAGATTGGGTGTCAGTGAGGATGACGTCAGTCTTCCGTGTCGCTGGCGTCTTCGTCGTCTGCGTCCTCTGCCGGACGCATTTCGGGTGGCAGCATTTCGGCCGGCACTTCGAGGCCTTGCTCCTCGTAGTAGCGCACCGCTCCGGGGTGGAACCAGATCACGCCATTCTTGTCGAGGTGCTCCGCCCGGGTTTCGATGGCGGCGGGGTGGATCTCCGTCATGGCGTCGGGGTGGTCCAGCACCAGCTTCATCAGCTCATAGACGAAGCTCTCCGGCAGGTCCTTGTGGCCAATGGCGAAATTCCAGAACGACACCGAAGCGTGGGGAGCGTCCATCGAGGCATAGGTATCGGCCGGAATCTCGAAGGCCGATACCGGGAAGGTGTCCAGCAGGGTACTCTGCTCTTGCTCCGTCAGGCCGAACATGTGCACGTCGCGACGCCGCTCGAGACGCTCGAAGGCTCTGATCGGCAGGCCGGCGCAGAAGGCGAAGGCATCACTCAGCCGTGAGGTCAGATAGTCGGCCAGATGGTTGGCGTCGGCATACTGCAGATGCACGTCCTCGACGCCAAGCGCTTCCAGAAACTGCGGCCAGTAGGCGGCGCAGGTACCGCCCATGGGACCGACCCCGACCCGCTTGCCGCTCAGGTCGGCGATGCTCTCGATGCCCGAGCCGGCCAGCGTCACCACGTGGAAGGGGGTCTGGTACATGGGGAAGAGCGCGCGCACGTCGCGCATCTCCTCGCCGGGGGCGAATTCGGCCTCTCCGTCCCAGAGTTCGCGGGCCGGACCCAAGGTGACCAAGCCCAGTTCCGCCTCGCCGGTATGGACCAGCGTCATGTTGTGATAGGGCCCGCCGGTCGCCTGGGAAACGGCGTCAATGCCGAGTTCGTCGATGAGGCGGGTCACCAGACCGTCGCCATAGACCTGATAGGTGCCGCCGAGGGAGGCGGTGCCCAACAGGACTTCTTCCGGCCAATCGGCCCGCTCATCGGCCAGGGTGGGGGCGCTCGCGAACAGCAGGGCGCAGGCAGCGGCTAACGGATACAGCGTTGGGAACCGTCCAGTGCTCATGGTGTGTCTCCTGTCGGTGAGGTGGGCGGTGAAGCCAAGGTGGCCGGGGCCACCTTGGCTTGCGCCCGATCCCGGATCAGGTCAGGGCCTTGGGCTTGGCCTTCAGCGCGGCAGCCTGCCACACGAACACCAGCCCGCCGATGCCGACGCCGAGCAGGTCGGTCATCCAGCCGCCGGCGATCATCGACAGCGCGGCGGCCAGCAGCAACACGCGCTGCACGAGGTTGACGCCACCGTTGAGGAACCAGCCCTGCACCGAAGCGGCCAGCAGGTAGATCCCTACACCCGCGGTGAGGGCCACGCGCAGGATCTGCATCCAGGTGCCGTCCATCAGCAGCGCGGGACTGTAGAAGAACATGAAGGGCACGATGAAGGCGGCCAGGCCGAACTTGAAGGAGGTCATGGCCGTCTTCAGCGGATCGGTTCCCGAGATGGCGGCGGCAGCATAGCCGGCCAGCGCCACCGGTGGGGTGATGGCCGAGAGCACCGCGTAGTAGAACACGAAGAAGTGCGCCACCAGTGGCGGAATGCCGATCTGCTGCAGGCCCGGTGCCACCACCGAGGCGGCTACCGCATAGGCCGCCGTGGTCGGCATGCCCATGCCGAGCAGGATCGAGATACACATGGCGAAGAACAGCGCCAGCAGATGGCTGGCATCGGCAATGCCCAGCAGCATGGAGGCGAAGCGGGCACCGACGCCGGTCAGGGCGATGACGCCGACGATGATACCGGCACAGGCACATACCGCGATCAGCGGAATGGCCATGCGTGCGCCCAGCGAGAGGGCGTTGAGCAGCGCCTTGGGACCCATCCAGTGGGGCGTGAACCAGGACACCACGGCGGCGCTGACCATCGCCAGGGTACCGGCACGAATCACCGAGTAACCCATGAACAGGGTGCCGATCAGGATGATGATGGGCAGGAACAGATAGACCTGCTTGACCATCGAGCGGAATACCGGCAGCTGGTCCTTGGGCAGACCCTGCATGCCGCCGCGGCGGGCTTCCAGATCGACCATCAGGTAGATGGAGAGGAAGTACAGGGCGGCCGGAATCAGCGCGGCAATGGCGATCTCGGTATAGGGGATGCCGGTGATCTCGGCCATGATGAAGGCGCCCGCGCCCATGATCGGCGGTACGATCTGGCCTCCGGTGGAAGCCGCGGCCTCGATGCCGCCGGCGCTGCGCGGGTGGTAGCCGACCTTCTTCATCAGCGGAATGGTCAGCGAGCCGGTCGCCACCACGTTGCCGGCAGAGGTGCCGTTGATCATGCCCATCAGGCCGGAAGCGAACACCGCCACCTTGGCCGGGCCGCCACGCGCGCGACCGGCGGCGGCGAAGGCGAAGTTGACGAAATAGTCACCCACGCGAGAGGCCTGCAGGAAGGCGGCGAAGGTGATGAATAGAATGATGTAGGTGGACGAGACCGCGGTGGTCGCGCCGAGGATACCGTTGTCGGTATACAGGTAGGTGAAGAAGCGCTGCGGCGAGTAGCCGCGGTGTTCCAGCAGGCCGGGCAGGTACGGGCCGGCAAAGGCGTAGACCAGGAACACGGCGGTGATGACGATCAGCGCCAGCCCCGCTACGCGACGGGTAAGCTCCATGATCAGGGCCACCCCGATGGCCGAGACGAGGAACTCGGTCTGTCCGGCAAACGGTGTGCCGGCGGCCATGCGCCAGCGCTGCAGCACGAACAGCAGGTAGGCGGCGACGATGATCGAAGCGACGATCAGCACGGCGTCGGCCCAGTGGACGGAGCGGCTCGAACCGCGCCAGATCCAGCTGCTGATCATGGCGATACCGGTGGCGATCGTCAGTGCCCAGCTCATATGCACCAGCACCCAGCCGGCAGGGGGCGTGCCCTGGGTTTCCCGGATGAACCAGGCATAACCGATGGCGAAGGCGGCATAGACGATGGCGGCTACGGCCGGAATCATGGCCAACCACTCGACCTTGCCTATGTGCCTTTCGCCCGGGCTGCGGTCCAGGGTATAGGCGGCGGTGATGGCGAAGCCTACGGCCAGGCCACCGGCCACGTGAATGATGCGAAACGCCCAGGTCTCTATCGGCGAGACGTTGAGTGCATAGAGATGCATGGCCGTAAAGAGGACACAGGCGGCAAATACCGTCTGGCCGAGCAGGCCGGAAAGCACGCGCTCGTTGTGGGCGATCGGGATGTCGGCGACACCTTCGGTGCCGATCTTCGAGGCGGCTTGTTCGGGTTGGGTTTCGTGGGTCATGCCGGGATGCCTTGAGGGGTTACAGTTGCCTTAGGGGGTTAAGGCGTTGACGCCGGCCCGAAGGCCGGCGTCGATGCGCGTATCGATCAGCCGCGCAGGTCCTCCGGGATCTCGTAGCCGTTCTCTTCGAACCAGCGTACGGCACCCGGATGCCAGGGCAGGAAGGTGTTGTACTCGAAGTTCTCCGGCACCGTCTCGCTGGCGGCACCATGGATCTGGACCATGCGGTCGTTGTTTTCCATCACGGTCTTGGTCACTTCATAGACCAGCGACTCCGGCATGTCCTTATGGGTGATGGCGAAGTTCCAGATCGAAACGGCCGGCAGGTCTTCGTCCAGGCTGTTGTAGACGGAGGCCGGGATGCTGGCCGGGCTCAGCTCGGGGAAGTCGCCCAGGAACTGCTCCATCTCTTCCTCGGAGAAGGAGAAGATGTTGACGTTGGCTTGGGCTTCGAGCTGGTTGAAGGCAGAGATCGGCACGCCCGCGGCGAAGGCGAAGGCATCGATCAGGCCGTCCTGCAGCTGACCTGCCTGGTCGGCGGCACCGCCGTTGCGGGTGTTGACGTTCAGGCCGAGCTTCTCGAACAGCTGCGGATAGTACATGTCAGAAGTACCGCCCGCCGGGCCGACGCCCACGGTCTTGCCGTCCAGATCGGCAACGGAACTGATGCCCGAGCCGGCCAGGGCAACGATCTGCAGGGTGGTCTGGTACATCGGGAATACGGCGCGAATGTCGGTATGCTCGACGCCAGGGGCAAGCTCGCTGTTGCCGGTCCATGCCTCGTAGGCCGGACCCATGGTCACCATGCCGAAGTCGTGCTCGCCCATCTGTACCAGGGTGGCGTTCTGAACGGGGCCGCCAGTCACTTCGGCGCCGAAGGAAACGCCGAGGGCGTCGCCCACCATGTTGGCCCAGCCGGAGCCGTAGATGTAGTAGGTGCCACCCTGGCTGGCGGTACCTACGGTCAGGCTGCGGGGCCAGTCGCTGCGATCTTGGGCCTGGGCGCCGGCGGCGACCAGGGCCGCACCGAGCACGGAGGTGGCGATCAGTTTGGAGGCGGTATAGCGCATGGGAGTACTCCGATTTGCCTTTGTCGTTATGGGAGCCCACCTGAAGTGGGTCCTTATGAAATACGTTGTAACGCACATGAGTATAGGCAATTGCTGCGCCATGCAGAGGCAGTGCTTGTAAAAACAAGATATTACTTTTTTTTCATTCGACGAAAGTCGAGGCGAAGAAAATCAGGTTTGGCTGGGATTTCGCACTGGTTACGTAATGTGTGTGTGGTTATCCGCACACTGGGAGGCGCAGGACGTTTCGGTGAGCGTTGCGATCAGACGGCTGGCTTGGTGCAGGTCGTTCATCAACGACGAGGCGAGCCATGGATCGAGGCGATGCTCCCGCAACCGCTGGGCCAGCTCATGCTGCCAGTGGCGGCGTATCTCCTCGACGGGGGTGGCAATGGCAGTAGCCACCTTCTCCTCGGCGAGTCGATTGAGGCCGGTGGCAATGGCCAGGCGCAGATCGTCGTGGGCCTCGCGCAGCGGGCTGGCCGGCGCGGCATGGCGCAGCAGGCTACGCTGCAGTACCTCGCCCAGGCGTACCGCTTCCACCATGCGCAGTGAGCGTTCCTGCAGCTCGTCCAGCCTTGCCTGTTGAGCGTCTGTCAGCGGCACATCGAGGCGTGCCTGGAATTCCAGAATCTCGGTGAGCAGTGGCTTGATGCGCTCCTGGTAGCGGGTATCGATGCCTGGCCAGGCGTCGGGATCGATGCGGGCCGCCACCGCTTGCCGCTCCGGCGGGTGACCGATCACCTCGGCGCTGGGAAGCAGGATGGCGCTGCACAGCAGATGATAGGCGCGCCGGTCGAGGCGCCGACACTCCTGTTCCATGGCGGCAACGGCGGTATCCGCATGATTGAGGGCGGTACTGTCGAGGTAGCGCGCCTGCGACGGCGGCAGCCGAGTGGGTTCGGGAAAGCGGCGCTCGAGCAAGCCGGCCATCTGCGGGATCCAGGGCAGCATCAGCACGATACCGAGCAGGTTGAACAGGGTATGGAACAGGGCCAGCTTCAGCGGCCAGGCCGTAGCCGCCAATCCCACCAGTTCGGCAAGGGCGTCCACCAGCCAGGCCAGCGGCACCAGCAGCGCCAGGGCGACCACGGCGGTGACCAGGTTGAAGATCACATGCGCCCCGGCCAGGCGGCGTGCCGCGACACCGGCGGAAAGCGCGCCCAGCACGGCGGTGACCGTGGTCCCGATGTTGGCGCCGATGGCGATGGCCAGGGCCGGCAGGTAGGGCAGCTGCCCCGAGGCCAGGGCCGTCAGGGTGAGCAGCAGCGTGGCGTGGCTCGACTGCATGACCACGGTGGCGACGATGCCGATCGCCACGAACAGCGGCCAGTGCCACAGCCGGTCGCCCGCCAGGCCGTCGAGGCGCAGGCCATCCTGCCAGGCTTCGAAGCCGAGCTTCATGAAGTCGATGCCGAGGAACAGCAGGCCGATGCCCAGCAGCAGCGCGGCGATACCGGCCGGCGGACCGCTGAGGCGGTAACGGCCGAACAGGCCGAGGGCGAGCAGCGGCATGGCATAGTGGGCCAGGTCGAAGCGCAGACCGAGCGAGGCGATCAGCCAGGCGCCGGTGGTCGTTCCCAGGTTGGCACCGAACAACAGGGCGATGGCGCCGGGCAGGGCGACCAGACCGGCGCTGACGAAGGACATCGCCAGCAGGGTGATCAATGAGCTGGACTGGACCACGGCGGTGGCCAGGGCGCCGACGCCAATCGCACGCCCGGGGTGGCGCGTGGCCGCATGCAGCCAGCGGTCGAGCGTGCCACCTGAAAGCCGCTTGATGGCCTCTTCCAGGTGGGTCATGCCCCACAGGAACAGTCCCAGACCGGCGGCCAGCGTGGCCAGGTCGGGGCGCGACAGCAGCAGCGCGGCGGCGGCGGCCAGACCGAGCAGCTCCAGGCGACGGCGTCCGCTCCTGTGCTGCCCGGCATCGCTGGTGCCCGGGCCTGCCACGCTCAGCGGCTCCCGGGGTCGAGAATCCTCACCGTCTGGATAGCATTGCGGCGCTGCTCCTCACGCTCGCGATTGACGCGGGTCTCGAGCTCGGCCGCCGTCTCTTCCTCGATGGGGGCCTGTTCGAAGAAGTCGCAGTTGACGCAGTCGCGATAGCGTATGCCGCTCTGCTCCCAGGCGCGGATCTTGTCCATCTCGGCACAGCGGGGGCAGACGGCGCCGGCGATGAAGCGTTTCTGAACGGCCATGTTGCCTCCATGAGCAAGGGCCGCCGGCGAGTGCCGGCGACGGTGTGGCTACGATAGCGTGCCGTGCCCGTGCTGTCAGGCGGCACGAATGCCGCTGTGACGCAGCAGCGGTTCGACACTGGGCTCGCGGCCGCGGAAGGCGCGGAACAGCTCCGCGGCATCGCGGGCACCGCCCTGTTCGAGAATTTCGCTGCGGAAGCGCTGGCCGGTCTCGGCGTCGAAGATACCGGCCTCCTCGAAGGCGCTCCAGGCGTCGGCGGAGAGCACCTCGGCCCACTTGTAGCTGTAGTAGCCCGCCGCATAGCCGCCGGCGAAGATATGGCTGAAGCCGTTCTGGAAGCGGTTGAAGTCGGCCTTGGGCACCACCGACACGGCGCTGCGCACTTCGTCGAGCAGCGCCTGCACCTCGGCTGCCGTGGGGGCGCTCAGCTCATGATGCAGGCGCAGATCGAACAGCGAGAATTCGAGCTGGCGCACCAGGCCCATGGCCGACTGGAAGTTCTTGGCCGCCTGCAGGCGCTCCAGCAGCTCGGCGGGCAGTGCCTCGCCGCTGTCGACATGGCCGGCAATCAGGTCGAGCCCTTCACGCTCCCAGCAGTAGTTCTCCATGAACTGGCTGGGCAGTTCCACCGCGTCCCACGCCACACCGTTGATGCCGGAGACGTCGGCTACCGTCTGCCGGGTCAGCATGTGGTGCAGGCCATGGCCGAACTCGTGGAACAGGGTGGTGACCTCGTCGTGGGTCAGCAGCGCCGGCCGCTCGCCCACCGGGCGGGTGAAGTTGCAGGTCAGGTAGGCCACGGGCAACTGCAGGCCGCCATCTTCCCGGCAGCGGCGCACCCGGCACTCGTCCATCCAGGCGCCGCCGCGCTTGCCCTCGCGGGCGTAGAGGTCGAGATAAAAGCCGGCAATCGGCTCGCCCCGCTCGAGAATGCGGAAATAGCGCACCTCGTGGTGGTAGCGGGGAGCTTGCAGGTCTTCCTCGACGGTGACGCCGTAGAGCCGTTCGACCACCTGGAACAGCCCATCCACGACCCGGGGGGCGGGAAAGTAGGGGCGCAGCTGCTCCTGGGAGATGGCATGGCGCGCTTCGCGCAGCTTCTCGCTGACGTAGCCGATGTCCCAAGGAGCGAGCTCGGTCAGGCCCAGGGTGTCGCGGGCGTAGGCTTCGAGCTCGGCGAACTCTTCCCGCGCCTGGGGTACCGCGCGGCGCGCCAGGTCCTCGAGGAAGTCGAGCACCTGGCGCGGCGACTCGGCCATCTTGGTGGCCAGCGAGTAGTCGGCGTAACTGGCGAAACCCAGCAGCTCGGCCAGTTCGCGGCGCAGGCGCAGCGTCTCTTCGATGATCGGGGCGTTGTCGTACTCGCCGGCGTTGGGGCCCTGGTCCGAGGCGCGGGTAACGAAGGCCGTGTACACCTCGCGGCGCAGCTCGCGGTCGTCGGCGAAGGTCAGCACCGGATAGAAACTGGGGAAGTCGAGGGTGATGCGATAGCCCTTCACGCCCTTGGCATCGGCGTTGGCGGCAAGCGTCGCCAGGGCGCTCTCGGGCAGACCGGCCAGCCGGGCCGCGTCGTCGATATCCTTGTGCCAGGCCTGGGTGGCGTCGAGCAGCTGGTTGGAGAAGGTGTTGGCAAGCTCCGACAGGCGTGCCTTGATCTCGCCGTAGCGACGCTTCTGCTCTGGCGGCAGGTCGACCCCGGCAAGGCGGAAGTCGCGCAGGGTGTTGTCGACGCTGCGACGCTGAGCCTCGTCCAGCTCGGCCCAGGCGGGCCCTTCCTTGAGGGCCTGCCAGGCACGGAACAGACCCTCGTGCTGGCCCATCCAGGTGCTGTAGTCCGAGAGCTTGCCCAGACAGGCCTGATAGGCCTCGCGCAAGGCCGGCGAGTTCATGGTGCCGTTGAGGTGCGACACCGGCGACCAGGCGCGCGACAGGCGATCGTTGAGTGCCTCGAGCGGTGCAGCCAGGCTGTCCCAACTGGGCGTCTCCTGCCCGGCGCGCTCGATCAGCGCCTCGATGCCGGCGCGATTGTCGGCCAGCAGCTTGTCGATGGCCGGTACCACGTGCTCCGGCTTGATCTCGGCGAAAGGGGGCAGCTCGTGGGATTCAAGCAGGGGATTGTGGGACATGCGCACCTCAAGGCGTGTTGGGTATAAGTGCAGAATAGCGATTAGATGCGGCCAGGTGTCACGGGTTTCAATCCCGCCGGGGATTGGTCGCGGAGTGTCGGCCTGATAGGCTTGCGCCTCCACGAAAGTCGAGGTAACGGCATGAACGCAACCTTGGAGCGCTGGAGCACGCGGCGCGCCTTCATCCTGGCGGTGACCGGCGCAGCCGTGGGGCTGGGCAACATCTGGCGCTTTCCCTACATCACCGGCGAGAACGGTGGGGCCGCCTTCCTGGTGCTCTATATCGCCTTCGTGCTGCTGCTGGGGTTGCCTGTGATGATGGCCGAGATCCTGATCGGCCGGGCTGGCCGGCGCGCGCCGATGCAGACGCTGGGCTATCTGGCCGGGCAGGCCGGGGCCAGCCGTCACTGGCGGCTGCTGGGATTGTTCGGTGCCTTTACCGTCTTTTGCATCCTGTCGTTCTACTCGGTGGTGTCGGGCTGGTCCATCGAGTTCTTCGTCACCGCGGTGAACGGTGGTTTCGTGGGGCTGAGTGCGGCCGAGGTCGGTGCCGGCTTCGAGGCCTTCCTGGCCGACCCGCTGCGTATGGCGTTCAACCACACGCTGTTCCTGTTCATGACCATGACCGTGGTGGCGGCCGGCGTGGCCAAGGGGCTGGAGCGACTCAACAATCTGTTGATGCCGCTGCTGTACCTGCTGCTTGTCATGCTGACCCTCTATGCCGCCACCACCGACGGCTTCGGCCCGGCGCTGGCGTGGCTGTTCATGCCGGACTTCTCGGCCATCACGCCGTTGGTGGTGCTGCATGCCATGGGCCATGCCTTCTTCACTCTGGCGGTGGGGGCCTGCGCGCTGATGGCGTATGGCGCCTACATGCCGGAGCATCAGAGCCTGCCGCGCGCCGCCGCTGCCGTGGCGGTACTGGACGTGAGCGTGGCGCTGTTGGCCGGCATCGCCATCTTCTCGGTGGTATTCTCTCAGGGCATGGATCCCGGCGAGGGGCCGGGTCTGATGTTCGTCACCCTGCCTATCGCTTTTGCCGAGCTGCCCTGGGGGGCGCTGTGGCTCAGCGTGTTCTTCCTGCTGTTGCTGTTGGCGACCTGGACCTCGTCGATCAACCTGGCCGAGCCGATGGTGGCTACGCTGCAGGGGCTGGGGTTCGGTCGCGGCAAGGCCACTGCGGTGGTCGGCATCGCCGTGTGGCTGGTCGGTCTGCTGTCGGTGCTGTCGTTCTCCGCCCTGGCCGAGTGGCGGCCGCTGTTCGGGATGAACGCCTTCGATCTGGTGACCACCATCCCCACCGAGATCTTCCTGCCGGTGGGCGGTCTGCTGATTGCCATCTTTGCTGCCTGGGTGATGCCGAAAGCCGAGGCGCAGGCGGCGCTGGGCGTAGCGGAGCCCGGCTTCGTGCTGTGGCGAACGGTGTTACGCTGGGTCTCGATTCCCCTGACGGTCGTGGTACTGGCGGCCGGGCTGCTGTAACCATTCGATGTGACCGGTGCATAAGCCGGGCTGGAGGTTTGCATGAGCGTGAACGATCCCCTGCGCAGCTGGCAGGGTAAGCGCCCCTCTCTGGGCGCGCGGGTCTACGTCGATCCGGCCTGCGTGGTGCTGGGCGACGTGGTGCTGGGCGACGACTGCTCGGTGTGGCCCATGGCGGTGATTCGTGGCGACATGCACCGTATCCGCATCGGCGCGCGTACCAGCGTGCAGGACGGCAGCGTGCTGCACATCACCCACGCCAGCGATTTCAACCCGGGCGGATTCCCGCTCACCATCGGCGACGACGTCACCATCGGGCACAAGGCGATCCTGCACGGCTGCACGCTGGGCAATCGCATCCTGGTGGGCATGGGGGCCATCGTCATGGATGGCGCCGTGGTCGAGGACGAGGTGATCATCGCCGCCGGTGCCGTGGTGACCCCGGGCAAGCGTCTCGAGAGCGGTCATGTCTACGCCGGCAACCCGGCCAAGGCGCTGCGTCCGCTGAAGGAGAGCGAGCGGCAGTTCTTTCCCTATACCGCCGGCAACTACGTCAAGCTCAAGGATCAGTACCTTGCGGAGCATGGCGGGTAACACGCGGTTGCGATTCTTGCGCAGTTTGAGCCTCTAACCCGTTGTTATTCATGTAGGTGCAAGCGATAATCTGGCTTTTTATCCAGTAGAGGGCTTGTCCCGGCATGGCCGATTTCCGCACCCATCTTGGCGTAGCCGCCGCCGGCGGCGCCGTACTGGCCCATGGCGGTTGGCAGGTAGGGCTGTGGGAGCTGTGGCAGGGCGGGGTCGTGTTCGGGCTGGTGACCTTCGGGGGCATCCTGCCCGACATCGATGCCGACAGTTCCAAGGCGATTCGCCTTATCTTCAATCTACTGGCGGTGCCCAGCGTGGTACTGGGAGCGCTGCTGTTGCAGGGGCATCTGGCCCCGGGCTACTTGCTGGTGGTGTGCGGTCTGCTCTATCTCACGGTGCGCTACGTTGCCGGTGGCGTATTCAGCCGCTTCACCGTGCACCGGGGCATCTGGCATTCGCTGCTGGCCGCCGCTCTGTGCGGGCTGGCGGCGGCAGCGGTGAGTTACCAACTGTTCGTTCAGCCTGCCCGGTTGGCTTGGGTGCACGGTGTTGCCGTCTGCCTCGGTTTCGTCATCCATCTGGCACTGGATGAAATCTACAGCGTCGATCTCACCGGGGCGCGCATCAAACGCTCCTTCGGCACGGCGCTCAAGCCTCTCGACATTCAGTCTCCGGGCAACTCGCTGGCCATGCTCATGGCCGGCGTGGCGCTGCTGCCATGGCTGCCGGCCTGGTCAGCGCTGCTGGAGTTGCTGGCTCAGGGCGTGGCCTTGTGGCGATAGTCCTCGGCCTTGAGACCGTACTTGCGCAGCTTGTCGTAGAGCGTCTTGCGCGGCAGCCCGAGATGTTCGCAGACCTCGGTGATCCTGCCGCGATGGCTGACCAGCGACTGGCTGATCAGGCTCTTCTCGAACAGCTCCACCTGCTGCGGCAGGGCCAGCTCGGCGACGTCCGATTCGACGCCCTCCAGCAGCATGTCGATCCGGTAGTCGAAGGCCGAGCCGAGCAGCACATAGCGCTCGGCCAGATTGCGCAGTTCGCGTACGTTGCCCGGCCAGTCGTGGGCCATCAGCGTCGAGACGCCGCTGGTGCCCAGCGGTGGCGCTTCCAGACCGCTGCGATTGGAGGCGACCACGGCAAAGTGCTGGAAGAGTAGGGGGATGTCCTCGCGCCGTTCGCGCAGAGGCGGGAGCGGCAGGGTGACCACGTTGAGACGGTAGTAGAGGTCCTCGCGGAACTCACCGGACTCGGCGGCGAGCTTGAGGTCGACCTTGGTGGCGGCGATGACGCGAATGTCGAGCGGGATGTGTTCGTTGGCACCGAGGCGTTCGATGCAGCGCTCCTGCAGCACGCGCAGCAGCTTGACCTGCAGTGCCAGCGGCATGGACTCGATCTCGTCGAGAAAGACCGTGCCGCCGTTGGCATGCTCGAACTTGCCGATGCGCCGCTCCACGGCGCCGGTGAAGGCGCCCTTCTCATGACCGAACAGCTCCGACTCGATGATGCTTTCGGGCACGGCGCCGCAGTTGATGGCGACGAAGGGATGTCCGCCGCGAGGACTGCGTTCGTGGATGGCACGGGCCACCAGGTCCTTGCCGGTACCCGTTTCGCCGAACAGCAGCACGTCGGTCTCCACCTGAGCAATGCGCTGTACCATGGAGGCGAGTCGATGAATCGCCGGCGTTCTCCCCACCAGGCGCGGTCCAGGGGCGGCCTGTTGGGCTTCCAGCTCGGCCTTGAGCTGGCGGTTTTCCAGGCTCAGGCGACGCTTGTCGATGCCGCGGCGTACCATCTCGACCAGCCGCTCGCCGGCAAACGGCTTCTCCAGAAAGTCCCAGGCGCCCTCGCGCATGGCTTCCACGGCGGTGGAGATGTCGCCATGGCCGGTGATCAGGATGACCGGCAGGTCCGGGTCGCGTAGCCGTACCTCGCGCAGCAGCGCCATGCCATCCATGCCTGGCATGCGGATGTCGCTGACGATCACACCGGGAAAGTCGGGAGTGAGTGTTTTCAGGGCGCTCTCGGCGCTGGCGTAGGGCTGTGGCTGGTAGCCGGCCAGTTCCAGGGTCTGGCCGGCAGTGATGCGCAGGTGGGGTTCGTCATCGATGATCAGTACCGAGATGGGCGCCGGGTCATGCATAGGATTGCTGCTCCTGGATTGGCGATGGCTGAGCGTCGTCGGGTTTCTCCATGCGGGGCAGGGTAATGGTGAAGCGTGCCCCGGCGCCAGGTACGTTGCTGGCATCGATGTTGCCGCCCAGATCTCTGATGATACGCGCCGATATGGAAAGTCCCAGCCCCAGCCCGCTGCCCGGCGACTTGGTAGTGAAGAAGGGCTCGAAGATCCGTGCCAGGTGCGCTTCGGGAATGCCGGGGCCCGAATCGCTGACGCCGATGAATACCCGCTCGGCCTCGACCTCGACGCTGAGAATGAGAGTGGGCTCGGGCGTTTCCGCCATCGCCTGCAGGGCATTGCCGATCAGGTTGACCAGCACCTGTTCGAGACGCACCAGGTCGGCATGGACCCAAACCTCATCGCCCCAATCCCGCACGACCTCGACGTCGTGCAGCCGATTCTGATAGAGCCGCAGGGCATACCGGAAGCAGGCCTGAACCGAGACCGCTGTCAGTGAGCTGCTGCTCTTGCGTGAGAACTGTCGCAACTGGGCGCTGATTTCGGCCATGCGCTCGGTCAGCTCGACGACCTGGGCCAGATTGGCGTCGGCAGCCTCCAGCCGCTGGCGCTCGAGAAAGGTGCGGGCATTCTCGGCATAGGCGCGAATGGCGGCCAGCGGCTGGTTGAGCTCATGGTTGATACCGGCCGCCAGCTGGCCCAGTACGGCGAGCTTGGCGGCCTGGATCAGCTCGTCGCGGGTCTGGCGCAGATTCTCCTCGGCGCGACGCCGCTCATCGATCTCGTCCGAAAGCAGCCGGTTGGTTTCCATCAGATCGTGGGTACGCAGCTCGACGTTGCGCTCCAGCTCGTCGCGCGCCTGGGCCAGGGTGCGACGCTCACGCTCGGCAAACAGCTCGCGCTCGCGGCGCAGGCGCCAGCGCTGCCAGCCGATGCCGCCTGCCAGCACCACGACGCCGTACAGGCCGCCAGCCAGCGCGGCGGCAAGCCACTGCGCCTGATAGACGCTGCCCAGGGGCTTGAGGATATGCATGTCCCAGTCATAGGCTTCCAAGTGGCGGGACAGCCCCAGATAGCTCTCTTCCGCCAGCGGGCCGGTGTCGAATCTCACCAGTCGGCTGCCATCCGGGCGCTGCTCATAGACATCGATGCCCGAGGGGGACAGGGGTTCGTCGGCGTAGCGTCGGGCAGCCAGCAAGTTCTGACGCTCGGCTTCCGTGAGGGGAAACAGCGCCGCCATGCGTAGCTCGGGACGGCTGGCCATGAAGATGATGTTGTCATGATCGGTGACCAGCAGTTCGGCGTCCTGCTCAGCCCAGCTCTCCTCGACTTCATCGAGCAGGATCTTGATGACCATGACGCCATCCGGACGGGCATCCGGGGTCGTTTCATCCAGCCATACGGGGGCGGAGAAGTAGTAGCCGCGCTCGAGAGACTGAGTGCCCAGGCCGAAGAAGCGGCCGCGACCGCCCTCTATCGCGTCGGTGTAGTAGCTGCGGAAAGAGTAGTTATGACCGATGAAGGTGTTTTCCATATGCCAGTTGCTGGCGGCCAGCGTCGTACCATGACGATCGAGCAGGTAGACATCGGAGACGTCGGCAATGGCGCGGAACTGGTCGAGCAGCCGGTTGAGCGGCATCGGGTTCTGCTCGCCGTGGCCGCTGAGAAAGCGCTTGATCATCTCGCGCGAGGCGAGCAGCTGCGGAAGGTAGTCATGGCGGGTCAGATGCCCCTCCAGGCCGGCGGCCGAGAGGCGCAGTTCGTTCTCGGCTTCCCGTACCAGGGTCTGCAGGGCCTGTTCGCGCGCTACCTGGGAGGCCTGCCAGGTGACCAGCACCAATCCGAGCGGCAGCAGCAACAGCAGCAGCCGACGTAGCGGTACCGACAGGCGGGGTGGTCGATGGGGGCCTTTCACTCGATGATTACCTGCAGCTAGATTTCCGGTAGTGCCTGGGCGCGCCGCAGGGCCCGCTGGGCGCGGGTTTCGGCGCGCTCCATTTCCAGCAGCTCCTCCTCGACGAAGACGAGGTGTTCGTGGGAGCGCGCTCGGGCGTCCTCGGCACGACCTTCGAGAATGGCGTCGAGCAGGGCGCGGTGCTGCTTCATCAGCATGGGACGCGACTGGGGCTTCTCGAACAGGTGGGCCAGGTTGTCGACGATGCTCTTTTCCAGCAGGTGGAAGATGCCACGAATGGTGTGTAGCAGCAGCACGTTATGTGCGGCCTCGGCAATGGCCAGGTGGAAGGCGGCATCTGCCTTGGCCTCTAGCTCGGGGTCGCGGCCGGCAAAGCATGCCTCCAGCTCCTCGAAGCGCTTGATCAGCATGGCGCGGTCGGCCGGGGTGGAGCGCAGTGCCGCATAGTAAGCCGAAATGCCTTCCATGGCGTCGCGGAATTCGAGCAGGTCGAGGTGAAACTCCTGATGCCTGGCTAGCATGTCCAACAATGGATCGCTGTAACCGCTGTTGAGCTCACGCGTCACGAAGGTACCGCCGCCCTGACGGCTGGTCAGCAATCCTCGGGTGGCCAGCTTCTGAATCGCCTCGCGCAGCGAGGGACGCG
Organism: Billgrantia desiderata; assembly: GCA_011742915.1. GTDB lineage: Bacteria > Pseudomonadota > Gammaproteobacteria > Pseudomonadales > Halomonadaceae > Halomonas > Halomonas desiderata. Next base: position 6,395 of record JAAQTN010000030.1, on the reverse strand, counting down.
AAACGCCAAAACGCTCGGCCAGTTCGCGCTCAGGGGGCAGGCGCTGGCCGGGCTTGAGGCTGCCTTCGAGGATCATCGCTTCGAGCCGCTCGGTGATGACATCGGCAAGACGTGGTTGGCGTACGTTGTGATAGGTCATGCGAGGCTATCCTGGAGCCTTTCGGCTTTAATTGGTCTTACCAATATTGGCGCTAATCTCGCTCTCTTGCAATTCGCTTTTGCACTTTGCGAAAAAGGATCGCTGCCATCGACAGTTCTTTAGTGGTGTTGTAGACCAAAGTCTATGCTGGTAGAGCGATTAAGGAAGGCCTTGTCGTTGACACTGTCAGCAGTGCCCCCTAAGGTTCAACGACTTCAGCCAGGTAAATTGGTTTTACCAATTTTTCTTGGCGTGACTCCAACAATCCGCAAGACCGCCACTGCCCACAGGGCGACAGTGAGGGAGCCTCATGACGCCAGTCAAGCTGTACCCACCCAAGCCGGAGAAGGTCTACTTCTTCGGCACCTGCCTGATCGACCTCTTTTATCCTGAAGCGGGAATGGATGGTATCCGCCTGTTGGAGCGCGAGGGAATCGAGGTGGTCTACCCTCAGGCGCAGACCTGCTGCGGCCAGCCGGCCTACACCTCCGGCTATCACGACGAGGCGCGGGCAGTGGCGGCAGCGCAGCTCGATCTCTTTCCCGAGCCCTGGCCGATCGTCGTGCCTTCAGGCTCCTGTGGCGGCATGATGCGTACCCATTACCCTCAGCTCTTTGCCGGCACCGAGCATGAGGCCCGGGCCAACGAGGTGGCCGGACGCATCTATGAGCTCACCGAGTTCCTGTTGCATGTCTGTCAGCTCAGGCTCGAGGATCGCGGGCAGCCGGAAAAGGTGGCCATGCATACCTCGTGCAGCGCCCGGCGCGAAATGGGATTGGGGGAAACCGGGCCCGCGTTGCTCGCCCGCATGGGCCAGGTCGAGCTGGTGGAGCAGGCCCGTGCCACGGAATGCTGCGGTTTCGGCGGCACCTTCGCCGTGCGCCACCCGGAGGTCTCTGCCGCCATGGTGGAAGACAAGACCCAGGCCATCGAGGCCACCGGGGCGAGGCGCTTCGTCACCTCTGACTGCGGCTGCCTGATGAACATTGCCGGTCGCTTCGAGCATCAGGGCAAGGCGGTTTCCGGTGAGCACATCGCCAGCTACCTGTGGCGGAGGACCTCATGAGCGCTTCCGAAGTACAGACGTTCACTCCTCGCGAGTTCCATCGCCAGGCCCACGATGCCCTGGGCAATCCTCAGATACGCGCCAACTTTCGCAAGGCGATGGACGGCCTGATGGCCAAGCGCCGCGACGTCTTCAGCGACTGGGATCTCGAGACCCTGCGCGAGCTCGGCGCCAACATCCGCCTGCGCGCGCTGGCCAAGCTGCCTGACCTGCTCGAGCGGCTCGAGGCCAACTGTCAGGCCAATGGCATTCAGGTGCACTGGGCCGAGAACGGCGACGAGGCGTGCCGCATCATTCGCGAGATCTGCCAGCGCCACGGCGCCAAGGCGGTGATCAAGGGCAAGTCGATGGTCTCCGAGGAGATGCACCTCAATGCCCACCTGGAAGAGGCGGGCATCGAGGCGCTGGAGTCGGACCTCGGCGAGTACCTGGTGCAGCTCAACGAGCAGACGCCTTCGCACATCATCATGCCGGCGATCCATCTCAACACCGATGAGATCTCCGAGATCATGCACACCAGGACCGGCACCGAGCGTACCCGAGACGTCGACACCATGACCGCCGCCGCGCGGGCCCAACTGCGCGAGCGCTTCATGGCCGCCGACGTGGGCATCTCGGGGGTCAACTTCGCCGTGGCCGAGACCGGTACCCTGTGCCTGGTGGAGAACGAGGGCAACGGCCGCATGACCACTGCTGTACCGCCGGTGCACATCGCCGTGACCGGTATCGAGAAGGTGGTCGAGCACCTGCGTGACGTACCGCCGCTCTATGCGCTGCTGACCCGTTCGGCCACCGGTCAGCACGTCACCACCTACTTCAACATGATCAGCTCGCCGCGCAAGCCCGGTGAGCACGACGGGCCCAACGAGGTCCACCTGGTACTGGTCGACAGCGGTCGCTCCAGCATCTATCAGGACGACGAGCTGCTCGACACCCTGCGCTGCATTCGCTGCGGCGCCTGCATGAACCACTGTCCGGTCTATACCCGGGTTGGCGGGCATACCTACGGCACCACCTATCCCGGCCCCATCGGCAGCATTCTGATGCCGCACATGATGGGCCTGGAGGCGACCAAGGATCTGCCCACCGCCTCGAGCCTGTGCGGCGCCTGCGGCGAGGTGTGCCCGGTCAAGATTCCGATTCCCGACCTGCTGGTGCGCCTGCGCCGCGAGGCGGTGGGCGAGGGGCGCGGCAACGTGCCCGGTGCCGGCGTCAAGCGGACCAAGAAGGAAGTGGCCGCGTGGAAAGGGTTCCAGTGGCTGGCCACGCACCCCGGCGTCTGGCGCAGCAGTACGGCCATCGCCGGCAAGCTGCAGGCGCTGATGCCCTCGAAGCTGGGGCCGTGGACGGAATACCGCACCGCGCCCAAGCCGGCCAAGGTTTCACTGCATGCCTTGGTTAAACAGCACAAGGCCAAGCGCCATCAGGCAGACAAGGCCGATGAGAGTGGAGAGAAGCGTTCATGAGTGCCCGCGACAACATTCTCAAACGCCTGCGTGAGCGTACCGATGGCCCGCTGACGGCGCCGCAGAGCGATTTCGCCGTGGTCAGCGGGCGCGGCTGGAGCCAGCAGGAGCGTCTGGCGCGCTTCGAGCGCTGGATCACCTCGGTGCATGGCGAGGTGATCCACACGTCTCGCGATGACTGGACCAGGGCACTTGCCGAGCTGCTCGAGACCAAGGGCATTCGCCGTCTGGCCCTGGGGCGGGAGCATCCTGTCGCCGCCGAGGCGCGCGCCGCCCTGGCCGAAGGCGACGTCTCCCTGGTCGACGCCGACCGCGATATCGAGACCTGGCGGCACGAGCAGTTCCACGACACCGATGCCGGCCTGACCTCCACCCGCGGCGCCATCGCCGAGACCGGCAGCCTGTGGCTGTGGCCGACCCCCGATGAGCCGCGCCTGCTGAGCCTGGTGCCGCCGATCCACATCGCCGTGCTCGATGTCGACACCATCGAAGACACCTTCTTCGACGTGGTCGAGGCCCACGGCTGGGCCGGCGGCATGCCTACCAACGCGCTGCTGATCTCGGGGCCGAGCAAGACCGCCGACATCGAGCAGACCCTGGCCTATGGCGTGCACGGGCCGCGCGAGCTGGTAGTGCTGTTGCGTCATGCCGAGGAGCGACCATGAGCGCTGCGACGACGGCACCTGCCGCCGATGCCTGGCAGGCGCTCAAGCAGGAGCTGCTCGCGATCATGCCCGCCGAGCGGCTGATCGACGACCCGCTGCGTACCCTGGCCTACGGCACCGACGCCAGCTTCTACCGGCTCATTCCCAAGCTGGTGGTGCGCCCCGCCGACGAGGACGAGCTGATGGCGGTGCTGGCCGGCTGTCGCCAGCGCGGCCTTCCAGTCACCTTCCGTGCCGCCGGCACCTCGCTCTCGGGCCAGGCGGTGACCGACTCGGTGCTGATCCAGCTGCGCGAGGGCTGGCGCGGCCACGAGGTCCTCGACAATGGCCGGGCCATTCGCCTGCAGCCAGGGGTGATCGGCGCGCGGGCCAACCAGCTGCTGGCCCCCTTCGGGCGCAAGATCGGCCCCGATCCGGCTTCCATCAACAGCTGCATGGTGGGCGGGATCGCCGCCAACAACGCCTCGGGCATGTGCTGCGGCACGGCGCAGAACAGCTACCGCACGGTGCGCGATATGCGCGTGATCCTGGTCGATGGGACCCGCTTGGACACCGCCGACCCGGCCAGTCGCGAGGCGTTCCGCCGCAGCCATGCCGAGCTCGTCGAAGGGCTCGAGCGTCTCTCTGCCGAGACTCGGGCCAACGCGGCGCTGGCGGAGAAGATCCGCCACAAGTACCGACTCAAGAACACCACCGGCTACGCGCTCAACAGCCTGGTCGACTTCGACGACGGCATCGAGATTCTCAAGCACCTGATGATCGGCTCCGAGGGCACCCTCGGCTTCATCAGCACCATCACCTATGACACCGTCATCGACGAGCCGCACAAGGCCGCCGCGCTGGTCTTCCTGCCCGACATGGCCACCACCTGCCGCGCCACCATCGCGCTCAAGCCGGCGCCGGTCTCGGCGGTGGAGCTGATGGATCGTGCCGCGCTGCGCTCGGTGGAGAACAAGCCGGGCATGCCCGAGGGGCTCAAGCGCCTGCCCGCAGGGGCGGCGGCGCTGCTGATCGACGTGCGCGGCAACGACGAGGCGGAGCTTCAGGCGCGGCTCGAGGCGGTGCAGGCTATCTTCGAGGGCATCCACACCCTGGAGCCGGTTACCTTCACCCGTGAAAAAGGCCTCTACGAGCTCTACTGGAAGATCCGCAAGGGGCTTTTTCCCGCCGTAGGGGCGGTGCGCGACACCGGCACCACGGTGATCATCGAGGACGTCGCCTTCCCCATCGAGCGCCTCGACGAAGGCGTGCTGGCGCTGACCGATGCCTTTCATCGCCACGGCTACCCGGAGGCGATCCTGTTCGGCCACGCCCTGGAGGGCAACCTGCACTTCGTCTTCCCCCAGGGCTTCGAGAAGCCCGGTGAGGTGGAGCGCTACCAGGCGCTGATGGACGAGGTGGCGCAACTGGTCGGCGTCGAGTATGGCGGTTCGCTCAAGGCCGAGCACGGTACCGGGCGCAACATGGCGCCCTACGTCGAGCTGGAGTGGGGCCCCGAAGCCTACGCGCTGATGTGGCAGATCAAGGCGCTGTTCGACCCGGAGAATCAGCTCAATCCCGACGTCATCCTCAGCCGCAATCCGACCCTGCACCTGGAGAATCTCAAGCCGCTGCCAGCGGCCGATCCCATCGTCGACAAGTGCATCGAATGCGGTTTCTGTGAGCATGTCTGCCCCTCGCGGGACCTCACCCTCACGCCGCGGCAGCGTATCGTCGCCGCCCGCGAGATGGCCAGGCTCGAAGCGATGGGTACAAGCCTCGCTGGCGAAGAGGCCGAACGCCTCGAGCGGCTGCGTGAGGACTACCGCTACGCCGGCGACGAGACCTGTGCCGTCGACGGCCTGTGCGCCACCCAGTGCCCGGTGGGGATCAACACCGGCGAGCTGATCCGCGAGATGCGCCGCGAGCGGCTGGCGCCGCATGCCGACATGGCGCGCCGGGTGGGGCGCCACTTCTCCGGTGCCACGCGGCTGGCACGGGGCATGCTCAACCTGGCCGGTGTCGGACGTGCCGTATTGGGCGAAAAGGGCCTCTCCAAGGTGAGTGGCGGCATCACCCGGGCCAGTGGCGGCAAGGTGCCCCAGTGGGTACCCACCCTGCCCAAGGCGGCCCCGGTGCGCGTGCTCAAGCGCAAACCCGCGACCGATGGCGTGCGGGAGAAGGTGGTCTACTTACCATCCTGCGCCACCCGTGTCTTCGGTGCCGGCCATGGCGACAGCGAGCGTCGCTCGGTCATGGAGATCACCCTCTCACTGCTGGAGAAGGCGGGTTTCGAGGTGATCGTGCCGGAGATGCCAGGGCATCTCTGCTGCGGCATGGCGTTCCAGTCCAAGGGTCAATTCGACGAAGCCGCGCACAAGGCGCGCGAACTCAATCGCGAGCTGCTGGTAGCCAGCCAGAACGGCCGCTACCCGATCTTGAGCGACACCAGCCCCTGCGTGCTGCACATGCAGGGGCGGCTGGACGAGCGCTTGACGGTGCAGGAGCCGGTGGCCTTCGCCCACGATCATCTGCTGGCGCGCCTCGACGTCACGCCGCTCGACGAGCGAGTGGCGGTGCACGTGACCTGCTCCAGCACCCACATGGGCCTGGGCGAACGCATGGTGGCCCTGGCGCGGGCCTGCGCCCGTGAGGTGGTGGTGCCGGCAGAGATCACCTGCTGCGGCTTTGCCGGCGACAAGGGGCTGGTGACACCGGAGCTCAATGCCTCGGCCCTGAAGGGGCTGGCTGAGCAGGTAGGGGAGTGCGATGCGGGGTACTCCAACTCGCGCACCTGCGAGATCGGCCTGTCGTTGCACGGCGGCATCCCGTATCGTTCGATCCTGTCGCTGCTCGACCGTGCCAGCCGCGCTCGGAGGGAGGCGGGCGAGACAGCCTGAACCATTTATATGAGTCATCCACAGCCGCTCGCCTGCGAGCGGCTGTGGATAAGCCCCTGTGCTGTGTCCCTGAAATATTTTTACCGCCGCCCCTTGCGGGGCTCGGGGGAAAACCGTAAAGTACGCATCCGCTGCCGGTGACGGGCAACGTCGCAGGCGGTGGGAAGAGTGGTAAGTGGT
>JAAQTN010000003.1 GCA_011742915.1 Billgrantia desiderata | reverse complement strand
GACACGAGCGAGATGCAACGCGTCGCGGCCCACCTAGAAGGCCAGCTCACCGCCACCCTGCAGATGGACGACGGCGATCTCGACGCCGCCAGGCAGCTGCTGCCGATCCTCGAGCGCAAGGCGGGGCGGATCCTCGCCAACGGCTGGCCCACCGGGGTCGAGGTGTGTCACGCCATGGTCCACGGCGGCCCGTTCCCGGCTACTTCGGACTCCCGCACCACCTCGGTGGGCAGCGCGGCGATCTTCCGCTTCCTGCGCCCGGTGTGCTACCAGGCGTTGCCGCAGGGCCTGCTGCCCGAGCCGCTGCGCGACGGCAACCCCTGGGGCGTGAGCCGACTCGTAGACGGCAAACGGGAGCCGTAGCGTTTCCCCCTCTCTCACATATCTCTGTAACCATTGGCGGCCTCAGGCCGCCTTTTTTCTCCCGCATTTGCCATAATGGCTCCCTACCCACCTGTGGAGCTGTGCATGGCCTCTTCCCCCAACGATCGCCGCCAGGGTCGCCCGACTTCTTCTCGGCCCACCGCGTCCGGTACGCGCGAGCGTGCCTCACGTGTGCCCAAGGCCCAGATTGGCGAGGTGGCTTATCTGGAGGTGGTCACGGTCAACGAGACCGGCGCCTTTCTCGACTGGGGCCACCCGCGCGACGTGCTGCTGCCTTTCGGCGAGCAGCGCTTTAGGCCCACGCCGGGCAAGCGGGTGCTGGTGCGGCTCTACGAGGATCAGCAGGGGCGGCCGGTAGCCTCGCAGAAGCTCGACCGTTTCGTGCAGGACGAGGCGACGGGGTTGACGCCGGGCGACGAGGTCGAGCTGATCGTCGCCGACGCCACCGATCTCGGCTACAAGGTGGTGGTCAACCACCGTTACTGGGGGCTGCTCTATCGCGACGACGTCACCCGGCCGCTGCGGCGTGGGCAGCGTACCCGGGGCTACGTCAAGCGGGTGCGCGACGATGGGCGTCTGGACCTCTCGCTGTTGCCGCCGGGGCCGGCGCGCCTCGATGTGGTGGGCGAACAGGTACTCAAGGCGCTGCGCGAGAGCGGCGGCTATCTGCCGCTCTCCGACAACAGCGACGCTGCTGCGATCAAGTCCCGCCTGGGGGTGAGCAAGAACGCCTTCAAACAGGCCATCGGGCGGCTCTACAAGCGGCGCCTGATCGTCATCGAGGCCCACGGTATCCGCCTGGTGCCGGGGACCACCGCCGAGCCGGGCTGAGCCCGGGCAGGAATGAGGCGCTCAGCCGAGCGCCTTGAACTCCTCCTCGTGCAGCCAGGCGGCATGCTTGGGGGCGCGCTTGGTCTTCGACCACTCCTCGATCATGGCCGGCGCCACCTCCTTGAGCTGGCGCATCTGCTCCGGCGTGCCCTTCACGTAGGTCAGCTCCAGGCGATGGCCGTTGGGGTCGAAGAAGTAGATCGAGCGGATGATGCCGTGCTCGGTGGGGCCGACTACCTCCACGCCCTTGCTCTCCAACTGCTCCTTGGCTGACAGCAGAGCCGCTTCGTCGGCCACGCGGAAGGCGATGTGCTGCACCCACTCGGGGGTGTTGGGGTCGCGGCCCATCTCGGGGGAGTTGGGCAGCTCGAAGAAGGCCAGGATGTTGCCGTTGCCGGCATCCAGGAACAGGTGCATGTAGGGGTCGGGGGCCTTGGTGGAGGGCACGCGGTCCTCGGCGATGGCGACCAGGAACGCCATGTTGAGCTTGTCCTGGTACCACTCGACGGTTTCCTTGGCGTCGCGGCAACGATAGGCGACGTGGTGAATCTGCTGGATCTGGATCATGACGGGGGCTCGCGGTGGTGGGCTGGGGAACGTCAGGGCCTGCTCTTGTCTTTTTAGTTTCATTTGAAACTAAAAATAGAGGCGCCCCCGTGCCGTGTCAAGCCGCCTTGGTGTTGCCGGGAAGCCTGCGTCATACTGCGCTCATTTCCCCGATCATGATGGAACGCTGCCGATGAGCCGACAGACAAGCGCACGATCCCTGCGGGTGGGGGTGGTGATGGACTCCATCGCCCATCTCACCTACAAGAAGGACACCACCCTGGCCATGCTGTGGGCGGCCCAGCAGCGTGGCTGGTCGCTGCACTACATGGAGCAGGAGGACCTCTACCTGCGCGATGGCCGCGCCCACGCGCGCATGCGCGACCTCGCCGCCTTTCGCAATCCGGACGACTGGTATGCGCTGGGGGCTCCGGAGGAGCGCCCGCTGGCCGAACTCGACGTGATCCTGATGCGCAAGGATCCGCCGGTCGACGCACACTTCCTCAATGCCGTGCATCTGCTGGGCTTTGCGGAACGCGAGGGCGTGCTGGTGGTCAATCCCACACGGGCGCTGCTGGAGTGCAACGAGAAGCTGTTCGCCCAGCAGTTCCCGCAGTGCTGCACGCCCACCGTGGTGTCGTGCAGCGAAGCGGTACTGCGCGCCTTCCACGCCGAGCACCGCGACGTGATCTTCAAGCCGCTGGACGGCATGGGCGGCAGCGGGATCTTCCACGTGCAGCCCGAGGGGCGCAATCTGGGCGCCATCATCGAGACGCTCACCGAGCGTGGCCGGCGCCAGATCATGGCCCAGCGCTACATCCCCGAGATCAAGGATGGCGATACGCGCATTCTGCTGGTGGACGGCGAGCCGGTGCCCTACGGCCTGGCCCGGGTGCCCATGGCCGGCGAGACCCGTGGCAACCTGGCGGCCGGCGGCACCGGTGTCAGCCGTGAGCTGACCGCCCGCGATCACTGGCTGATCGAGCAGGTGCAGCCGATGATTCGTGAGAAGGGGCTGATGTTCGTCGGCCTCGACGTGATCGGCGACTACATCACCGAGATCAACGTGACCAGCCCCACCTGCGTGCGTGAAATCGACGACCAGCGCGGTACCGACATCGCCGGCCTGCTGATGGACGCCATCGAGCGGCGCCTGTCACGCTCCAGCTAGGCTTTTCATGTAATACCAAGAGGACCCCTCCCACCCATGGTGGCCCCGATCAGCGACCCGATCCACTATGCTCCGGTCACGCGGCCCTATCGCCGCTGGCTGGCGCTGTCGGTCGCGCTGCTGTTGCATCTGCTGCTGATCGGGCTGGTGGCGAGCTGGCAGTTCGCCCCGGCACCGGCGGAGCGCTCCAGCCTGGACGTGATACTGGTGACCCGCCCGGCCGAGGCGCCCGAGGCGGCGCAGGCCATTGCCGAGGCCGACCAGCAGGCCGCCGGCGAGCAGGCCGAGGAGGCGCCGGCCGAGCAGCGTGCGGCACCGCTCGACGAGCTGCCGGTGCTCGAGGCGGCGGAGAGCGCCGTGGACCCCACCACCCCGGCCGAGGCCGAGCCGGCGGAACGCTCCGCCACCGAGCCCGAGGCGGTCGACGAGGTGTCCGCCGACGCCGCGCAGGAGCGCCCGGCCCAGCCTGCGGCGGAGCCGCGCGAGAGCGCCCCTCAGGCCACGGAGTCGCCGTCGGAGCCGGCCGTGGCGGCACCCTCGGCGTCGGGGCGCGATCTGCTGGCCCAGGCCACCAGCAGCATTCGTCAGCAGGGGCTCGACCAGCACCTGGCCGGGCCGGCCGACGATGCGCCGCGCAGCGCGGCCCAGCGGGCCGCCGAGGCACGCTACATCGACGACTGGACCCGCCGCGTCGAGGACTACGGCAACCGGGTGCATCCTGCGCCGAGCCACCTGCACGGCCAGCTGCGCATTCGCGTGGTGATCGGTCGAGATGGTCAGCTTCGTCAGGCGGAGGTGGTACAATCCTCAGGACATACCGAACTCGATCAGGCGGCGCTGAATACCGTGCACGGTGCCGGGCCCTATCGGCCCTTCGACAGCACCATGGGGGAGCTCGACAGTCTCTCCATCACTCGCGTCTGGCGGTTCGGGCAAGGCAATCATTTCGGTGGCGTGCGCTAGGACGACTGCCCACCGCCCGGGAGTCCCATGCAATCCGTGCAAAACCTAGGCTTGAGAGGTCATTTCCTGCTGGCGATGCCGCACCTGGAAGATCCCAACTTCGCCGGCAGCCTCAGCTATCTGTGCGATCACGATGAGAACGGCACCATGGGCGTGATCGTCAACCGCCCGCTGGAGATCACGCTGGACGCGCTGTTCGAGCAGCTCGAGCTCGACGGCGAGGAGAGCCCGCATCGCAACGCGCCGGTCTACTACGGCGGCCCGACCCACAAGGACCGCGGCTTCATCCTGCATCGCGGCTCCAGCACCCCGTGGGATTCCAGCATCCAGGTGGAGGACGACATCGCCCTGACCACCTCCATGGACATCCTGCTGGCGCTGGCCGCCGGCCGAGGGCCCGAGGAGTTCCTGGTGTGTCTGGGCTGTGCCGGCTGGGAGGCGGGCCAGCTCGAGCAGGAGCTCAAGGACAACGCCTGGCTCACCGTCGAGGCGGAGGGCGACATCCTGTTCAAGGTACCGGCCGAGCAGCGCCTGAGCGCCGCCGCCGGCATCCTCGGGGTGGATCTCAATCTGATGTCGCGGGAAGCCGGGCACTCCTGATGACCGCCGCGGGAAAGCGCCTGATTCTCGCCTTCGACTTCGGCACCCGCCGGATCGGGGTGGCCGTGGGCAACGAGCTGCTGGCCAGCGCCCGCCAGCTAGAGCCGCTGCCGGCCCGCGACGGCATCCCCGACTGGAGCGTCGTCACGCGGCTGATCGATGAGTGGCAGCCGGACCTGTTCGTGGTCGGGCTGCCGCTCAACATGGACGGCAGCGAATCGGAGATGAGTGCCAGGGCGCGCAAGTTCGGCAAGCGGCTCTACGGCCGCTACGGCAAGCCCTGCGAGATGGTCGACGAGCGCGGCTCCACCCGGGAGGCCAAGGCCATCGCGCGGGAGTCCGGGTTGCTGCGCAATCCCGCCAAGAGCTACCGTGACGACGGCGTCGACGGCATTGCCGCCGTCTTGATCCTCGAGAGCTGGTTCGCCCGTCAGGAGGGGCTGCCGGCGCGTTGACCCCCGGCGCCCCTGACTCACCTCAGCGAGGCTGGCCGGTGCCCATCAGCGTGTGGAACTCCGCCACGGCCGCTGCCGCGAATTTCTGGTCGTTGATATGCCAGGGGCAGCGGATCAGCCGCCGCTCGGACGTTTGCCGCACCGTCGCCTCCAGGGCCGCGAACAGCGCCGCGTCGGCCGCCGGGTCATGGAAGGGCTGGCCGGGGGCATCCAGCGCCGAGACCCCGCCTTCGGGCAGCAGGAAGCGCACCGGCCCCCGGCTGCGATTCAACTTCTCCCCGATCCACTGCCCCATCCTTGCATTCTCCTCGGCGGTGGTACGCATCAGGGTGATCTGGGGATTGTGCTCGTAGACGAGGCGCTGTCGATAGTGCGCCGGCAAGGTTTCCCGCCCGGCGAAATTGACCATGTCGAGAGCGCCGCAGGAGCCTACGTAGGGCAGCTCGGTATGCGCCAGAACGTCCAGCCGTGTGTCACCGGCGCTGAAGATGCCGCCCATCAGCAGATCGCAGATCTCGGTGGTGGTGATGTCCAGCAGGCCCTTGAGCATACCGCTGGTTGCCAGTTTCTCCATCGAGATGCCGCCCGTGCCGGTGGCGTGGAACACCAGGCAGTCGTAGTCCGCGGCCAATGCATCGGTGATCCCGTTGACGCAGGCCGTGGTCACGCCGAACATGCTCAAGCCGATGGCCGGCTTGTCGTCGGCGGCCTCGGGCACCTGCCTTGCGAGCATGCCGAGCAGCGCGTGGGCCGCATTGCCCAGCACCCGGCGCGATATGCGGTTGAGTCCCGCCACGTCGGTCACGGAGTAGATCATGGCGATGTCGCTGGCACCGACATAAGGCGCCACGTTGCCCGAGGCGATGGTCGAGACCATCACCTTGGGCACGCCGATGTCCAGGTCGCGCATGGCCGGGGTGATCAGCGCGGTGCCGCCGGAGCCGCCGATACCGATGACACCGGCCACGTCGTCGCGGCCTGCCAGCAGCTGGCGCAACGCTTCGGCCATGTTCGCCACGGCCTTGCCCCGGTCGTCGACGAAGACCGCCCGGCTGCCTTGGGGATGGCAGGCGGCTACCTGGCTCGCGGAAATATCGGCATCGGGAGCAGCGTCGCCGCTGGTGCCTACGTCGACGATCAGGGCGTCGATCCCGGCCGACCGCAACAGCTCGCGGAGGTAGCGCAACTCCTCGGCCTCGTTGTTGTGGATGAGTGCCCTGGGCCGTCAGGCCTTGGCAAGGTTCTCGGCGGCGCCCTCGAAGGCGAGGCGGAAGGTATCCGAGACCCGCTGCACGACATCCTCGCGATCGGCCTCGGCCACCTCGAACTCCGCCCACCATTCGCCGAAGCAATGCCCGCTGGTGGTGATCGGCTTGAGGCACATTTCCGCCACGTAGTCCCGCACCGGCAGCGCCGGGGCCTCGAGAATGCGGTAGCAGCAGCGGTGTTCGCGGTCCGAGAGCGTGAGCAGCTCCTCACGGATGAAGTTGCCGTCGTGGTCGTGGAAATGGCGCACGCAGCCGACCTGGTCGGCCGGCTTGCCCTCCTCGATCTCGCTCCTGGCGAAGAAGGGATGGTAGTTCGGCAGGCCGTTGAAATCGCGCAGCACGCTCCAGGCCTGCTCCAGCGTGATGGGCATGACGGCGCTGACATAGACTCGGGTCATGGTGTCCTCCTGGGATGATCAGGCGATGGCCTTGAAACGGCGAATCTGCTCGGTGAGCGCGATCTCCGTGGGCAGTCGCTCCATGCTGCTGGCACCGTAGAAGCCGTTGCAATGTTCGCTCTCGCGCATCACGTAGGCGGCATCTTCCGGGGTGGCGATAGGGCCGCCGTGGCACAGGATGATCACGTCCCGCCGCACCCGCCTGGCTGCTTCGGCCCAGTCATCGATGAGGCGTACCGACTCGGCGAGGCTCTTGGCCGACTCGGCGCCGATGGTGCCGCCCACGGTGACGCCCATGTGCGCCACGATGATGTCGGCGCCCGCCTCCGCCATGGCCACGGCCTCGTCGGCCGAAAACACGTAGGGCGTGGTGAGCATGTCCATTTCATGGGCCAGGCGAATCATGTCCACTTCGCTGCCGTAGGAGATCCCCGTCTCCTCCAGACTGACGCGAAAGGTCCCGTCGATCAGGCCCACGGTGGGGAAGTTCTGCACCCCGGAGAAGCCCAGCTCCTTCAGCTCGCGCAGCAGCTTGGGCATGATCACGAAGGGGTCGGTACCGTTGACTCCGGCCAGTACCGGGGTGCGCTTGACCACCGGCAGCACCTCCAGCGCCATCTCCTGGACGATCTGGTTGGCATTGCCGTAGGCCAGCAGGCCGGCGGAGGAGGCGCGGCCCGCCATGCGGTAGCGGCCGGAGTTGTAGATGACGATCAAGTCGATGCCGCCGGCCTCCTCGCACTTGGCCGAGATGCCGGTGCCGGCGCCGCCGCCGATGATCGGCTGGCCGCGGGCGACCATCTCCTGGAAGCGGGTCATGAGAGTGTTGCGGTCGAAAACGGGCATGTAAGTACTCCTTGTCAGTGCTGCTGCTGAGCGTGTGAGCGGTGCTGAACCTTGGCGGAAGGTGCCGGGGTGCGGCGTGTGCGGAGCCATTGGCCGAGCTGGCCGACCACGCCCTGGCGGAAGGTCAGCACGCAGGTCATGAAGACCAGCCCGGTGATGACCGTGACCCAGGCGCCGAAAGGGTCCATGTAGTGGTTGAGCGCGGAGACCAGGGCAGCGCCTACCGCGGGGCCGAATACCGTGTTCATGCCGCCCAGCAAGGTCATCAGGATCACGTCGCCCGAGGTGTGCCAGTGCACGTCGTAGAGGGCGGCCAACTGGAACACGATGGCCTTGAGCGAGCCGGCGATACCGGCCAGGCCGGCGGAGATGGTGAACACCAGGACCTTGTAGCGCGCCACGGGGTAGCCCAGCGAGATCGCTCTCGGCTCATGCTCGCGGATGGCCCGCAGTACATTGCCGAACGGCGAATGGACGGTACGCCATACCAGCCATAGCCCGGCAGCGACGATACCCAGCACCACGTAGTAGAGCGCCGTGTCGCTGCGCAGATCGATCACCCCCAGGAAGGTGCCGCGGGGGATCCGCTGCAGGCCGTCCTCGGCGCCGGTGAACGGGGCCTGCAGGAAGAAGAAATAGACCAGCTGCGACAGCGCCAGGGTGATCATGGCCAGGTAGATGCCGCTGCGGCGGATGGCCAGACTGCCGACTATCGCCCCCAGGACGGCCGCCACCAGGCCGCCGGCCAGGATGCCCAGATCGGTGGGGACGCCGTACGCCTTGACCAGCTGTCCGGTCACGTAGGCCCCCGTACCGAAGAAGGCGGCGTGACCGAAGGAGAGGATGCCGGTATGCCCCAGCAGCAGGTTGAAGGAGCAGGCGAAGAGCACGAAGCACAGCGTCTTCATGACGAAGACGATGTAGATCAGCTGCGGCACGAAGGGAATGACCAGCAGTGCCAGCACCAGCAGGGCGAGGGCCGTGTAGGACAGGGTGCGCATGTCAGCCCTCCTCCCTGCCGAAGAGGCCGGCCGGGCGCAGCAGCAGCACCAGCACCATGACCAGGAAGACGATGGTGGAGGAGAACTCGGAGTAGAACACCCGGGTGAAGCCCTCTACCACGCCCAGGCCCAGGCCGGTGACGATGGCACCCATGATCGAGCCCAGCCCGCCGATCACCACCACGGCGAAGATGATGATGACCAGACTGGAGCCCATGGAAGGATTGACGTGGAAGATGGGCGCGGCCAGCACCCCGGCGAAGGCCGCCAGGCCGACGCCGACGCCGTAGGTCAGGGTGATCAGGCGCGGCACGTTGATACCGAAGGCCTGGGTCAGCTCCGAGCGCTCCGTGGCGGCGCGCAGGCTGGCACCCAGCGAGGTGCGTTCGATGACGAACCAGGTGGCCAGGCACACCAGCAGCGCCGAGGCGATCACGAAGCCGCGATAGAGCGGCAGGATCATGAAGCCCAGGTTGATGGTACCGCGCAGCTGCTCCGGGGTGGCGAAGGGTTGGCCGGAGGAGCCGAAGGCGACGCGGAAGCCCCCCTCCAGCACCAGCACCAGGCTGAAGGTCAGCAGCAGGCCGTAGATCGGGTCGAGCCCGTAGAGCCGGCGCAGGAACAGGAACTCGAACACCATGCCGAAGGCGGCCACCAGCAGCGGGGCCACCAGCAGCGTGACCCAATAGTCGAGCCCCATGTACTGGGCGAGCAGAAAGGCGGTGAAGGCCCCCAGCATGAAGAAGGCGCCATGGGCGAAATTGACGATCTTGAGTACCCCGAAGATGATCGCCAGCCCGAGGCTGAGCACCGCGTAGAAGGAGCCGTTGACGATGCCCAGCATGAGCTGCCCCAGCAGGGCCTGAATGGGAATGCCGAAAATGTCCATGATCACTTGCTCACAAGATCAACGAAGTAGGGGGCGCATGCCGAGCCGCGGGCCGGCATGCGCGGTAAGTCATCAGTTGCCGTTGAGCAGGTGACAGGTGCTCTCTTCGAGCGGCTGAAAGGCGTCTTCACCGGGAATGGTGGCCAACAGGCGCAGGAAGTCGTAGTCGTACTCCGACTCCTCTGGCGACTTCACCTCCCACAGATACTGGTCGTGGACCATGCGGCCATTGGGACGGATATAGCCGCCCGAGGCGAAGAAATCGTTGATCTCCAGCTCCCGCATCTTCTCGGAGACCGCCGTCGCATCGTCGGTGCCGGCGGCTTCGACCGCTCTCAGGTAGTGCATGGTGGAGGAGTAGTTGCCGGCGTGCGCCATGTTGGGCATGCGGCCGGTGCGCTCGTAGAAACGCTGCGAGAACTCGCGGGTCTGGTCGTTGGCGTCCCAGTAGAAGGCGTTGGTCAGCATCAGGCCTTGGGCGGTCTCCAGCCCCAGGCTGACGATGTCGTCGTACCACAGCAGCAGGGCGGCCGGGCGCTGGTCGGGCGTGACACCGAATTCGGCCAGGGCATTGATGGCGTTGATGGCGTCGGCGCCGGTCGAAGCGATGCCGATGATCTCCGCGCCCGAGGCCTGGGCCTGCAGCGCGTAGGAGGAGAAGTCGGTGGTGTCGAGCGGATGACGTGCAGCCCCGACGACCTGGCCGCCGGCGTTGCGCACCACCTGGGACACCTGCTCCTCGAGCCCGATGCCGAAGGCGAAGTCCACCGTGAGGAAGAACCAGGTGTCGCCGCCATCCTCGACGATCGACTGGCCGGTGCCCTGTGCCAGGGAGTAGGCGTCGTAGGTGTAGTGGGTCACGAAGGGCGAGCAGTAGTCGTTGGTCAGGCCGATGTTGGATGACGAATTGACGATGGCGTGGCGCTGCAGCTCGTCGGCCACGGCAGCCACCGCCAGCGCGACGCCGGAGTTGGAGAGATCGTTGATCATGTCGACGCCGTCGTTGTTGTACCATTCCCGGGCACGGCTGGCGCCGGTGTCGGCACGATTGCGATGATCGCCATGGAGGACCTCGATGGGCACGCCGTCGACCTCACCGCCGAAGTCCTCGACGGCCATGCGCACGGCTTCCACCGCCGCCTCGCCGGACAGGTCGGTGTAGATCCCCGACATGTCCGTCAGCACGCCGATTCGCACCACGCCGTCGGAATAGCCCTCGCTGGCCATGGCGCTGGTGAAGCCGCCGAGGCCCAGCAGCGCGGAGGAAAGGGCCAGGGTCTTGAAGGAGTGTTTGGCTGGCATTGTTATGTCTCCTGTTTCTCGACTCGCTATTGTTTTGGTTTTGCGTTGTTTCGAACGGTAGGTACCGTTGGGCCTTTATCAGTTAGAGCCAACATGGGCGAACGCGCCATGGCCGCAGAACACGAACAGCTATCCGAAACCCACATCGTCGGCGACGACACCCGGCAGTGGATCGTGCGCGCCGAGGATTGCGCTGCGCTCGAGCAGCGGCATATCTCCCACGTCGGCGTGGGGGATGCCGCGGTGCCCTACCGCATCGTGCGTACCCGGCTGAGCGGCGCCTACATCCACGGCTCCCTCGGCGGCGAGGGGCGCATGCTGCTCGACGGGCGCTGGTGCACCATGCGCGGCAGCATGATGTCCTTCGCTCCGGCTCATGCGCTGCATGCCTTTCATGCCGTACCCGGGAAACGCTGGCAGTACTGCTGGCTGCGCTACCTGCCCAGCGCCCCGCGCTCGGTGGTCGGCACCATCGCCCCGATCATGCAGCACTTCGACCCCGAACCGATGAAGCACGCCGTGATGGGGCTTTACAGCGAGGTGTTCCACGGTCAGGCCGACCCGGCCAGCTGCGTGATGTGGATCGACACCATCGAGAACTACATCGCGCGCTTTGCCGACCCCTGGCGACGGGATACCCGCATCGTGGCGGTCTTCGATGCCGTGATCCCGACGCTTGAGCGGCACTGGACCATCGAGGAGATGGCCGAGATCGCCCATGTCAGCACCGAGCACCTGCGACGCATCAGCCGCAAGGTCTTCGGGCGCAGCCCGATGCAGCAGCTCACCCAGCTGCGCATGCAGCATGCCACGCACCTGCTGGCGACCAGCGACCTGCCGATCGAGGAGATCGCCGAGCGGGTGGGCTATCGCAGCGCCTTCGCCTTTTCCAAGACCTTCAAGCGCATGAACGGCATCTCGCCCTCGCACTTTCGCCATCGTTCCCGTAGCTGACCTGGCTAGACGCCCAGCCGTGCCATCAGCTCGTCGGCATCCTGCTCGATGCCCTTACGGTCGTAGCGGGCGGCCACCCGACCGTGATCGATGAGGTAGAAGTGATCGGCCACGCTCAAGGCAAAGCGCAGGTTCTGTTCCACCAGCAGGATCGTGTAGCCCTGCTCCTTGAGCTGGTGGATGGTGCGACCGATCTGCTCCACGATGCTGGGCGCGAGCCCCTCGGTGGGCTCATCGAGCAGCAGCAGCCTGGCACCGGTGCGCAGGGTGCGGCCGATGGCCAGCATCTGCTGCTCGCCGCCGGAAAGCTTGCTGCCGGGGCTGTGCAGCCGCTCGCGCAGGTTGGGAAACAGGCTCAACACCTGCTCGGTGCTCAAGCCGCTGTCGTCGACCAGGGGCGGCAGCTCGAGGTGCTCGCGGACATCGAGGGTGGCGTAGATGCCGCGATCCTCCGGGCAGTACGCCACGCCTTGGCGAGCGATCTGGAAGGGGCGCATGGCGATGGTTTCGCTGCCCTGGAGGCGAATATGACCCTGGCGCCGTGGCACGATGCCCATGATCGACTTCAGCGTGGTCGACTTGCCGGCGCCGTTGCGGCCCAGTAGCGTCACCACCTGGCCCGGCAGCACCTCCAGGTCGATGCCGTGTAGCACATGGCTCTCGCCGTACCAGGCGTGAAGATCGCGAATGGCCAGCATGGGTTCGGCGTGGTGGGCGATGGCGGCTTCAGTCATGCTGCGCTCCCCCGATATAGGACTCGATCACCCGCTCGTCCCGCGAGACCGTGGCGTAATCGCCCTCCACCAGCACCTCGCCCCGCGCCAGCACGGTAATGCGGTCGCAGAGCTCGGCCACCACTCCCAGGTTGTGTTCCACCATCAGCACCGTGCGCTGTGCGGCCACACGCCGGATCAGCTCGGCGGTACGGCCCACGTCTTCGGTGCCCATGCCGGCCAGCGGCTCGTCGAGCAGCATCAGCTCGGGGTCCAGGGCCAGGGTAGTGGCGAGCTCCAGGGCGCGCTTGCGGCCGTAGGGCAGTTCGGCGGCCGGGGTATCGGCCCACTCGCTCAAGCCCATCTCCTCCAGCAGGTCCATGGCACGCTCGCGGTATTCATCGAGCCGACGCTGGGTGGCCCAGAAGTCGTAGGACTCGCCGCGCCGACGCTGCAACGCCAGCTTGACGTTTTCGAGCACCGTCAGCTGGCTGAAGACCGCCGAGATCTGGAACGAGCGCACCATGCCCAGCCGGGCCACCTGGTCCGGCTTGAGTCGGGTGATGTCTCGGCCCTTGAAGAAGATGCTGCCCGCGCTGGGCTCGAGGAACTTGGTGAGCAGGTTGAAACAGGTGGTCTTGCCGGCGCCGTTGGCGCCGATCAGGGCGTGAATGGTGCCGGGCTCGACCCGGATGGAGATGTCATTGACCGCCTTGAAGCCCCGGAAGCTCTTGGTCAGCTGCCGGGTCTCGATGATTGCCTCCGCCATCGTGCGCTCCGCGATTGTTGTTGTCGGTATCGAGGCGACGGGCGTCTCGTCGTCAACCCGTCGGCTTCAGTGTTGACCCGGGGAGCAGGCGGCGCCATGGTCGCAGAACACGTCTGGATATCCGAAAACCACAAGTGTCCGTGGTCGAGAGGCCGGGGTGGATGACGGACAAACGCAGAACGGACCCCGTCGGGGTCCGTTCGAAACGAGACGAATGCAAGCGGGCGAACGAGCCGTTCAGGTCGCCAGCGCGCGCTCCTCGGCATACTGGGCGGCGATGTCGTTCACCGAGATGCAGGTGTATTTGATGACGAAGAAGGCCAGGGTGGCGGGGCAGGCGAACCGCTCTTCGAAACGCTCCACCTCGACGCCGTTGCCGCGAGTGACGCTGGCGCGGTAGGTGTCGCCCTCCTTGGTCAACTTGACCGTGGCCTGGCGGTCGGCCTCCTGCTTTTCCAGTACCAGCTCGCGCTGCCTGGCCAGTAGCTCACGCAGCATCTTGCCGCCCTCGCACTCCTCGGGCGTGGCCCACACTTCCTGGTCCCGCTTGCCGTACTGGAACAGCATGATGGCTGGCAGAACGGAGAAGATGGCACCGGTGAGCAGCCAGGTGAGCTCGGCCCCGGAGAGCGAGAGCGAGAACACGGCGAACAGCTGCAGCACGAAGCCGACGGCCAGAATGCCCGCCAGCGGGCGCCACATGCGTGGGTTCATCACCGGCTTGCCCAGGGTCTGGCCCCACAGTCCGGCAGCCACCAGGGCGCCGAGCAGCAGTATCGCCACGCCCCAGACCGGGCCGCCACCCACCAGCAGGGCGATGGCGCCGATCGCCACCAGGGCGCTGTAGAAGACCGCCAACAATATGTAAGCGCGTTCCAGAGTCATGCGTCACATCTCCTCTCTACGGTTGCCGTGGGCGGCAACGCCGTTGTTATTCGTGCTCTCTCTTACATTACTCGTTACTGAACAGCATAGCGATGCCCAGCGTTGGTTGCAGCATCGTCAGAGTGCGCTGTCGTCCACCCCCACCCGCTCGGGCACGAACCAGCGTACCGGACGCAGGTCCTTCTCGATCAGCTCGTCCACCTGCAGCAGGGTGGCGAAGATCGCCATGCGCACCGGGATGCCGTTGTCGGTCTGGCGGAAGATCGCCAGGCGCGGGTCGCCGTTGAGATCCACGTCGAGGTCGTTGGCCTCCGGTCGGCTGTCGCGGGGCAGCGGGTGCATGACGATGGTGTCGCGGCCGCAGCGCTTGTCCATGAAGGCACGGTCGACGGTGAAGTCCCGCGACAGGCTGAAGCCCTCGCTCATCTCGGCGGTGAAGCGCTCCTTCTGGATGCGCGTGGTGTAGACCACGTCCACGTCCGCGTAGTCGTCGGCCAGGCTGGTGCGCTGCTCGATGCGGTGGCCGCGGGAGGCGACCAGGTCGATGAGGTAATCGGGCATCTCCAGTCCCGGCGGCGCCACCAGGGTGATGCGCATGGGGTCGTAGAGCGACAGCAGCTTGATCAGCGAGTGCACGGTACGCCCGTACTTGAGGTCGCCGGTGAGCAGCACGTGGGCGCCGGCCAGCTTCTTGCCCAGCCGGGTGAACTCCTTGTCGATGGTGTAGAAGTCGAGCAGCGCCTGGCTGGGGTGCTCGCCGGGGCCGTCGCCGCCGTTGATCACCGGCACGTGGGTGGCGGCAGCGAACTCGGCCACCGAGCCCTGGTCGGGGTGGCGCATGACGATGGCGTCGCAGTAGCCGCTCATCACCCGGCTGGTGTCGTAGAGCGACTCGCCCTTGGCCATGGAGGAAAAGGTGAAGCCGGTGGTGTCGCACACGCTGCCGCCCAGGCGACAGAAGGCGGTGTGGAAGCTGACCCGGGTACGGGTGCTGGCCTCGAAGAACAGGTTGCCGAGCACGGCGCCCTCCAGCACCCGGGTGACCTGGCGGCGCTGGGCGATGGGTTCCATGCGGGCGGCGACATGCATCAGGTGGTTGACGCTATCGCGGGTCAGGGAATCGACGGAGAGCAGGTGGCGACTCATCGAGGGCCTCGAAGGTGGCGGCGGAGGATGGTCCGTAGTGTAACGCTACCGGAGCCGGGCTTCACGGGCCGCGACGG
Organism: Billgrantia desiderata; assembly: GCA_011742915.1. GTDB lineage: Bacteria > Pseudomonadota > Gammaproteobacteria > Pseudomonadales > Halomonadaceae > Halomonas > Halomonas desiderata. Next base: position 177,420 of record JAAQTN010000003.1, on the reverse strand, counting down.
CGTGCCGCTCAGCGACCGAGCAGCTCGGCCAGCTGGTGGGCGTGAGCCTTCACTTCGCGTATGGCCCGTTCGGTGTCGAGATCGTCCATCGCCACCACGCCCACGCAGGCCTCCACCCCGGGGCGGAACTGCGGCGTGGCCACGGGGCTGGCCACTCCCACTGCGCCGAGTTGCAGCTGGCCGCGGGTCAGGCTGTAGCCGTCGCTGCGGGCCTGACGCACCGCCTCGCTGTCGTCTGCGCGCGGCGGGCGTCCGGCCAGAATGGCGATACCCGCCGCGCCCAGCGACAGCGGATGGCGGCTGCCGACCCGGTAGCCCACCCGCAGCAGCCCCTCGTCGGGCTCCGCCACCAGGATCACCACGCACTCCTCGCCCTGGGCCACCGAGACGAAAGCGGTGGCCCGGGTGGCCTTGGCCAGCGCCTGCAGCAGCGGCTGGGCCACCGCGCGCAGCTGCGGCTCGAAGCGTGCCGCCAGCAGGGAAATACCCGCCCCCAGGCGCAGCGGACCCTCGGCGGAGCGTGCCACCAGCCCGTGCTGTTCCAGGGTGGTGACGATGCGATAGGCGATGGCGCGATGCACGTCGAGCCGCTCGGCCAGCTCGGCAACGCTGATGCCCTCGGCGTGCTCGGCGACGATCTCGAGCGCGCGCAGGCCGCGATCCAGGGTTTGCAACGTAGTGGCCATCGAACGACGTCCCTCGGTGGATGGTGGCAGAGCATGGTAGCGCAGCCGGCGGGGATTGACGCCCCCACACAAACTGCCTATGTTCCCTCATGTGTTCGTTAAACGATATAAAGTGTGCGATAAAAGTAAATCATGAATGGCAAAGCGCCACCATGCATGCCAGCAATGACTTCGAACACAGCAATGACTTCGAACGACTCGGACGACAGCCTGGGGAGGCCTGATGACATCAGCAACACAGCGGACCACCAACGGTGCAGGCGGCTGCCCCTTCCACGCCGCCGCTGAATCGCCGATGGCGCCCAACGGCTGCCCCGTGTCAGCGCAGGCGGCGGCCTTCGATCCCTTCGACTCGCCCTACCAGCTCGACCCCGCCGAGGCGCTGCGCTGGTCCCGCGAGCAGGAGCCGGTGTTCTACAGCCCCAGGCTCGGCTATTGGGTGGTGAGCCGCTATGCCGACATCAAGACGATCTTCCGCGACAACCTCACCTTCTCGCCGTCGATCGCGCTGGAGAAGATCACCCCGGCCAGCCGCGAGGCCCAGGCGGTGCTGGAGCGCTACGACTACGGCATGAACCGTACCCTGGTGAACGAGGACGAGCCGGCCCACATGGCGCGGCGCCGCGAGCTGCTGGAGGCCTTCACTCCCGAGGCGCTGGAAGCCCATGCGCCGATGGTGCGCCGTCTGGTGCGCGAGAAGCTCGATGCCATCGTCGAGCGCGGCCGCGCCGACCTGGTGGCCGAGATGTTCTGGGAAGTGCCGCTCACCGTGGCGCTGCACTTCCTCGGCGTGCCCGAGGAGGACATGGAGCAGCTGCGCCGCTTCTCGGTGGCCCACACGCTCAACACCTGGGGCCGCCCCTCGCCGGAGCAGCAGGTCGAGGTGGCCGAGGGGGTCGGCAAGTTCTGGCAGTACTCCGGGCAGGTACTCAAGAAGATGCAGGAGCAGCCGCATGGCCACGGCTGGATGTACGACATGATCGAGAAGAACCGGCAGAAGCCGGATGTCGTCACCGACAACTACCTGCATTCGATGATGATGGCGATCATCGTCGCCGCCCACGAGACCACGGCGCTGGCCACCGCCAACGCCTTTCGCCAGCTGCTCTCGCGCCCCGCGGTGTGGGCCGAGCTGTGCGCCAATCCCGAGCTGATTCCCGCCGCGGCCGAGGAGTGCCTGCGCCACTCCGGTTCGGTGGTGGCCTGGCGGCGCATCGCCACTCGCGAGGTGGAAGTGGGCGGCGTGACCATCCCCGAGGGCGGCAAGATCCTGATGGTCACCGCCTCGGCCAACCACGACCCGGCCCACTTCGAGAACCCCGACGAGCTCGACATCTACCGCGACAATGCCGTCGACCACCTCACCTTCGGCTACGGCAGCCACCAGTGCATGGGCAAGAACCTGGGGCGCATGGAGATGCGCATCTTCCTCGAGGAGTTCACCCGGCGCCTGCCGCACCTCGAGCTCGAGGAGCAGGAGTTCACCTTCCTGCCCAACACCTCGTTTCGCGGTCCCGAGGCGCTGTGGGTGCGCTGGGACCCGGCGCAGAACCCGGAGCGCCGCGACCCGGCGGTACGCAGTGCCCAGCGCGACTTTCCCGTCGGCGCCCCGGAGGCACGCACCATCGTGCGCCGCGTCCGCGTGACCCGCGCCGAGCCCGAGGCCGAAGGGGTGCTCGGCGTGACCCTGGCCGATCCGGCCGGGCGTGACCTGCCCGCCTGGACGTCGGGCTCGCACCTCGACGTGGTGCTGCCCGGCGGCGAGGCGCGCAAGTACTCGCTGTGCGGCCCGCCGACATCGGGGGACTGGCAGATCGCGGTGCTGCGCGAAGAAGCCGGTCGCGGCGGCTCGCGCTGGGTCCACGACACGGTGCGCGAGGGGCTCGAGCTGCGCGTGCGCGGGCCCAAGAACCACTTCCGCCTCGACGAGACGGCCGAGCGCTACGTGCTGATCGCCGGCGGTATCGGTATCACCCCGATCATCGCCATGGCCGACCGCCTCAAGCGGCTGGGCAAGCCCTTCGAACTGCACTATGCCGGTCGCGCGCGCGCCAGCATGGCCTTCGTCGAGCGGCTCGAGCGCGACCACGGTGAAGCGCTGCGGCTCTACCCCAAGGATGAGGGCGCACGGCTCGATCTCGCCTCGCTGCTTGCCGAGCCTGATGCAGGCACGCTGCTCTACGCCTGCGGCCCCGAGCGCCTGCTCGCCGCGCTGGAGGCCGGCACCGCCCACTGGCCGCAAGGCAGCCTGCACGTGGAGCATTTCACCGCCGAAGGCGCGCTGCTGGATCCGCAGAACGAGCATGCCTTCGAAGTCGAGCTCGCCGACTCCGAGCTGGTGGTCGAGGTGGCGGCGGACCGCACCCTGCTGCAGACGCTGCGCGCCGCCGGTGTCGACGTGCCCAGCGACTGCGAAGAGGGGCTGTGTGGCTCCTGCCAGGTCGAAGTGATCGAGGGCGAAATCGATCATCGCGACAAGGTGCTCACCGCCGCCGAGCGTGCCGGCCAGGATCGGCTGATGAGCTGTTGCTCACGTGCCAAGGGGAAGAAACTGGTGCTGGCCCTCTAATCCCAACACAACCAACAACACGCAAGACCTACGCCAACCCTGACAACCGGGACTCACGAGGAACGACAATGAAAATGCACAAGCTCGCGACACTGACCACGCTTACCGCGCTCTCCCTGGGGGCCTTCCACAGCGCCGCGGCCACCGAACTCACGGTGAGTACCTGGGCGGGCCCCAACCACGGCGTCAACACCATCGTCTGGCCGACCTGGGCCAGTTGGGTCGAGGAGGCCACCGAAGGGCGTGTGAGCGTCAACGTGGTACACGACATGGGCCCGCCCAACGCCCAGATGGAGCTGATCGCCGATGGCGTGGCCGACGTCACCTGGCTGTTCCACGGCCTGATGCCGGGGCGCTTCGAGCTGACCAAGCTGCCCGAGCTGCCCACCTTCGAGGACTTCTCCTCGGAAGCCGCCTCGGTGGCCTACTGGCGCACCCACAACGAGTACTTCGCCGACGCCGGTGAGCATCGCGGGGTCGAAGTGATCGGCGTGGGCGTGCACGGCCCGGGGTCGCTGTTCCTCAACCAGTCCATCGACAGCCTCGACGATCTGCGCGGCAAGCGGGTGCGTATCGGCGGCGGGGTGATGGGCGATATCTCCAGTGCGCTGGCGCTGACGGGCGTGGCGCTGCCCCCGGCCAGCACCTATGAGGCGGCCACCCAGGGCGTGATCGACGGTGCCATGCTCACGCTCGAGGGCCTCAGGAGCTTCCGCCTGGCCGAGGTGCTGCCCTACACGGTACAGATGCCGGGCGGCTTCTATCGCGGCAGCTTCTCGCTGGTGATGAACCCCGACACCTGGGCCTCGCTCTCCGAAGAAGACCGTGAGGCGATCGAGAGCGTCTCCGGCGAGAAGCTCTCACGCCTGTTCGGCTACATGATGGACGTGGTCGACGTGCGCGGCATCGAGTTCGCCGAGCAGCGCGGCAACATCTTCGTCGAGCTGCCCGCCGAGGAGATCGAGCGCTTCCAGCAGATGGCCACCGAGCTGCCCGGCGAGTGGATGGAAGCGGCCGGCGCCAAGGGCATCGATGGCCAGGCCGCCCATGCCTACTTCTTCGAGCAACTCGATGCCGCTCAGGGAGAAGAGGGGCTCTCCGCCGACGAGGTGATCGACCCCGAAGCCTGAGCTCACGCCACCTCTCCATTCTGCGAGCGCGGCCCCGGCCGCGCTCGCTGCGTTATGGGATGTTCGTCCTAAGTTTCAAATGAAACTATTTTGATCCCGGTCAATGCTGCCAGCAGGGCGAGGGCCGATACTGAGGCAAACGTACCCTTGGGGAGAAGCATCATGAGCAAGACACCGCAAACCTCCTGGTGGAACCGCCTCTGCGAAGGCAGCTATCGCGCTTCCACGCGGCGCCTGGTCCGCGAGATCGAGGCGGAATCGCCCGGCGTCTACAGCGAAATGCTGCAGGATCTGAACACTCCTCTGGAGCCCGCCTTCGAGCGTGAAGTCGCCAGACATCTCGACCGTGGCGGCTATCGTGCCTTCGTGCCCGCCGATACCCTGATGCCGGCCATGCTCGCACGCTTCGGTATCGAGCAGGTGACGGCCACCGAGCATGTCAGCTACCCCAGCCTGCGTGGCAACTGCAACGCCTGCCCGGTGGCCGGCCACTGCTGGGGCGCCATGCGCCGCGACGCCGGGGTCGACGAGTGCCGCGCCTTCTGCCCCAATGCGGCAGCCTTCGAAAGGCTGGCCGAGATGGCGTGATGGGCTGGCATAGTTCCACCTTGGTGTCACATCCGGCTGTCGTGCGATTGACTGGGGAGTGAGCAATGGCTCACTTCATTGGCCATGGCTTGAGCGGGGTCAAGGCGAGATTCGGCAGAGGCGCTACGGTAAGAATTGTCATAGAGGAGCGCCTCGATGAGTAAACCTCGACCTCCGCAAAAGCGCCCGCCACCCCCAGGTGGAGAGGCGCAGCTGCACGACTATCTCGAAGGCGAGCGTGCCCTGCTCGAACTGTGCTGCTGCAAGCCGAAGACGCTGAGCGCGCTGATCCATGACCTGGCACACCCCATGAGCCCCTCGCTGGAGCAAGCCATCGCCCGCTGTCTGGCCGGCAGGGAGCTGGAAGGCTTCGCTCCAGCGGAAACCCTGTTGCCGGTGATGATGCGGCGCTTCGGCCTCGATCCGGCCGCCTGCGGCCGCGACCCGGCCATTCACTCCCTGCGCACCGTGTGCAGCGCCTGCCCCAGGGTAGCGGGGTGCTGGCTGGCGCTGCGCCATGACGCCTCATTGGAAGAGTGCGCGAGCTTCTGCCTCAATGCCGAGACGTTCGTTGGCTGGGCCACGCAGCGGCCAGCAGACTGAGCCATGCGCAAGCGCTTCCGCATGGCTCAGACAGCAGCGGCAGCCAGTCGCGCCAGCAGATCGTCGATCATGCCGATCTTGGCTTCGGCCTCGCGTATCTGGGCCTGAAACGCCTCGCGCTTCTTTCTCAGTCGGGTTTCCAGCTCGTCGCAGAAGGGGGGCTCGGGGTGAAAGCGCGGCATCGCTTCGCGAATCTCGTCCAGGCTGAATTCCAGTTCGCGGGCTCGCCTCACGAAGCGCAGCTCTGCCAGGGTCAGCTCGGTGTAGTCGCGATAGCCGTTGTCGCGTCGCGACGGGGGCGTGATCAGGCCACGCCTTTCGTAGAAGCGGATGGTGTCACGGCCAAGCCCGCTGGCTTTTTCCAGCTCGCCGATCAGCATACGGAAACTCCTTGACTGTGGAGTTGGCTCCACACCTTACCATGGTTCGAGAGGCCCGCACGGCGGCAGTTCCGACATGGTGAGGAGACAACGAGATGGCACCCCAGCTCGAGGAGCGACAGCTACCGGCCAGCGACGGCGTGACCATCGCCGCCCGCTTCGTCACCCCGGCGAATCCCACGGCGGCGGTACTGATCGCCCCGGCCATGGGCGTGTCCCAGCGCTTCTATGCCCCGCTGGCACAGTGGCTGGCAGGGCAAGGGATGGCCGTGGCCACCTTCGATTATCGCGGTATGGGAGCGTCGCGGCCGGCGCGGTTGAGCGGTTTTCCGGCCACCATCATGGACTGGGCCCAGCTCGATGCGTCGGCCGTGCTCGGGGCGCTGGAGCATCAGGCGCCGGGGCTGCCGTGCTACTGGATCGGCCACAGCCTGGGCGGGCAGATACTGCCGCTGGTGGCGGGGCACGAGCGGCTCGAACGCATCGTCACCGTGGCCTGCGGCAGCGGCTACTGGCGTGAGAACGCGCCGGCACTGAAGCGGCGCGTGTGGCTGTTCTGGTTCGGTGCCGTGCCGCTGCTCACGCCGCTGCTGGGCTATTTCCCCGGCAAGCGGCTCAACATGGTCGGCGACCTGCCCCGCGGCGTGGTCGAGCAGTGGCGGCGCTGGTGCCTGCATCCGGAGTATGCGGTGGGGGTGGAGCCCGGCGTGCGTGAACGCTTCGCCGCCGTGCGTACGCCGGTGGTGTCGCTCTCCTTCAGCGACGACGACTTCATGTCGGCGCGCAACACCGAGTCGTTGCATGGCTTCTATACCAACGCGCCCTGTACCTTGCTGCGTATCCAGCCCCGGGAGGCGGGCCTGTCCCGTATCGGCCACTTCGGCTTCTTCCGCCCGGAGCATGAGCAGACCCTGTGGCAGCGTTATCTGTTGCCGGCACTACGAGGCAGCGAGGCGCAGCTGACGGCGACGGCAAGGACGAACAGCGGTCCCGCGTCCTAGGCACTTGGTACAAGGCTCGGGTCAGGCCGATACTTCCTGCTCCAGCAGCGCCGCCACCGCTTCGCCGACGCGCTTGATGCCTGCCTCGACGGTGGGCGTCATCGTCGCGGCATAGTTCAGCCGCAGGCAGTGGCGAAACTTCCCCGAGGCGGAGAACAGCGAGCCCGGGGTGATGTGCAGGCCCTCGCTCGCCAGCTGCTCCTTGAGGCGCACGCAGTCGATGTCGCCCGGTAGCTCCAGCCACAGCAGGAAACCGCCCTGGGGGAAGCTGACCCCGGTACCCGCCGGAAAGTAGCGCGTGACCCAGTCGATCATGATGTCGCGGTGGCGGCGGTACTGGCGCAGCATCTCGCGCAGGTGGCGCTCGTAATGGCCGTGCTCGACGAACTCGGCCACGGCGAGCTGCGGCAGCGTGGCCGAGGCACCGGTGGAGACGTACTTCATGTGCAGGGCCTGGTCGCGATAGCGTCCCGGCGCCATCCAGCCGACCCGCAGCCCCGGCACCAGCGTCTTGGAGAAGGCGCTGCACAGCAGGACCCGGCCGTCGTCGTCGAAGCTCTTGAGCGTGCGTGGCCGCGGCGCCTCGAAGGAGAGATCGCCGTAGATGTCGTCCTCGACGATGGCCACGTCGAAGCGCTGGGCCAGGGCGACCAGGGCGCGCTTGCGCGCCTCGGGCATGGTATAGCCGAGCGGATTGTTGCAGGTGGGCGTGATCTGGATGGCCTTGATCGGCCACTGCTCGAGTGCCAGTTCCAGCGCCTCCAGGCTGATGCCCGTACGCGGGTCGGTGGGGATCTCCAGCGCCTTGAGCTTCTGCGCCTTGAGAATCTGCATGGTGCCGTAGAAGCTCGGCGAATCCACCGCCACCACGTCGCCGGGTTCGGTCAGGGTGCGCAGGGCCAGCGAGAGCGCCTCCTGGCAGCCGGTGGTGATCAGCACGTCGTCAGGGTGCAGCAGGCAGCCCGATTTGGCGGCCAACCGCACGACCTGGCGGCGCAGCGCGAAGCTGCCCTGCAGGCTGTCGTAGTTGAGTCCGTGTGATGCCACGTGGCGGTGCAGGGTACCCAGCTGACGCTGCAGCGGGCGCAGGCTGGCGGCCGAGAGGTCGGGTGTGCCGCGCCCCAGCATCAGCAGGCGGTCCTGGTCGGGGGAGCGGGCCACCAGCTCCAGCACCTGGTCCCACTGGGAGACGTCGAGCGGGCGCTGGGCGGGGCGCGAGACCTTCGGCAGCAGGCTCGGGGTCGCTCGGGGCAGCAGATAGTAGCCCGAGCGCGGGCGCGCCTCCGCCAGGCCCGCCTCCTCGAGGCGGCGGTAGGCCTCCTGCACCGTGGAGACGCTGACCCCCAGCTCGCCGCACAGCGTACGCACGGAGGGCAGCCGATCGCCTACGCGGTACTGGCCCTGCTCGATGCGCTGGGTCAGGGTCTGCGCTACCTGGTCGTAACGTTTCATGACAGATTCAACTAGCCTTTGTTTCTTTCAGTACAGAAGGCGTTTGGAGGGACGATACAGAAAGAGAATAGCTCTATCTGTACCGCAAAACTATTTCAATGATGAATCTGTATCGATTTTTCTCTCGGCCATAGCCTGTCAGAACCCACCGACAGGAGATGCCGCCATGACTCTCTCACGCTTCGTTCATCTCTCCCGCTGGCTCAGGAGCCGGCAGCAGCGCCACCGTACTCGCTACGACCTGCGCCACCTCGACGACCACCTGCTGGCCGACATCGGCCTCGACCGGGCCACGGTCGAGCGCGAGATACGCAAGCCGTTCTGGCGCTGACGGGTGCGGGGAAGGGAACCGCAGCCGATGGCGGCTACCCTAAAAGGGTAAGGCCAAGCCAAGGAGGAGCCCGCCATGATCGAGACATTGCCCGCCCCGGAATATGTCGCCGCGTTCCGCATATCCGGCACGCTGCACAGCAAGGATTACGACATCCTGATTCCCGCCATCGAGTCGAAGCTCGAGCACAACGAGCAGATCGGCGTGCTGGCCGATATGACCGAGTTCGACCACATGACCCCTGGCGCCCTGCTGCGCGATCTCTCCTATGCCCTGAGCAAGCTGGGTGAGTACCACCGTTTCAAGCGTGCCGCGGTGATCGCCGACAAGCGCTGGATCGAGACCACCACCAAGCTGGCCGACAAGCTGTTTCCACACACCGAGATGCGTGTGTTCCATCACGGCGAGCTGGAAGAGGCCATGCGTTGGGTCGCCGGCTTTCGCAGCGATTTGATGCGCGGCAGGCTATGAGGCCGCAGTGGCAGCGGCCCGTTCGCCGTGCCATTGACGCAGCAGCCAGGCGAAGATGAGCCCCAGGGCCAGCAACCATACGCCGGCGCCGGCCAGCAGCCACAGGCTGTCGGCCAGGCGCAGCACCAGCCCGCCGAGGCTGACCCCCACCGACTGGCCGAGGAACAGACAGCCGGCGAATACCGCCATGGCGGTGCCGCGCATGGCGGGAGCCATCTGGGTGGCGTTGATCTGCAGCGTGCTGTGCATCATGTAGAAACCCAGCCCGGCGGCGAAGGCGCTGGCAGTGGCCAGGGCCGGGCCTGGCGCCAGCGCCAGCCCGACGAAGCCGAGCCCCATCAGCACGCCGCCGCCCGCCGCCAGGCCCGGCTCGCCCAGGCGGGCGACCAGCGGCCTGGCCAGGGTGGCGAAGATCAGCCCGCCCACGCCGAACAGCGCCACCATCAGTCCGGCCTGGGTCAGTGAGACCTCCAGCCGGGCATAGAGGTGGCTGGCAACGAAGGCCAGCGCACCGAAGGCGGCGATGCCCTCGAGGAATACCAGCGCCAGGATGCGTCGGGCGCGGGAAATCAGCAGCACCTCGCGGATGCGCGAGAAGAAGGCGATGCGACCCTGCTGGGCCTTGGGTGGCGACAGCGCCGGCTGGCGGTGCAGGGTCGTGAGCAGCAGCCCGCCGGCGCCGAGGAACAGCAGCGTGAGCAGCACGAAGGCCGCCTGCCAGCCCAGCGTATCGGCCAGGAAGCCGCCCGCCACCTGCCCTGAGATCAGCCCCAGCACCGCGCCGGAAAGCATGTGCGCCAGGGTCACCTGGCGCTGTTCGTAGGGCACGTTGTCGCCCACCCAGGCCATGGAGAGCGGGATGATGGCGGCGGCGGTGGCGCCGTTCAGGGTGCGGAACAGCAGCAGCATCGAGAGCGACTCGGAGAGCGCCGAGCCCAGCGCACCCACGGCGCAGGCCAGGGTGGCCAGGCCGATCACCCGCAGAGTGCCGTGGCGATCGCCCAGCGGGCCATAGGCGAGCTGCATGATGCCGTAGGCAATGGCGAACAGGGTGATGTTCTGCGCCACGTCGGCCACCGGTCGGGAGAAGGCCTGGGACAGCGCCGGCAGCATGGCATCGGTGACCCGCATCGAAGCCATGCTGGCAAAGCCCGCCAGGGCCAGCAGCAGGATGACGAGACGGCTGGGGGGCGAGGCAGCACTCATGGCTTGCCCCCTTCGGCCTGCTCCACCCTCATGGCCCGCTCGGCGGGCCGCACCAGCCCCAGGAAACTGGCCACGGCCATCAGGCCGCCCAGCGCCACCACGATGGCCATGGTGCGTGAGGTACCGTCGTGCAACTGGGCCACGGCACTGCCGATCGCGGCGGCGATGCTCATCTGCAGGAAGCCGAACAGCGACGAGGCCGAGCCGGCGCAGTGGGGGTTGGGCGCCAGGGCGCCGGTCATCGATTGCGGCATCAAGATGCCCATGCCGACCATGAACAGCACGTGCGGGCCGACCACCGCCCAGGCGGCATACACCCCGAAGAGCGCCAGGATCAGCATGAAGCTGCCGCCCAGCGCACAGATTAGGCTGGCCAGACCGACCAGCCGCTCGCGGCCCAGCCGGTGGCTATAGCGGCCGCTGAGCAGGGTGCCGACGAAGAAGCCGGCCACGATCAGGGTGAAGAACAGCCCGTACTGGAACGGCGAGACGCCGAGGAAATCGATCAGCACGAACGACGATCCCGAGAGATAGGCGAACAGCCCCGAGAAGGCCGCCGCGTTGGTCAGGGTATAGCCCATGAAGGTGCGCTGGCCGAGCAGCATGCGGAAATTGGCCACGATGACCTTGGGGTGGATCGACTGACGCCGCTCCGGCGGCAGCGGCTCAGGCAGCGCCAGGATCAGCAGCGGCAGCATGGCGGCGGCGTAGAGTGCCAGCAGCACGAACACCGACTCCCAGCCCCACAGCAGCAGCAGACCGGCGCCGACGATGGGTGCCACCGCCGGGGCCAGCGACATGGTGCTGGCCATGTAGGAGAGAATGCGTCCGGCCTCGAGGGGGCCGTAGATGTCGCGTACCGCCGCCCGCCCCAGCACCGGCCCGGTAGCGCCGCCCAGCGCCTGCAGGAAGCGCCCGGCCAGCAGCCATTCGATGCTGGGGGCGAAGGCGCACAGCAGGCTCGCCACCAGGAACAGACTGAAGCCGAAGATCATCACCGGCTTGCGCCCGAAGCGGTCGGAGAAGGGGCCGCAGAACAGCTGGGCGGCGGCGAAGCCGGCCATGTACAGGCTCAGAGTCAGCTGCACCTGATCGGGCCCGGTATCGAGCGCTTCGGCCATGGCCGGCATGGCCGGCAGATACATGTCGGTGGCCAGTGGGCCCAGCGCGGTCAGGGCCGCCAGGGTGATCACCGTGGCAGGGGACTTCAGCCTCAGCACATTGACCTCATTCTCGAAGGGCGTCGCGAAGGGCGCTCGGGGGCGAAAGACAACGACCGACGGGCGCCGCTTCTCCCGCTCCGGCTCGGAACAGGGAGGGGCGGCGCCCGCCAGTCGTTAGCTTGCTTAATATAGCCTAATTAGCGCGGCGTTGCTCAACCTGCATCCGGCTGTGCCCCCGGAGCGGCCTTGGCGAAGGCTTCCATCGCGCGGCAGCGCTCGGCGATGCGGCGGATCGTCGGATACGCCGAGAGGTCGCACTCGAAGCGCTCGGCATTGAACACCTGCGGCACCAGGCAGACATCCGCCAGGCTCGGGCTGTCGCCGTGGCAGAACGCGCCGGTGGCGGCCTCGCCCGCAAGCCTCGCTTCCAGCGCGGTGAAACCCTCGGCGATCCAGTGGCGGTACCAGGCCAGCTTGGCCGCTTCGTCCAGCTTCAGCTCGTGCACCAGGTACTTGAGCACCTTGAGGTTGTTGAGCGGGTGGATCTCGCAGGCCACCAGCTGGGCCAGCGAGCGCACCCGGGCGCGGCCCGCGAGGTCCGCCGGCAGCAGCGCCGGCTCGGGATGGCGCTCCTCCAGGTACTCGCAGATCGCCAGCGACTGGGTCAGCCGGGTGCCGTCGTCGGTCTCGAGCACCGGCACCAGCCCCTGGGGGTTGCGGGCCAGGTTCTCCTCAGCCCGCTGCTCGCCCTTGACCAGATTGACCGCCACCTGCTCGTACGCCAGCCCCTTGAGATTGAGCGCGATACGCACCCGATACGCCGCCGAGGAGCGGAAATAGCCATATAGCGTGGTCATGCGTAGCTCCTTGTGTCGCGTCACTTCGGCTGGTACTTGACCACCTGCTGGTCGATGGCGCCGAAGATGCTGTTGCCGGCACGGTCGAACATCTCGATACGCACCCGGTCGCCGAAGCGCAGGAAGGGCGTCTTGGCCGCGCCGTGCAGGATCTGCTCCACCATGCGCACCTCGGCCAGGCAGCTGTAGCCCACGCCGCCGTCGACGATCGGCTTGCCGGGGCCGCCGTCGGGGTCGGGGTTGGAGACGGTGCCGGAGCCGATGATGGCGCCTGCGCCCAGGTAGCGGGTGCGGGCGGCATGGGCGACCAGCTCGGGGAAACCGAAGATCATGTCGGGGCCGGCCTCCGGCTCGCCGAACTTCTCGCCGTTGAGATGCACGGTCAGCGGCAGATGGACCTTGCCACCCTGCCAAGCGTCGCCCAGCTCGTCGGGAGTGACGCAGATCGGCGAGAAGCTCGAGGCCGGCTTGGCCTGGAAGAAGCCGAAGCCCTTGGCCAGCTCGCCGGGAATCAGGCCGCGCAGGCTGACGTCGTTGACCAGCATGATCAGCTTGATGTGGCCGGCGGCCTGCTCCGGGGTGACGCCCATGGGCACGTCGTCGGTGATCACCGCGATCTCGCCCTCGAAGTCGATGCCGTGCTCCTCGCTGACCGCCTCGATCTCCTCGGTGGGGGCGAGAAACTTGTCGCCGCCGCCCTGGTACATCAGCGGGTCGTTCCAGAAGCTCTCCGGCAGCTCGGCGCCGCGGGCCTGGCGCACCAGCTTGACGTGGTTGAGATAGGCGGAGCCGTCGGCCCAGTGATAGCTGCGCGGCAGCGGTGAGTGCAGCTGGCCCTGATCCAGCGCGAAGGCGCCCTCGGCGCTGCCGTCGTTGAGCTCGGCGTAGCGCGCCTCCAGCCTGGGGCTGACGGCGTCCCAGTTCTCGAGCGCCTGCTGCAGGGTGGTGGCGATGTCGGTGGCGGAAACCGCGCGGGTGAGGTCGCGGGAGACCACCAGCAGTTCGCCGTCGCGGCCGTTTTTCAAAGTGGCGAGTTTCATCTTGGCTCAATCCTTTCGTCAGGGGCGGAGCTCGTCGGCTCCGTCCGGTTCAGCGTTTCGTCTCTCGGCCTTCTAAGGCTGCCTGGGATCGAAGTGCGAGCGCAGCGTCGACCACACGTCGACGTAGTCGCGCTGGCGGATGTCCGCGTTCAGCGCCGCTTCGGTCGGGTGGTAGACGTAGCGGCTCTCGAACATGAAGGCCAGGGTCGCATCCAGGCGCTGCGGTGTCAGCTCGGCGTTGGAGGCCTTCTCGAAGGTCTCGGCATCGGGGCCGTGGGGCGACATGCAGTTGTGCAGGCTGGCGCCGCCGGGCAGGAAGCCCTCGGCCTTGGCGTCGTACTCGCCGTGGATCAGGCCCATGAACTCGCTCATCAGGTTGCGATGGAAGTAGGGCGGGCGGAAGGTGTTCTCGGCCACCATCCAGCGCGGCGGGAAGATCACGAAGTCGATGTTGGCCATGCCCGGGGTGTCGGAGGGTGAGGTCAGCACGGTGAAGATCGAGGGGTCGGGGTGATCGAAGCTCACCGTGTTGATGGTGTTGAACTTGGCCAGGTCGTACTTGTAGGGCGCGTAGTTGCCGTGCCAGGCCACCACGTCCAGCGGCGAATGGCCAAGCTTGGTCACCCAGAAGCGGCCGGAGAACTTGGCCACCAGCTCGAAGTCGCCCTCGATGTCCTCGAAGGCGGCCACCGGGCTCTCGAAGTCGCGCGGGTTGGCCAGGCCGTTGGCGCCGATGGGGCCGAGGCCGGGCAACTCCAGGGGGCTGCCGTAGTTCTCGCAGACGTAGCCGCGGGCGGCGTCAGAGCCCTCGGCCAGGCGCACCTGGAACTTCATGCCGCGGGGAATCACCGCGATCTCGCCGCCCTTGACCTCGAGCTCGCCGAGTTCGGTGCGCAGGCGCAGGGTGCCCTGCTGCGGCACGATCAACAGTTCGCCGTCGGCGTCGTAGAAGAAGCGCTCGGTCATGTCGCGGTTGAAGGCATAGACGTGCACGCCGCAGCCGGCCTGGGTGCCGGCATCGCCGTTGACGGCAATCGTCAGCAGGCCGTCGACGAAGTCGGTGGGCTCGGCGGGAATCGGCAGCGGATCCCAGCGCATCTGGTTGGGGTCGGCGGCGGGCCTGGCCAGCGGCGAGGTGGCTACCCGGCCGTTCTCCAGCGGCGTATAGGCGCTCTGCACCACCGAGGGGCGGATGCGGTAGAGCCAACTGCGCAGGTTGGCGTGGCGCGGCGCGGTGAAGGCCGAGCCGGTGAGCTGCTCGGCGTAGAGGCCGTAGGCGCACTTCTGCGGCGAGTTCTGCCCTGCCGGCAGCGCGCCGGGCAGCGCCTCGCTGGCGAAATGGTTGCGGAAACCGCTCTGGTACTCGAGCGTCTGGGTCGTCATGTCGGGGGTCCTCTGTTTCAACGTCCTGTCGAATCTTTTGCTGACTCAAGCCGTTCGCTTGGCTGTGTCGTGGCCTGGCCGGCGATGGTCAGCGCCTCCTCGAGCACCTGCTGGTCGCCGATGTGGTTGGCCAGCAGCAGGATCAGCCGGGCATTGATGCGCTCGCTCTCGGCCTCGCTGCGCTCGCGATGCAGCTCGGTCAGCGCGGCATAGAAGGCGTCCGGGTCGGTGAAGTTGGGGTTGAGCTCAAGCCGTGGCATGGGTGCCTCCCTGAACGGTGGAAGGAGCGAGATAGGCGCCCAGGGCGTGGTCCATCGCCTCGCCGACCGCGGCCGCCGTGACGGTGTGCCAGCGGGCGGTGACGTGCTGGTCGGGGCGGATCAGGTAGGCGATGCCGGCGCCGAGGCCGTAGCGCTCGCCGATCAGGTTCTCCACGTCCTCGACCTGGCGGCTGCGCGGCAGCTCGGTCAGGGCGTGGGGCGCGGGGCCGACGACCAGCAGGTCGAGGTCGGCCCGCTCCTCGAGCAGCGGGGCGAGTTCGGCCCTGAGGGCTTCGGCCCGGGCGCTGTCGACACGACCATCGAGCAGCAGCACGAAGCGCTCGCCGAGCTGGTTGAGCAGCCAGGCGCGGCGGCCGGCCAGGCCGATCGGCGCGTCCTTGGCCGGACTGCCGGGGCGCAGCTCGAGAGGCAGGCCCTCGGCCTCATGGCCGTTGAGCGGCGAGCCGTCGTAGCGGCATGGCATGGAGAGGCGACCGCTGTTGACCAGACGGCGGGCGAAGGGGTAGTGCTCGGCCAGCTCCAGCACGCTGTCGCGGAACAGGCGGCTCACGCGACTCTTGGGGGTGATGAAGTCGGTGGCCCGCGTCGAGTTCAAGATGTTCTCGGCGGCGCCGTGCTGGCGCTCGTCGTCGTAGGTGGCGAGCAGCGCTTCCGGGGCCTGGCCCTTGAGCACCCGGGCCAGCTTCCAGGCCAGGTTCTCGGTGCTCTGCAGCGCGCCGTTGGCGCCTCGGGCGCCGAAGGGGGATACCTGATGGGCGGCGTCGCCCATGAAGAACACCCGCCGGTGGATGTAGCTGTCCATCTTGCGGCAGCGGAAGGTGTAGACGCTGGCCCACTCCAGCTCGAACTCCACGTCTGCGTCGAGCATCGCCTGCACGCGGGGGCGGATGTTCTCCTCCTTCTTCTCCTCTTCCGGGTCGGCATCCCAGCCGAGCTGGAAGTCGATGCGCCAGACGTTGTCCGGCTGACGGTGCAGCAGCACCGACTGGTTGGGGTGGAAGGGCGGGTCGAACCAGAACCAGCGTTCGGTGGGGAAGTCGGCCTTCATGATCACGTCGGCGATCAGGAAGCGGTCCTGGAACACCTGGCCCTTGCTCTCCAGGCCCAGCATGTCGCGAATCTTGCTGTTGGCGCCGTCGGCCACCAGCAGGTAGTCGCAGGCGAGGCGGTAGTTGCCGTCCTCGGTGCTGACCAGCACCTCGCTGCGCTCGGCCTGGCTGTCCACTGCGGTGACCTTGTGCAGCCAGCGCAGGTCGATCAGCTCGTTGAGCTCATTGGCACGATCGACCAGGTACTCCTCGAAGTAGTACTGCTGCAGGTTGATGAAGGCGGGCATGCGGTGGCCCGCTTCCGGCAGCAGGTCGAAGTCGTAGACCTCACGCGCTTGGAAGAACACCCGGCCGCGCTGCCAGGTCACGCCCTTGTCGACCATTGGCTGGGCGCAGCCCAGGCGGTCGAGGATCTCCAGGGTGCGCTTGGCGAAGCAGATCGCCCGCGAGCCGACGCTGACGGTGTTATTGTCGTCGAGCACCACGCTGGCGATGCCCTGCTGGGCCAGGTCGATGGCCATGGCCAGGCCGGTGGGTCCGGCGCCGACGATCACCACCGGGCAGTGGCGCACGTCGGTGCGGTCGAGCTCCGGTGGGCGCCGGTACGGATAGACGGGATTGTTGTAGGTCGTTGGCATCGTGCTCCCCTCGGCACCTGCCGCCGGGTGGCGTCCCGGCGGCAGGTCTGTTCCGGGACGTCCCGGGGTATCGTGTCGTTACTGGTTCTCGACCACTTCCTGCAGCGAGTGCCACATGGCGGTGTCGCGCTCGGCGGTCCAGATGCGTGGGTCGGGATATTCGCCGCCGGCCTCGTCATAGCAGCGGGTGATGTCGAACGGCAGACAGTGGTCGAAGATCACCCAGTGGCCGTACTTCGGCTTGAGCTTGGCGTAGGTCTCGGCGTAGCACTCGGAGAGCGACTTGCCGGCGGCCTTGCCCGCCTTGACGCTGCCGTACATGTCGGCGAGGAAGTCGCGGGTGCCCTGGATCGCCTCCCGGCACTGCTCGGGGGTGGTGAGCGCCTCGCCGCGCCCCGGTACCAGCTTCTGCGGGGCCATCGCCTGCAGGCGGTCGAGGGTGGTGGGCCAGTCCTCGTGATAGGCGTCGCCGGTGTAGGGGGTGGCGCCGTACTCGACCAGGTCGCCGGAGAACATCACCTTCTCCTCGGGCAGCCAGACGATGGTGTCGCCCTTGGTGTGGCCGCGACCGAGGTGGATGATGCGTACTTCGCGCTTGCCCATGAACACCGTGAGCTCCTGCTGGAACACGATGTTGGGCCAGGTCAGGCCGGGCACCGAGTCGACGCCCTTGAACAGGCGCGGAAAGCGGCCGACCTCTGACTCGTAGTCCTGCTGGCCGCGCTCGACGATCAGGTCGTAGGTGTGCTGGCTGGCATAGATGTTCTCGGCACCGTAGGCCGAGGCGCCGAGCACGCGCACGGCGTGGTAGTGGCTCATCACCACGTGCTTGATCGGCAGGTCGGTGACCTCGCGAATCCGACGGATCACGTCCTGGGCCATGATCGGCGTGGCCTGGGTGTCGATCACCATCACGCTGTCGTCGCCGATCACCACGCCGGTGTTGGGGTCGCCCTCGGCGGTATAGGCGTACAGGCCCTCGGCCAGTTGGGTGAAGCTGACCTGCTTCTCTTCGGTATCGGCGTGGGAAGCGAACTTCTTGCTCATGGTTCCTCCAGGGTCGTCAGGGTCGTCACGTAGGCCGTGTCCCGCCCACCAGCGGTGCCGGAATGTCGTTCAGCATAGTTTTGTTTGAAACTATATGTCCAGCAAATCACGGACCAATCCCTAAATCAAGCGGCGGGAAAATAGCCGGAATTTGCCTTGGATCATGGGTTTAACGTTTTTTTGCGACCTAAGTCTAATAACGAATCATTGCAAAATTAGTTGCACAGGAAATTAACTAGCGGCAAGGTGAGGCTGACAAAACATAGGCTGCGTTGCCCCCGGCGAGTGCACCCGAAGGCAGCGACGCTCGCATTACAACAACACAAAGCCATCACGTGGCGCGAGTGCGCCACCCGTGACGACCAGGAGCACACAATGAAAATCACCAACCGCCTCATGATCGGCGCCGTCGCGGCGCTCGGGTTCAGCCTCGGCACGCCTGCGCTGGCCCAGACCACCATCACCGTCAGCACCTGGGGCGGCCCCAACCACGGCGTCAACACCATCGTCTGGCCGACCTGGAAAGCCTGGATCGAGGACGCCACCGAAGGCCGCGTGACCGTCGAAGTGGTGCACGACATGGGCCCGCCGGCGGCGCAGATGGAGATCGTCGCCGACGGTATCGCCGATGCCAGCTGGATCTTCCACGCCCACATGGCCGGCCGCTTCCTGGCCACCCAACTGCCGGAATTCCCCACTTTCGAGGAGTTCTCCTCCGAGGATGCCGCCGCGGCCTACTGGCACACGCATCAGGAATATCTGGCCCAGGCGGGCGAGCATCGCGGCGTCGACGTGCTGGCCATGGGCGTGCACGGGCCGGGGCAGATCTTCACCCGCGACCAGATCGGCTCCATCGACGACCTGGCGGGCAAGCGTCTGCGGGTCGGCGGCGGGGTGATGAGCGGGCTGGCCGACGCCATGCGCGTGACCGGCGTGGCGCTGCCGCCCACCGGCGTCTACGAAGCCGCCTCCCAGGGTGTGGTCGACGGCGCCATGCTGACCCTGGAGAGCCTGCGCAGCTTCCGTGTGGCCGAAGTGGCGCCGCACACCCTGACCGTCGATGGCGGCTTCTATCGCGGCAGCTTCGCCATCGTCATGAATCCGATGTTCTGGGATCAGGTCTCGCCTGAAGATCGCGAGGCGATCGAGGCCGTTTCCGGTGAGCACCTGTCGCGGCTGTTCGGCTACATGATGGATGTTTCCGACGAGAGCGGGGTCGAGTTCGGCCAGGAGCGCGGCGCCACCTTCACCCAGGCGCCCGAAGCGGATATCGAGCGGCTGCGCGGTGTGACCGAGCAGCTGATCGCCGAGTGGTCGAATGCCGTGGCGGATCGCGGCGTCGATGCCGAGGCGGCCCTGGCGCACTTCCGCGAGCAACTGGCCCTGGCGGCCGAGAGTGAAGGTATCGCCGAGCGCGTCGTGCGCCAGTAACCCGCTGCACCTTTAATCTGGAGGCTTGACCATGCCGACCTCGTCCACGCTCTGGTTGCGGGTCGGTCGTGTCATGCAGCTGACGCTGGAGGGGGTGGCCGGTGCCACCCTCTTCGCCATGATGCTGCTGACCACGGCGGACGTGACCGGACGCTACTTCTTCAACTCGCCGATTCTCGGCACCGTCGAGCTGACCCAGCTGATGCTGGCCGCGCTGGTGTTCCTGTCGCTGCCGGTGGTGTGCTGGCGCGAGGAGCACGTCAGCGTCGATCTGCTCGACAGCGTGTTTCCGGCGCGCCTGATCTGGATCCGCCAGGTGCTGGTCAACCTGATCGTCACCGGGGCGCTGTGGATCATGGCACGGCGCATCTGGGCGCTGGCCGAGCGCGCCATGGAGTGGGGCGACGTGACCGAGTTTCTGCGCATCCCCAACGGCTATCTCATCTATCTCATCTCGGTCATGCTGGCCGTCTCGGCCGTGCTGACACTGCTGCGCGCCATCGGCTACCTGCTGGAAGGCGTGGGCGTGCTCGAACGCGGCGGCCCGCTCAGCCCCGAGAAAGGCAAGGGAGGCGATCATGACTGAAGCGCTGTATGGGTTCGCCGCCCTGCTGCTGCTGGCCTTTTTGCGTGTCCCCCTGGCGTTTGCCATGGGCATCGTCGGCTTCGCCGGCTTCTACTTCCTCACCGGCAACTGGAATGCCGCCGAGGCCATGGCCGCGCGGCGCGTGGTGGATACCGCCATGGACTACGGCCTGTCGGTGATCCCGCTGTTCATCCTGATGGGCAACCTGGTCTCCCACGCCGGGCTGTCCGATGCGCTGTTCCGCGCCTCCAACGGCTTCCTCGGCCACCGCAAGGGCGGCCAGGCCATGGCCACCATCGTCGCCTGCGGCGGCTTCAGTGCCATCTGCGGCTCGAGCCTGGCCACCGCCGCCACCATGGGCCGGGTCGCCATGCCGCAGATGCGCAAGTACGGTTACAAGGACACCCTGGCCTCGGCCTCCATCGCTGCCGGCGGCACCCTGGGCATCCTGATTCCCCCCAGCGTGATGCTGGTGATCTACGGCATTCTCACCGAAACCAGCATCCGCGAACTGTTCGCCGCCGGCTTCATTCCCGGCATTCTCGGCATCATCCTCTACCTGGTGGCGGTGAAGTGGGTGCTGTGGCGCGACCCGGACGCCGGTCCCGCCGGCGAGAAGGTACCGTGGCCCGAGCGCTTCCAGGCGCTCAAGAGCGTGGGCAGCACCCTGGCCCTGTTCGTACTGGTGATCGGCGGCATCTACCTCGGCGTGTTCACCCCCACCGAGGCGGCGGGCATCGGTGCCATGGGTGCCTTCATCATCGCCCTGCTGCGCCGGGCGCTCACCCCTCAGGTGCTGATGAACGTGCTGATGGACACCGTGCGCACCACCGCCATGCTGTTCGCCGTGGTGCTCACCGCGCTGATCTTTGCCAACTTCATCAACCGGGCGGGGTTGCCCAACGACCTGCTGGCCTTCGTCAACGGGCTCAACATCGCCCCGTTCATGGTCATTCTGGTGATACTGGCCATCTACGTGCTGCTCGGCTGCGTGTTCGAGAGCATGTCGATGCTGCTGCTCACCGTGCCGGTGTTCTTCCCGGTGGTGGCGGGGCTCGGCTTCGACCTGGTGTGGTTCGGCATCCTGGTGGTGATCGTGATCGAGATCAGTCTGATCACGCCGCCGGTGGGAATGAACGTGTTCGTGCTGCGGGCGGTGTTGCCGGACGTCTCCACGGGCACGATCTTCCGCGGCGTGACGCCGTTCTGGGTGGCCGGCATGGCGCGCGCGTTGCTGGTGCTGGTGTTCCCGGGTATCGTGCTGTTCCTGCCGCAACTGCTCTATTGACCGCTGCCAAGCGCGGGGTGAGGAGTCTCGAGATGAATGCAGAAGAAGAACGCCAGGCCGGTCTCGCCATGGAGGGCGACGAGGACCTGGCCGGGCCGCCGACCAAGCAAGAGCTGGATCTCAACCAGTTCCTGCCTTATCGGCTCAACAGCCTGGCCGATCGCATCAGCCAGGCGCTGGCCGAGCTCTACGAGGAGCGCTATCAGCTCAATATCGCCCAGTGGCGGGTACTGGCCTGGCTCAGCCACTGCGACGAGCTGACGGCAAAGAAGATCTGTGCCTATACCAACATGGACAAGGCCCGCGTGTCGCGGGCGATCCAGGCGCTGGAGGAGCGTGGCCTGATCAGCCGCACGCCGGCGCCGGAGGATCAGCGCCAGCAGGATCTGCACCTTACCGCTGTCGGGCGCAAGCTGTTGACCAAGCTGATTCCCGAGGCTCAGGCCTGGGAGGCGGAGCTGGTGGCGACCCTTACCGCCGGTGAGTACCGCGATCTGCTCAACGTGATGCGCAAGCTCGAGCGTCAGTTGGAACGGATCGGCGACAAGGGTTAGGCCGGCACCAGACGCCGCGTCATGCTTCTTCTGCCGATGCCTCGCTGGGGCTGGGCACGCGCCCGCCCAGGCGGGCGGTGATTTCGGCGGCGGTGTCGCGCACCAGCTCACCCAGCTCCGGCAGCCGCGACTCGGGAATGCGTGCCACCGGGCCCGATACCGAGATCGCCGCCAGCGGCGTGCCATGTTCGTCGTGCAGACAGGCGGCCACGCAGTGCAAGCCGATGGCATGCTCCTCGCGGTCGCAGGCGAAGCCCTGGCGACGTACTTCAGCCAGGTTGGCGCGCAGCGACTCGGGGGTATGCAAGGTGTTCTCGGTGACTCGCGCCAGGCCGCGCTCGGCCAGCACCCGTTCGAACTCGTCGTCGGGCAGCCACGCCATCAGCGCCTTGCCCACTCCTGAGGCGTGCAGCGGCGCGCGGGAACCGAGCCGGGTGATCATGCGCATCATCTGCGGCGACTCGCTCTGGGCCAGGAACACTGCCGTGGCGCCATCGCGGATGCCCAGGTTGGCGGTTTCGCCGGTCTGGGCGGTAAGGCGGCGCAGGAAGGGACGACTGGCGGCAACGAAGTCGCGCGCTTCGAGAAAGCTGTTGCCGATACGGAAGGTCTTGACGTCGATCTTCCATACGCCGAGGGCGGCGTCCTGGGTGATGAACCCCTGTCCCTGCAGCGCCTGCAGCAGGCGGTGCGTGGTGGAGGGGGCCAGGTCGACCATCTCCGCCAGCTCGGAGAGCGCCAGCCCACCGGGAGTGGCGGCCAGGCGCTCGAGCAGATTGAGGCCGCGCACCAGCGACTGACTATGGCCGCTGGCGCTCTTGCCAGGGCCGGGCGGGCGCCCCGCCGTTCTGCGTTTGACTTCACTCACCTGCGTATATCCTCTGCGTTGACCTGGGCCGCAAGGCCTGCAACAGGATACCCGCTCGGCGCGAGCTTGTCTCGATTGCGGAAATGGCTTCCACTCTTCTTTCGCAGGGTGGGGCGGCTAGCGATGGCGCCACTGGGGCGAGCGTTTCTCGATAAAGGCATCGATACCCTCGGCGACGTCCTCGGCCATCATGTTGCAGGCCATGGTCTCGCCGGCCAGCGCGTAGGCCTCGCGCAGCGGCATCTGCAGCTGACGCTGGAACAGGGCCTTGCCGGTGCGCAGGGCCACGGCGCTCTTGGCGCACAGGCTGGCGGTGAGCGCTTCGAGCACTTCGTCCAGCGCCTCGTCGTCGGCGACGCGATTGATCAGCCCCCAGTCGAGCGCCTGCTCGGCATCGATGAACTCGCCGGTGAACAGCATCTCCATGGCGCGCTTGCGGCCGATGTTGCGCGACAGCGCCACCGCGGGGGTCGAGCAGAACAGCCCGACGTTGATGCCCGACACCGCGAAGCGGGCCGAGCGTGCCGCCACCGCCAGGTCGCAGCTGGCCACCAGCTGGCAGCCGGCGGCGGTGGCCAGGCCCTGTACCCGGGCGATCACCGGTACCGGCAGCTCGACGATACGCTGCATCACCTCGCCGCACTGGGCGAACAGCGCCTGGTAGTAAGCCTTGTCGGGGGTGGCGCGCATCTCCTTGAGGTCGTGCCCGGCGCAGAAGGCGCGCCCCTCGGCGGCGATGACCACACAGCGCACCGAACCATCGTTGGCCAGGCGGGAAAGCTCGCCGCCCAGGGCCTTGAGCAGAGCCTCGGACAGCGCATTGAACTGGTGCGGACGGTTCAGCGTCAGGGTGGCGACACCGCGGTGGTCGCGACGAATTACCGGGCGCTCGTCGACGGTAGTAGTCATTGTCGTATCCTGTAGCAACGTGCCCTGCACCAGACTAGCCTGACACGTGCACATTTCGATACCTCTGCGACCAAAGAGGGTGTGCCGCGCTTCCTGTGTCCACCCAGCGAGAGTGAAGCATGAACCACACGTTTTCCGACCTCGAGACCCAGCACAAAGGCATGCCGGAAGTCGGGACCAGCCTGCTGTCGGGCGTCAGTCTGCCGGCGGCGGTGATCCACGAGCCGGCGCTGGCCCACAACCTGGCCTGGATGCAGCGTTTTTGCGAAGACCACGGCGCGCGGCTGGCCCCGCACGGCAAGACCACCATGTGCCCCGAGCTGTTCCAGCGTCAGCTTGCCGCCGGTGCCTGGGGCATCACCCTGGCTACCGCGCCGCAGTGTCGGGCAGCCTTCCGCCACGGCATCAACCGTCTGCTGATGGCCAACCAGCTCGTCGGCGAAGCCAACATGGCCATCGTCGCCGAGCTCATCGAGGCGGGCGCCGACTTCTACTGTGTGGTCGACAGCGTCGCGAACGCCGACCAGCTGGCACGCTACTTCACCGCTCGCGGCCTGCGTCTCCAGGTGCTGATCGAGCTGGGCGTGCCGGGTGGGCGCTGCGGCTGCCGCGATACCGACGATGTGATGGCGCTCGCCGAGCGCATCGACAGCGAGCAGGCGCTGGTGCTCTGCGGGCTCGAAGGCTACGAAGGGGTGGTGCACGGCAACGAGCCCGAGCGTGCCGTGCGCGCCTACGCCTGGCAGCTGGTGGAAGCGGCCCAGGCGCTGGACAAGGACGCGCTGATCGAGAGCCCCCAGCCGCTGATTACTGCGTCCGGCTCGGCCTGGTATGACATGATCGCCGAGGTGTTCCGTGAGGCGCATCTGGGGAAGCAGTTCGTGCCGGTGCTGCGCCCCGGCTGCTACGTGGTGCACGACCACGGCATCTATCGTCAGGCCCAGCATGACATCCTCGGACGCCGGCCGGAACTCGAGCGCGGGCTCAAGCCGGCGCTCGAAGTGTTCGCCCAGGTGCTGTCGCTGCCGGAGCCGGGGCTGGCCATCGTCGGCATGGGCAAGCGCGACATCGGCCACGACCAGTTGCCCGAGCCGCTGCGCCGCTACCGCGAAGGCGACGAGCGACCGGGGCGCACGCTTTCGGTGGCTGGGTGGCGCGTGACCAAGCTGATGGATCAGCACGCCTTCGTGCATCTGCCTCAGGACGAAGATGAGCCCGAGGTGGGCAACGGCAGGGTGCGGGTCGGCGACATCGTCGCCTTCGGCGCATCACATCCCTGTCTGACCTTCGACAAGTGGCGGCGGGTTTGCCGCGTCGATGAGCGGCTGGAAGTGGTCGAGGTGATGCAGACCTTATTCTAGGCAAAGCCGGGATTCATGTCGGCTCAGGAGGGCATGGCCTCACGCTCGGCCTTCAGTCGAGCCAGGCGGTCGCCGAACAGGTAGGCGCCGAGCGCCACCAGGATCAGCACCGCTCCCGCCAGCATGGAGGACGATGGCTGTTCCTGATTGAGCGTCATACCCAGGCCCAGCGCCAGCACCGGGGTGATCAAGGTGACGAGGGCCACGCTGGCGGCCGAGAGCCGCGACAGGATCAGGAAATAGCAGAGGAAGCCCAGCAGCGAGCCGAACAGCGCCAGGTAGATCACCGACCACAGGCCGCGTGTGCTGAGCGGTATCGCCATGGGCTCGCCGCTGGCCAGCCACAGGATGAAGAAACAGGGCAGGCTCAGGGCCAGCGCGCCCAGGGTCTGCTCCAGTGGGCCGAGCCCGGCCGCCACCCGCTGCACGGCGATACCGCTGCCGCTGAACAGGGTCACGGCAATGACCATCATCAGCAGGGCCGGCAACTGGTCGCTGCCCAGCACCAGGCTGTCGGCAAACACCACGCCCAGCCCCGCCAGGCCGAGGGTGCAGCCGAACCAGTGCCAGCGACGCAGCTTCACGGCGCCGGGCAGCAGCTGCAGGATCAGCCCCGAGATCAGCGGTGCCATGCCGAAGATCACCGACATCATGCCGGAGGGCAGCGTCATCGAGGCGTGATAGCTCAAGGCCATGGCCCCGAATACCCCGGGAACCGCTGCCGCGTAGCTGGCCATGGCGTGCCGGTCCCTGCGCAGTCCGCGGCGCATTGCCACCAGCACCACAAGCCCCGCCAGCAAGGCGATCGCCATGCGCAGCAGCACGCTGCCTACGGGCGCTCCCGCCTCGGCGCTCCACTTGATGGCCAGTGGCGTGGTGGCCCACACCAGCACTACGATCAGGTAGGCGGCGCTAGTCGGCATGCACTTTTCCTTGTGAAGGCGGCAGTATACGTTTTGAAAAGAAATGATTAGCACAGCAAGGGCTGTCGCGTCTAACCGGCCGACATTTCCATTCCCAGCGA
Source organism: Billgrantia desiderata (assembly GCA_011742915.1). Classification (GTDB taxonomy): domain Bacteria; phylum Pseudomonadota; class Gammaproteobacteria; order Pseudomonadales; family Halomonadaceae; genus Halomonas; species Halomonas desiderata. Next base: position 151,524 of record JAAQTN010000003.1, on the reverse strand, counting down.
CCGGGAGGTATTGATGAAAGACACGCAGTGTCTGGGTATCCTGCTACCCGAGGATGGCCCGCCCGATTACGAATGGTATGGCTTGGACCGGCAGTGCGACCCTGTCGCCAATGGATTGCCGAGCATCGCCGTGGGCAAGGTCATCAGCGATGGTCATCATGAACACACCGCCCTGATGGCGCTTGGCGCCACCGACCGCCTCGCTGCGGTGGGGGAGCCCCTGGTCAGGGACTCGGCGGCTCGGGCGGTGGTCTGGGCCTGCACCAGCGGCAGTTTCATCGGTGGGTTGGAGTGGTCTCTCGCCCAGTCCCGCGAGCTCTCGCAGCGGCTCGGCGTGCCCGTCACGAGTACCGCTCTGGCATTTCGCGCCGCCCTGGCCGCCCTCGACCAGTCCCGGGTCGACCTGCTGAGCCCCTACCCGCCAGCGGTCACGGAACGACTGGTGCAATTCCTGCACGACAGTGGCGTGAAGGTGGAAAATCTGCAGGCGCTGGACTGCCCCTACGCGGCCGACTCCCACCGGCTCGACATCGTCACGGCGGTGAGCGACTTTGCCAGCGAGCACAGGGCGTCGCGCAATCCCCTGCTGGTGCCCGACACGGCAATCAACACCCTGGAGCTGGTCGAGACGATGCAGCACGAGGCTGGCCGGATGGTGCTGACGGCGAATCAGGTGAGCCTGTGGGTGGGCTTGCGACTGCTGCTACGGTCAGGCGGCCCGGCGCGCTACCTGCAGGCGCTGAGCGAGGCTCCCTTGCCGAGTTCCTGACGTTCCGTCGTCAGCGCTGAGGCGCGGCGCTTTTTGTCGGACATAACCTGGGTTAGCAATTTCTGCGGAGAGGTTCTGATATGTTCCAAACGGGGCGCGAACATCTGTCATTGGAGGACGAATGAGCGACGAACTGAGCGAGTTCGAGCGGAGCATCAAGCGCGAGATCGATGCCTTCATGAAGCCCGGCCACGAGCCGTCGCCGGCCCGTGACCTGCCGATCGGCAAGGCGAGCGGACACAAGGGACGTGGCAAGAAGAAGAGCAGCGCCAGGGCGGGGGCAGCCGAGCAGTCCTACAAGACAGGACACCTGGTCCGGCTTGCGGTGAGGACGCGCAAGCTGGAAGCCGATACCGTCTTCGAGCACCGTTCGACCAGCATTTCCAAGCTCGAGGCCCAGTTGGAAGCCGAGAAGGCGGCCAAGCAGGCCGGCTACCCGATCATCGGCTACGTCATCGACATTCAGAGCCTTTAACGCAGACCGCCGCGCTAGGCGCGGCGGTCTGATCGCGGTGAGCCGCTTGCTCACTCCTCGAAGTTGGTCTCGGAGTAGAGCACCCGCACGCGCAGGGTGTGATTGACCTTGCGCAGCGCCTCGAGCGCCTGCTCGCCGTAGGCCTTGTCCACGTCGATGACCACGTAGCCGACCTTGTCGTTGGTCTGCAGGTACTGCCCGGATATGTTGATGCCGCTCTCGGAGAGCACCCGGTTGATCTCGGAAAGCACGCCCGGCACGTTGTCGTGGATGTGCAGCACGCGATGCTTGTCCGGGTGGGCCGGCAGCGCCACCTCGGGGAAGTTCACCGAGGTCACGGTGGTGCCGTTGTCGGAGTAGGTGATCAGCTTCTCGGAAACCTCGATGCCGATGTTCTCCTGGGCTTCCAGCGTCGAGCCGCCGACGTGGGGCGTGAGGATCACGTTGGGGATGCCGCGCAGCGGGCTGACGAACTCCTCGTCGTTGCCCTTGGGCTCCACCGGGAAGACGTCGATGGCGGCGCCATAGAGACGGCCGGCCTGGAGCGCCTCGGCCAGGTCCTCGATCACCACCACGCTGCCGCGGGAGGCGTTGATCAGGATGCCGCTGGGCTTCATCAGCGCCAGCTGATCCTTGCCGATCATCCACTTGGTGGAGGGCAGCTCGGGCACGTGCAGGCTGACCACGTCGGCACGCGCCAGCAGCTCCTCGAGGCTGGCCACCTGGTTGGCGTTACCCATGCCGAGCTTGGTCACCACGTCGTAGAAGATGACGTTGAAGCCGAGCGACTCGGCCAGCACAGAGAGCTGGGCGCCGATGTTGCCGTAACCGACGATGCCCAGGGTCTTGCCGCGGGCCTCGTGGGAGTTCTTGGCGCTCTTCAGCCAGCCACCCTGATGGGCGCGAGCGTTCTTCTCGGGGATGCCGCGCAGCAGCATGATGGCCTCGGCCAGCACCAGCTCCGCCACCGAACGGGTATTGGAGTAGGGGGCGTTGAATACCGGGATGCCGCGGATCAGGGCGGCATTGAGGTCGACCTGGTTGGTGCCGATGCAGAAGCAGCCCACGGCATTGAGCTTCTCGGCGGCGGCGAACACGCGCTCGGTGAGCTGAGTGCGTGAGCGAATGCCGAGGAAGTGCGCATCGCGCACCTTCTCGATCAGCGCCGCCTCGTCGAGCGAGGTGGGCAGGTGCTCGATGTTGGTGTAACCGGCATTCAGAAAATTGTCCACCGCGCTCTGGTGGACGCCCTCGAGCAGCAGGATCTTGATCTTGCTCTTGTCCAGGGACGTTTTGGCCATGGTCGAATCAACCCCTTCTTGGTACGCCGCGTGCTGTGCTGGAAGACCGGAGGGTGCCGAAACGGGGTGGTGCCATCCGGTGTTCAGGCTGGGAACAGGGCGCTCATGTTAACACAACCGATACGCGTCAAGATGAAAATGCTGCGTCGCGAAGATGAGCGCGCTGCACGTGACTCGGCGCGGGCAGACGACCCCTGGGGCAGTGCGTATAGGGCTGTGCGTGTATACTGTGCCTCCTGAAAACAGCGGTGACCAAGTAGGGGTGTCATGGCCGAGCGTGACAAGCAAGCGACGGGCGAGATGGCGGGCGATGAAGCCGAGGTTGATTTCGCCGCTGCCGTAGAGCGACTGGAGCAGCTGGTGGAGCGGCTGGAGTCGGGCGAGCTGACGCTGGAAGGCTCGCTTGCCGCCTTTGAACAGGGCGTACGCCTGACCCGCAATGCCCAGCGTCGTCTCGACGAGGCCGAGCTGCGCGTGCGCACCCTGGTCGAGCGTCCCGACGGCGGCATCGACTTCGAACCCTTCGCTGCCCCGAGCGCGGAGGACGACAGTGAGCACTGACTTCCTCTCCGCCACCCTGGCGGTCGACCGCGCCCGGGTCGATGCCTTCCTGGCGCGCGCCTTCGAGCAGCGCCAGCCGCCGGCACCGCGCCTGGAAGCCGCCATGCGCCACGCGCTGCTGGTGGGCGGCAAGCGCCTGCGCCCGCTGCTGGTCTACCTGGCCGGACGCTCGCTCGGGGCCAGCGACGAGGCGCTCGATGCCCCGGCCGCCGCCGTCGAGCTGATCCATGCCTACTCGCTGGTGCACGACGACCTGCCGGCCATGGATGACGACGACCTGCGCCGGGGTCAGCCTACGGTGCACCGTGCCTTCGACGAGGCCACGGCGATACTTGCCGGCGATGCACTGCAGAGCCTGGCCTTCGAAGTGCTCGCCCGTGCCGCACACCCGCGCCTGCCGGCGCTGATTCTCACGCTGGCTGTGGCCGCCGGTCGCGACGGCATGGTGGGCGGGCAGGCATTGGACCTGGCGGCCGTTGGCGGCCACCCTAACGTCGAGGCACTGGCCACCATGCACGCCCACAAGACCGGCGCGTTGATCTGCGCCGCGGTACGCATGGGGGCGCTGACGGCCGTGCCCGAACAGGATCCCCGTGTGGCGGCGCTGGATCGCTACGCCGAGGCGCTCGGTCTGGCCTTTCAGATACACGACGACGTTCTCGACGTCATCGGCGACACCCAGACCCTGGGAAAGGCATCGGGTGCCGATGCCGCCCGCGACAAGCCGACCTATCCGGCCCTGCTGGGACTGGAAGGCGCTCGTCGCCGGGCCCAAGAGCTGACCGACGAAGCGCTGGCGGCGCTGGCGCCGCTGGGCGAGGCGGGCGACCCGCTGGCCCGGCTGGCCCGCTACATGATCGAGCGCGACCACTAGCCGCCATACGGCATGACAGCCAGGACGACCGAATCGCAATGAAGCTCTACGACATAATCCCTGTCGAGCGCCCGGTAACCCCGCTGCTCGATTCGCTGAACACCCCGGCGGCACTGCGCGCCATGAGCAGTGCCCAACTGCTGCAGGTAGCCGACGAACTGCGCGCTTACCTGCTCTACAGCGTGGGCCGCAGCGGCGGTCACTTCGGCGCCGGCCTGGGGGTGGTGGAGCTCACCGTGGCGCTGCACCATGCCCTGGAGACGCCCCACGACCGCCTGGTATGGGACGTCGGCCATCAGGCCTACCCGCACAAGATCCTCACCGGCCGGCGCGAGGCCATGCCGACCATTCGCCAGTATGGCGGCCTGGCAGCGTTTCCGCGGCGCGCCGAATCGCCCTACGACACCTTCGGCGTGGGCCACTCCAGCACCTCGATCTCGGCGGCGCTGGGCATGGCCCTGGCGGCTGCCACCCGCGGCGACAAGCGGCGCGTCTGTGCGGTGATCGGCGATGGCGCCCTGACCGCCGGCATGGCCTTCGAGGCGCTGGCCCACGCCGGCCACCTGGACGCCAACCTGCTGGTGGTGCTCAACGACAACGAGATGTCGATCTCCGAGAACGTCGGCGGCATTGCCAGCTACCTGGCCGGCATTCTCTCCAGCAAGCCCTACCTTGCCATCCGTGAAGAGGGCAAGCGGGTGCTGTCGCACCTGCCGGGAGCGCTGGAGCTGGCGCGGCGCACCGAGGAGCACATGAAGGGCATGGTCAGCCCGGCCACGCTGTTCGAGGAGATGGGCTTCAACTACATCGGCCCGCTCGACGGCCACGATCTGCCGACCCTGATCCAGACCCTGCGCAACATTCGCGACCTGGACGGGCCCCAGTTCCTGCACGTGAAGACCCGCAAGGGGCGCGGCTTCCTGCCCGCCGAGGCCGATCCCATCGGCTACCATGCCATTACCAAGCTGGAAAAGAATGGCGATGCCCCCAGCTCTGCGCCGGTGGTGCCCGCTAGAAAAAAACCCAAGTATTGCAACGTCTTCGGTGAGTGGCTGTGCGACATGGCCGCCGTGGACCAGCGCCTGATCGGCATTACCCCGGCGATGCGCGAGGGCTCCGATCTGATCCGCTTCTCCAAGGAGTATCCCGACCGTTACTACGACGTGGCCATCGCCGAGCAGCATGCGGTGACGCTGGCCGCCGGCATGGCCTGTGAAGGGGCCAAGCCGGTGGTGGCGATCTACTCCACCTTCCTGCAGCGCGGCTACGACCAGTTGATCCACGACGTGGCGGTGCAGGAGCTCGACGTCACCTTCGCCATCGACCGCGCCGGCCTGGTGGGCGAAGACGGCCCCACCCACCACGGCAGCATGGATCTCTCCTATCTGCGCTGCGTGCCCGGCATGGTGATCCTGGCCCCGGCCGACGAGGCCGAGTGTCGCGCCATGCTCAGCGCTGCCTATCATCATCCGGGCCCCGCCGCGGTACGCTACCCCCGCGGCAGCGGGCCGGGTGTGGCGATACCCTCGCACCTCGAGCCGTTGGAGATCGGCAAGGCCGAGTTGCGCCGCGAGAGCGGTGCCGAGCCCGGCAAGCGGGTCGCCCTGCTCGCCTTCGGCAGCCTCAACGGTCCGGCGGCCGAGGTCGCCGCATCCCTTGATGCCACCCACCTCAACATGCGCTCGGTGAAGCCGCTCGATCGCGAGGCGATTCTGGCCGCCGCCGCCGACCACGAGCTGCTGGTCACCCTGGAGGAGAATGCGGTAGCCGGCGGTGCCGGCAGCGGCGTGAACGAGCTGCTTGCCGCCGAGGGCGTGCAGGCTGCGCTGCTCAACCTGGGCCTGCCCGACGCCTTCGTCGAGCATGGCAAGCCCGCCGAACTGTTGACCGAGTGCGGTCTCGATGCTGCCGGTATCGAAGCGGCGATTCGTGCACGCCTGGGTTGAGGTCTTGTCGCGGAAAGGGAACCGGCCGGGCTTTTGCCCGGCCGATTCGTTTGAGGGCTACTGGTTCTTCTCGTACCGCTAATGCCATTCATCGCACGTCGAGGTGAAGCGAATGGTGTATCAATTTGCCCTATATTTCTTATATTTGTGTAAGCGATTTCCTACAAGCCTTGTAGTTAATTCGCTCGCCCATTTGTCGTAAATGGCCTGCATTCAGAAACGACCCGCGTCGCCGCGGGAGTTGTGGCGGATTGCGTGTAAGCCGAAACGACGTCCTGTATCCCAACTGTAACCGTCAACCGGCCGACCGGGCCGTTTGGCACATTTCAAAAGCCTGATTACTCTCTCGCCTCACGAGCAAGGGCGATAACGTTTCTCACCTGAATGCTGACCGCATCTGCCTGCCTGAGAGTGGGCCGATGCGGACAGGGCGTGGTGCGTTGTCGACGCAGCTGTAGCGATTCAGCTGTTGCGATTCCAAACAAGGCGGTCCATCAGGGAGCTTCTCCAATGGCGAAGGAAGGAACCGTTGCGCCGAAAGAGCGCATCAACATCAAGTACGTGCCGGCTACCGGCGACCAGCAGGCGGAAACCGAGCTGCCGCTCAAGCTGCTGGTGGTAGGCGACTTCAAGGGCGGTGCCGAGGCCACGCCGATCGAGGCGCGCGAAAAGCTCTCGGTGGACAAGAACAACTTCAAGTCGGTAATGCGCGAGGCCGGTCTCAGCCTGACGGCCAGCGTGCCCAATCGCCTCGAGGAGGGCGAGAACGCCGGCGACCTGCCGGTCAATCTCGAATTCAAGTCGCTCGAGGACTTCACCCCCGACAGCGTGGCACGCCAGGTGCCCGAGCTGCGCAAGCTGGTCGAGCTGCGCGAGGCGCTGGTGGCGCTCAAGGGGCCGCTGGGCAACGTGCCGGCATTCCGTGACCAGCTGCAGAAGCTGATGGAGAGCGACGAAGCGCGCACGCAGCTGCTCGCCGAACTCGAGCTGCTGGACACTCGCGACGACGCCGAGAGCTGAGGCTCCAGCGTCACTGAGGCATTCCGGGAGCGCGCCGACATGCGCATGACGTTCCCGGCCAGGCAAAAGATTCGAGGCACGTACAATGAGCGAAATGGCACAGACGCAGGGGCAGGCCGCCGAGGCCCAGGCCGAGGGTTCCCTTCTCGATCAGGTGATGGCGCAGACCCGCCTGGCGCCGTCCGAGGACGGTTACGACATCGCCAAGCAGGGCGTGGCCGCCTTCATTGCCGAGCTGCTGCGCAGCGACGATGCGGCACCGCAGGTCAACAAGGCGGTGGTGGACCGCATGATCGTCGAGCTCGACCGCAAGATCGGCAGTCAGGTCGACGAGATCCTGCACGACCGCGGCTTCCAGCAGATCGAATCGGCCTGGCGCGGGCTCAAGCTGCTGGTCGATCGCACCGACTTCCGCCAGAACATCAAGCTCGACCTGCTGCACGCCACCAAGGAGGAGCTGCTGGAGGACTTCGAGTTCGCGCCGGAGCTCAGCCAGAGCGGGCTCTACCAGCACGTGTATGCGGCCGAGTACGGTCAGTTCGGCGGTGAGCCGGTAGGCGCCATCATCGGCAACTACGACTTCTCGCCCTCGACCCCCGACATCAAGCTGCTGCAGTTCACCGCTGCGGTGGGCGCCATGGCCCACGCACCGTTCCTCTCCTCGGTGGCGCCGAGCTTCTTCGGCATCGACAGCTTCCAGGAGCTGCCCAACATCAAGGACTTCAAGGCGATCTTCGAGGGGCCCAAGTACGCCCGCTGGCGCAGCCTGCGCGAGTCCGAGGATGCCCGCTACCTGGGGCTCACCGCGCCGCGCTTCCTGCTGCGCATGCCCTACGACCCGGTGGAGAACCCGGTCAAGACCTTCCACTACCGCGAGACGGTCAGCGAGAGCCACGAGCATTATCTGTGGGGCAACACCGCCTACCTGCTCGCCGAGCGCCTCACCGACAGCTTCGCCAAGTACCGCTGGTGCCCCAACATCATCGGCCCGCAGAGCGGCGGTGCGGTGGAGAACCTGCCGGTACACACCTACGAGGCGCTGGGCCAGCTGCAGGCCAAGATTCCCACCGAGGTGCTGGTCACCGACCGCCGTGAGTTCGAGATGGCCGAAGAGGGCTTCATCTCGCTGACCATGCGCAAGGGCAGCGACAACGCCGCCTTCTTCTCGGCCAACTCGGTGCAGAAGCCCAAGGTCTTCCCCAACACCCCCGAGGGCAAGGCCGCCGAGACCAACTACAAGCTCGGCACCCAGTTGCCCTACATGTTCATCATCAACCGCCTGGCTCACTACATCAAAGTGCTGCAGCGCGAGCAGATCGGCTCCTGGAAGGAGCGCCAGGATCTCGAGCGCGAGCTCAACGTGTGGATTCGCCAGTACGTCGCCGACCAGGAGAACCCGCCGGCCGAAGTGCGCAGCCGTCGTCCGCTGCGCGCCGCCTCGATCCAGGTCTCCGACGTCGAGGGCGATCCGGGCTGGTATCAGGTCTCCATGGCGGTGCGCCCGCACTTCAAGTACATGGGCGCCAACTTCGAGCTGTCACTGGTGGGCCGTCTGGACAAGGAGTAAGGGGAGGACGCGGCCATGACGATCCACCGTGGCGGCGTGCTCGGCAACCGGCTGTTCGAGCGTCTGGCGACTCCCGAGCGACCGGAAGCCAGCGGCGCCGAGGCGAGCCTTGCCGAGATCGTCGAGTCCATCAAGCGCCATCTGGTCGATCTGCTCAACAGCCACCCGGGGCACAGCGAATGTGCCCCGGAGCTGGGGCTCCTCGACTTCAACGACGCGACCATCGGCGTGCTCGACCTGGAGCGCAACATCCAGCGCGCCATTCGTCAGTGCATCGAGCGCTTCGAGCCGCGCGTGCGGCAGGTGGAGGTGGAGTCGCTGCCGCGCGGCAGCGACCCCTTGCAGCTGCGCTTCCAGGTGCACGCCACGGTGGATCTCGGTCGCGACCAGGGCCAGGCCACCATCGATCTATTGCTCAACGACAAACGCTACCAGTGCCTGAACTGAGTACCCAAGCCGATTAGCCCCAGCCAGGAAGCGAGGCGTGCATGCTCAATCGTTATTACCGGGATGAGCTCGATTACCTGAAGCTGCAGGGGCGGGAGTTCGCCGAGGCCAACCCCGGCCTCAGCCGTTTCCTCTCCGAGCGCAGCACGGACCCGGACGTCGAGCGGCTGCTGGAAGGCTTCGCCTTTCTCACCGGACGCATGCGCGAGAAGGTCGAGGACGAGTTCCCCGAACTCACCCACTCGCTGATCTCCATGCTGTGGCCCAACTATCTGCGCCCGGTGCCGAGCATGACGATCATGCAGTTCACGCCCAACAAGGGGGCTCTCAGCGGACGTCAGGAAGTGCCCGCCGGCACCACCCTGGCGGCGCGGCCCATCGACGGCACCGCCTGTCGCTTCCGTATCTGCCACGACGTGGCGCTCTACCCGCTGATGCATGCCGGCGTGGAGGCGCGACACTCTCGCGAATCCTCCATCGTCGAGCTGGCCCTCGACGTGGACGGCGATCAGTCGCTGGATGCGCTGGGCATCGACAACCTGCGTCTGCACCTGGGCGGCGGTGGCTATACCGCACGCACGCTCTACCTGTGGCTGGGCCACTACCTGTCGCGCCTGGAGCTGGAGATCGACGGCGCCGTGGTACCGCTGCCCCGCGACATGCTCGCTCCGGTGGGTTTCGAGCGCGAGCATGCGCTGCTGCCCTATCCGCGCAACGTGCATCAGGGCTATCGCATCCTGCAGGAGTACCTGTGCTTTCCCGAGGCCTTCCACTTCGTCGATCTGATGGGGCTCGGCCGCCTGCTGCCTCCGCGCCAGGCCTCGCGCATCGTGCTGCGCTTCGTCTTCTCGCGTACGCTGCCGGCGGACGCCAAGGTTCGCGACGAACACCTGGCGCTCTATTGCGCCCCGGCGATCAACCTGTTCAGCCACGACGCCGACCCCATCGATCTCAACGGCGAGCGCAGCGAGTACCGCATTCGCCCCAGCAGCCGCGCGGCGGAGCACTACGAGGTGTTCAGCGTCGATGCGGTACAGGGCTGGCTGGAGGGCGACAGCGGCAAGATGCGCGGCGAGCCGCGTCAGTACGTGCCGTTCGAGAGCTTCCAGCATCAGATCGAGCGTGACCGCGGCCGCGAGGCGCGCTACTTCCGGGTGCGGGTGCGCGACAGCCTGCGCGGCGACGGCTTCGACCACGACATCGCCTTCGTGCGCGGCGACGAGCAGGCCTGCGTCGGCATGCGCGAGACCATCTCGCTGCGCCTGACCTGCAGCAACCGCACCCTGCCCGAGCGTCTGGCGGTAGGCGACATCATCGCTTCCACCGACACCAGCCCGGTGTTTGCCGCCTATCGCAACATCACCCGGCCCACCCCGGCGCTGCGTCCGACCCTGGACGGCAGCCTGCTGTGGACGCTGATTTCCAACCTCTCGCTCAACTATCTGTCGCTGCTCGAGCGCGATGCGCTGTGCTCGGTGCTGCGCGCCTACGACTTCCGCGCCCTGGTCGACCGTCAGGCCGAGCGGGTGTCGCAGAAGCGTCTCGCCGGTGTGCTGAACATCGAGACCCGCTCCATCGACCGACTCAAGCGTGGTCTGCCGGTACGCGGCCTGCGCTCGGTGATGACCCTGGATCAGGAGGCCTTCGGCGACGAGGGCAGCCTCTATCTGTTCGGCAGCGTGCTGGCACGATTCTTCTCGCTCTACGCCAGCATCAATTCGTTCCACGAACTCCACGTCGTCAATCGTCACAACCAGGAACGTTACGCATGGACCTTACAGTCGGGCCAACAACCCCTGATCTAGCGCCGCTGGCCCTGATCGAGGGGGCCCGGCGCTACGATTTCTACCAGCTCGTCGAGCTGCTGCATCGTCACCATGAAGACGATCTCGAGCGCGTGGCCGATGTGCATCCCGGCCGCGAGCGAGTGCGCTTCAGCGCCTCGGCGTCGCTGGGCTTCCCTGGCAGCGACGTGGTGGCGCTGGAGTCCCGCCCGAGCGGCGAATACGCGCTGGAAGTCAGTTTCTTCGGCCTGCAGGGGGCCCAGTCGCCGCTGCCCGGCTACTACCTGGAATCGCTGGCCCACGAGGCGGCCCACCACGAAGGGGTGGCCCGCGATTTCCTCGACTTCTTTAACCACCGCCTGCTGACCCTGGTGCATCGCAGCTGGCGCAAGTATCGCCACTACGTGCGCTACCAGGACGGCGCCAGCGACGGCTTCTCCGCCGCGGTGTTCGCCCTGGTGGGGCTGGCCGACGAGGAGCTGCGCGGCGAGACGCCGATCAACTGGGGCAAGATGCTCGCCTATGCCGGCCTGCTGGCGGGGCGCTCGCGCTCGCCCGAGGTGGTCGAGAGCGTGGTCGGCCACTGCTTCGACCTCGACGACGTGAGCGTCGAGCAGTGGGTGCACCGCTGGGTCGAGATTCCCGAGGATCAGCGCAGCCGCACCGGCCTCGGCGCCATGACCCTGGGCGAGGACATGGTGGCCGGCGAGCGGGTCGCCGACGTGGGCGGCAAGTTCGCCCTGTGCCTGCAGGGGCTCAGCCTGGCGCGTTTCCGCGACTTCCTGCCCGACGGCCGCGAACATGCGCCGCTCAAGACCCTGGTCAGCTTCGTGCTGCGCGAGCCGCTGGCCTACGACCTCGAACTGGAACTGCTGGAGAGCGCCGTACAGCCCATGCGTCTTGGCGACCACGGCTGCTGCCAGCTCGGCTGGACCACTTTCGTCAATCCCCAAGCCGGTGCCGCCGCAGGGCGGCGCCGGGTGCGCATTCAGATGACAGGGTAACGCGATGACGTATCTTTCCCGTCCCCAGGCCGCCGCCAGCGCCGTCACCCTGGTGGTGCTCAACAGCGAACGGCTCGAGGGGCGCTCCACCAGCAGCTACGTATTTGCGGCCTCGGGGGGCACCCTGGGCAGCGCCGAGAGCGATGACTGGCTGCTGCAGGACCACGCCGGGCGGATCCGCCCGGCCCATGCCGAGATCCGCCGGGCCGACGGCCAGTTCTGCCTGATCGACCGCAGCGGCCACACCTTCATCAATCAAGCCACGCTGCCGCTGGGCCGCGATCGTCGGGTCGCCCTGCGCGATGGCGACGAGCTGGGGATTGGCGAGTACCGGGTGCGCGTGCATCTGGGCGACCGTCAGGCCGGCTTGCCCGGCGCCCAGCCGCTTGCCGCGCTGGTCGACGACGAGCAGGAGGTGCTGGCGGAGCAGGGCGTGGTGCCTTACCGGGCCGCGCCCTCGGCCGCCTTTCCGCCGCCGCGTCGCGACGACCCGCTGGAAGCCCTGGGCGAGGCCACGCCCGGCGCCAGCCAGCGCGATCCGCTCACGGCCCTGGCTCACGAGCATGATGCGGCGCAAGGCGATGACGATGCGCTGCTCGGCGTGCTGGCCGAGCAGCGGCATGGCGACACGGGACAGCACGGCTCTCTGGAGTGGCGCGCAGCGGCGCCGACCAATCGACGATACGAGGAAGACACCAAGATGAACCGGGAAATGGACGAAGGGCTGCTGGACGACCTGGAACGCTCGGTAGGCGAACAGCTCGAGGAGCGCTGGCAGGACAGCGTGCCGGTCGGCGCCGGCTCCGTCGGCAGCGATCCGCTGCTGCGCGCACTGGGCGCCGAGCTGCGCTTTGCCGACAGCGAAGAGCAGCAGAACTTCCTGGCCGAGGCCGGCCAGACCCTGCGCGCCGCCATCGAAGGCCTGCAGGCGCTGCACCGTGCCCAGGACGACAGCCGCTATCCGCTGCGCGACCGCCGCCTGCAGCCGATCGAGGACAACCCGCTGCGCCTGGGTCAACCCTACCGCGACACCGTGGAGACGCTGTTCTCCGCCCGCCGCAGTCCGGTGCACCTCTCGGCACCGGCGGCCGTCACCGAGTGCCTGACCCATCAGGGGCAGCACCAGGCGGCGGTGGAGGAGGCCATCGGCGAGGCGCTGCAGGCGATCCTCGACGCCTTCGCTCCGGATGCCCTGCTCAAGCGCTTCCACGCCTACCGCGGTGCCGGCAACCGCCTCGACGACGAGGGCAGCTGGGCGTGGGAGATGTATCGCCATTACTACCAGGAGCTCAACTCCGGCCGTCAGCAGGGCTTCGCCAAGCTGTTCTGGGAGGTGTTCGAGCAGGCCTACGACCAATCGGTGCGACGTCAGCAGCGCGAAGCCAAGTGAACACAACAAGACGGGACGCAGGAAACATGAGTACAAGACTTTTGCGCGCAAGCAAGGCCTCGGGGCGCACCTTGAGCTGGCTGGCGGTGCTGCTGCTGGCGCTGGTTCTCAGCGGCTGTACCACCATCGGCAAGACCTGGCAGGTGATCCGCGATCCCTCGATCCCGGTGGGCCACCCCGAAGACCGCCCGACCCGAGTCGACCTGGCCATGCTCGCCGAGCCCGACGTCAATCCCAACTTCGAGGGCGAGGGCACGCCGCTGCGCTTCCAGATCCTGCAGCTCAAGGACGACTCGATGCTGATGGCGGCCGACCACCAGCAGCTGCTCAACGACCTGGAAGGCGCCCTGGGCACCAACTATCTGTCGCATGACGACTTCACCCTGCTGCCGGGGCAGTGGAAGTTCTACGAGCCGTTCGACATCGATGAGGAGACCCGCTACATCGGGCTGATCGCCTTCTACAACAACCCCGACCAGACCGAATGGAAGAAGGTGGTGCGGGTCGCCTCGCGCAGTGAGGACTACCACCTGCTGGTGCATCTGCGCGCCGACGAGGCCGAGCTGAGGAAGGAAGACTGATGGCCAGCCGCAACCGAGTGGTATGGAGCGAGGGGCTGTTCATCAAGCCCCAGCACTTCCAGCAGCAGCAGCGCAGCCTCGAGGGCCTGCTCGAGGCGCGCCTGCGCGGCATCAGCCACGCCCTGTACGGCTTCCAGACCTTGGAACTCAACGCCGAATACCTGAGCTTCGGACGCATCGCCATCAGCCGTGCCAGCGGCGTGATGCCCGACGGTACGGCGTTTCTGCTGCCCGACGACGACATCGAGCCGCAGCCGCTGGAGATCGACGACGCCGGTATCGCCAACCAGCTCGTCTACCTCTGCCTGCCGCTGGCCACCGATGCGGTGGGCGAGGTGCGCTGGCCCGACGACGACCTGCCGACCCGCTATCGCCTGGCCCAGCGCAGCGTGCGCGATCTGCACTCCCGCGACGGCGATACCGCGATTCTCGACGTCGCCCGGGTCGCCCCCAGGCTGCTGCTCGAACGCGACGACCGCAGCGCCTACACCTGCCTGGCGGTGGCGCGCATCCACGAGCGGCGTCCCGACGGCAGCCTGGTGCTCGACGAGCAGTTCATCCCCACGCTGCTCAACGTGCAGGCGGCGCCGGTGCTGCAGCGCTTCGTCGGCGAGATGGCCGGGCTGATGCGCGAGCGTGCACGCAATATCGCCCATCGCCTCGCCTCACCGCATCAGGCCGGCGTGGCCGACGTCTCCGACTTCATGCTGCTGCAGCTGCTCAACCGCGCCCAGCCGCGTTTCCAGCACCTGGCGCGCCTGGGTCATCTGCATCCGGAGCGGCTGTTCGCCACCATGCTGGAAACTGCCAGTGAACTGGTGACTTTCACCGACGAGTCGCGGCTGCCGCCGGAGTATCCGGCCTACGACCACGACCACCCCGAGCGGGCCTTCCGCATGCTGATGCAGAGCCTGCGTCAGGCGCTCTCCACCGTGCTCGAGCCGCGCGCGCTGGCGATCCAGCTGCAGTCACGCCGCTACGGCCTGCTGGTGGCACCGCTGGCCGATCCGGCCCTGCTCGAAAGCGCCGATTTCATCCTCGCGGTGCGTGCCGACATGCCCCACGAGCGGCTGCGCAAGCTGTTCCTGCAGCAGACCAAGGTGGCCAGCGTGGAGCGCATCCGCGACCTCATCAGCCTGCAGCTGCCCGGCGTGCCGCTGGAGCCGCTGCCGGTGGCCCCGCGCGAACTGCCCTACCACGCCGGCTACAGCTACTTCCGCCTCGACCGGCAGAGCCAGGCCTGGAGCATGCTCGACGGTGCCAGCGGTTTCGCCTTCCACGTGGCGGGCGAATTCCCCGGGCTCGAAATGCAGTTCTGGGCGATCAGGAGCTAAGCCATGCAAGAACTTGCCACCACGCGATACGAACCCGAGGCTGGCGCCGTGGCGCGCTATGCCCCCACCCGCCATGAGGACCGCATCGACGAGCGCGGGCTGGAGCGGCTTATCCACAGCCATGCCGAACAGCTCGACGCCGACGAGGAGTACTGGTTCCGCCTGCGCGGCTACAACCTCAACCCGCTGGCCGACGCCGCCAGTTCGCTGCTGGGCATGGTGCTGCGGGTGCGCCAGCTCGACGGCATGAGCGACCTCGATCGGCTCTACCGTCAGGTGGTCGACGAGATCGCCGCCATCGAGGTGGAGCTCACCGAGCAGGGCTACGACCGACCCACCCTGCTGGCCTTCCGCTACGTGCTCTGCTCGTTCATCGACGAGGCAGTGATGGGCACCCCCTGGGGGCACCAGAGCAGTTGGGCCGAGCACTCGCTGCTGACGCGTTTCCACAACGAGACCTGGGGCGGCGAGAAGGTCTTCTCGATCCTCGCCCGGCTGCAGCAGGAGCCGCAGCGCTACCGCGACATGCTGGAGTTCATCTACCTCTGCCTGTGTCTCGGTTTCGAAGGGCGCTACAAGGTCATGGACCACGGCCGCGAGGAGTACGAGCACATCGTGCGCACCCTCGGCGACCAGTTGGCGGCCCTCAGCGACACCACCGAGGACAGCCTGACCCGGCCGCTCGACAACGTCATGCCGGGGCGCCGCCACCGCGGTCGCGGCATGCCGGTATGGGGCGTGTTCGCGCTGTTCGCCGTCGCCATGGTCGGCGCCTACCTGGGCTTCGCCTGGACGCTCGATCAGCAGGCGGCCCAGGTCGGTACCCTTCTCGATCAGATTTACCGTTAGGAGATCCCATGCTCAGGGTAGAGCTTCCCGCGCTCATCGGCCGTCTCAACGCCGTTTCCCGTCAAGGCCTGGAGCAGGCCGCGGTGCTGTGCGCCGAGCAGCAGGCTCCCGAGGTCACCGCCGGCCACCTGCTGCTGGCACTGATCGATCAGCCGCTGTGCGACCTGCGCTGCCTGCTCGAAGGGCAGGGCGTCGACCTCCACGAGCTGCGCGCACGGCTGGCCGAGGAGACCCGCCCGCCGCGGGACCTGGCCGTCACCACGCCGAGCTTCTCGCCGCTGCTGGTCGAGCTGCTGCAGGACGCCTGGCTGTTGGCCACGACCGAGTTCGCCTACGACAGCCTGCGCAGCGGCCTGATCTTCACCGCTCTGCTGCACAACACCGGGCGCTATGTGGGGCCGCGCAGCGCCGCGCTGCTGGCCGAGATCAATCGTGAGGGGCTGCGTCGCGGCTTCGAGCGGCTGGCCGCCGACTCCGCCGAAGCACCTCGCGCCGAGTCCGGCGACGCCGGGCGGCGTCCGGCCCAGGCCGCTCAGGGCGACAGCGCCCTGGCACGCTTTGCCACCTCGCTCACCGA
The DNA here is from genome assembly GCA_011742915.1 of Billgrantia desiderata. Lineage (GTDB taxonomy): Bacteria > Pseudomonadota > Gammaproteobacteria > Pseudomonadales > Halomonadaceae > Halomonas > Halomonas desiderata. The sequence goes on along the minus strand of JAAQTN010000003.1, from coordinate 135,045 downwards.
GCAGGCCCGGCGCGGCGAGCTCGACCCGGTGCTGTGCCGCGATCCGGAAATCGACCAGATGCTCGACATCCTCGGTCGTCGGCGCAAGAACAACCCCATCGTCATCGGCGATGCCGGGGTGGGCAAGAGTGCCGTGGTGGAGGGCCTTGCCGCACGCATCGTCGAAGGCCGCGTGCCCTCGGCGCTGGCCGACGTCGAGCTGATGAGTCTCGATCTCGGTGCGCTGCAGGCCGGCGCCGCGGTCAAGGGCGAGTTCGAGAAGCGCCTCAAGGCGGTGATCGAGGAGGTCAAGTCCTCGCCGCGGCCGATCCTGCTGTTCATCGACGAGGCCCACACCCTGATCGGCGCCGGCAATCAGGAGGGCGGTGGCGACGCCGCCAACCTGCTCAAGCCGGCCCTGGCCCGCGGCGAACTGCGCACCATTGCCGCCACCACCTGGCGCGAGTACAAGAAGTACTTCGAGAAGGACCCGGCGCTCTCCCGGCGCTTCCAGCCGGTGGCCCTGGCCGAGCCCAGCGTCGACCAGGCGCTGATGATCCTGCGCGGCCTGCGCGACACCTACGAGAACGCCCACGGCGTGCTGGTGGGCGACAGCGGCCTGCGCGCCGCCGCCGAGCTTTCGGCGCGCTACCTGGCCGGCCGCCAGCTGCCCGACAAGGCCATCGACGTGCTCGACACCGCCTGCGCGCGGCTCTCCCAGGCGCTGGACACTCCGCCGCGCCGGCTCAGCCACCTCAAGAGCGAGCACATCTCCGCCCAGCGCGAGCGCGAACAGCTCGACCGCGAACGCCTGCTGGGGCGCAGCCCCGACCCGGCCCGCGAGGCCGAGCTCGACGCCCGCCTGGCACGCCTGGAGGAGGAGGTCGAGCGGCTCGAGGCGGCCTGGGTCGACCAGCGCGAGTGCGTCGACGCGATCATCGCGCTGCATCGTCAGCTGCTCGACGCGGGCAAGGACGACGCCGAGGTCGAGCCTGCGACTGCCGAGACCGAGGTGGCCAGCGAGAGCGTGACGACAGCGGATGCCGCCGGTGCGAGCCCTGCAGAAGGTCTTGAGGCAAGCCTTGAGGAGAGCCCCGAAGCAGGGACTGGCGAGAGCACCGAGGAGGCTGCTGTCGCCGCCGAGGACCCGCACGAAGCCCTGGCCCGCCACGAGGCGCGCCTGGCCGAGCTGCAGCAGGAGTTCGCCCTGGTCAACGCCAGCGTCGAGGAGGCGCAGATCGCTCAGGTCATCGGCGACTGGACCGGGGTGCCGGTGGAGCGCATGACCAGCGACGAGCTGACCCGTCTCACCGAGCTGCCCGAGCATCTCGGCCGGCTGGTACAGGGCCAGGACGTGGCCATTGAGCGCGTGCATCGCCACCTGCTCACCGCCCGCGCCGACCTGCGCCGTCCCGGTCGCCCGCTGGGCGCCTTCCTGCTGGTCGGCCCCAGCGGTGTGGGCAAGACCGAGACCGTGGTGCAGATCGCCGAGCGCCTCTACGGCGGTCGCCAGTTCCTCACCACCATCAACATGTCCGAGTACCAGGAGAAGCACACCGTGTCGCGGCTGATCGGCTCGCCGCCGGGCTACGTGGGCTTCGGCGAGGGCGGCCTGCTGACCGAGGCGATCCGTCAGCGCCCCTACTCGGTGGTGCTGCTCGACGAGGTCGAGAAGGCCCATCCGGACGTGCTCAACCTGTTCTACCAGGCCTTCGACAAGGGCGAGCTGGCCGACGGTGAAGGACGGCTGATCGATTGCAAGAACGTGGTGTTCTTCCTCACCTCGAACCTGGGGTACGAGGCCATCGTCGCCCACGCCGAGGAGCCTGCGGCGCTGGACGACGCGCTCTACCCGGTACTGGCGGGCTTCTTCAAGCCGGCGCTGCTGGCGCGCATGGAGGTGGTGCCCTACTTCCCGCTGGGTGCCGACACCCTGCGCGACATCGTGGCGGCCAAGCTCGACACCCTGGCCGAGCGTATCCGCTCGCGCCATCGCCAGGCCGAAGTGGTGCTCGACGAGGCCCTGCGCGACGCCATCTGTGCCCGCGCCACCCGCAGCGAGAACGGCGCGCGCATGCTCGAGTCGGTGATCGACGGCGAGCTGCTGCCGCCGGTGTCGCGGGCGCTGCTCGACCGCCTGGCGCGGCGCGAGCCGGTGACCCGGGTGGCCCTGGGCGTCGACGAGGCGGGCGCCTTCACTGCGGAGGTGGTGTAGGCGATGACGGCGAAGGCGATCGACATGCGCTGGTGCGAAGGCGACCTGCCGACGGGGCCCGGCCTCGACGGCATGGCGCGTGCGCTGGCGCTGGTTGAAAGCGCCTCGCCCGCCGAGCTGCGTGCCTGCGCCGGCGGCATTCTCCAGGCCAGCCACGCGCTGGCCTGGGTCAGCTGTCTCTACCTCGACGGCAGCGGTCGCTGGCTGGGCAGCGACGGCAATGACGTGCGCTTCGACTGCGACGACTTCCGTCACCCCTACGCCCACGCCATTCGCCAGGGCAAGCCGTTGCGCCTCGGCCTGCTGGAGGCGCGTTCGCGGCTCGACCACGCCGACTTCCAGGCCCAGGTGGCGACGCTTTCCGGCGGGCTGCAGCTGGTGGTGCGTCCGTTGCGGGCGCTGGACGGCAAGCGCGAGTGGCTCGGTGCCCTGGCCATGGCCGGGGAAGCGGCCAGCCTCGCCCGGCTCGAGGCGGACGGCGAGTTCGCCGCCTTCGAGGCGCTGCTGTGCCGGCTGTGGGCGGGGCTCACCCGCCACCAGGGCGAGCGCCAGCGCGAGGCGAGCCTGCGGCAGTCGCTGGCCCAGCTCAGCGACGGCGCCCGGCGTCAGGCCCTGGCCGAGCGCCTGGCCGCGGATCTGCTGGGCGGCTCAAAGGCCATGCAGGCGCTGCGCAGCCAGGTGGTACGGGCGGCGGAGACCAATCTGGCGGTGCTGCTGCAGGGCGAGACCGGCACCGGCAAGGATCGCGTGGCCCGCGCCATTCACCGCCTCTCGGGACGGCGCGAAGGCGCCTTCATGGCGATCAACTGTGCGGCGATTCCCGAGTCGCTGCTGGAGTCGGAGCTGTTCGGCCATGCCAAGGGCGCCTTCTCCGGGGCCGATCGCGCTCGTGAAGGGCTGATCAGTCAGGCCGACGGCGGCACCCTGTTCCTCGACGAGATCGGCGACATGCCGCTGCCGCTGCAGGCCAAGCTGCTGCGGGTGCTGGAGAACGGCCGCTACCGGCCGCTGGGCTCGAGCGAGGAGCGGCGCGCCGATCTGCGCCTGGTGGCGGCCACGCATCAGCCGCTGCGCGAACGGATCCGCGACCAGCGCTTCCGCGCCGATCTCTACTACCGGCTGGGTCAGTTTCCGCTGACCCTGCCGCCGCTGCGCGAACGCAGCGAGGACATCGCCGAGCTGGCCGAAGCCTTCGTTGCCGATTTCTGTACCCGTGAGGGGCGCGGCGAGATGGGCATCACCCCGGCCGCGCTGCGCCAGCTGCGCGAGCGCGACTACCCGGGCAACGTGCGCGAGCTGAAGAACCTGATCGACTACGCCTGCGCCATGACCCGCCCCGGCGAGGATGTCGCCCCCGAGGCGTTGCCCGCCCAGGCCGATGACGACGGTAGCGTCTCGACAGCGCCCGCCAAGGCGAGTGCCGAAAGCGTGAAGGACCTGCGTCGCGCCCTGCGCGACTACGAAGCGGAGCTGATTCGTCAGCGCCTGCTGCTGTTCGATGGCAACCGCGCCCTGGCGGCCGAGAGCCTCGGCCTGCCCAAGCGCACCCTGGCACACAAGTGCCGACTGCTGGAACTGGATGCCAAATGAGTTCGACCTCTGTTTTCCGCCGCGCGCCATGGCTGGTGCTGGCCGTGAGCCTGATCGTTACCGCCGACGCCTGGGGCGACACCGCCGAGGCCGTGGTGGCCCAGGCCCGTGAGTGCGCGGCCGAGCCCTCGCGCCTGGAGCGGCTGGGCTGTTACGACGCCCTGTTCCTGACCCGCGACGACGCGGCGGTGAGTGAAGACCTGCGTCCCGCCCTGTGGCATGCGATCAACGCCCAGGAGGCCGAGCGCGAGGGTGACGACATGGGGCTGCTGGTACGCGAAGAGGGCGAGGACGTGCGCATCAGCGCCCCGGCGCTGGGCAGCGTGCCGCCGCGGCCGCAGTTGGTGATCGCCTGCGAGAAGACCATCACCCGCTTCCAGATCCACCTGCCGCAGGCGCTGGACGCCCCCCGGGTGCAGGTACGCCTGCGGGCCGGCGGACGCGAACTGGAGCAGGTATGGCAGGCCCGCGACGGTGGCTACGTGGTCAGCGGCGGTCGGGGGCTGCCGGCCATCGCCACGCTGCAGCAACTGCTGGATGCCGACGAACTGGCGCTGGGCAGCGACCAGGCCACCCTCGACGGCCTGCGCTTCGAGACCGCCGGGCTGCGCCAGGCGATTCAGCCGCTGCGCGACGCCTGTCGCTGGTGAGGTAGAGATGCGAATCGTCAACGAGACACAGTTGGAAGGCCTGCTGGCCGCACTCCCCCCGGAGGGCGTGGGCAGGCCCGTGGTCGACAGCGCCGACTATGCCTGGCTCGACGAGGAGATGATGAAGATCGGCTCGCTGCAGCACGGCGGCGTCGATTGGGAGGGCGCCGAGACCCGCGCCGTGCGCCTGCTGAGTGAAACCGGCAAGGACCTCAAGGTGCTGGGCCACCTGCTGCACTGTCTGCAGCGCGGCGGCGACGGCGTGCGCTTCGCCCTCTCTCTGCGCCTGTTCGCCGGCAGTCTCGAAGGCTGGTGGAGCCAGGCCTACCCCTACGGCGGCGTGCAGGGCGAGCGGCTGCGGCCGCGGCTGTTTCGTCAGTTCGCCCAGCGGGCGCTGGCGCTGGCGGAAACCCTCGATTTCGACAACGCGGCAGACGAGCACCAGGCCTGCGAAGGCGCTCTGGAGGCGCTGCTGGCGGCGGCCCGGGGGCTCGAGCTTCCCGACGAACCGCTGGTGGACCTGCAGCGCCTGCTGCGTCAGGCCCGCCCCAGCCAGGCTGCGGCGCCCGCCGCCGCGCCGTCACGGGAGGAAGTCACGCCCGGTGCCGTAGCGGGCGGCGCCTCTGCGCCCACGGCCAAGCTGCCCGAGATGCGCCTGGAAGCGGGCAACGAGCGCGGCAACCGCCAGGCGCTGCTGAAGATGGCCGACTTCCTCAACGAGCAGTCGGTTGGCGACCCGCTCGGCTATCGGCTGCGACGCCATGCCATCTGGCACGCGATTCAGGCGCTGCCGGCCACCCGCGACGGCGTCCGTTCCGAACTGGCGCCGCCAGCCGCCGACCGGGTGGCGGAGTATCGCGAGGCGCTCTCCCGCGGCGCCGACGCCGAGCTGTGGAAGCGCATCGAGAACAGCCTGGCGGTCAGCCCTTACTGGCTGGAAGGGCATCGTCTCAGCGCGAGCGCCGCCGAGCGGCTCGGCCACCCGCGCTGCGCCGCGGCCATTCGCGACGAAGCGAGCCGTTTCGCCGAGCGTCTGCCCGGCATCGAAGCGCTGACCTTCAACGACGGCAGCGCCTTCGTCGACGACGAGACCCGGCAGTGGCTGCAGGCCATGCCGGCCGGTGCGGCATCCGGTGGCCCGGAAGGCGGCGGCGACCCCTGGCAGGCGGGGCTCGCCGAGGCGCGCGAAAAACTCGCTGCAGAGGGCCTCGAGGCGGCGCTGGCAGGGCTGGACCGCGGCCTGGCCAAGGCCCGTTCGCCGCGGGAGGTCGCCTACTGGCGGCTGGCCAGCGCCGACCTGCTGCGCGATGCCGGCCTCGCGGCGCTGGCTACCCAGCACTATCGCGCGGTAAGCGAGTCGCTGACCGGCCTGGGCTTGGAACAGTGGGAACCGGCGCTGCTCGAGCGGCTCGAGCGGGCGGTGGGGAAGGGCAAATGAACATCACGACCTACAACATCATCATCATCGACAGGGACGAGGGCTAAGGCTCATGTGGAAAAGTGTGAAGTCCGGTCTGAGTCGCTGGGTACCCGGCGCCTCCAGGGCAGAAAGCAACCTCAACCGGGCCAAGATGCACGGCAACAAGGCTCAGGGTATCGGCAAGCAGGCGAGCAAGCTCACTGCCGTGCTCTGGTGGCTGCTGCTGGCCGCGCTGGTCGCGGCCATCTGGTGGCTGGGGCCGATGTGGCAGGTGCGCGACAGCTACCCGCTGGCGCCATGGCTCAACCGCCTGCTGGCCACCCTGGCGCTGGCCACTCTGGTAGCGGTGGTGTGGGGTATCCGCCTCGCCCGCCGGCTGCGTGAGGTGAGCGAAGAGCGGCGCCACAACGAGCAACTGCAGCTCGACCCGGTACTGGCCCAGGTGGAGCAGCAGGAAGCGACGCTGAACGCCACCCTGCATGAGCTGCTCGACAACCTCGGTGCCGGTCCCGGCGCACGCTACAAGCTGCCCTGGTACCTGGTGATGGGCGTGGAGAACGCCGGCAAGACCAGCCTGATCAACCGCTCCGGCCAGAACTTCGCGCTGACCCACGTGATGAAGGCTTCCGGTCAGGGCAAGAAGGGCAATCAATACGGCTTCGACTGGTGGATCGGCGACAAGGCGGTGCTGATCGACCCCGACGGCGAGCTGCTGACCCAGGGTGCGCTGGAAGGGGGCGAGCCCCAGGAGATGCAGAGCCGGCTGTGGGATCACTTCGTCGGCTGGCTGGAGTACAACCGCCCCCAGCGTCCGCTGGACGGCGTGGTACTGGTGCTTGACCTGGCGCGGCTGAGCGATGCCCGGGTGGCGGTGCGCAAGGCCTACGCCTCGCTGCTGCGTGCGCGCATGCGCGAGCTGATGGAGCGCCACGGCGCGCGTCTGCCGGTCTACGTCACCTTCAGCAAGATGGACCTGCTGCACGGCTTCGACGACTTCTTCCGTCACTACTCGCGCGCCGCACGCCGGGCGCCGCTGGGCTTCACCTTCAGCGCCGAGAGCGTCGAGCGTATCGACCAGTGGGCCGACGAGTTCGCCAATGCCTACGATGCCATGCTCGAACGCCTCAATCGCAGCCTGCCCACGCTGCTGGCCGAGTGCCGCGACCGCGAGGAACGTGAATCGGTGTTCCGCTTCGTGCGCCAGCTGGCCGGCCTGCGCGACGTGCTGCTCGGTTTCCTGCGTGAGGCGCTCTCCAGCGACCGCTACTCCACCGCCGCCATGGTACGCGGCACCTACTTCACCTCGGTGTACCAGCAGGGCGTGCCGGAAGACCCCTTCGTCGACGCCGCCGCGCGCCGCTACGGCATGGCTGACACCACCCAGCCGGCCCATCGCGCTGCGCGCAGTGCGCTCTACTTCACCGAGGAGCTGTTCGAGAAGGTGATCTACCCCGAGGCGGGACTGGCCGGCGACAACGCCCGTGCCGCCCGGAGGCGGCGTCGCCTACGGCGTACCAGCGCCTTTGCCTGCCTGGTGGGCGGTCTGGCGCTGGTGGGCGGCTGGAGCCACTTCTACCAGAAGAACACCCAGGCGCTGGCCGCAGTGGAGGAGAAGGCCGAGGCCTTCCTCGCCGCCCAGCCCGACGAGCTGCGCAGCGACGACCCCACCGGCTATGCGCTGCTGGAGCCCCTCGACCGGCTGCGCGCCGCCACCCTGGAGTTCGGCGACTATCGCGAGCACCTGCCGTGGCTGGCCGACATGGGCCTCTACCAGGGCCACGCCGTGGGCCGCCAGGTGGAGAGCGCCTATCTGGCGATGCTCAGCTACCACTTCCTGCCCTCGCTGATGATCGGCATCATGGACGACATGAACCGCGCCGAGGCGGGCAGCAACGAGAAGCTGGCCCTGCTGCGCGTGCTGCGCATGATGTCCGACGCCAGCGGGCGTCAGCCCGAGCGGGTCGAAGCCTACATGGCGCGGCGCTGGCAGCGCGCCTTCCCGCAGCGCGGCAGCGTGCAGGAGCGCCTGCTCGACCACCTCGCCTACGCCATGGCGCACACCGACCTCGAAGGCCAGATCGCTTCCGGCGACCGCCACGCCGAGCAGGCCATGGCGGCGCTGCGCGGCAGTCTGCAGGCCGCTCAGGAGGAACTCTCGCGTCAGCCCATGGACGAGCGGGTCTACGCCACCCTCAAGGCCGAGAGCTCCACCCGCAGCGGCGCGGTGCTCGAACTCCCGCAGGGCGTGGGTCCGTCGTTCAACGCCGTGTTCATGGCCCGCGACGACGAGCTGGAGCGCCTGCAGGTACCCAGCCTGGTGACCCGCGACGGCTTCGAGGGCTACTTCCTCAAGGAGATTGAACAGGCCACCGAGCTGGCGATGATCGACCTCTGGGTGCTGGGCCAGCGTGACGACATCGCCTTCAGTGCCGCCGACGAGCGCCAGCTGCGCGACGCCCTGCACGAGCGCTACGTCAGCGACTACCACGTGACCTGGCGTCAGGTGCTCGACGACCTCTATCTGGTACCGCTGCCCGACATCGACCAGGCCGTGTTCGTGGCCGACACCCTGCTCGGCGCCAGCCGTCCGCTGGATCGCCTGCTCGGCGAAGTGGCGCGCCACACCCGGCTCTACCCCGAGCTGCCGGAAGACGACGAGACCGCTCGCCAGGCGCTGGAGCGCTCGCCGCGCTACCGCCTGGCCGGCGAGATCGAGCGCAACTTCCGCGATCTCAACGCGCTGCTCGACGCCCGCGGCGACAACCCGGCCGACATTGCCGAGATCAAGGTGGCCATCGGCGAGCTGCGCGACTACCTGCGCCAGGTACAGGGTGCCAGCGACCCGGGCCGGGCGGCCTTCCTCAGCGCCCGCGACCGTCTGGCGCTGCGCGGCGGCGACCCCATCCACAACCTCAAGCGCATTGCCGAGAACACCCCGGCCCCGGTGGGTCGCATGCTCGACAGCCTGGCCGACCAGAGCTGGCAGCTGATGATGGCCAGCGCCATCCGTCACCTGGAGCACCAGTGGCTCGACGAGGTGGTGGGGCCCTATCAGGAGCGTCTGGCGGGTCGCTACCCGCTGGTGCCCAGCGCCTCGCGTGAGGTGGCGCTGGCCGACTTCGAGGCCTTCTTCGCCGGCGGCGGCATCCTCGACCGTTTCTACCAGGAGAACCTGCGGCCCTTCATCGAAGAGGCGCCCGAGTTCCTGGTCGATGCCGAGGGCAGCCCGCTGCTGCGTCAGAGCGTGTTCACCGCCTTCCAGCGCGCCGAGCAGATCCGCCAGGCCTACTTCGGCCGCGATGGCGTGCTCGACGTGGAGTTCGCCCTGGAGCCGGTGAGCCTGAGCGCCGACAAGCGCCGCAGCGTGATCAACATCGACGGACAGATCATCGACTACGCCCACAGCGCTAGCTCGCGGGTCTCGATGATCTGGCCCAACGCCCTGCGCGGCGGCAACGAGAGCCGCATCACCCTGGTGCCGAGCCAGGTCAACCGCTCGCCGCGCAGCCTCAGCCGCGACGGCGCCTGGGCCTGGTTCCGCCTGCTCGACGAGGCGGAGATCACCAGCGCCGGCGAGCGCGACCTGGAGCTGCGTTTCCAGGTCGACGGCGGCACGGCGCGCTATCGCCTCTACGCCACCGGCTCGCGCAACCCCTTCACCCGCCCACTGGTCGCCGGCTTCCAGCTGCCCACCGCGCTGTATGCCGAAGGAGGCTTCGATGTTGGCAGCCTTTAAGCGCCTGTTCGGCGGCGAACGCCGCAAGGCGGCGGCGCCTGCCAGCACGGAAGAGGCGGTGAAAGGGTTGGAGGAGGCCTCGATGGAAGACATCGACGCCTTCCTCGAGGCGGCCCGACGCGCCGATACCAAGGGGCACTCGCCCTGGGTACTGCGCGACGAGACCCGCCTGGCCACTCTGCGCCGGGCGCTGGAGTTCACCGTGCAGCACGGCCAGTGGCTGCAGCGCGACGGCGGCAACATCGCCCGCTGGCAGGGCCGGCTGCTCAAGCTGCGCCACGGCGAAGGCCCTACCCTGGGCATGCTGCTGGCGTGCCGGCCGGATGACGAAGCGGCCTGGCAGCTGCGTTTCTTCTTCGTCGAGCCCGAGTGGCAGGGCAGCGGACATGGGGCCCGCCTGCTGCGGGCGGCGCGCCTCAGCCTGAACGGCGTACCGCTCAATGCCCGGCTGCCGCTGGCCTGCCAGTCGGCGGTGCGCAGCCTGGAGCAGGCCGGTTTCGCACGCATGCACGTCAATGCCTTCGAGGTGGCCAGCTTCGAAGCGCCCGCCGAGTGGGACTAGGCGAATAGCGACAGGAGAACGACAGATGGGACGCAAACTGGTACTCGTGGGTGACATCGGCACCGACCACGACGGCTTTCCGCCGACGCCGGTCACCGCTGGCAGCCCGACCGTGATCATCGACGGCAAACCGGCAGCGCGCCTGGGCGACCCCCTGGCCCCGCACGACAAGCCCAAGCACCCCTCGCACCCGCGCTCCATTGCCGAGGGCTCGGGCACCATCCTGATCGATGGCAAGCCGGCAGCGCTCACCGGCCACGCCGTCGATTGCGGCGGCGTTGTGATCGGCTCCGCCAGCGGGGAGGGCAGCTGACATGGCCGACCGCACCGGACTCCAGTTCACCCTCGATCTCGCCGGGGTCGACAGCGCCGAACTGGCGGTGATCGACTTCACCCTGGAAGAGGCACTCTCGCAGCCCTTCCACCTCGAGGTGCGTTTCGCCAGCCGCGACGGCAGCCTCTCCGCCACCGAGCTGCTCGACCGCCCGGTGAGCCTGACGATCTGGCAGGACGGCGAGGTGCTGCGCCGGGTGCATGCCATCGTCAGCGAGTTCGGTCGCGGCGACCGCGGCCATCGCCGTACCCTCTACTCCCTGGTCGCCCGCCCGGCGCTGTGGCGCCTCGACCTGCGCCACAACTCGCGCATCTTCCAGGAGGTCTCGCCGCTCACCGTGCTCAACACCCTGTGCGACGAGCGCGGCCTCACCGACGTCGCCTTCGCCGTCACCCGCGAACTGCCGGAAAGAGAGTTCCTCGTGCAGTACCGGGAAACCGATCTCGCCTTCGTCGAGCGCCTGGCCGCCGAAGAGGGCCTGTTCTACTTCCACGAGTTCGAGGATGCGCCGAACGGCGCCCATCGCCTGGTGTTTGCCGACGCCCCCCAGACCCTGGCCTACCTGGGCGAGCGCACCTACCACGGCCGCGCCGGCGGCACCCCGCCGAGCCGCCACGTGCGCAAGCTCCAGCAGCTCGCCCGGGTCGCCCCGGCCACGGTCACGCTCAAGGACTACTCGTTCAAGAACCCCGCCTATGCGCAGCTTCACGAGCACGCCGCGGGTGACCTGGAAGACCACGCCCAAAGGGACGACTATGAACACTACGACTACCCCGGGCGCTACAAGGCCGACGCCTCCGGCGACGCCTTCACCCGCATCCGCCTCGAACACCTCAGAAGCGGCGCCCTGACCTGCGCCGCCGAGAGCGACCTGCCCGAGCTCGCCCCCGGGGTCAAGTTCACCCTCAGCGACCACGACCTCAGTGAACTCAACCGCGACTGGCAGGTGGTCAAGGTCAAGCACACCGGCAGCCAGCCCCAGGCCCTGGAAGAGGACGGTGTCACTCAAGGTGACGCGGCAGGGATGGGCATGACCAAGTTCGACAACGAACTGATCCTCACCCCCGCCGACCGCGCCTGGCGCCCCACGCCCAACGCCAAGCCCCGTGTCGACGGCCCGCAGATCGCCTTCGTCGTCGGCCCCGAGGGCGAAGAGATCCACTGCGACGAGCACGGCCGGGTCAAGGTCCAGTTCCCTTGGGATCGCTACGCCGAACCCAATGAAACCGCCAGCGCCTGGGTGCGCGTCTCCCAGGGCTGGGCCGGCGGCGGCTACGGTAGCATGGCGATACCCCGGATTGGGCATGAGGTGGTGGTGTCGTTCCTCGAGGGCGATCCGGATCAACCGCTGATCACCGGGCGCACCTACCACGCCGTCAACACGCCGCCCTACGCGCTGCCCGAGCACAAGACGCGTACCGTCATCCGCACCCAGAGTCACAAAGGCGAAGGGTTTAACGAACTTCGCTTCGAGGACCAGGCCGGCGAAGAGCAGATCTGGCTGCACGCCCAGAAAGACCTGGAGCTGCTGACCAATAACGACCGCACCGAAGAGATCGGCAACGACAGCTTCCTCACCGTGCACCACGACCGCATCGGCGAGATCCATGCCGACGATCACCTGACGGTGCACGGCAGCCGCCACACCCAGATCGACGGCGACGACCACCTCATCGTCGACGCCAGCCGTCACGAGAAATACGGCCGCGCCCAACTGGTCGAAGCCGGCCAGGAGATCCACCACAAGGCGGGCATGAAGGTGGTGATCGAAGCCGGCGCCGAGATCACCCTCAAGGCCGGAGGCAGCTTCGTCAAGCTCGACCCCAGCGGCGTCACCATCGTCGGCAGCCAGGTCAAGATCAACTCCGGAGGCAGCCCCGGCTCCGGCTCCGGCCAGGCCGCCCAGGCACCGGCGCTGCCGAGGGAGGCGGTGGGGGAATCACATGAGATCGTCGCCCCGATCGATCGTCCGGCTCAGCTCAAGGCACTACTCAAGGCCCCGGCCAGCTGCGAGATCTGTGAAGCAACGGCCGATGGTCAGGGAAGCCGCTGAAATGGATGACTCACGGGAGGCTACCCACGCATTGGTGGATGGTGTGCGTTATTCCCGCGCCTTCGAGCGTCTGTATGGTCGTGACGATGTTGCCGACATTGAGCCGTTGTACCTGACGACCCGCTGGGCGTCGTTGGCAGAGCAAGGGCCCATCCTGGTGCGCCTGCAAGGCACGGGGCTTCACGATGAAGTGCTACGCGAAACACAGGGAGAGTGGACACGGGCTCTGACATGGCTGCACAGCGATGCGAGCAGCGCGGAATTGGCCGAGCATCTGCGCCAGTTCGTAACGTTCGAAGCGGCGGGTCAGGAAAAGCTGCTGCGCTTTGCCGACCCACTGGTGACACGCCACTGGCTGGCCAGCTATGGCAATGCGGTGCCGGCCGACGTCATGGGTCCCATCCGAACCTGGTGGGTAGCGGAGTGGTCGCCTAACTGGGCTGCGACATCGGTACTGACATGGTGCGCCTTCCAGCCTGATGCGAGTTCCCCGCTCGGCGAGCACGATGAGCGCTCGCAGCTACACGTCATGGGTGCGCCTCAGCTCGCGGCGCTGGAGGTGGTGACGCGCTGGCAGTTCAAGGAGCGCCTGGCCGAACACTTCCTGGCCAATGCCAGTCAAGCCTGGCAAGCACTGCCCCCCGAAAGCCGGGGCGCGTGGATGGATACGCGTATCGACGATGCGTTGGCTTGGGGAGCCTCGACCGAGCGGCAGATAGCTATCTGGCTCGATCTGAGCCTGCATTGGGGCGAGAACTTCATGAGCGCGAGTGACGGGCCGTATCTGCATTGGATTGCCTGCACCGCACAGAGTGAGAGGCTCTCGCGCCAGGAACGGCTCTACGCACTCGATGCCTGGAGCCGTACTCCTGAGGCTGTGGCTCTGCTGAGCAAAGCGAGCATAAGAACCAACACCATGAAAGAGGTTTCCCATGACTGACAGGGACGTGCAGTGCCAACAACGCGACGCTCGCTTCGATGAATCACCGCTGGGTGGTGGCATGTGTCCACTACTGCTCGACGTTGCCCTCTTTCCCGTACGTTACGCCATTGACGAAGCGCCGGGGCAAGCCGGCGAGCCGGCACCACACCCCCTGGCATCTCCCTGGCAGGGCCCGGACTATCCTGAGCTCCAGACTCGCAGCTACACGCTGCGACAACTGCGCGACGGCTGGGTGTACGTTTGGGTCAAGGAAGAGGGCGAACAGCGCATCGATGAGCATAGGGTTGAGGGTGCCACCTTCGGTGGCCAGCCCCATTTGACCTATTCCACCCAGGCGCAGCTTGCCCTGGCCTACTCCCCGGTGCAATGGACCGAACGTATCCAGGCCCACATGCTGGCCGATGCCCAGGTGCGCCAGCGCGTGATGCGTTCCGTCGATCTGCTGGCTGCATTAACAGGCACGGCCCAGCCGGGTGGTGCTTTTCCCGCCAATGTCGGCCCCATCACCCAGCTGGCTGCGCATGTGGCGGATATCACACCCAACGGAGCCGTTGATGGTTTCACCACAACCACCGTCTCGACTGCCGAGCGTGAAGAAGAAGTGGGAGAAGTGGGAGAGGTGGGAGGGGAGGAGGACAGCCTTTACGAAGTCCTCTCCGTCAAGCCGGAGATCACTCAGGATAGCGTGCTGGCGAAAGTGGAGCGCCATGACGAAGCGCTCTTCGTCGCGCTGGATGACGACCTCGGCATCGTCAACGATCTGATCATGGCGCTATTGGGGCGAGAAACGGAGCGGGAAGCTTTCCTCGACGAGCATGGGCACAAGCTGGAAACAGCGCTGGTGACCCAGGCACTGTGCGGTCCTGACGACAGCGATCTACCGGAGGCGGTCCGCGATGACCCTGAGATGTACCGTCAGGCTCAACGACTACTCCAGCAGCGTCTGGAAGCGCAGGAGGCGCAGGAGTTCTCCACCGCAATGAACCGAGGCTCTCCCTTCGGTCGCGCTGGCTCTCCGTTGCAGCGCCAGCATGAGGAGCGCATCGCTGCAATCGACTCCAACCTGGCTGCCATGGGCATCGAGCCGCCGAGTCGCGATGCACGGGATGCATGGCGTAGCAAACGACGCTGGAGAGACGATGTCGATTATGCTGGTGTCGTAAATTTCATCAGCTCTGAGCAACCGCGTCTTGAACGGTTGCAAGCCCATGTTAAAGCCAGTCTCGAAGATGTCATTGTCTGGCTCGAGCGACTGCCCACGGATGGTGAAAGTCTCTGCTTCGATCTTTGCGACGAAGTGCAATCGCAGACTTTGTTGGAATTCGCCGCTCTGGTCAGTCAAGCCTTGGGAGCTACCGAACAAGGGCGGCAATGGCTCACCGGGACCTTCCGGGAGCGCGATAGCCTGATCGGTACCGGGCCCTTCAACTTCTCGCCGGCGCTGGCTGCGGCCTTCGAGGGTATCGCTCAGCAGTGGTTAGAGGGAGGAGTGGATGGCGCTGGCGGGCTTGGCGTCATGCCAAGCGACGTGGCCGGCTTTGCCGGCCACGTCGATGCCGTGCTGAGACTGGAGCATGTGCAGGAATCGGCACTGTTCCTGGCATTGGCCCAGCCTGTGCAAGATACCTTTGCCACCTTGCAGAAAGTGGCAGCCGGTGCCGGCAGGCAAGTATGGGAGGCGCTTGCCTATCAGGCATTGCCCGCCGCAGGCGCTGGGGCTCAGGTGGCTGCTCAGCGAATCGCCAGGGGGGCCGCGATTGCCATGCTGGCGGCCTTCGTTCATCCCGATAATCAGGGAACTTTCTTGCAGCGCAACGACGGGGCCTTGGCCCAGCAGCGCCAGTGGCGTGCCGGCATGCTGCGCCTGTCGATGCAGACCAAGGCCCAGCAGCTGTTGCTGCGCACCCCCATGTCGCCTGGCCGACGTGCCGAGGTGTTTCGCACGCTGGGCTCGCTCGAAAACGACTACCAAGCCTTGGCACTGCAAGAGCCCAAGCGTTTTACCGCAGGCCCTGCTCAAGGCGCTGCGGCACCGCTTGCCACACTGGGCTTCGACGAGCTGCGCGAGCAACATCGCCTGCGCATTCAGCGCGGTGCAGGTAGCGCTGTGGCGGCTCGGCAACGGATGGCTCAGTGGATGGAGAGCCGAGGCATCGGTGGACTGCCGCTGCTGATCGCCGCACTCAATTTGGTCAACGTGGCCGATGGTATTAGGAACGCCCAGCGGGACGGCATGAACCAGGCCGACCTGGAGAAGCTCGCCGGCCAGGCCAGCTACGCCACTGCCGCGGTCATGGCGCTATGGGTCATGCCTTACTGGCAGCGGCATGCGCATCAGATGGCCTCGCTTAGTGGAACCATGACGGCGAAAATAGCTGGTGCAGGCGTTGCTACATGGGAAGTAGCTAAGCAGACCAATGCGGCCCGAATTGCTGCCAAGTTGTCAAGTCGCGTCGCGGGCATGGCCGCTTTTGCTGCTATCGGGGCGGGAGTGGAGTCTTGGCAGGTTTGGCAGCAAACCAGTCAAACCACCAGTTCGGAGGAAAAGAATGCCCTATGGGCAAAATTTGGAACGACAGTGGGTATGTCTGTCATTGGTAGTGCTCAACTAGGTGGGGCACTGCTAGGTCGCTGGTTTGCCTTTGGCTGGATCCTCGCTCCTTGGGCTAGCTGGGCCCTTCTGGCGCTAAGCATTGGCTATCTGATTGCTTCCATGCTTGCCGAGCACTATCGTCGAGAAGGCGTTCGTCTATGGCTCTATCAAAGCACTTGGGGCAAGGCCAACAAGTGGACCGATAGCGATGCCGACCGGGCCGCGGAGCTGCGCGCGCTCAATGAAGCTCTTCTTGCTCCCTCGCTCAAACTGACGCCGGTTGTCAGGACCGAGTTCGATGTGTCACAAACGTCTTCACAGTTCTCGCCTGGCAGAAGAGTGGAAACGCTGCAGGGCTACTGGATTCAACTGGCCCTGCCAGCCGTCCTGGACGGAGAAAAAGTTTCGGTTTCACAGAGCGCTATGGGAGGCTTTTGGGCATCGTCGGACAGCTTTGCTGAGCGCCCTGCCACCGAGATCAATCGGGAATTACCTGAAGCCGCAACCTACATCGAGGGTGACCCGTTGCGAGTGTGGCAAGCCTGGCTGTCTGCCGATCAGCTGCCGGACGGTCAGCCCTTTCTATTCAGGGTATCCTATGACGAAGCTGTTTATGGCGATAGCAGCGGTGGACTCAGTTTCACCTTCCATAAGGCCGAGCCGAGGCGAGGGCGGTACGAGGTAGAGGTCGATGACCGGTACCGCGGGCTGTGCTCCTCAGCCACTGTCGAGCTGACCGTGCCGACACTCTAAGGAGACAATGACGAACATGTGGTTTATCCAACCCAAACAGGACTATGTGGCGCAGATGCCATGGAAGCATGCTGATGAACCCGCTTTGATGGCGTGGCAGATTCGCACGCGTGATTATTACACCTTGCCTGCGAATATACTTTTTTTTGTGATGCTGGTGATTTCGCTCGGTGCGGGTTATCTGCTTTCGCACGCTGGGCAGGGCTCTTTAGTGGCTTCTCTGTTATGGGGGGGGGGGATGTTCACCTTCTGCATCCTTATCATCATGAGCATAACCCATCAAACCTCGATTATTGCCTATCGTCTTACCGAAGAGCGCATTGAGGCGTTTTCCTGGAAGCCACAGATCGATTCGGTCAAGCCAGTGATGACCTGGACGGCTATCGGCTCTGGTGTGGTGGTACTCTTCCTGGTATTCATCGATCCGGCCTTTCTCATTGCTGCCATCGGCCCTGTCGGCATCGGGATTGCCGCTGCGCTGATGGGCACGTCGAAAAATTATCGGACATTGGTACGTGACGATCAGCACTATGAAATCGATTGGAAGAACACTGAGGAAATTGCTGTGTGGAGAAAGCGCCGTCTCATCGGCTTACGTTTCACTTGGTATAATGATGATGGCTCGCACTACTCCGTTTACAGCAAGGTGTACTTTCGCAAGCACGATTTTGAGAAATGTGTGGACTTTTTTCGTGAGCGTCTGCCCCAGACTCCGTATCGGGAAGAAAGGCTTGTGGTTCACTCGCATTTCGCTACCTTGGCCAAGTAAGTGAAGAGAGCGCGGTTAAGTCGGTTACACGTAGTAAGCACTATCGCCGATAGGGCGTCCGTCTGTGGCTCTATCAAAGCCCTTGGGGCAAGGCCAACAAGTGGACCGATAGCGATGCCGACCGGGCCGCGGAGCTGCGCGCGCTCAATGAAGCTCTTCTTGCTCCCTCGCTCAAACTGACGCCGGTTGTCAGGGCCGAGTTCGATGTGTCACAAACATCTTCGCAGTACTCGCCTGGCAGAAGGGTGGAAACGCTACAGGGCTACTGGATTCAACTGGCCCTGCCAGCCGTCCTGGGCGGCGAAAAAGTCTCGGTTTCACAGAGCGCTATGGGAGGCTTTTGGGCATCGTCGGACAGCTTTGCTGAGCGCCCTGCCACCGAGATCAATCGGGAATTACCTGAAGCCGCAACCTACGTCGAGGGTGACCCGTTGCGAGTGTGGCAAGCCTGGCTGTCTGCCGATCAGCTGCCGGACGGTCAGCCCTTTCTATTCGGGGTATCCTATGAGGAAGCCATATACGGCGATGCCAATGGCGGGCTCAGCTTCACCTTCTACAAGGCTGAGCCAAGGTGGGGTAAGTACGAGGTAGAGGTCGATGACCGGTACCGTGGGTTGTGCTCCTCTGCCATCGTTGAGCTGACCGTGCCGACCCCTTAAGGAGACAATGACGAACATGTGGTTTATCCAACCCAAGCAGGACTATGTGGCGCAGATGCCATGGAAAAATGTCGATGAACCGGCTCTGATGACGTGGCAGATACGTACAAGGAATTACAACACTTTTGTTGCCAATGTGCTTTTCTTCATAATGCTATGTGTATGCTTTATCGTTGGGGCTTTATTGTTCATGGCTGAAGAAAAATTACTTCCCTCTGTGTTAGGTGGGGGTGGGATGTTTCTATTTGGCGTGCTTATCACCATGAGCATGACCCACCAAACTGCCATTATCGTCTATCGTCTGACGGACAAGCGCATTGAGGTGTTTTCCTGGAAGCCCCAGATCGATTCGGTCAAGCCAGTGATGACCTGGACGGCTATCGGCTCTGGTGTGGTGGTGCTCTTCTTGATGTTCATCGATCCGGCCTTTCTTATTGCTGCCATCGGACCCGTCGGCATCGGGGTTGCCGCTGCGCTGATGGGCACGTCGAAAAATTATCGATCAACGGTGCGTGACGATCAGCACTATGAAATCGATTGGAAGAATGCCGAGGAAATCGCTGTATGGCGGGAACGGGCTGTCATCGGCCTGCGCTTCACCTACCACAACGAAGCCGGGGATAGCTATCAAGCCTACAAGACGCTTTATTGTCATAAGGACGAACTCGATAAGCGCATCGCTTTCCTTCGAGAGAAACTTCCCAGCACGCCCTACCGTGAATGCAAGCTGGAGGTCGACTCGGATGGTGCCTTTGTGGTGGATTAAGCTTGCCAGGCAGTGGTGAGGACCAAGCAGCGCAAGTGGATTTTATGGATGTCACCCGGTATCACTGATGGTGTTGGATGTACGAGCGATGGCCCTGAAATCTTAAGGGTCGATCACGCCTAGCCGTTTGCAGCCAACGTGGCCTGACGATTCGCCTCATGGGCGGTAGGGGAGAGAGGACACGATGCAATCATCCGCCCTTCAAGGCCTTGTGGCAGCGCTGGTTCGCTGCTTTTCCATCTATCTTGGACTCACGGCCTTGCGCTTCGCGGTGCAGGGCGTGAGCTTCCATAGCAGCGATGTTCACTACCTGCATCTGGGCTACTTCGTTGTGACGACACTGCTGTTTGCCGGGGTAGCGATCGCGCTCTGGCATTTTCATTCGGCGGTGGCGGGCCGGCTGCTGCCTGCTACGGGGGATGACCAAGCGAAGGCGTCGGCACTGTCTGGGGCCGACTTCGAGACTGGGCTGATCGGGGCGGTGGGGTTGTATGTTGCCATCACCGCACTGCCTCAGCTCGCCAACCATGGCGCCTGGCTGTTCTACGATCGTGAACTGCTCGGTATACATCGAGCGATAGAAGGGAGGGCGGCTTTTGTCGGCAGCCTGATTCAGCTTGGCCTGGGGGTGTTGCTGCTACTGCGGGCGCCCGGTATCCGGCGGCTGGTTGCCAGGTTACGAACCGGCGGCACTTGAGTGCACATTGCCGTCACGGGTGTCAGCAATGAAAATGGCACCACAACGAAAAGCCCGGCCTTGCGGCCGGGCTGGATCTTCGCTTCCTTACCTCCACCTCGAGCATCCTTCCACCCGAGCATCCCTGGATAGTGAGTCTTCCTGACTCGGTCGTCCCTGGCTGAGCCTCCGTGCTCAGTACGGTTTTACTTTGCCAACTAACAGTGCTCGGCGACGTTAACCTGGGGCAAGCGGCTTGTAAGAAATTGTCGATGAAATTTGTAAGAAATGGCTTACAAGGGGCTCGATTCAACCTCCTTCTGTTTGGAGAGGGAAGCGTCGAGCGCTGACACTGGCGGCTGTGGATGGACGCGCAGCAGCCATGAGGCAGCCGCAACGCCGGCCAGACCGAAGATGGCGCCGGGCAGGGCACCGAGTGCCAGACTGGCGACGATGCCGCCGAGCAGCGCCGCGCCGCCGGCGAGGATGACCGGTGCGGCGGTGGCGGAAACCACGTCGCGCTTGCGGCGCATCTCGAAGGTCACCACCGCGATCATCACCGGGGCGACGGCCACGATGCACAGCGCAATCCACCACAGGCGGCCGAGCCAGAAGCCCACCTCGCCCGGTATGCCGGCGTCGATGGGCAGGCCCAGGCGTTCGCCCAGCCAGGCGGCCGGCAGTTCGGCGAGCTTGTGCCAGAGGTAGAGCGGCATGCCCAGGGCGCCGAGGATCGTCACCGTCCGGTCGATTCGGCGGCGCTCCAGCAGGCGGCGCACGGGGGCTTCGAAGGTCAGCGCGGCGCCTACCTGAACCCACATCACGCCGACCAGCGCCAGGGTGGGTGGCAGCAGGTTGCTGGGCACGCCGAAGGCACCGTCGACCATGGCCACGGGGTAGCCCGAGGCCACGGCGGCGGCCAGCCACACCAGCCCGAGCAGCAGCAGGGCGAGGCCGCAGCCCAGGCCGGAGAAGCGCCCGCGCTTCCAGGCGATGCCGAGCTGCTGCGGCAGCAGCCAGACCACCGCGGCGTTGAGCCAGCCGATGCCGCCACCGTTGGCGGTGACGCGAGTGCCCAGCTCCAGCAGCTCGCCGGGAGTGCTAATGCCGGCGCGCAGCAGGTCCACGGCAGCGGCGATCAGCAGCAGCCCTGCCACGGCCTTGAGCCCCCAGCGGTTGTCGGCCCACACGCTCAGCGGCAGCAGGGCCTGCACGCCCAGCAGCATCATCAGGAACCAGAGGTGAACAGTGAGCGAGTGGTTGAGCGGGCCGAGCAGGCGTCCGCCGGTGTAGGCCGCCAGCAGGACGAAGGCCACCAGCACCGCCAGGTAGGTGACGGTGGGGCGTGCCAGACCCAGTGCCCGGCCCGCCCACCAGTGCAGCTGGCGCTGGCCCTGATCCAGCCGATGCTGGGCGCCGTCGGCGCTGACCGCGGCCGAGACGAAGACGAACAGCGGCACCACCTGCAGCAGCCAGGTGAGCACCCCGGCGCCGGTCCATACCAGCAGCAGGTGGTCGGTGGTAGTCATCAGGCCGTTTTCCAGCCGTGGCAGGGTGGCGATCCAGTGGCCGAATACCACCACCAGCAGCGCGCCGGCACGCAGGGCATCGGGGTAGCGATCCCGAACTGCCTGCGGTGCGGCTGCGCTATCCGAAGCCGGGCCTCGCCTGTGGGTTACCTGTTTCATGACGTTCCGTTCCATTCGATTGGCGCTTGCAAATGTCATGCGCCTGGTGGATATTAGTTATCGAACAGTGTTTCCTAACATCATCCATGAAACGTAAGCGCCTTGCAAGAACGCTGTGAGAGTCGCTGAAACAGAGGAAATCGCCATGGATACTCACACGCTGTTGATCCATGTCCTGCTGTACGTCTTCCTGCCGCTATGGGGAATTGCCGGCTTCGTCGACTGGTGCTGCCACCGTGCCACGCACATCGAGGAGACCTCGGGGCTGAAAGAGACCCTGATGCACTCGGCGATGGGCATTCAGGTGGGCATTCCCATCCTCATGTGCCTGCTCTACCGCATCAACGTGCTGGTGCTGCTGATCTGCCTGCTGGCCTGGGTGCTGCATGAGGTCGTGGCTCACTGGGACGTGCACTACGCCGCTCCCCGGCGTCACATCAGCATCTGGGAGATGCACGCACACAGCTACCTGGCCAGCCTGCCGTTCTACATGCTGGCGATGATCATGGTAATCAACTGGCCGGTGGTGATCGATCTCGTCTCCCTCGACTGGGCCGGGCAGATGCGGCTGATTCCCGTCGAGGTGCCCCATGGCGGCGAGCGCTACCTGCCCTATTACCTGACCTTCATGGCACTGCTGTGCGTGTTTCCCTACATGGAGGAGAACCTGCGCTGCCTGCGTCATTACCTCAAGCACGGAGGCAACCCCGCGTGAGCGTCTATATCACCAGTACTGGCCACTACCTGCCGGGCGAGCCGGTGGATAACGAGCGGATCGAGGCGGTGCTCGGCCTGGTGCACGGCAAACCGAGCCGGCTCAAGCGCCGCATCCTGCAGTCCAACGGCATACGCCAGCGGCACTACGCCATCGATGCCGAGCACAACACCCTGATCAGCAACGGCGAGATGGCCGCCCGAGCGGGCCGGGCCTGCCTCGACGACAGCTACCTGGACAAGTCGCGGCTCGAGATGCTCAGCGTGGCCACCAGCCAGGGCGACCTGGTGCTGCCGGGATTCGGCAGCATGGTCCAGGCCGAGCTGGGTGTGGCCGATGTGGAGCTGCACAGCAGCCACGGCATCTGCTCGAGCAGCATGATGGCGCTCAAGGCGGCCTACACCGGGCTCAAGGCCGGCGAGCACGACAATGCCCTGGTGATCGCCAGCGAGCTGGCCTCGCGGCTGTTCAAGGCCAGCCGCTACGAGGCGGTGGCGCAGGAGGTCGACTTCAATGCCGAGTTCCTGCGCTGGATGCTGTCGGACGGCGCCGGGGCGCTGCTGCTGGAAAACGAGCCGCGCCGGCGCTGCTTCCGCATCGACTGGATTCGCGGCTTCTCCCACGCCGACTCCTACCCGGTGTGCATGAGCGTCGGTCGCGCCGAAAGCGATGGGCGCAGCTGGCAGGACTTCGCCACCTACGCCGAGGCGGAGGCCGCCGGCGCCCTGCTGATCCGCCAGGACGTTCGCCTGCTCGACAACATCGTCAAGCTGGGGGTGGACGGCCTGCTGCGGCTGATCGACGAGGGACGGGTCGAGGTAGGGCGGATCGACCACGTGCTGTGCCATTACTCGTCGCACTACTTTCGCGGCAAGATCTTCGACATGTTGACCCAGGCCGGCGCGG
Organism: Billgrantia desiderata; assembly: GCA_011742915.1. GTDB lineage: Bacteria > Pseudomonadota > Gammaproteobacteria > Pseudomonadales > Halomonadaceae > Halomonas > Halomonas desiderata. Next base: position 112,038 of record JAAQTN010000003.1, on the reverse strand, counting down.
CCATCCCCGAGGAGAAGTGGTACACCAATCTCTATACCCGCGGTAACACCGGCTGCGCCTCGATGTTCATCATGCTCGACGAGTTCCGGCGCACCCAGAGTCATCGAGCCGGCGACACCATCCTGTGCATGGTGCCGGAGAGCGGTCGCTTCAATAACGTCTACATGCAGCTCACGGTAGTGGAGGAGTAACCATGGAAAGCAAGGTCGCCACCCAGTTGGGGCAGGAGTGCCTGCAAGGGTTGATGCGTGTGTGGTTCGACTTCGAGCGCCAGCTGGGGCGGGTGCCGATCATCCAGCGCCTGGAGCGCGGCAGGTTCACCCGCGAGGATTACCGCAACCTGCTGTTGCACCTGCGCCAGCAGGTGATCGAGGGCGCGCGTTGGATCACCCGCGGTGCCTCCAGCTTCGAGCGCGATTACGCCGACGTGCGTTCGGAAGTGATCGGTCACGCCAAGGAGGAGCATCGCGACTACGAGATGCTGGAGGCGGACTTCGTGGCGGCAGGCGGCGCGTTGGAGGAGATCCGCGCCGGGCAGCGCAACGCCGGCAGCGAGGCGCTGCACGCCTTCATGATGTATCGCGCCAGCCAGCCCAATCCGGTGGATTTGATCGGCGCCATGTGGATCATCGAAGGGCTGGGGCAGAAGATGGCCAGCGATTGGGCGCGGCGGATCGACGAGGCCACCGAGGGCGACGGCCGCTACACCTGCTTCATGCGCTACCACGGCGAGAACGACGACGCCCACCTGGACAAGCTCTATACGTTGATCGATCGGGTCTGCCGCACGCCGGAGCAGCAGCAGGCGATCCTGCGCACCGCGCGGGTGGTGGCGCGGCTCTACGCCCTGCAGCTGGAGGAGATCGAGCATGGCTGATACCCGGCCGAGGCCGCGCAGCCCCTTCCTGCGTGCGCTGGCAGTCGACGACTCCCTGCCCATCGAGCCGGCGGCGGTGCGGCTGTGGCTGGACGACCTGGAGCGCCCCACGCGCTGGTCGCTGCGCCCGCTGCTGCAGTTCCTGCTGGCCGTGCTGCTGCATCTGATCTGGTTCGTGAAGCGCCTGCCGCTGCCACAGTTTCGCGCTCACGGCCTGCTGCAGCGGCTGATCTGCTGGTTCTGCACCCACTTCGTCAGCCCCAGCGCCAATCAATTGATCCTGCGCCACTTCGCCACCGAGTCCAACATCCTCAACTTCCTCATCGACAACTGCCCGGAGGTCTCGGTGGAGCCGCTCACGCTCTATCCGAGCCGCATCGAGGACATGCTCGACGCCAGCTTCGTCAAGCACGATCAGGAGCTGTTCCGGGTGATCGAGGAGATGGGCCACTGGCGGCAGCGCCCGGCACCCCTGGCGCCGCAGGCGATCAGTTGGGCGCATTGGCGCCCGCTGGCAGAGAGCGACTTCGAGCTGCCGCGCAGGCGCACCCAGGTGCTCGACTTCGAGAGCGCCCATGCGCTGTTCATGTGCCTGTTCTGCCTGCTGCTGACCCGCGAGGAGTACCGCGACGCGATCAATGGCTTCAACCTCGACCAGTCCATCGCCATCCGCGTCGGCCAGTTGATCGGCGACCCGACCCTGGCCGAGATGGCCTACAACAAGTACCCGCACTACCTGGTCGGGCCGTGGAACCTGAGCCAGCGCTTCCTCATGCATGGCTTCTTCACCGAATACCTCTACGCCCGGCTGGAGCGGTTGAGGCTGGCCGTGCCTCACCCTCCGAACGGCAACACCGCGGCGTAAACCGCGAAGTAGTGGCAGGTACTGCCGCCCAGCACGAACAGGTGCCAGATGGCGTGGTTGAAGGGGATCGCGCTGATGGCGAAGAAGACCACGCCAAGGGTGTAGGTGATGCCGCCGGCCGTGAGCAGCACGATGCCGGCCGTGGGCAGGTTGGCACTCAGCGTGTCGCCGGCGAAGACGATCAGCCAGCCCATGACCAGGTAGATGGCGACTCGCAGGGCGGTGAAGCGATGCGGCCAGGCAAGCTTGCAGGCGATGCCGGCCAGCGCCAGCCCCCAGACGATGGCGAACAGCGTCCAGCCGGTGGCGCTGCGCATGTTGACCAGTAGAAAGGGGGTGTAGGTGCCGGCGATCAGCAGGTAGATGGCGCAGTGGTCCAGATGCTGGAACAGCCGCTTGAGCCGGGGATGGCGAACGCCGTGGTAGAGAGTCGAGATGGTATAGAGCAGGACCAGGGTCACGCCGTAGAGGCTGATACCGACGATCTTCCACGGATCGACGTGTGCGGCCATGCTGGCCAGCACCAGCAGCACGATGACGCCGGTCAGGCTCAGCGCCGCGCCGATGCCGTGGCTGATGCTGTTGAGCAGTTCCTCGAGGAAGTGATGGCGTTTATTGAGCGTGCGCTGCGTTTCTGGCATGGGGTCTTTTCCGTCAGGAGCGCCCCGCTGCTTCGTTGGCTCAGGGCTTGCGTTCGATGTCCACGTCGCCGGCCTGGGTGAAGTCGCCCAGCGCCATCATGTGGCCGAGCTTGCCCGCCTTGGTGGAGAGATACTGCTCGTTATGAGGATTGAGACCCGTGGTCAGGGGCACGCGTTCCGCAATGGTGACGCCGGCCTTGGTCAGGGCATCGACCTTGCGCGGGTTGTTGGTCATCAGCCGCAGGCTCTGGATGCCCAGGTGCTGGAGCATCGGCACGCAGAGGTCGTAGCGGCGCAGGTCGGCGCCGAAGCCGAGTTGTTCGTTGGCTTCCACGGTGTCGGCGCCCTGATCCTGCAGGTGGTAGGCGCGGATCTTGTTGAGCAGGCCGATACCGCGACCTTCCTGGCGCAGGTAGAGCAGCACGCCGCGGCCTTCGTCGGCGATGCGCTTGAGCGCCTCCTGCAGCTGATAGCCGCAGTCGCAGCGCATCGAGAACAGGGCGTCGCCGGTCAGGCACTCCGAATGCACCCGACCGAGTACCGGCTCGCCGTCGGCCACGTCGCCGAGGGTGAGGGCGATGTGGTCCTTGCCGGTGGCTTCGTCCTCGAAACCGTGCATGGTGAAGGTGGCCCAGGGAGTGGGCAGCCGAGAGGAGGCGATGAATCGAATGGTCACGGGGTACCTCGGTCAAGACCACGGCGATGCCGGAAGTGAATCCCGCATTCTAGCAGGAACGCCGGCGCGGCTCACGAATGGGCGGTGTCGCCGATCTTGGCCCGGGTCAAGCCGCGTAGAAAAGGATGCGCTACAATGTGGCGACATTTCCTGTGGATGACTGCCTGCATGGATCTCAAGAACGATCGTTTTCTGCGTGCCCTGTTGCGTCAGCCGGTGGACCGCACGCCGGTATGGATGATGCGTCAGGCCGGCCGCTACCTGCCCGAGTATCGTGCGACCCGCGCCGAAGCCGGCGATTTCATGGACCTGTGCCGCAACCACGACCTGGCCTGCGAGGTGACGCTGCAGCCCCTGGAGCGCTACCCGCTGGATGCCGCCATCCTGTTTTCCGACATCCTCACCATCCCCGATGCCATGGGGCTGGGGCTCTACTTCGAGACCGGTGAAGGACCCAAGTTCCGCAAGCCGGTGCGCACGGCCGCGGACGTGGCGGCCCTGAGCGTACCCGACGCCGAGAGCGACCTGGACTACGTGATGCGGGCGGTGTCGACCATCCGCCGCGAGCTCAACGGCCGGGTGCCGCTGATCGGCTTCTCCGGCAGCCCCTGGACGCTTGCCACCTACATGGTGGAGGGCAGTTCGAGCAAGGACTTCCGCCACGTGAAGACCATGCTCTACGACACGCCCAGCGTGATGCACGACCTGCTCGACACCCTGGCCAGCGCGGTCACCGACTATCTCAACGCGCAGATTCGCGCCGGAGCCCAGGCGGTGCAGATCTTCGATACCTGGGGCGGGGTGCTCTCCACGCCGGCCTATCTCGAGTTCTCGCTGCGCTACATGGAGCAGATCGTCGCCGGGCTGATCCGCGAGCACGACGGACGCCGCGTGCCGGTGATCCTGTTCACCAAGAACGGCGGTCAGTGGCTCGAGGACATCGCCCTGGCGGGGCCGGACGCCGTGGGTATCGACTGGACCACCGAACTGTCCGATGCGCGCGCCCGGGTAGGCCACAAGGTGGCGTTGCAGGGCAACCTCGATCCCAACGTGCTGTTCGCCCGGCCGGCGGCCATTCGTGCCGAGGTGGGGCGCATCCTCGACAGCTACGGCGAAGGGCCGGGGCACGTGTTCAATCTGGGCCACGGTATCAGCCAGTTCACCAACCCGGACAACGTCACCGCCTTCATGGAGGCGCTGCACGACCTGAGCCCGAGCTACCACCGTGCTATCCAGTACCAGAATGCCTGAGTCTCGTTGGCTCCAGCGGCTTGCCTGGGGTGAAGATAGAAAGCGCCACCGTCTATGGACGGTGCTGGCCGTGCTGGCGGCCGTGGCCATCGCCATCGGCAGCCTGACCCCCGGCGACGAGATGCCCACCAACCTGCCATGGGACAAGTTCAACCACTTCGTCGGCTATGCCGGCCTGGCGGGGTTGGTCGGCCTGGCCGGGCTGCCGCTGGTGCGCACCTTCATCACCGTGGTGCTCTACGGCATCTGCATCGAATACCTGCAGATCCCCGTGCCTGGCCGCAGCGGCGGCGACTGGGCCGATATCCTGGCCAACACCCTGGGCGCGGGAACGGCCGTGTTGGTCCTGGCCGGTATCAGACGCTACCTGCTGCGACGCTAAGACACCCAAGCCCATACGACGACGCCCGCCATCGGCCGATGGCGGGCGTCGTCGTGTCTCAGGGAAGCGCTTACTGCACTTCGGCGCGCTCGATGATCACGGCCTCGCGCGGCACGTCCTGGAACGGGCCGCGGCTGCCGGTGGGCACGCGCTTGATCGAATCGACCACGTCCATGCCTTCCACCACGCGGCCGAACACCGCATAGCCCCAGGCCTGGCCGGAGTGGGTGCCCTGGTGGTTGAGGAAGGCGTTGTCGCTGACGTTGATGAAGAACTGCGCGGTGGCGGAGTGCGGGTCGCCGGTGCGGGCCATGGCCAGGGTGCCGCGCTCGTTGCGCAGGCCGTTGTCGGCCTCGTTGACGATCGGGTCGCGGGTCGCCTTCTGGCGGAAGTCCTGGTCGAAGCCGCCGCCCTGGATCATGAAGCCATCGATCACGCGATGGAACAGGGTGCCGTCATAGTGACCATCCTGCACGTAGGTGAGGAAGTTCTCGACGCTCTCGGGGGCCTGGTCCTTGAACAGCTCGATGCCGATGGGGCCGTGGTTGGTGTGCAGCACGACGTCGGCCGCCTGGGCGTGGGCGGCGGCCAGCGGCAGGCTGGCGGCGGCGAGCAGGGTGATCAGAGTTCGCTTCAGCACGGTAGCTCCTGTTGTTCGTGATGAGTGTCTGAGATGAGTGTTTGCGGTGCGTGTTCGCGGTGAGTGTGAGGCGGGAAAAACGCTGTGCCTAGCTTACGTCCAGACGTGTCCGCTGTCAGGCTTTCGACGCCCGAAGTAGGGCGCGACATCCGGCCGCGCCCGTTTGTTTGACATGGATCACAACCCCACCGTGAAAAGAAGTATTGCGTATGGATATTTAACGCCATTGGTCGGACCATTCCTTTCATGCCGGCCGGGGCGCATCCGCTTGCAGCTTCTCATCGTCCGCCTCGGCCACCCTAGTCGTCAGTGACCGGTCGCCGCGCTTCTCTTCGGCACCGGGGAAAGCGGGAGGTGCCGGCCCATGGTGGCGGAACTCGGAAATTTTGCCCTTATCCTGGCGCTGTGCCTGGCGCTGGCTCAGAGCGTGCTGCCGCTGGTGGGCGCCCAGCTCGGTAACGCCCGGCTGATGCGCACCGGGCGCTTCCTGGCCACCGGCCAGTTCGTCTTCCTCTCGCTTTCGCTGGCGGTGCTCACCTGGGCCTTCGTGGTCGACGACTTCACGGTGCGCTATGTGGCCAGTCACTCCAGCCTCACCCAGCCGCTGATCTACAAGGTCACCGCGGTATGGGGCGGTCACGAGGGCTCGCTGCTGCTGTGGGTCTTCACCCTGGGCGCCTGGGGTGCCGCCGTGGCCTACTTCAGCCAGTCGCTGCCCCGGGAGATGCTGGCGCGGGTATTGGCGGTGCTGGGCATGGTCTGTGTCGGCTTCATCGCCTTCACGATCTTCACTTCCAACCCGTTCGAGCGCATCGTACCGGGTCCCATGAATGGCCGCGGCATGAACCCGCTGCTGCAGGATCCGGGCATGATCCTGCATCCGCCGCTGCTCTACATGGGCTATGTGGGCATGGCGGTGGTCTTCGCCTTCGCCATGGCGGCCCTGCTCGGCGGCCGCCTCGATGCCGCCTGGGCGCGCTGGTCGCGACCCTGGACCACGGTGGCCTGGGTGTTCCTGACGCTGGGCATCGCGGTGGGCTCCTGGTGGGCCTACTACGAGCTGGGCTGGGGCGGCTGGTGGTTCTGGGATCCGGTGGAGAACGCCTCCTTCCTGCCCTGGCTCACCGCCACGGCGCTGATCCACTCCCTGGCGGTGACCGAGAAGCGCGGTGGCTTCAAGGTCTGGACCCTGATGCTGGCGATCATCACCTTCGCCCTGACGATACTCGGCGCCTTCATCGTGCGCTCGGGAGTCATCACCTCGGTGCACGCCTTCGCCACCGACCCGGAGCGCGGTGTGTTCATTCTGGGCATGCTCACCCTCACCCTGCTCGGCTCGCTGACCGTCTACGCCTGGCGGGCGCCACGGGTGGGCCTCGGCGGCGCCTTCGCCTGGTACTCCCGCGAATCCCTGCTGCTGGCCAACAACGTGCTGCTGACGGTGGCCTGCACCGCGGTCTTCATCGGTACCCTCTATCCGCTGGCGCTGGATGCCTTCGGCCTGGGCAAGATTTCGGTGGGCCCGCCCTACTTCGATGCGGTATTCGCGCCGGTGATGCTGCCGCTGCTGCTGCTGGTGGGGCTCGGCCCCTCAGTGATGTGGAAGCAGGCCAGTCCCGGCGAGACCTTCCGCCAGCTGCGCTGGGTGCTGGCGGTCAGCGTGGTGGCCGGCGGGCTGTGGCCGCTGACCGTGGGCGCCTGGCGCCCGATGACGGCGCTGTCGCTGATGCTGGCCACCTGGATCGTGCTCACTGCGCTGCTGGACATGCACAAGCGCATGGGCTCGGCGCGCCAGCCTCTGGCCGCGCGGCTGCGCAAGGTCATGCGGCCGAGCTTCCTGGGCATGCACCTGGCCCATGTCGGCCTGGCGCTGATCGTGGTGGCCATCGCCATGGTCAACACCTACGAGGTCGAGCGTGACGTGCGCCTGCAGCCGGGGCAGAGCGCGTCGGCGGCGGGCTTCGACTTCACCCTGCTGCGCATGGAAACCGTGCGCGGCCCCAACTGGGATGCGGACCAGGCCGTGGTCGAGGTGCAGCGTAACGGCCGGCTGGTGGCCACGCTGCTGCCCCAGCGCCGCTATTACGACACTCACGCCGAGATGCCCATGAATCAGGCCTCGCTGCATCGGGCGCCGACCCGTGACGTCTACGTCTCGCTGGGCGAGCGGCTGGTGGGCGATGCCTGGAGCTTCCGGCTCTACTACAAGCCCTACATGTTCTGGATGTGGTCCGGCGCCATTCTGCTCTCGCTCGGCGGCCTGCTGGCGGCCTGCGACAAGCGCTATCGCCTGGCCAGAAACCGCGTGGTCAGGCCGCAGCGGCGGCCGGAAGCGACCACTGCACGACCGCAGGAGGTGGCCGGCTGATGAAACTACGCTTGCTACTGCCCCTGCTCGCCACGCTGGCTCTGCTCGGCCTGCTGTTCGTCGGCCTGGGCATGAACTCCCGCGACCTGCCCTCGCCGCTGGTAGGCAAACCGGCGCCGGCCTTCGCTCTCGAAGCGCTGGAAGACGCCGAGCGCCTGATCACCGAGCAGGACTTCATCGGCGAGGTGGCGCTGGTCAACGTGTGGGCCACCTGGTGCAGCACCTGCCGCTCCGAGAAGCCGCTGCTGATGGAGCTGGCTGCCGGCGGCATTCCCATTCACGCCTTCAACTACCGCGACGAGCGGGATGCGGCGCTGCGCTATCTCGGCGTCAGTGGCAATCCCTACCGCACCATTGCCTATGACCCCCGCGGCGATGCCGGCATCGACTGGGGCGTCTACGCCACGCCGGAAACCTACGTGCTCGACGCCGAAGGGGTGATTCGCTACAAGCGCATCGGTCCGCTCTCCCGGCAGCTGCTGCTCGATGAGGTGCTGCCGCTGGTCGAGAAGCTGAGAGCGGAGCAACTGAGAGCGGAGAAGCTGCGCGAGGCGAAGGGGGTGGCGCAATCATGAAGCGATCCCTGTTCCTGAGCCTGCTGGGCCTGCCGCTGTGGCTGGCGGCGGGGCTAGCCATGGCGCTGGCCATCGGCCAGCCGGTCGAATTCGACAACGAGGCCCAGAAGCGCCAGTACGACACCCTGGTGCGCGAGCTGCGCTGCACGGTGTGCCAGAGCGAGACCATTCACGAATCCAACGCCGAGCTGGCCGCCGACATGCGCCGGCGGGTCTACGACATGACCCTGGCCGGCCACGACGCCGATGCCATCATCGAGTTCATGGTGCAGCGCTATGGCGATTACGTGCGCTACCGGCCGCCGCTGCAGGCCAACACCTGGCTGCTGTGGGCGAGCCCCTTCCTGCTCATGTTCGGTGGCGCTCTGGTGTGGTGGCGCATCGTCGTCGGGCGGCGAGGCATGGCCGAGCGCCCCGATTTCACCGAGCAGGAGCGCGCCGTGCTCGAACGGCTGCGCCACGACGCCTGACCCCGGAGGACGTGATGAACGGACTGTTTCTACTCTTTGCCCTGCTGCTCTGCGTCCTGGCGCTGGCGTTCGTGCTCTACCCGCTGCTGCGCGAGCCACGACGAGAGACGCTGCCGTCGCGCCGGGCGATCAATGCCAGCGTGCATCGCGACCGGGTTCGCGAGCTGGATCAGGACCTGGCCGCGGGCACCCTGACCCAGGCCCAGTACGCCACGGCCGTGGCCGATCTGGAGCGTGAGCTGCTCGACAGCGGTGCCATCGAGCCCGACGAAACACCCGCGGACGCAGGACGCGGTGGGGCGCGTGCGGTGGGCGCTGCCGCCATCGTCAGCATTGCCGTGCTGCCGTTCATGGCGATTGGCATCTACCTGGCGGTGGGGCATGCCGAAGAGGTGTTCGCCACTCAGCGGCCTGCCGGTGAGATGGCGGTTGCCGAGCCGACCGCAGCCACCGAGGCCGAGCTGCGAAGACAGTTCCAGCTGATGGCGCAGCAGCTCCAGGGCCGCCTGGCCCAGGCGCCGGAAGATGTCGAGAGCTGGGTGCTGCTGGGCCGCACTCTGGTCTTCCTCGACGACCTGGACGCCGCCGAACGCGCCTTTCGCGAGGCCATGGCCCACGGCGGCGACCGCGACCCCGACCTGCTCACGCGCTATGCCGACGTCATGGCCGAGCGTCAGGGCAGCCTGGCTGGCGAGCCTCTGCAGCTGATCGAGCAGGCCCTGGAGATCGACCCCCATCATGCCCAGGGGCTGTGGCTGGCCGGGTCGTGGGCCTACCTGGAAGGCGAAATGGCGAGCGCCCGCGGCTACTGGGAGCGGCTGCTCGGCCTGCTGCCGCCGGACTCGCCGGAAGCCGAGGTGATACGCGGCAACCTGGCCCAGGTGGCGCAGGCCACCACGGAAGGCTGAACCGGAGCTGCCATGATGAAGGAGAAACCGATGAAATCGCCGCTGAGTCGTGAGGCCCTGCAGGCCGTCAGGCAGGTACCGCTGTTCTCGGGGCTCGAGGACGAGACCCTGGCGCTGCTCACCGACGGCGTCCTGGAGCGCAGCTATCGCCGCGGCACCCTGCTGTTCAGCGCCGGCGAGCCGGCGGATCGCTTCTACGTGGTGCTGAGCGGCTGGGTGAAGCTGTTCCGCGAGAGCCCCGACGGCAACGAGTGCATGGTGGGGCTGTTCACCCGCGGCGAGTCCTTTGCCGAGGCGGCGATGTTCGACCGCCTGGGGTTCCCGGTCAACGCCGCCGTCGCCGAGGACGCCCGGCTGCTGGTGTTCACCGCCGATCACTTCCTGACCACGCTGGAGCGCAACCACGGCCTGACGCTCAACCTGCTGGCCAACCTGACGGGCATGCTGCGCTATCTGGTGCGGCAACTCGACCAGTTGACCAACCAGCCGACCTACCAGCGCCTGGCGGCCTTCATCGTCTCCCTGTGTCCCTGCGAGACCAACCGGGCCACCGTCTGCCTGCCCTGCGACAAGCTGCTCATCGCCGGCCGGCTGGGCATGAAGCCGGAGAGCTTCTCGCGGGCCATGGCCCGGCTCAAGGAGGTCGGGGTGAGCTGCGAGCGCAACTGCGTGCACGTCGAGGACATCGCCGCCCTGCGGCGCTTCGCCAACACCGACGAAGAGGAACCGCTCTCACCGTTACCCTGTGCCGCCCTGGATGCCCCCCGGGCGGCTGCGATGCGCCCCTGTCGCTGACGCACCCACCCTTCTACACGGCCCGCACAGCGGGCCGTTGCATGTCTGGCGGAGGTTATTTCGTCTCTCTTCTGACATAAGTCAACTCCAGAATGCATCAATTGACAGTGGTCAAGTGAGCCAAAAGTCAAAGCTGCTACTAATGGCGGCAGGTGGGGGGTGGCTGAAGCGCATGGTCGCCGAGCGTAGAGAAGAAAAGGTCATGCCGGACACCCGCCAGCCACTACCCGAAGGGGAAAACCAAGCGAGGCACGATATGCACAAGAGAGCATTGACCAAGGGGATCTTTGCCCTGAGCTTTCCATTGGCCGCGATGATGGGTACCGCCCAGGCCGCGGCCCCGGAAATGACGGCCGAGGAAATGGAGCGCGCCAGCGCCATCTACTTCCAGCGCTGCGCCGGCTGTCACGGCACCCTGCGTAAGGGCGCCACCGGCCCCAACCTGCTGCCGCAAACCACTCAGGAGATGGGGCAGCGCCGCCTGGAGAGCATCATCGCGCTGGGTACCGAAGGCGGCATGAACAACTTCGACGGCATCCTGGACGAAGAGGAGATCACCCTGATCTCCAAGTACATCCAGCAGACCCCGGAAGAGCCGCCGGAGATGTCGCTGGCCGACATCCGCGAGACCTGGCGCATCCTGGTGCCCCAGGAAGAGTGGCCCACCGAGCCCCAGCACGACCGCAATTGGGAAAACTTCATGGTCACCATCCTGCGTGACCGTGGCGCCATGGGCATCATCGACGGCGACACCAAGGAGCTCATCACCGAGGCCGAGACCGGCTATGCCGTGCATGTGGCCAAGTCGAGCTCCGACGGCCGCTTCTGGTACGTCCAGGGCCGTGACGGTCGTCTGACCAAGATCGACCTGTGGATGGACCCGCCCCAGGCGACCGCCGAGGTGTTCATCGGCATCGACGCCCGCGACGTGGCGGTGTCTCACTACGGCGAGTGGGCGGACAAGTACGTCATCGGCGGCGGCTATTGGCCCCCGCACTTCGTGATCGCCGACGCCGAGACCATGGAGCCGCTCAAGGTCGTCTCCACCCGTGGCTACGACACCGAGGGCAACTACGTCCACGAAGCCCGCGTGGCGGCGCTCTACGATACGCCTCATGCGCCCACCTTCCTGGTCAACGTCAAGGAGACCGGGCAGGTCTGGCAGGTCGACTACAGCGATATCGACAATCTGCGCATCGACCACATTGCGTCTGCCGAATATCTGCACGACGGCTTCTTCGACTCCACCGGCCGCTACTTCATGATCGCGGCGAACTTCAGCCACAAGATGGCCTTCGTCGACACCGTGGAGCGCAAGCTCGTCGGCCTGCTCAACACCGGGCAGATCCCCCACCCGGGCCCGGGTGCCAACTGGATCGACCCGGAGTGCGGTCCGGTGGCCGGCACCACCCACCTGGGCGAGGGCCTGGTGACCTTCTGGGGCACCGATCCCGAGGGCCATCCGGAGCATGCCTGGGAAATCTGCGGCACCGTCGAGACCGACGGCCCGGGCCTGTTCCTGCGCAGCCACCCGAACTCTCCGCACGTCTGGATCGATCAGGCCATGCACCCGGAGGCCGACGTCAACCAGTGGGTCATGGTCATGAACAAGGAGACCCGCGAGCTGACCCCGATCCACGTTGCCGACCGTCCCGCCGAGCATGATGCGGTGGCCGTGCACATGGAGTACGACCAGTCCGGCACCGAGGTGTGGGTCTCCATCTGGGCCCGCGGCCGTGGCCACCAGGACGATGGCGCCATCGTGGTCTTCGACGACGCGACCCTCGAGGTCAAGGAAGTCATCGAGAACCTGAACACGCCGACCGGCAAGTTCAACGTCTACAACCGTCTGAAGAAGTACGAGCGCGGCTAAGTCCGCCGGCCGGAGCGCCCCGCGGCGCTCCGGCTTCTTCTTCAGTCGCTTCGCGCGAAGCGCCTGCAGAAGAAGCCGACAGCCCAGGCACCACCGGGAGGCAGGCATAAGCAACAAGCACGACTCGTGGCACGACATTTTGGGGAGAGCGAGATCATGGGGGAGCGTCTACGAAACTGGCGCAGGATCACCATCATGGGGGCATCGTTGGGTGCCGCCGTGGTGTTCTTCGTTGCCGGCATCCTGTTCTGGGGCGGTTTCAACACCGTGATGGAAGCCACCAACAGCATGAAGTTCTGCAGCACGGCGTGCCACGAGATGAGCTGGGTGCATGAGGAGTACCTGGATCGACCTCACTACCAGAATGCCACCGGCGTTGGGGCCACCTGCTCGGATTGTCACGTGCCGGACTCCTGGGGGCCGAAGATGATCCGCAAGATCGAGGCCAGCCGCGAGGTGTGGCACTGGATGCTGGGCACCATCAATACCCAGGAGAAGTTCGAAGGCAAGCGGCTGCAGCTGGCCGAGAATGTGTGGCGCTCCATGCTGCGCACCGACTCGCGTGAGTGCCGCAACTGCCACGACTGGTCGGCCATGGACCTCGAACAGCAGGCGCCGCGCGCCGCCCGCGAGCATGCGCGCGCCTTCGAGCAGGGCCAGACCTGCATCGAATGCCACCAGGGTATCGCCCATGAGCTTCCCGAAGACTGGGACGAGTCCCCGGTGTGGGCCTATCGCTTCGAGCATGACGAGCCCGTCACCGATCTGCCGGAGCGCGGCGAGCCGGCCATGCCGCTGGAAGCCGAGGATCTGGGCGAGGCAGTGGCGGCCGAGGGCGACATCGCCTCGACGCTGGACTGGTCCGACGTACCGGCGCTGGACGTGACCCTGTTCCTGCCCGGCCAGGCGTCCATCGAGTGGATTCAGGACGGCAGTGCCCACGGCGGCGGTCGTGCCTTCAGCTTCGGCGACCGCTGCGTGTGGTGCCATGCCGGCGAAGAGGCGCAGATCGGTGCGCTGGCCACCAGCGCCGAGAAGATCGAGACCTATGATCTCGGCGACAAGCGCGGCCACATTCCGATGACCGTGCAGGCCTCCTTCGATGACGACTACCTGTTCATGCGCTTCCAGTGGGAAGCCGGCGAGCACGCGCCGCTGCCCTTCGTCGACGGCGGCCGCATGGACCCGGACAACCCCATGAAGCTCACCGTCAGCTTCGCCGACGAGCGGGTGGACATGGCCGACCGCGGCGGCTGCTGGGCCAGCTGTCACCACGACTCCACCTACATGCCCGATGCCCCGGAAGCGGAAGCGCTGGCCCAGAGCGAGCTGGCCGAACGCCTCGACATGATGAACGGCGTGACCAAGTACCTGAGCGAGAGCCGCAGCGAGATCGAGATTCGCGGTCGCCGCGGAGCGCCTCGCGGGGGCTGGGACAAGCTCAAGGACGAGGCCGAGATCACCGAGCTGCTGGGTGGTGGCGTCTATCTCGACATCGCGCGCTACAAGAGCGGTGCCGAGCTCACCGAGAGCGGCTATATCCTCGAGCAGCGGCATCTCTCCGAGAGCGAAGCGGTGGTCATGACGGCGACGGAGGAGAACGGCGTATGGACCGCCTACCTGACCCGGGCGCTGCGCACCGGGGTAGAGGGCGACAAGCCGCTCGCCACCGACCGCAAGTATAGCTTCAACGTGGCGCTGCACGACGACTATGCCGCCTCCCGCTTCCACCACGTCTCCTGGCAGTACGGCCTGGCCTTCGACGCCGAGATTCCCGGCGACTTCGAAGAGGACATGGTGGAGATCAACGCCACGCGCATCGCACGGTGATGCGAAGGAGGAAGGCGCAATGAAAATGCACGAGCGGCTTCTGACCACCCTGGGCCTGCTGGCCGCCCTGCTGATCGGCGGGGCGGCCCAGGCCGACGAGAACGAGCAGGCCACGAGCGCAGCCGAAGGCGCTGTCGTCGAGGTCGAAATGGTCAGCAACCGCTTCCAGCCCGAAGCGCTGGAAGTGACCGTCGGCACCACGGTGCGCTGGGTCAACGCCGAGCGCCGCTCCAACCACGACATCTATTTCCCCGACGAGGAGATCGCCTCCGGGCGCCTCTTCCCCGAGGAGAGCTGGGAGCGGACCTTCGATGAAGAGGGCACCTACGAGTACTACTGCCAGCCGCATCACAACCGCGGCATGGTGGGCGTGATTCGCGTCGTGGCTGCCGAGCAAGACAACTGATGATGGGCGTTTTGGCCCAAGAGGAGTTCGCATGGCGATGATCACTCGACCCGCAGCGCTGTTCGGCGGGCTGCTCACGGCGCTGGCGCTGACCGTCGCCGCTGCTGCGACCACGGCGGAGGAGATCACGGGCTATCGCAGCGCCGAGTTCGGCATGACCTCGCAAGAGGTGCTGGCGCGGCTCGAGAGCGACGACGTCGCCAACATCGAGCGGCACCAGACCGAGGGCGACGACCTGCTCATCGACGGCGAGCGGCAGGTGGAGGGCGAGCCGGTGACCGATCTGCGCTACGTCTTCCCGGCCGGCAGCGACCGGCTGGCCCTGGTGGTGGCCTTTCACCCCAACGTGGCGGATCACGCGGCCGTGAAGGAGCAGCTGATCTCGCAGTACGGCGAGCCCTGGGGAGCGGAGATGACCGAGTGGTGGTTCGAGCAGCTCAAGGGCGACATGCCGGAAGAGCCCAACGGCCTGACGATCTGGGGCGGGGGCGAGAGCGCACACAATGAGCGGGGGCGGTTGGTCCGTCTGTGGCGCTTCGACGACTATCTGTCGGTGGAGTATCTGGATACCCGGCTGCTGCGGTGAGATGAGCCGCCAAAGGCAAGCCGCCGCCCGCGGGCGGCGGCTGTCGTGTCAGGCAGTTTTCCGGCAGAGCCTAGATGAGGCCCAGGAAGGGCACTAAAGTCAGCGCCAATATCGCCGCCACGGCGCACACCACCAGCAGCATCTGCAGGGGGTGATGGCGCAAGCGCTGCCACAGCGTGGGCGCCTGGCCGCGCTCGACCCGCTCGGCATGTTCCTGCTGCACCCGCTCCTGCCGCTCGGCCTGGTAGCGGGCGAGCACTTCCCGCGCCGCTTCCAGCTGGGTGTCGTCGCGCAGCCAGATGGCATCGACCCCCAGGCGCCAGAAGCCGGCGTGGGTCTCGTAGGTATCGAAGCCGTGTTCGTCGAGCAGCCGGCGTACCTCCCAGGCTTCCTCCTCGGAGACGTTGGCCAGCCGGAACAGCAGCGTCGCCATCAGCCGGCCGCCTCGCACAGCCGCTCGGCGCGGGCGATGGCGTCGCCGGCGCCGGCCAGATCGAAGCTCATGAACCAGTAGTCCTCGTCGCCGCGGTCGAAGCGCAGCCGCAGGGTCTCGCCCTCGCGCATTTCGTCGATCAGCAGGTCCAGCTCGTCGAGATAGAAGTTGACGTAGAAGCCGCGGTCGCCGCGCTGGGTGATGAACTCCGCGGCACCGCTGTGGATGGTGGCGTAGTCGACCCGCAGGTCGCCGGGCACCAGGTTGGCCACGCGGCTCTCCGACTGGAGCTCCTCGAGTTCGACGCGCACTTCCAGCCACGGCAGGTCGCACACGCCGGGAGTGTAGTTCACGCTGAGGATGGAGTCGCTGTAGCTGTGCTGCTCCAAGGCGCGGAAGTGGCGCTCCTCGCCCAGCGACAGGGCCACCGAGTGCCAGTGGCCGTGGGCTTCGACGTCGCTCACGTTGTAGTTGGTGGCCAGCGCCACGTTGGCAAAGGGAAAGGCCGCCAGCAGGGCCGTAGGCACCAGGCCGGCGAGCCGCCGCCGGGCGGCGCGTGGCCGAAGGGATCGGGTCATGTTCGTGTTCCTGATCGACAGGCCTGGGATGGTAGCACTCGCAGCGCGCCGCGCCGACCCCGTCAGGTCTCGGTTACGGCAAGGAGTGGCCTCACGGTGCGCTTGCGTCGGCGTCGGTGTCCTCGGCGCGCGGTTCCAGCTGTGGCTGGGGTTCAAACTGTGAATAGTAGGCCGCCAGGTCGGCAATGTCCTGATCGCTGAGGCCGCGGGTCATGCTGGCCATGAGGTGGCCGCGCTCGCCGGCCCGCAGCGCCTGCATGCCGGCGATGAAACGCGCTTCGCCCATGCCGGCGATGCTCGGGTAGCGGGAGGTCACGCTGCGCCCCTGATGACCGTGGCAGCTGGTGCACAGCTTGGCCATGTCGGCGCCGCGCTGCGCGTCGCCGACCAGCGGTGGGGCGGTGGCATCGCCGGACCAGGCGGCCTGGCTCAGCGATATCAGCAGGATGGCGATGGCACGCGAGGTGAGCTTCATGACCATGGGCTGGACCCCTCCTGCAGTGGGTGCGTATCAGTGGCCGTGCATGGCGCCACCATGACCGGCGTGGTCGTTCACTTCGTTGCCATGGCCTGCGTGGCCGGGCATGCCGCCGTTGTGCTGCATGCTGGCATCCGCCCGCGCGAGCTCGGTCAGCAGCTCCAGGTCGATGTCGCCGAAGGCCAGCACCTCGCCGCCATGGGTCTCGCTGAAGGCCTCGGCGTGGTGGCGCTCCCTGAAGGATGCCAGTGTATGGCCCATGGCGCCACGCTGATCGTGGCCCGCCACGTACCAGGCTTCACTGGCCAGGATGAAGGCGTCGTCGGCCGGCCGGCTCCAGGGGGTCACGGCCACGTCGTGGACCCAGGCATGGCTCAGGCGGTTCTCGTTCTCCGGCTGCAGCAGGAAGGCGAACATGTCGGTGGTGGAGCAGAACTTGCGTACCGCATCGTCGCGATTCAGGTAGGCCTGGCCCTTGGGACCCGGCAAATCCGCGATCAGCATGCCGCAGACGTGGCAGCTGTCGCCGTCGGTGATCGGCTGGGCCGCGGCGAGAGGCTTGTCTTCGCTGCCGCTGCAGCCGGCCAGCAACACGGCGAGAACCAGGGCGGCGAGGGTGGTGCGAGTCATGGTCGTTCTCCAAAACGGTCAGGCCGGGTCAGGGCCGGTCGGGTCAGGCGGAATGGTGGCGAAAGCGCAGGATGGCCAGTCCCAGCGGAGCCACGATCCAGCCGACCAGAATCAGCAGCAGCCAGCCGGCATGGAAGGCGGTGTTCTGGGCGATGGCGGTCACCCCGGTGTAGGCCTGGGCGGATTCGAAGCCGACCATGTTGATCAGGCGGAAACCGTCGGTGGGATTGAGCAGCAGCAGCCACGGCAGCCAGTCGCCGCCGCTCTGCACGCTCACCAGCAGCGCCAGCAGGCCGAGATCGAACACCAGCACGAACAGGAACCACACGCCCAGTGCCAGCCCGGCGGCGCGCGCCTTTTCGGTCACCCACACGCTGATCAGATAGGCGAAGGCGATGAACACCCAGCCCAGCAGCACGCTGCTGAGGATCAACAGGCCGAGGCTGGCGATAAGATCGCCGAGCGCCACGCCATCGGCGGCGAAGGCGATCACCACCCCGGCAATGCCGAAGCCCAGCGCTGTGGCGGCACCCAGGATCAGGCCGTGGCCGAGGAACTTGCCCAGCAGCAGCGAGGTGCGGCTGAGCGGATAGGTGAGCAGCAGCAGCAGGGTGCCGGATTCCTGCTCGCCGACCACGGCATCGTAGGCCAGCAGCAGGGCGATCAGCGGGATCAGGAATACCGCCAGGGTCGACAGGCTGACTACCGTGGTGGCCAGTGAGGTGAAGCCCATGCCGCCGCTGGCGGCAGCGCCGAACCAGGCGATACCGACGGCGAGTGCGGCCAGGATCAGGGCGATGGCCAGCACCCAGCGATTGCGCAGTCCGTCCTGGAACTCCTTGCGGGCGACGATAAAGGTGGTGTTCATGGCGTGCCTCGCTGATCGGAGGTGGACGAAGCCGCGGCGACGGGCGCCGAGAAGTGAGCGTACAAGTGCTCCAGCGTCGGCGGCAGCACGTCGATGTCCTCGACCCCCGGCGTGCCGGTCAGCCGGCGCAAGGCGCTCATCTTGGCCGAGGGGTGCACGCCGAGTTCCAGCGCCGAGCCGTTGAGATAGCGCGGGGCGATGCGCGTATCGTCCCAGCCGGCGGACCAGTCGACCCCGGGCCAGCGGCCCTTGGCGCGAATGGTCAGCGGCAGCGATGCCTCGTGGCGAAGCTCCTCGAGGCTGCCCAGCGCCAGGCGCCGGCCGGCGCCGAGGATCAGCGCGCGGTCGATGTAGGGCTCCACCCCCGGCAGCACGTGGGAGGAAAGCAGCACGGTGCAGCCTCGCTCGCGCAGCTCGCGCACGGTTTCGTAGAAGTCGCGGGTGGCGGCGGGGTCGAGCCCGGTGGTGGGCTCGTCGAGCAGCAACAGGCGTGGCTCGCCGAGCAGCGCCTGGGCCAGCCCGAGGCGCTGGCGCATGCCCTTGGAGTAGGTCTTGACCCGACGCTTGGCCGCGTGGCCCAGGCCCACCTTCTCGAGCAATTCATCCACCTGGCGACGATCGATCCGCTTGAGCCGGGCGAAGTAATCGAGCACTTCACGACCGCTGAGCTGCTCGTAGAAGCTGACGTTCTCCGGCAGATAGCCCAGATGGCGGCGCAGGATTTCGGCATGCGCGCCGTCGGGGGCGCCGCCGAGCACTTCGAGCGAACCTGCGCTGGGCGAGATCAGGCCCAGAATCAGCTTCATGGTGGTGGTCTTGCCGGCGCCGTTGTGGCCCAGCAGGGCGAGTACCTCGCCCTCCTTGACGGTGAGGTCGAGGGCGTCGAGGCGGGTCAGGTCGCCGTGGCGCTTGGTCAGCCCGCGACATTCGATTACCGGATTCATGATTGGGCTTCTCCAAGGTCGGGGGCGTGCATCAACGGGGCGCTGTCCTGCACGCCCTGGGCACGGAAGATCGGGAACTGGCGCTGTACCCAGCGTAGCGCGACCACGGCGGGGCTGTGCAGCAGCAGGCGCGCCTCGGGGTGGCGCCACAGCAGGCGGTCCACGGCGTCGTTGGGCTCGTAGGGGGTATCGCCGATCCCGTCGCCGTCCAGGTCCCAGCCCAGATAGTCGCTCCAGTAGTTGCCGCGGCCATCCCGGGACCACTCCTGATGGCGGGTGGCCACGTACATCACCTGCTGGCGGTTGTTGATGAAGGCGTTGGCGTAGAGCCGGTTGTTCTCCGAGCCTGCTGTCAGGTGGATGCCCATCTCGCTATCGGCCAGGCGGTTGCCGCGAATCTCGTTGTGCTGGGAGTTGTAGATGAACAGCGCCTTGCCTTCGGCGCCCAGGGTCACGCCGTGCTCGCTGCCGCCGGGCCCGTGCCAGGCGGTAATGCCGCGAATGTCGTTGCCGGCGATGGTGCTGTAGTTGACGTAGTTCATCAGGATGCCGTAGTTCATGTCGCGCTCGGAGCGGTTGTTCACCACTTCCAGATCGCGGGACATCATCAGCGCATAGCCGGCCCGGGTGCCGCTGGTGTGGTTGCCCACGATCTTGCCGCCGTGGGTGAACATGTAATGGATGCCGAAGCGCGAGTCGCGCAGGCGGTTGTTGCGAAAGGTCAGGTCGCGGCTGGTATCGACGTAGATGGCGTCGCGTGAGTCGCGCACGTCGTTGTCGGCAATGGTGCCGCCGCTGATGTTGTACAGGCGGATGGCATCTCCGCGGTCCTGCGAACGGACACTGGTGTTACCGGCGATGCGGTTGCCGATTACATTGGGCGCTTCCAGGTGCCACGCCCAGACGCCGAAGGCCACGTTCTCCATCACGTTGTTCTCGACGTGGATGCGGTGGGCTTCGCGTTCGGCGTGAATGCCGGCGTTCATGTCGGTCAGGTTGAAACCGGAGTTACGCAGGGTCAGGCCCTCGATGCGCACATCCGGGGCGCGCACGCGAATCACGTCGCCGCTGCCCTCGCCGTCGAGAATGGCGCCGGGCTCGCCGCGCAGAATCAAGGGTTTATCGATCAGGATACCGCCGATATGGATCCCGGCGGCGAGCGTCAGCTCGCTGCCAGGCGCGGCCGTATCGATATGAGCTTGGAGAGGACCGTCGCCGGGCTCGATGCGCAGCTCGCCGAAGGCAAACGTTGCCGTCAGCAGCAGGGCGCAGCCGCCCAGGAATGAGAAAAGAGTATGTTGCATTACGGTCACCTCGGGTGTTGCAGTGGCCGGCCCCGCGGGGGCCGGCCGGGTTACATCGTCATGCGGGTTCTACGAGCATGCGACCTGACATCTCCATGTGCAGGGCGTGGCAGAACCAGCTGCAGTAGTACCAGTGGACCCCAGGCTTGTCGGCCACGAAGGTCACCGACGAGGTCTGCTGCGGATGGATCTCGAAGTTGATGCCGTGGTTGACCAGGGCGAAGCCGTGGCTGACGTCCTCGATGGTGTCCATGTTGGTGACCACGATGGTGACTTCGTCGCCCTGCTTCACGCGGAACTCGGTGGTGCCGAAGCTCGGCGCCACGGAGGTCATGTAGACGCGCACCTTGTTGCCGTCGCGGATGACCTTGTTGTCCGTCTCCAGCGTGACGCCATCGGCGTGGGCCATGGCCACGGTCTCGGCGAAGTAGGGATCGTCGCGGGTGTAGACCTGGGACGGGTTGAGCTGATCGGCACGAATCATCAGCGCATCGTGGGGTTCGGCGTAGGTCGGGCCGTCGTGAATCAGCTTCATCTGCTCGCCGGTGATGTCGATCAGCTGATCGTTCTCGGCATGCATCGGGCCTACCGGCAGGAAGCGGTCCTTGGAGAACTTGCACAGCGCGGTGAGATACTTGCCGTCGACGTCGCGGCTACAGGCCAGCGAGGCCTTGATATGGCCAATGTTGTAGTGCACGTCGATGCGGTCGCGAATGTAGTTCACCTCCTCGCCGTTGTAGGCGCGAATGGCATCCTCGATGTTCCACTTCACCACCTGGCTGTCGAGGAACAGCGAGGTGTAGGCGTTGCCGCGGTTGTCGTAGGTGGTGTGCAGCGGCCCCAGGCCCACTTCCGGCTCGGCCACCACGACGTCGCGCGGGTCGGACAGGCCGCCGTCGAACCACTCGGCCACGCGGGACCACTCGATCACGGTACAGGTCGGCGACAGCTTGCCGCTGACCACGCAGTACTTGCCTTCCGGCGGCGCGGTGTTGACGCCGTGCGGACTGCGCGGGGTCGGCACATAGAGGGCGAAGGCGTTGCGGCCTTGGTGGGCCTGCTCGCGGGCGTCGACCACCGGCACCGGGGAGTCGCCGATGGTGGTGTAGTTGCCGGCGGCAACGGCCGCTTCGATGGCGGGGACGTCGAAGATCACCGTCCAGTCGCGCTCTGGGCCCATCATTTCCGGCAGGGTCATGCCGCGCGCCGAGTTGTAGCAGGAGGCGGCGACGAAGCGGCCGGTGTAGTCGGTATCGCAGTTGTCCAGGTTACCGTCGACGATCGCCTGCCACTTGAACTCCATGGTCTCGGCGTCGATACACGTCATCATGGTCCAGTATTCGGACGGATCGTCCAGGTGCTCGCCGTTGTTGTTCAGCGGCACGATCATCTCGCCTGCCGCGAAGACCCGCTCGGTACTCGGCACGCGCTGCAGGGTGAGGCCGTGGATCGACTGCACGTTGGGAATGGTGAGAATCTTGTCGGCACGCATAATGTCCAGGCGGATACGCGCCACCCGGGTGTTCAGCTTGTCGTTGATGAAGCACCAGCGGCCGTCGTAGCGGGCGTCGGTGTAGCTCACCTTGGGGTGGTGGGTGTCGCCGTTGAGCGGGGCGTTCTCCCCCAGCACGCGCTTGGACTCGTTGGTGATGCCCCAGCCGGTGGCGCTGTCGACGTTGAATACCGGGATGCGCAGCAGTTCGCGCATGGAGGGCACGCCGAGGATGCGCACCTCACCGGAGTGACCGCCGCTCCAGAAGCCGTAGTATTCGTCCAGCTCACCCGGCTCCACGTGGTGTTCGTTGTTGGTCGCCGCCTCGGCGGGGCGGCTACGCACCAGGGCACCGGCGCCGAAGCCGCCCGCCAGGCTGGCCCCGGCCACGCCGGTCACTGCGCTGTTGCGCAGGAAGTTTCGGCGGCTGAGGTCCTTGATGTGGTCGTTCTTGTCGCTCATGGTTCACTCCTCCTGAAGAGTGGGAATGCGCTGCAGTTTGGCCTGGCTGCCCTGCGCAGCGTCGGCCGGGAAGGATTCAACGGCACCGCCCTTGGAGGAGGCGCGAGCGGCCTTCTCGAAGCGTTTGCGGCGCTTGACCATCGGCGGACAGCGCCGGTCGTCGTGGTAGGTCACCTGGCAGTCCAGGCAGTAATGACACTCGTTGGCATTGATGCGGCCGTCGGGGTGGATGGCCTGCACTTCGCATTCGTTGGCGCAGATCTGACAGGGGGTGCCGCAGCTGCCGCGGTGGCGCTTGAGCCAGTCGAACAGGCGCAGGCGGGCGGGAATCGCGAGCCCCGCGCCTAGCGGACAGATGTAGCGGCAGTAGGCCTTGTGGGTGAAGGCCGAGATGGCGAGCAGGCCAAGGGCATAGGCCAGGAAGGCCCACTCGCGTTGGAAGCGCATGGTCACGGCGGTCTTGAACGGCTCCACCTCAGCGTAGCGCTCGGCCTGGCCCAGCGAGTGCAGCGAGACGGCGAACAGCGCCAGCAGAATGATGTACTTCAGCGCCCACAGCCGCTCGTGCACGGCGAAGGGCAGCTCGAACTGAGGCACCCTGAGCTTGCGTGCGGCCTTGTTGATCAGCTCCTGCATGGCGCCGAAGGGGCACAGCCAGCCGCAGAACACGCCGCGGCCCCACATCAGCAGCGTGACGGCGACGAACGACCAGAGGATGAACATCATCGGGTCGATGAGGAACGACTCCCAGCTGAAGCCGCCCATCAGCGAGTGCACGAAGGTGAGGATGTTGACCACCGAGAGCTGCGCCAGGGAGTACCAGCCGATGAACGTCACGGTGTAGATCAGGAAACCGACGCGCAGCGGGGCGAGCACGCGCGGGTAGCGCACCAGCACGTCCTGGAACAGCATGATCGCCGTCAGTACGGTCAGGCCGGCGCCGAGCACGGCGATCTGGAAGGTGCGGTCGCGCCACACCTGGACCCACAGCGCTTCTTCCACTGGTGCTTCGAAGCGTTCGATGAAGCGCTCGGGAATGCTGTAGTGGGCGTTGAAGCGCACGAACTCGGTTTCCAGCGGCCCGGCGGCCCGGCGCACCAGCAGGCCCAGCTCCCAGGGCTCGCCGGGGTCGAACTCGGCCTCGTTGCGCACGATGAAGATGTCGCGCTCGGTCAGCCTGGGCGCTCCGTCGATGGCCAAGCGCACGATGCGACGGTGGTCGCGGTCCTGGAAGGCGATGTTGGTGTTGCCCTGGGCCGCCTCGACGCGATCGAAGATGCCGCCGCGCACATAGCCCGAGCCCTTGAAGGAGTAGTCGCCACTGGCCATCACGCCGATGGCGTGCTCGCCCTCTTCCAGGCGCTCCATCAGCTGCTCGTAGACCACGTCGCCGAGCAGGTTGCGGCCGGCGGTGGGGGCGTTGAGATAGGTCACGTAGAGGTCGATGAAGGTGCTGTCGGGGGCCGCACCGCTGGCGTACTCCTCGGCCGCGGTGCCGACGAAGGCCGCGTCGATCTCGCCGTGGGTCAGGTGCAGGCGGCGAATGGTGCCGTCGCCCACCAGGGTTTCCCAGTCAGCCGGCTCGAACACGTCGTAGCGCACCTCGGCTGGCGGCGTGGCCAGCGGATCGTCGATCAGCCCCTGCTCGGCGGCCACCCGCCGGGCGGAACGCATCACCGTCTCGGTGAGCACGATCACGGTGACCGTGGCGCCGGAGATGGCGTCCAGGTTTTCACCGACGCGCAGCCGCTCGCTGACGTAATGGGGAACGTGGGCGTCGGCATAGTCGACCAGGCGCTGCTCGGGGATGCCCACCAGCATGATCGGCTCTTCGTGGCCGAGAATGGTGGCCTGGGTGATGCGGGCCTCCAGGTCGATGCCCACCAGCATGTTGATCGGTTTGCCGGAGTAGGCCGGAATCGGCGCAATGTCATCGGTCTCGAAGGCGTAGCCGAGCAGGGTCTCGCCGGCGTAGACCGCCTTGGCGGCATGCTCGGCCTCCACTTCCGCCAGTCGCGTGGCGCTGGGGAACCCCGCCTTCACCTGGGAAAGTTCGAAGGCTTGCGCGGACGCGCCGAGCAGCATCGACAAGCCGAAGACACAGGCGAGGACCAGGGAGAGGAGCGGGCGGTGCCGGATGGACATGGGCATTCCTTATCAAGTGCGTGTTCGAGGCCAGGGAAGGGAGCTGCCAAGAACATGCATTTGAAATGTTGCTTATGTGTTGTTGCCCATCATGCCAGTTGACCGCTTGGTCTTAATTGACTTGGGTCATGCCCGGTGTGACCCAGGTCAAGCCGGAGGGAGTAATCCCAAAGGGTTACGTGTCTTGGAGGCGCTCGATGCGCTGAAGGAGGAGGGCGCAGCGGGGCGCACTAGCGCCCCGCTGGATGGTGGGCAGGCCACCGCTGGTCGCGAGTCGCGAAGAGCGTTAGAGCACCGGCTCGAGCATGAAGTCGACGGCGGCCTTCACTTCCTCGTCGCTCAGGTTGGCGTGGCCACCCTTCGGCGGCATGGCGCCGATACCGTCGATGGAGTGGGCATACAGGGTGTCCATGCCTTGCTCGAGGCGCTCGGCCCAGGCGGCTTCGTCGCCCTTGATAGGAGCGCCGGCGGCGCCGGTCATGTGGCACGCCATGCACGCCTGGTTGTAGATCGCCTCGCCATCGGGCTCGGCCTGGGCCGCGGTGGCGAAGGCCAGGGCGGCGGAGCCGGCAAGCAGGGCGGCGGTAAGTTTCTTCATGGGTTTCTCCTTATGCTTGATTCACGGTGAAGCCAGTCGTTTTTACTTCCACTCGGTGGCTGGCCTCGATTTGCAGCCAAAGCGGATTTTGGCATATCTATGCAGTGCCTGTCGGGATCTGCATCAAGCGAGCGAGTTGGGGCTGCCGCCTGCCGAGCATGTCGGCAAGGGTGTAACGGTCCAGAACTTCCATGAAAGCGCCCATCGCCTCATTGAGAATAGGCTTGAGCCGGCAGGCCGGCGTGATGATGCACTCGTTGTGATCGCGGAAGCACTCCACCAGGCCGAGCTCATGTTCGGTGTCGCGTACCACCCCGCCCAAAGTAATCTCCTCCGGGGGGCGATTGAGCAGCAGGCCGCCGTTCTTGCCGCGAATGGTGGTGATGTAGCCGCGATGACTGAGATCCTGAACCACCTTCATCAGATGGTTGCGCGAAACGCCGAAACTCTCTGCGATCTCGTGGATGGTGGCTCGCTCTTCCCCTTTGACGGCGAGGTAGAGCAGAACGCGCAGCGCATAGTCGGTGTAACGGGTCAGATGCATGAAGTTCGGCCTGTCTTGATGGGCGTCAATTGAAGTGCGCTAACACCTTCTCATCATAACACTGCTTCGTTGCTGGCTCGCGTTGGGTAGGGCTGTGGCATCGGGTCGCGTCACTATGAAGGTGGCCACACAGCCGAAAATCACCGCTGTCGTTCCCAGCACGAAACCGGGCGCACCGCCGAGCCATAGTACCAGCCAACTCAGAGCAAGCAGAGCGACGGCGACGGGCTTCGTTCTTCTGGGAATGGCCCGCTGTTCGCGCCAGGCCCGCAGCGGCGGGCCCAGTCGAGGATGATGCCATAGCCAGCGTGCCAGGCGCGGCGAGCCTTTGGGCGCCGCCCAGGCGGCCACCAACAGGAAGGGGGTGGTCGGCAGCAGCGGCACCACCAGCCCGGCGGTCCCCAGGCCGATGGCACCGTAGGCCAGCATTCGCCAGCCGAGGCGTAGCGCGGACTCTCTCATGTCACCCTCGCGAAATTTTCCGCGGCGCAGTTTCGCGCGCTCACTCTAAGTAGTATTTTATATACATGTTTAGAAACTTTGCCAAGTCTACGTTAGCCCCAGGCCCCCAAGCGGGGGAGTCGCGTCTCCCGGCCTGGCGCTGGCTGTTCCCCTTGGCGGCCTTGCATGCCGCCCTGATGGTGCCGCTCTCGCTGCTGGCGCTCTATCACGGCTGGGCGGTGGTGCAGCTGGCGACACCGGCGGCGCATGCGCGGGAGATGCTGTTCGGCTTCGCCCTGGCGGTGATCGCCGGCTACCTGCTGGGGCCAGTGCCACGCCGCCAGCTGGCCGTACTGGTGGCACTCTGGCTGCTGGGACGAGTGGGCGTGCTGACCTGGCCAGGCGCGGTGGTGGCCTCGCTGGCCGATGGCGCCTTCGCGCTGTGGGTGGCCGGGCGCCTGGTGCCGCGCTTCATTGCCGCCAAGAAGTGGCGCAACCGGCTGCTCTCGCCGTTGCTGGGCATGATCTGCCTGCTGGCGGTGGTGACCCTGACCTGGCGTTATCTCGACGACATGCCGACCACGGCGCCGCTGATGCATCAGAGCGTGCTGTGGCTGGTGCTGCTGATGACCTTCATGGGCGGTCGCGTCATCGTTCCGGCCGTCAACGGCTACTTTACGCGAGAGTTTCGCCAGGCCGGGGTAGGCGTGCAGCCGCGCCTGGAAGCCGCGCTGATCGTACTGCTGGGGCTGGCGCCCTTTGTCATGCTGCTCGATCTGCTGCGCCCGCTGGCGGCCTTGCTGGTGTTGGCGGCGGGCCTGCTGGTGCTGACCCGCATCTGGCACTGGCGGCCGCTTGACTGCCGCGAGCGGCCGGACCTGCAGGTACTGATGCTGGGCTATGCCTGGTTGGCCATCGGTTTGGTGCTGCTGGCGCGCAGCTGGTGGGCGCCGCAGCATGCCAGCACCGCCTTGCACGCCTTCACCGTGGGAGCGCTGGGCAGCCTGGCCGGCGCCATCATGCTGCGCCACGTGATTCTGCGTGCCAAAGGTCGCCCGGAGCGGGAGCGAGCGCTGCTGCCGCTGGCCGGGTTGTTCGCTACGGCGGCGGTCCTTCGCCTGTGGGCGATCGAAGCCGGCAGTGCCTGGCTGCTGCTGCTGTGGGCCTCGGCGCTGGCCTGGAGCCTGGGCTGGCTGCTGGTGGCCTGGCGGCTGCGGGTGTGGATTCGCCGGTTGCCGTCGCCTGAGATAAGCAAACTTGACTCGGGACAAGAGAGGGGCGAGCTGCCGAGACGCTGGCGATAGCCGATGTCATACTCACTGGCATTGGGCATGGCGAGCCCCATGCCGAGGTTTCAAGAGGTCGAAGTCGATCATGCAAGACGAGCTGCTGTTCAATCGCCCCCTGGTGGAGAAGTACGACCGCCCCGGGCCCCGTTATACCTCCTACCCGACGGCGCCTCAGTTCCATGCGGCCTTCGCCGAGGACGACTACCGCGCCGCCGCCGAGCGCAGCAACCGCGTCGCCTCGCCCAAGCCGCTGTCGGTCTACGTGCACATCCCGTTCTGCAAGAGCCTGTGCTACTACTGCGCCTGCAACAAGATCATCACCCACAACACCGAGCGGGCGGCGGAGTATCTGAGCTGGCTGAAGCAGGAGATCGGCGTGCAGGGCGCGCTGTTCGACGAGACTCGGCGCATGACCCAGCTGCATCTGGGTGGCGGCACGCCCACCTACCTGAGCAACGCCCAGCTCGGCGAGCTGATGGCGGCCCTCGACGAGGCGTTCCATTTCGCCCCGGTGGAGGAGCGCGAGTTCTCGCTGGAGGTGGATCCGCGCACGGTCACGCCGGCGCAGATCCATGAGCTGCACGACCTGGGCTTCAACCGCCTGAGCTTCGGCGTGCAGGATTTCGACACCAACGTGCAGAAGGCGGTCAACCGCCTGCAGAGCGAGGAGCAGGTGGTCGAGCTGGTGGCCGCCGCTCGCGAGGCCGGCTTCCAGTCGGTCAGCGTGGACCTGATCTACGGCCTGCCGCTGCAGACGGTGGCGAGTTTCGACGCCACCCTCGACAAGATCATTGCCCTGCGCCCCGACCGCATCGCCAGCTACAGCTACGCCCACCTGCCCGAGCTGTTCAAGGCCCAGCGGCTGATCCGCCCCGAGGACATGCCGCCGCCGGAGCGCAAGCTGGAGCTTCTCGAGCTCACCATTCGCCGCCTCACCGCCGCCGGCTACGTCTACATCGGCATGGATCACTTCGCCCTGCCCGACGACGAGCTGACCCTGGCCAGGGAGAACGGCACCCTGCAGCGCAACTTCCAGGGCTACTCCACCCACGCCGACTGCGACATGATCGGCCTGGGCATCACCTCCATCGGCAAGGTCGGCGACAGCTACAGCCAGAACGTCAAGGAGACCGCCCAGTACCAGGCGCGCCTGGAGGAGGGGCGCCTGCCGGTGATGCGCGGCTATCGGCTCAACGACGACGACCGCCTGCGCCGCGACGTGATCAACGCCCTGATGTGCCACGGGCGCATTGACTTCGCCAATATCGAGGCGCGCCACGACATCGTCTTTCGCGACTACTTCGCCGAGGCTCTCGCCCAGCTCGAGGAGATGCAGGCTGACGGTCTGCTGACCATAGGCGCCGACGCCATCGAAGTGCTGCCCGCCGGCCGCCTGATGATGCGCAACATGGCCATGGCCTTCGACGCCTACCTGAAGCCCAATGAAGGGCGCTTCTCGCGCACCGTCTAATCTACCCACCGAAACACAACGGCGCCCCGCGGGGCGCCGTTTGCGTTTCGGCGGGTGTACTTCCTCAGCCGGCGCGCTCGAACAGCAGATTGTTCTCCAGATGAATGTGCTCCATCAGGTCCTCGCGGAACTCACGCAGGCCAGTGTAGAGGGCGCGCCAAGTGGTGCAGGCGCCCTTGGGTGGGGTGATGTCGTCGGTGAGCAGCATCACCTGCTCCAGGTTCTCGCCGTGGTCGTCGTGCTCGTGGCGCATCACCGCGATCGGCCCCTGGGCCTGGGCGCCCAGGCCGCTGCGCAGCATGGGAAACAGGATCTGCTCCTCCTTCTGCATGTGGCTTTCCATCTCCTGGTGAATGTCCATCAGCAGGTCGGCCAGCCCGTTGGGGCAGCTCTCGCGGTCGCCGTGAACCTGTTCCACCCGCCGTGCCATGCGGATCAGCTCGGGCAGCTGCTG
The DNA here is from genome assembly GCA_011742915.1 of Billgrantia desiderata. Lineage (GTDB taxonomy): Bacteria > Pseudomonadota > Gammaproteobacteria > Pseudomonadales > Halomonadaceae > Halomonas > Halomonas desiderata. The sequence goes on along the minus strand of JAAQTN010000003.1, from coordinate 82,764 downwards.
ACGGTGCACGTCGTGGTAGCGGGTCAGGATGTGCTCGATCAGCTCGTCGTTGCTGGCCTCACGCCAGTCGCGCTGCTCGCTGCTGGCGGCCGGCAGCGCCTCGAGTTCGGCAACCAGCTTGTCGACATGCAGGCCGGCGCGCTCGGCGGCCTGGCGCAGGCTGATACGCCCGCCGCAGCAGAAGTCGATGTTGTAGGTATGAAAGATGCGGGTCGCGCCGGGCAGCGACAGGGCGATACGGCCAACGGTCTGATCGGACAGGTTCATGTGACGTTCCTCTGCAATTGGGGATGCCACCTGTATAGAGCAAGCGGCGTGCCATGTTTTTTATTGTTTGTTTTTCAATGGCATGCGGTGAAGATGGTTAAATTTACCTCATCGTGATAGGGTTTAATTTACCCTTAGAGGTATTATTAACCATGCTCGATGATTCCCTGCTGGCCGACCTGACCGCCGATCTGCCCAGCGCCGTGCGTCTGCAGCGCCTGGTCCGCACCCTGCGCGAAGGCTTTCGCTGCGGTGCGGTGTGCCTGCTGCAGCTTCAGCAGGACGTGCTGGCGCCGGTGGCGGTTGAGGGGCTGGTGCGCGAGGCACTGGGGCGGCGCTTCGAGGTGGCGCGCCATCCGCGCCTGGCCGCCATCCTCACCAGTCGGCGCTCGACCCTGTTCCCACCGGACTCCAGCCTGCCCGACCCCTACGACGGCCTGGTCGAACAGCAGCCGGGGGAGCCGCTGCACGTGCACGACTGCATGGGCATCAGCCTGCACGTGGAGGGCGAGCCGTGGGGCGTGCTGACCCTGGATGCGCTGGTGGCGGGTACCTTCGACGAGACCGCCTGTACGGCGCTGGAGCGCTATGCGCTGCTGGTGGAGGCTGCAGTGCGCGTCTCGCGCCTGGAACAGGAGGTGCGTGCGCTGCGCATGGCGGGCCATGGCAGCATCGCCCATGTCGAATCGGGCGAGGGCGGCGAGATCCTCGGCCACAGCGCCGAACTGCAGCGCCTGCTGCACGAGCTCGACGTGGTGGCGGAATCGGACCTGCCGGTACTGCTGATGGGCGAGACCGGGGTGGGCAAGGAGCTGTTCGCCCGGCGCCTGCACCAGCGCTCGCCGCGGCGCGATCAGCCGCTGGTGCAGGTCAACTGCGCGGCGTTGCCCGAGACCCTGGCCGAGAGCGAGCTGTTCGGTCACGTCAAGGGGGCCTTCTCCGGCGCCACGGCGGATCGGGCGGGGCGCTTCGAGGCCGCCGACGGCGGCACGCTGTTCCTCGACGAGGTGGGCGAGCTGCCGCTGGCGATCCAGGCCAAGCTGCTGCGTGCGCTGCACAACGGCGAGGTGCAGCGCCTGGGCGAGGACACCCCGCGCCGGGTCGACGTTCGCATCATCGCCGCCACCAACCGCCAACTGGCCGACGGTGTGCGCGACGGCCTGTTCCGCGCCGATCTCTACCATCGGCTGTCGGTCTATCCCGTCGCCATTCCGCCGCTGCGTGAGCGCGGCAGCGACGTGCTGGTGCTGGCCGGACACTTCCTCGAGATCAACCGCGCCCGACTCGGCGTGCGCAGCCTGCGCCTGGCACCGACGGCCGAGACGGCGCTGCTGGGCTACCGCTGGCCGGGCAACGTGCGCGAGCTGGAACACGTGATCAGCCGGGCGGCGATCAAGGCGCTGGGCCACGGCGCCCGGCGCGACGACATCGTCACCCTTCAGCCCGAGTGGCTCGACCTGTCGCATGGCGAAACGTTGAAGGGCGCACCGTTGAAAGCCGATTCCCGCGCACCCGATACCCAGGCGTTGGCGACGCACGACATCGAACCGCTACGCCGTCAGGTCGAAGACACCCAGCGATGGGCGATTCGCCAGGCCCTGGCGGCGTGCGACGGCCACTGGGCGAATGCCGCCCGCCGCCTCGCCGTGGACCCCAGCAATCTGCACAAGCTGGCGCGCCGCTTGGGGATCAAGTAGTTATCGGAAGGTCTAAAAGTCAAGAGACAGCGTTAGCAAAGGCCATACATATAGTGCTTGATCGGTAGCGGTGGTCTAGATATGGTAGCCAAGGCCCCGGTCGGGGCGTTGGCACAGGCTTGACGCATATCAGTGCAGGCAGGCGGCGTCGAGCTTAGGATGATCGGTTTCATGGCCACCTGGCCGCACCGAATCCATGGGTTCGCTCCACCGGAGAGTCGCTATGCTTCCGCTATCCCTGTCGCGCTTGCCACGTCCGCCCGCCCCGACCCGCCTGATTCGCGCCATCGACCCCCGCGTGCCGCTTGTCCTGAAGCGCCAGCTGATCGAGCCGCTGCTCAACCGCACCTTCGCCGAACCCCTGGCCGAGGGCGAGTTCGATGTGCTCGAAGGGCGGCGTATCTCGCTGCACATCGAGGACCTGGGCGTGGCACTGACGCTGACTCTCGAAGAGGAGCGCTTCCGGCTCAGCCCGGAGCTGGGAGAGGCCACCATTCGCGGCGGCTGGCGCGAATTCCTGTGCCTGGCGACCCGGCGCGAGGATCCCGACGCCCTGTTCTTCCAGCGCCGCCTGGTGATCGAGGGCGACACCGAGCTCGGCCTGATGGTCAAGAACCTGCTCGACAGCCGCGAGGAGGGTCTGGCCCAGGGCCGGCTCGGCGAATGGCTGGCGCGCTTCGAGCGCATGGCGCGCCAGGAACGTTGAACGATTCGAATTTTTGACCCTTACTGGAGATTCCTGCATGAGTACTTCCACCAAGGCCGTCAAGACATCCCTCGAGGTGCCTATGCAAGTGCCCTCACGCGATATCTGGGACTCCAAGTATCGGCTCAAGGATCGTCATGGCCGCCCCGTCGACAAGGATGTGGCAGCGACCTGGGAGCGCGTCGCGCGTGCCCTCGCCGCGGTGGAAGGCGACAAGGCCGAGGAGTGGCTGCCCAAGTTCCGCTGGGCGCTGGAGAACGGCGCCATTCCGGCCGGGCGCATCATGTCCAACGCCGGCGCCGAGGACTACAAGCCGGCGGTGAGCCTGATCAACTGCACCGTCTCGCGCACCATCCGCGACTCCATGCACGACATCCTCTCCTCGGTGGTGGATGCCGGCATGACCCTCAAGGCGGGCTGCGGCATCGGCTACGAATTCTCCACCCTGCGCCACAAGGGCGCCTTCGTGTTCGGCGCCGGCGCCGGCACCAACGGCCCGCTGGCGTTCATGGATATCTACGACAAGATGTGCTTCACCGTGGCCTCGGCGGGCGGCCGCCGCGGTGCGCAGATGGGCACCTTCGACGTCGGCCACCCCGACGTGCGCACCTTCATCGAGGCCAAGCGCGAAGCCGGTCGGCTGCGCCAGTTCAACCTCTCGCTGCTGATCACCGACGAGTTCATGGAGGCGGTGAAGAACGACGCCGACTGGCCGCTGGCCTTCCCGCTGCACGCCGGCGAGAAGGATGACGTCAAGCCCGAGGACCTGATCTACCGCGACTGGCCGGTGGTCGAGGAGGGTTACACGGTGGACGCCGAGGGGCGGGTGGCCTGCCGCATCGTCGAGGTGATCAAGGCCCGCGAGCTGTGGGACACCATCATGCGTTCCACCTACGACTTCGCCGAACCGGGCTTCATCCTGATCGACCAGGTCAACCGCATGAACAACAACTGGTTCTGCGAGGAGATCCGCGCCACCAACCCCTGCGGCGAGCAGCCGCTGCCGCCGGAAGGCGCCTGCCTGCTGGGCTCGGTCAACCTGACCCGCTTCGTCATCGACCCCTTCGGCAAGAAGCCGCGCTTCGACTGGGAGCGCTACCGCCAGGTGGTGGCGATCTTCACCCGCATGCTCGACAACGTGGTCGAGATCAGCGGCCTGCCGCTGTCCGGCCAGCGCCGTGAGATCGAGGCCAAGCGTCGTCATGGCATGGGCTTCCTCGGCCTCGGCTCGACCCTGACCATGCTCAAGATCCCCTACGGCTCGGCCGAATCGCTGGCCTTCACCGAAGAGGTGAGCCGCAACCTGGCCATCGAGGGCTGGAAGCAGGCACTGGAACTCTCCCGCGAGAAGGGCATGGCGCCGATACTCGCCGAGGACTTCGAGATCACGCCGAAGATGATGCGCGAGCGTCCGGAGCTGGCGAAGGACGGCTACGAGATCGGCGACAAGGTGCCGGGGCGCATCCTGCACGCGCGCTACAGCCGCTACATGCAGAAGGTCGCCGAGGTGGAGCCGGAGCTGGTCGCGGCACTGGCCGAGCACGGCGCGCGCTTCACCCACCACAGCTCCATCGCGCCGACCGGCACCATTTCGCTGTCGCTGGGCAACAACGCCTCCAACGGCATCGAGCCATCGTTCTCGCACCGCTACTTCCGCAACGTCATCCAGTCGGGCAAGAAGACCAAGGAGCAGGTGGAGGTGGTCTCCTTCGAGCTCGCCGCCTACCGCCACTTCATTGCCAGCGACGCGGTGGAGAGCGACCTGCCGGACTACTTCATCACCGCCGATGCGGTCACCCCGACCCAGCACGTGGCGGTGCAGGCGGCGGCCCAGGCGTGGGTCGACTCGGCGATCTCCAAGACGGTCAACGTGCCCACCGAGTTCCCCTTCGAGCAGTTCAAGGACCTCTACCTGGACGCCTACGAGAGCAAGCTCAAGGGCTGCACCACCTTCCGCTTCAATCCCGAGGCGTTCCAGGGCGTGCTGGTGCGCGAGGACGACCTCAAGAACACCACCTACGTGTTCGAGCTGGAGAACGGCGAGACGCTGGAGCTGGCCGGCGACGAGAAGGTGGTTTACGACGGCGAAGAGCACAACGCAGCGAACCTGTACGACGCGCTGAAGGAAGGCACCTATGGCAAGTGGTAAGCCTGCGTTCTCCCAACAGCCGGTAGCGAGGGGCGCCGGGGACACGTCGAAGAGGAGGTTCTACGCCATGGGTGAGGAGCACTGCTCCGAACGGGCTGGCCATGGATGGCCAGCACCGGTCCTGCGAGTGGAGCAGGACGCGAGAGCGAAGCAGGGCGTAGATAGCGTACAGGGATGTATTTACAGCGCCTCCTCGCAGACGTGTCGACGGATCAGCTCCGAGCCGCTGTGTGCCGTTCAACCTTTTTCCGCAGGAGCCCCGTGATGGCCGTCGAAATCAAGTCCAAGATCGTTTCCTACAGCGTCAAGAAGGCGGTGCAAGAGGCGCCGCTGGCCGACGAGAACCCGCTCACGGTACGCATTCCCTCGCGCCCGGAAGGGACGCTGGAAGCCGTCTCCGAGAAGATCTCCTACGTCGGCGCCGAAGGCCGCAAGAAGGTCTACCTGCTGGTCTCCTTCATGCCGGTGGAAGGCGTGCTCGACGGCAAGCGCGTGGTGATCGAACGCCCGGTGGAGTTCTTCTTCCCCTCCGGCCAGCTCTCCAGCGAGCACCAGTGGATCACCGCCACCATGCGCAGCCTGTCGCTGGCCGCCCGCGGTGGCTATGTCACCCAGGCGGTGGCCGACCTGCGCAAGGTGGCGTGGGACAAGGGCCTGGTGCGCTGCGGCATGAACCGCTGGGGCAAGCCGATGTTCCACGACTCCGAAGTGGCGGCCATCGCCTGGTCGATCCAGCAGATCCTCTACCGCCGCGGCTTCCTCGATCAGGACGGCAACCAGGTGCCGGTGGAGGAGCTGGTACGCCGCTACGCCCACCGCCTGACCCACGGTCATCCCTGGCAGCCGCCCACCCCGGAAGAGGAGGCGCAGGCCGAGAAGCAGGCCAAGGCGGCAGTCGCCGACGAGAAGGGCGACGGCCCCACGGTGGTGGGCCACTGCCCGGAGTGCCGCGGCGAGCTGATCATGATGGATGGATGTCCTACCTGCTATGCGGGCTGTGGCTGGTCCAAGTGCGGCTAAGAAAGCACTGTACAGCTGGCTGCGCGAGCGAATCGCTGCGCTATAGCCGCCATCCCTGGCGGCTACCCTTCGGGCCAGCCTAAAGGCTGTTCAAATTCGTTCCCGACGAATTTGTGCGCGGTGCCGAAGCGTCGGACCGTCGGAATCCTCACCTATACCCCATAGGCTCCGGTTGACTCGCAGCCTTCGGCTTCTCGCCCCTTCGGGGCCAGCCTACGGCTGTTTGTCGCTTCGCTCGGTACTGCGCTCCGTGCGCCTTGCGACCCACAGGGATGTGGGAAGTGCGTTGGTTCGTCGGGAACGAACATAGCCGCTTCATCTCGCTCGCCAAGCTGACCAGCACTTTCTGAAACTGTCTGCACGGACATGCTATGCCCCCAGAAGCCGGACTTGTTCCGGCTTAGTCGTGTCCGGGTCAGGCGGCGACGATTCTGGGGCCGCCGTTGGCCGGCGGTAGCGCCATGTCGCCGTCGGTGATGACCACGTCGAAGTCGTCGAGGCGGGCGAAGTAGGCCGGGCGCACCTGGCCGATCTTGCTTTCGTCCACCACCAGCAGGCGCTGCTCGGCGCAGGCGATGGCGGCTTGCTTGGGGGCGACTTCGTGGAAGTGAAAGCAGCTCACGCCGCGCTCGGCGTGTACCCCGGCGGCCGAAATGAAGGCGCGATTGATGCCCAGGCGCTTGATCGCCGCGCTCATGTCGTCGCTGCCGAAGGAGTGCGAGGTGGTGTGATAGAGGCCGCCCAGCAGTACCAGGCGTACGTCGGGTATCAGGCTCACGGCATTGGCGACATTGAGTGCGTAGGTCACCACGGTGAGCTGGCGGCGCTCGCCGAGCAGGCCCGCCAGGGGCAGCAGGGTGGTGCCGCAGTCGATGAACAGGGTGTCGCCGTCTTCGATGAAGCCGGCGGCCCGTTCGCAGAGCCTGCGCTTGGCCAGGGTGTGGCTGTCCTGCTGCTGGTCGAGGTCATACACCGGCGCATAGTGATTGGCCATGACCAGGCGTCCACCGAGCAGGATCATGGCGCCGTCGCTTGCGGCCAAGTCACGACGAATGGTCATCTCGGAGACGCCGCACATCTGAGCGGCCTCGCCGAGGGGGAGGGTGCCGCCACCGGCCAGTGCCTGCTGCAGACGGGCCAGGCGCATGGCGCTGCGGTCTTTCATTCGCTGCTCTCCAACTTCACACTCCACGACTTGACTCGAAGATCGCTTTGGCTGGCCCTATGCTGAGCCAGGCGACGAGTATTTTCCACTTTCGACCTCACGCAACGGTATCGCCCACACGAGAGCCCCGCCTTTCACCTTTCGTGGCATCCCTTTGTGGCATACAAGGAGGCTGGCAGTTCGGTTCCATCCTGGTGGTGTGCCGCGGCAACATCTATCATAGGGCCCCACGTTTCCCGCCATGTGGCGCGCTAACTCGAAACGCAGCACCTTGTAGATGCTGATCAGATTTTGATCATGAACGATGGCCACGCCGCGAACACGTCGAACGTTGGCCGCAGGCGATGGGCAAGGTCATGCGCTTGGGTCACTGGCTGGCCCAAGGGGCTGGGTGCGATATTCCCGAGCCTTATTGTCGCCCTTCGGAGAAGTTAAAAAAGACACACCGTCTGCTGGGCGAAGCCAACCGGGAGTGGACCCGGCGGCTATGACAGCTAGGCTCTGGCCGCAGGCATAGTTCCAACTCTTTGTTGTCGCTCTATATTAGACCTTCACCCTCACTAGCTTAAGGAGTTTTCTCACGCTTCTCCCTGATGTTTGTTTCATAAGATTGGCATAGTCGCCTTCCCTGCTACTTAGCTTTTTTGTGTCATCCATTTTCAGACTCTGGATGACCTTAAAACCATCTGATGACATCGAAGCGTCAATGTAGCCTGAACGTATCTTTGGCTGCAGCAAGATGCCATTTACATTCATTCTGGATTATTACAAAAGGTAAGCAAAAGAATGGCGGCGTTAGACAAAAAGAGAAGAAAGGCTTCGGATAGCTGCCAAGAATCCGGGCGGTAGCGTGTCAATGGGATCTCATAGGGAAATGGAACAACGATGATGTGAGCTAGTCAAATGGATTCTCAGACCTGTCATGGGTCGAACGAGCGGTCTCCGCTTGAAAGTGCAGCACGGCTGGCTATGTACTCCCTTGACATTCGGACTTCTTTTAATGTCTGGATGTGCCCTATTCAGGCGGACATATCAATGAGAGCCGATTCGACGAATCGCTGGAAAAACTCGACCATTTTCTCTCCGGGCCGGGCTGGCGGCCGGCCCGGATGTCCTCAAGCATCTGTCGAAGCGGAACCAGTGTATCCACGACCCCTTCTTCAGCTGATCTCATTACCCAGGCGAGCCGTAGCCGAGTGGAGCATGGCCATGAAAGCGACCTATGCAGGTTTGGAGTTACCGATGTACCCGATGACGCGGCGTGCTGCCCGGCTCGAGCTGCTGATCTTTTGCTGGCATAGCCGCCGGAGCCACTGACTATGGCGCTCTTTTCCATCGTGGTTGCCGTCTACAACAGAATGGATACGCTGGCGGCCTCGCTTTCCAGCCTTCTCCAGCAGACTTTTCGCGATTTCGAAATCGTGGCGGTGGATGCGGGATCTACTGACGGCTCCATGGAGCTGCTCGAAAAGCATGCGCAGAAAGCGCGGCTGCGTCTCTATCGCTCCGAGTTGAACGATGCCGATGCCGCGCGCAATGTCGGAGCCGAACAGGCCCAGGCGCCATGGTTGGTATTCTTCAACGCAGGCGACATCCTGCTCTTCGACCATCTGTCCCGCTTTGCTGACGCCATTGCCAAACATCCCGAGATCGACCTGTTCGTCAACGCCTTCCAGCGGATGAAAGGCCATCAGCGACTGATGGCACAGGAGACGATCCCTTCCGGCGTGCTGCCGCGCCGCGAGGCGCTGAAGGCGCTCTCCCATGGCGATTACATCCATTTGAGCGGCGCCTGCATTCGGCGTGACCGGTTCCTGGCACTGGGCGGCTTTCCCGCCGAGCGCTATCGCCAGGAAGCCAATCTCTACTTCTGGCTGAAGGCACTCTGTGAGCTCGAGCGCATTCACTACGACGACACCGTCACCAGCTTGTTGTTGCTCGATAATGGAACGCCCAGTGACGAACCCCTGGATCACGTTCCCCCGGGGGGAGACCTGCTGCCTGTATACGCAGGGCGGCTAAGCCGGCTCGAGATGCGCTATCTGCGGGCGTCGATCAATCGAATGGTGCTAGCCTGGGCGGTGGAAAAGAAGCGGCACGGCCGCTCGGTCAGGCCCGAACTCGCGGCCCTTTCGCTGCCGGGCTTGCGCTTGCGGGACGGACTCCTTGCCCTCGGCCTGCTGGTACCCCAGCCGTACTACCACTGGCTGAGGAAGTGGATGAAGAAAACCGAATAAGCGACAAGCGGCGTATCGCTGAGCGACTGTTACGGCGCGAGCACCTTCGCCATCGGCGACGTGCTCGAAGCCGCTGCGCAAGAACTTCGGCTGAAGCCGCTCAAGGTCACGTCTCCGACAGTCACTGCCTGACTGCCTGATCGTCCGCAAGGAAAAAGAAGCCGCCATCCAGCGATGGCGGCTTCGGCGTTTGTGCAAGGCAAATGTTGGAACTGTTACAGCGGATGTTATATTTTTCACATTCGTGCAGTCTTCCCCTGCGCTGATATCACGACAACCAGATGCGGCGGGTCCTGGCACATCGCCGCCGGCACCAAAGGAAGGATTCCATGACTGCCATCATGAGCCTGGTCGGCATGGCGACACTGATCGTCATCGCTCTCATCTTTTCCACCAACCGTGGGGCCATCCGCCTGCGAACCGTGGGTGGCGCCTTCGCCATCCAGGCCGGGATCGGCGCCTTCGTGCTCTACGTGCCGTTCGGTCAGACGGTGCTGCAGACCATTTCCGCCGGGGTCAGCCAGGTGGTGCTCTACGCCAACGACGGCATCGACTTCCTCTTCGGTGGCCTCGCCGATACCGGCAACATCGGCTTCGTCTTCGCCATCAAGGTGCTGCCGGTGATCATCTTCTTCTCCTCGCTGATCGCCGTGCTCTACTACATCGGCATCATGCAGTGGGTGATCCGCATCCTCGGCGGCGCGCTGCAGAAGGCGCTGGGCACCTCGCGCACCGAGTCGCTATCGGCCACTGCCAACATCTTCGTCGGTCAGACCGAGGCGCCGCTGGTGGTGCGCCCCTTCATCGCCCGCATGACCCCCTCGCAGCTGTTCGCGGTGATGTGCGGCGGGCTGGCCTCGGTGGCGGGCTCGGTGCTGGCCGGCTATGCGGCGCTGGGCATTCCCATGGAGTATCTGGTGGCGGCCTCGTTCATGGCGGCCCCCGGCGGCCTGCTGTTCGCCAAGCTGATCATGCCCGAGACCGAGAAGCCGGTGGACGACGTCGAGGAGGCCAGCGAGGTGATCGAGGCCGAGGACCGGCCGGTCAACGTACTCGACGCGGCGGCGGCGGGGGCCTCGTCCGGGCTGCGCCTGGCCGCCAACGTCGGCGCCATGCTGCTCGCCTTCATCGGGCTGATCGCGCTGATCAACGGCATGCTCGGCGGTGTCGGCGGCTGGGTCGGATTCGAGCAGCTGAGCCTGGAGCTGATCCTCGGCTGGCTGTTCGCGCCGCTCGCCTTCGTGCTCGGCGTGCCCTGGGCGGAGGCCACCCTGGCCGGCTCCTTCATCGGCCAGAAGCTGGTGGTCAACGAGTTCGTCGCCTACATCAATCTGGCGCCTTACATCGACGGCGATGCGATAGTGACGAATACCGGCCAGGCCATGAGCGGCCACACCATCGCCATTCTCTCCTTTGCCCTGTGCGGCTTCGCCAATCTCTCGTCGATTGCCATCCTGCTCGGCGGCCTGGGCAGCATCGCCCCGAGCCGGCGCCACGACATCGCCCGCTTCGGCGTCAAGGCGGTGCTGGCCGGCACCCTCTCCAACCTGATGTCGGCGGCCATTGCCGGTTTCTTTCTCTCCATCGGCGGGGTGATCTGATGGTCGCCGCCAATTCACTTCGCTTCGACAGGTAACGTCATGACCGAACTGCAGCAGGCCGCGCGCCAGGCCCTGGCGCTGATGGACCTTACCAGCCTCAACAACGACGACAACGATACCGTCATTCGCGAGCTGTGCGCCCGCGCCAACACACCGGCGGGTCATCCGGCGGCGGTGTGCGTCTATCCCGCCTTCGTACAGAGTGCCCGCGCGGCGCTGGACGAACAGGGCCTAGCCGGCAAGGTCAAGGTGGCCACGGTGACCAACTTCCCCCACGGCGAGGCCGACGTCGAACGCGCCGCGGCCGAGACCCGCGCGGCCATCGCCGCCGGCGCCGACGAGGTCGACGTGGTCTTTCCCTACCGTGCGCTGATGGCGGGCGACGCCGAGGTCGGCCGCGAGCTGGTCGAGGCGTGCAAGCGCGAGTGCGGCGACGCCGTGCTCAAGGTGATCCTGGAAACCGGCGAATTGAAGGAGGCGGGGCTGATCGACCGTGCCGGCATGCTGGCCATCGACGGCGGCGCCGACTTCCTCAAGACTTCCACCGGCAAGGTGGCGGTCAACGCTACCCTGGATGCGGCCAAGATCCTGCTCACCGCGATCAAGGCGAGCGGCCGCGACGTGGGCTTCAAGGCCGCCGGCGGGGTGCGCACCGCCGAGGATGCCGCCGCCTACCTGCAGCTCGCCGAGCGGGTGATGGGGGCCGAGTGGATCACCCCGGCGCACTTCCGCTTCGGCGCCTCGGGGCTGCTCGGCAGCCTGCTCGAGACCCTGGGCGTCGAGCAGGACAAGGGCTCGACGGAGGGCTACTGATGACGTTCCGTGCGCTTCCCCAGGAGCTTATCCGCGCCAAGCGCGATGGCCAGGCGCTCTCGCCCGAGGCGATAGGCGAGCTGGTGGGCGGTATCGCGGACGGCAGTCTCTCCGACGCCCAGGTCGGTGCGCTGGCCATGGCGATCTTCCTCAACGGCATGAATGCCGCCGAGACGGTGGCACTGACCGAGGCGGTGCGCGACTCCGGCGAGGTGCTGGCGTGGCGCGGTCTGGGCGAGGGGCTCGACCTGCCGGGGCCGGTACTCGACAAGCACTCCACCGGCGGCGTGGGCGACCTCGTCTCGCTGGTGCTGGGGCCGTGGATCGCCGCCTGCGGCGGCTACGTGCCGATGGTCTCCGGCCGCGGCCTGGGCCATACCGGCGGCACCCTGGACAAGCTCGAGGCCATTCCCGGCTACGACATCGCTCCCTCGCGGGAGAGCTTTCGTCGCCTGGTACGCGAGGCGGGCGTGGCCATCGTCGGCCAGACCGCCGAACTGGCCCCGGCCGACCGGAGGCTCTACGCCATCCGCGACGTCACCGCCACGGTGGAGTCGCTGCCGCTGATCGTCAGCTCGATCCTGGGGAAAAAGCTCGCCTGCGGCCTCGACGCCCTGGTGATGGACGTCAAGACCGGCAGTGGCGCTTTCATGCCCACCCTCGAGAAATCGCGGGAGCTGGCGCAGACCATCGCCGAGGTGGCCAGCCGCGCCGGCACGCCGACCACCGCGCTGCTCACCGACATGAGCCAGCCGCTGGCGCCCTGCGCCGGCAACGCCGTCGAGGTACGCGAGGCCATCGACCTGCTCCTCTGCAACAAGCGGGGCGGGCGCCTGCTGGAGGTGACCCGCACGCTTGCCGCCGAGCTGCTGCTGGCCGGCAGGCTGGCCGAGAGCCGCGATGCGGCCCTGGCCCTGCTCGACGAGCGGCTCGCCTCGGGCGCTGCCGCCGAGCGCTTCGCGCGCATGGTGGCGGGCCTGGGAGGTCCTGCCGACCTGCTCGAACGCCCCGAGCGCCATCTGCCCCGGGCGCCCGTGGTGCGCCCGGTGCATGCCGCGCGCAGCGGCCGAGTCACGCGCATGGACACCCGCGCCGTGGGGCTTGCCGTGGTGACGCTGGGCGGCGGGCGCCGTGCGCCGAGCGATGCCATCGATCATTCCGTTGGCCTGACCGGCATCGCCGCTCTCGGCGACGCCGTCGACGGCGAACGCCCGCTGGCCTGGGTGCATGCGGCAAGCGAGGCCGACGCCGAGCGCGCCGCCAGCCAGCTGCGTGCGGCCATCGAAGTGAACGACGTCGCGCCCGGCGGCGTCGTACTGCCTACACTCATTCAAGACGTGATCCGTCGGGAGGCGCCATGACGCGTGCCATCGTGCTGGTACTCGACTCCTTCGGCATCGGCGCGGCCCCCGATGCCGAGCGCTTCGGCGACGCCGGGGCGGATACGCTGGGCCATATCGCCGCCGCCTGCTCTCGTGGAGAGTGTGACGGTGCCGATCGTCAGGGCTCGCTGGCACTGCCCAACCTGGGCCGGCTGGGGCTGTTCCACGCCCACCGCGAGAGCACCGGCGCCTGGGCCGAGGGCGTCGAGCGGCCGGCCGAAGTGATCGGCGCCTACGGCCACGCCGGGGAGATCTCCTCGGGCAAGGACACCCCCTCGGGCCATTGGGAAATTGCCGGGGTGCCGGTGCGCTTCGACTGGGGCTACTTCCTCGACCGCGAGGAGAGCTTTCCGCCCGAGCTGCTCGCAGCGCTGATCCGCGAGGGCGAGCTGCCCGGCGTGCTGGGCAACTGTCATGCCTCGGGCACCGAGATCATCGCCCGCCTCGGCGAGCAGCACATGGCCAGCGGTAAGCCCATCGTCTACACCTCGGCGGATTCGGTGCTGCAGATCGCCGCCCACGAGGAGTCGTTCGGTCTCGCGCGGCTTCATGCCCTGTGCGAGACCGCCCGGCGCCTGCTCGAGCCCTACAACATCGGCCGGGTGATCGCGCGGCCCTTCGTCGGCCAGAGCGCGGCGGACTTCACCCGTACCGCCAACCGCCGCGACTACAGCGTCGAGCCGCCCGCGCCCACGGTACTGCAGAAGCTGTGTGACGACGGCGGCGAGGTGATCGCCATCGGCAAGATCGCCGACATCTACGCCCACTGCGGGGTGACGCGCATGCTCAAGGCCAGCGGCCACGATGCGCTGATGGACGCCACCCTGGCCGCCCTGGACGAGGCCGGTGAGCGCTCGCTGGTCATGACCAACTTCGTCGACTTCGACACCCTCTACGGCCATCGGCGCGACGTGACCGGCTATGCCGCCGCGCTGGAAGCCTTCGACGCGCGACTGCCCGAGCTGCTGGCCAGACTGCGCGACAGCGACCTGCTGGTGATCACCGCCGACCACGGCTGCGATCCTACCTGGCACGGCACCGACCACACCCGCGAGCGGGTGCCGGTGCTGGCGCTGGGGGCCGGGCTCGCCCCCGGTTCGCTGGGTGCGCGCGACACCTTCGCCGACATCGGCCAGAGCCTGGCGGCGCACCTGGGCCTTCCGCCCATGGCCGACGGCACGAGCTTCATTGGTTTTGACCCTCTCGCTGCATAGGAAACGTGACATGGCGACTCCCCATATCCAGGGCGAACGCGGCATCTTCGCCGACACCGTGCTGATGCCCGGCGACCCGCTGCGCGCCAAGCACATCGCCGAGACCTTTCTCGAGGACGCCCGCGAGGTCACCAGCGTGCGCAACATGCTCGGCTTCACCGGGCGCTACCGCGGCCGCGACATCTCGGTGATGGGCCACGGCATGGGCATCCCCTCGGTCTCCATCTACGCCAAGGAGCTGATCACCGACTATGGCGTGCAGCGCCTCATCCGGGTCGGCTCCTGCGGCGCGGTGCGTGACGACGTGGCGGTGCGCGACGTGGTGATCGGCCTCGGCGCGAGCACCGACTCGGCGGTCAACCGCACCCGCTTCATGGGCCACGACTTCGCCGCCATCGCCGACTTCGAACTGACCCGCCACGCGGTGGATGCCGCCGCGGCCCAGGGCGTGCCGGTGAAGGTGGGCAACCTGTTCTCGGCCGACCTGTTCTACAACCCCCAGGCGGAGCTGTTCACGCTGATGAAGCGCTACGGCATCGTCGGCGTGGAGATGGAGGCGGCGGGACTCTACGGCGTGGCGGCGGAGTTCGGCGGCCGGGCCATGACCATCTGCACCGTCTCCGACCACATCCTCAAGGGCGAGTCGCTGCCCAGCGAGGCCCGCGAGCGCAGCTTCAACGAGATGGTCGAGGTGGCGCTGGACGCGGTACTGCGCGACGACGCGGCGGGGGCGGCATGAGCGACATCGATCCGAGCGTCGTCGGCGCGCTGATCGCGGCGCGCGGCAACGCCTACGCGCCCTATTCGCGGCATCCGGTGGGCGCCATGGTGGAGAGCGAGAGCGGCGCGCGTTACTTCGGCGCCAACGTCGAGGTGGCCCACTACAAGGGAGTGTGCGCGGAAGCCTCGGCCATCGCCGCCATGGTCAGCGCCGGCGAGCGGCGCCTGCGTCACGTCTACGTGATCGGCCCCGGCGAGCACCTGTGCACCCCCTGCGGCGACTGCCGCCAGCGCATCCGCGAGTTCGCCGACGCCGCGACACGCATCCACGTGGTCGACGCCGAGGGCAGGCTGCTCAAGCGCTACACCATGGAACAGCTCCTGCCCGATGCCTTTGGGCCGGAGAATCTGGGGCTTTGAAGCCTAAGGAAGCGCTGAGCAAATCGACGAGCGAGATGAAGCGCAAGGCGCACGGAGCACAGGAACCGGAGCCTATGGGGTATAGGTGAGGATTCCGCGCACCGCGCAACGCAGCGATTCGCTCGCGCAGGCATTTGTGCAGTGTTTCCTAATCTCTGAGCTCGATGCGTTCGAAGTGCGGCGCCAATCGCTTCACCAGCCCGGCCAGCATCGCCCGTGGCGGGGCGTTCTCCACCGGCTGGCAGTAGGCCGGGTCGAGGCACTGGCGGGTGCGGGCCACCTGGATGGCGTAGCGGCGCACGCCGCAGTCGGCCAGGGTCAGGGCCAGGCGCTCCACCTCGGCCAGCGAGAAGTCGCGCCAGTGCACGGTGGTGCGGCATTCGAAGTCGACGCCGCCGTCGAGCAGCGCCATCAGGCTCTGGCTGTTGCGCTGCCAGATGCCGGGGCGCCCGCAGATACGGTCGAAGTCGCCCCCGCGCCCCTTCACGTCGAGCCCCACCCAGTCGAGCCACGGCAGCAGCCGCGAGAGCCGCGCCGGGTAGGTGCCGGCGGTGTGCAAGCCGACCTTAAAGCCCATCGCCTTCACCTCGCGTACCGCCGTCGGCAGGGCGTTGTGCAGCGTCGGCTCGCCGCCGCTGAACACCACAGCCTCGAGCAGCCCCCGGCGGCTCTCCAGGAACTCCCGCACCGCCTGCCACTCGCTCTCGTCGCCGCGCCGCGGCGGCATCATGTGGCCGTTGTGGCAGTAGCCGCAGCGCAGCGGACAGCCCTGCAGGAACACCACGCAGGCCAGGTGATCCGGGTAGTCCAGGGTGGTCATCTGGGTCAGGCCGGCAATGGGCAGGCGGATGCCGTCGAGAAACTCGGGTGAGGACGAGTCGAGGTCGGTGGCGATCATCGGGAAGCTCCTTACCCAGATGTGGGCGCATGCCGGGCGCAGGGCCCGGCCGCTCAGTCGGTCGAATGTCAGGGCGTCAGGGCGGCGGCCCGCTCGGTGAAGTGACGGCGCTCGCGGTGCTCGGAACGCTTGCCGACGTTGAACTGGCTGACCGGGCGGTGGTAGCCCATCACGCGGGTCCAGACCTCGCAGCGCTGGCGTTGTTCGGTGGGCAGGGTGTCGATGTTCGTCATGGTTTGGCTCCTTCCAAAGGGGTGATGACAGCGGTGAAAAAACGCTCAGGCCGGTAGGGCCG
This sequence comes from Billgrantia desiderata, assembly GCA_011742915.1. Lineage (GTDB taxonomy): Bacteria > Pseudomonadota > Gammaproteobacteria > Pseudomonadales > Halomonadaceae > Halomonas > Halomonas desiderata. Next base: position 66,180 of record JAAQTN010000003.1, on the reverse strand, counting down.
CGGCGCGTCTTGCCAGCAGTGCTTCGTCGCACTTGGGGCAGAACTCGTGTTCGCCGGCCAGATAGCCGTGCACCGGGCAGATCGAGAAGGTCGGCGTCACGGTGATGTAGGGCAGGCGGAAGCGCGACAGCGCGGTGTGCACCAGCTTGCGGCAGGCGGTGGCGCTGGAGAGCCGCTCGCGCATGTAGAGGTGCAGCACGGTGCCGCCGGTGTAGCGGGTCTGCAGCGGGTCCTGATGGATCAGCGCCTCGAAGGGGTCGTCGGTGTGCCCCACCGGCAGCTGGCTCGAGTTGGTGTAGTAGGGCGCCTCCGGCGTACCGGCCTGCAGAATGCCCGGGAAGCGCTCGGCGTCGGCGCGGGCGAAGCGATAGGTGGTGCCCTCCGCCGGGGTCGCCTCCAGGTTGTAGAGATGGCCGGTCTCGGCCTGGAATTCCTGCATCCTGGCGCGCACGTGGTCGAGCACTTCCAGGGCGAGCTGGCGCCCCTCGGGGGCGGTGATGTCATAGCGGTCGTCGCAGAAGTTGCGCACCATCTCGTTGAGCCCGTTCACGCCCAAGGTGGAGAAGTGGTTGCGCAGGGTGCCCAGGTAGCGCTGGGTATAGGGGTAGAGCCCTTCGTCCATCCACTGCTGGATGCGCTCGCGCTTGAGCTCCAGGCTGTCGCGACCCAGCGCCAGCAGGCGGTCGAGCTCGGTGAACAGGCCCGCCCGATCGCCGGCGAAGCGGTAGCCCAGCCGCGCGCAGTTGAGCGTCACCACGCCCAGCGAGCCGGTCTGCTCGGCGCTGCCGAACAGGCCGTTGCCGCGCTTGAGCAGCTCAGAGAGGTCGAGCTGCAGGCGGCAGCACATGGAGCGCACCATGTGTGGCTCCAGGTCGGAGTTGAGAAAGTTCTGGAAGTAGGGCAGGCCGTACTTGGCGGTCAGTGCGAACAGCCGCTCGGCGTTGTCGCTCTCCCAGTCGAAATCGGGGGTGATGTTGTAGGTGGGGATGGGGAAGGTGAACACCCGTCCCTGGCGGTCGCCGGCCTCCATCACCTCCAGGTAGGCGCGGTTGAGCAGGTCCATCTCCGCCTGCAGCTCGCCGTAGGTGAAGGGCTGCTCCTCGCCGCCGACGATCGGTACCTGATCGCGCAGGTCCGCCGGGCACACCCAGTCGAAGGTGAGGTTGGTGAAGGGCGTCTGGCTGCCCCAGCGCGACGGCACGTTGAGGTTGTAGATGAACTCCTGGATCGCTTGCTTGACGGCCGGATAGTCGAGGCCGTCCTTGCGCACGTAGGGGGCGAGGTAGGTATCGAAGGAGCTGAAGGCCTGGGCGCCGGCCCACTCGTTCTGCAGCGTGCCGAGGAAGTTGACCATCTGCCCCAGGGCGCTGGAAAGGTGGCGCGGCGGGCCGCTCTCGGCGCGCCCGGGCACGCCGTTGAAGCCCTCGATCAGCAGCTGGCGCAGCGACCAGCCGGCGCAGTAGCCGCACAGCATGTCGAGATCGTGGATGTGCAGGTCGCCCTCGCGGTGGGCGGTGCCGACCTCGGCCGGGTAGACCTCGTCGAGCCAATAATTGGCGATCAGCTTGCCCGAGACGTTGAGAATCAGCCCGCCCAGGGAGTAGCCCTGGTTGGCGTTGGCGTGCACGCGCCAGTCGGCGCGTTCGAGGTACTCGTTGACGGTCGAGGCGACGTCGATGCGGCGCGGGCCGGCCTGGCTTGTGGGGGCGTTCACCGTAATCTCCCTATATGTGCTGCCGTTTGGTGTTTTCAACCACAACATATGGTGTTTGAAGGCTAGTGCCTTCGGCAGCGGGAGAACATGACCCAGGTCAGAAAAAGTCCAGTTGAAAACTTGAGGAACGACGAGCCCCGCCGGCTGGCGGGGCTCGAAGACGGCCGCAAAGGCGCTCATGGCGGGCGGTTCAGCCGGCGGGCAGCCGGCTGTTGTCCATGCCCGGGCGACCGTGCCAGTAGCCGTCGCACACCTCGGCCTCGACCAGGCTGAGCGGATCGGCGGCGGGCAGCTCGCCGCGGCGGGCGGCGTCGAAGGCGGCGACCACCTCGGCCATGCCCTCGGCGCGGGGGCTCAGGCGCGCCACGCCCACGCCCATCGCGGTCATGTCCTTGATCTCGTGGCGCAGGTCCTGGCAGGCGCCGGAGAGGGTCTGGATGCCGTTCAGGGTGAACACTTCCTTGGATTCCTGGGAGCGCAGTGCCAGGCCCTCGGGGTACTTCTGGCACACGAACATGCAGCGGTCCTTGGGCTTCTGGTGGCGCCGTGCGGTGAAGCAGCGCGACGACCAGGCCAGCGGCAGGTGACCGTAGGCGAACACCTCGCAGGGCGCATCGAGCCCCTCGGCGGTGCAGTCGGCGAGCAGCCGGGCGAGATCGTCACGCGACATCTCCACCGGCGCCTGCCAGCGCTGCATGCCGGCCCGCGCCATCACGCCGATGGAAGCCGGGTTGTAGAGGTTCAGCGCCGCCCCGGCAACGAAGGGCAGGCCGGCGGCGGCCAGGCGTTGCAGGGCGCTCTGGTCGTTGGCCTCGACCATGAACTCGCCGTTGTCGCACAGCTTGCGCAGGTCGCGCAGGTCGGCCTCGGACTCGATCAGGGTCTGGCTCGCCAGCACCACCTGCTTGCCGCTCTGGGCCAGCTCGCGGCCGATGCCGAGCCAGTCGTCGAGCTTCATATCGCGGCGGCGCGAGCAGACGGATTCGCCCAGGGTGACGATCTCCACCGGCCAGTCGGCGGCCTCGCGGTAGAAGTCGGCGTAGCGCTCGCGGGTCCAGTAGAACAGCACCGGGCCCAGGGCGAGCTGCAGGGAATCGGATGACATGAAACCTCCTATTTCCAGCGGCGTTCGTAGGCGCCCAGGGTGGTGGTGGCGCCCTCGGAGACCTCGCCGAGGCCGGCCATCCAGGCGGGGTCGGGGTGGAAGCGCTCCGGCGCGCGCTCCAGGCGGTCCAGCGCCTGGCGCCAGATGCCGGCGACCTTCGACACGTAGGCGGGGCTGCGCTGGCGGCCCTCGATCTTCACCGCGCTGATGCCCAGCTCGCGCAGCTCCGGCAGCAGCTCCAGGGTGTTGAGGCTGGTGGGCTCCTCGATGGCGTGGTAGGTCTCGCCGCCGACCTCGAAGCGCCCCTTGCACAGGGTCGGGTAGCCGGCCCGCTCGCCGTCGCCGTAGCGGTCGATCAGTACGCCGTTGAGGCGCGACTCGAGTCCTTGCGGGGTCTCCTCCCAGCGCACGTGGGCCGCCGGCGAGCAGACCCCGCGGGTATTGGGCGACTCGCCGGTGAGGTACGACGACAGGTAGCAGCGCCCCTCGGCCATGATGCACAGGCTGCCGAAGGCGAACACCTCGAGCTCCACCGGGCTCTGCTTGGCCAGGTCGCGCACCTGGGTGATCGAGAGCACCCGCGGCAGCACGGCGCGCTTGATGCCGAACTGGTCGTGGTAGAAGCGCAGCGCCTCGTGGCTGGTGGCGGAGCCCTGCACCGAGAGGTGGCGGGGGAGCTCCGGGTAGCGACGGGCGGCATAGTCGAGCAGGCCCATGTCGGCCATGATCAGGGCGTCGACGCCGAGTTCGGCGGCCTGGTCCACGGCGCGGGTCCACTGGGCCCAGCCGTCGGGCTGCGGATAGGTGTTGATGGCGCAGAACACCCGCTTGCCGCGGGCATGGGCGTAGTCGATGCCTTCGCGGGCGCGCTTGTCGGTGAAATTCAAGCCGGCGAACTGCCGGGCGTTGGTGGCGTTCTGGAAGCCGAAGTAGACGGCATCGGCGCCTTCATCCACCGCCCGCTTCAGGGCCGGCAGGTTGCCGGCCGGGCAGACGAGCTCCATGTCGCTCTCCTCGCAGTCTGGGGAAACCCGACCATGCTAGTCGACTACGGCAGAGCGGCTTTTGATGAGGGTCATGGAGAAGGGGGATAGCACTGTCTCACCGCCCTGGCTCATAGCCCTGATTCATAGCCCTATCCTGTGAGCCCGGTGGGTGAAGAAGATCCCGCTCGGCGACTGGGCGGGCAGCCTGGCCAGCTCTTCGAAGGTGCGGGTGTCGTAGACCACCACCTGGTTGCTGTCCCGGGCCGAGATCCAGATGTGCTCGCCGCGGGGGGTGAACTCCTTGTGCAGGATCGAGGCGCCCGGCTCCAGGGTCTGGATCACCTCGTGGGTCTGGGTGTCGATGACCTGCACCTTGTCGTTGAGCGGGTGGGCGAAGGTGACCCACACCTGACGCTCGTCGGGGCGGCTCATGACGAAGATCGGCTGGCCGTGCACTTCGATGCGGTTGGTGAGCGACCAGTCGCGGGTATCGGCCACCAGCACCTCGTTGCGCCCCACGGCGGGGAAGAAGGCCTGGTCGCCGGCCATGGCCCAGCCCTCCAGGTGGGGCATCTTGTACACCGGCAGGCGCTGCTCGCCCTGGCCGTAGTCGGGCAGGATGCGCTGCACGCCGTTCTCCGGATGCCACAGGTCGAGCAGGGCCATGCCGTCCTCGCCGAACAGGCCGGCGATGTAGTAGCGGCCGTTGGCGGTGATCAGGGCGTCGTAGGGCATGCTGCCTACGTCGCGGTACTGGGTCAGTTCGGGCTCGTCCTGCGACATGTCCAGGGTCCAGATCTCGCCGGCCTCGAACAGGCTGAAGACGAACACGTTGCCCGGCACGTCCACCACCCCCACCACCTTGGCCTGGGCCGTGCTGCCGTCCGGTCGCCGATAGGTGGCCGGCACGTCGATGACCAGCTCCATGGTCTCGGTATCGAACACTTTGACCCCGCCCGGCTCGTAGTTGCCCACCGCCACGAAGCGGCCGTCCTGGGAGATGGCGCCGCCGATGCTGTTACCACCCTGGATGATGCGCCCGTCGATCTCGCCGGTGAGCAGGTCGAGCCGGGTCAGGCCGCCGTCGCGGCCGAAGACGAAGGCGTAACGCGCGTCGCGGGTGAATTTCACCGAGGCGTGGGAGAGATCGCCGAAGCCTTCCACATGACGCAGCACCTGCCTTGCGCTGGTGTCGACCAGCGCCACGCTGCCGGTGGCGCGCTCGATCACCACGCCGAGGTCGCCGGTACCGCGCAGCTCCCCGTTCAGGGCGGGGGGCTCGGCCAGCGCCTGACCGGCGGTCAGCAGAGCCAGGGCGCTGCCGGCCAGCAGCGTTTTCAGCGAGTGTGGAATAGCCATGAGCAGTCTCCGGATCAGTCTTGTTGCAGCGTTTTCAGGCGGTTGTCGGTACGCAAATGCTCCGCCAGCCAGCGTGCCTCGGCGTCGCTGAGCAGGGCCTTCCAGCCCGGCATGGCACTGCCGGGAATGCCGTACTGGATGATGTGGGCGAGCGCCTCGACGCTGAAGCCTTCCATGCGGTCGCGGGGTAGCGCCGGCCCCAGTCCGCCGCGCAGGGTCATGCCGTGGCACGAGCCGCAGTCCTGATAGAGCAGGGTTTCCAGCTCGGTCTGGCGCTGCGGGTCGACGTCATCCGCGTGAGGCTCCGCCATGGCGATGCTTGGGAGCACTAGAGCAAGGAGTAACAGCAGGGCCGGCAGGTGCATGGAAAGCCTCACGATGCAGCCAAAGGAAAGCATTTGTCGCACCGGCAACGGGGTGCGGCGTTCACGCAGTGTTGCGCTCCGGTCACGCCGTTGTTTTGACGAACGTCAATGCCGCGGCAAGTAGCGGTTTCCAGGATGCTGAAAAGGTACTTTGGAAATGCCTCTTTTGACTTGCGTCAACGGCAGCGTCGATGACCGCTTTCCGATCTGATGTCGCATGTAAGATACCGCTTAAGATCATGCTTCCTTCGGCCTGCCGGGACACTGCCCATGGCTGCACTCGACTCACTCGACCGTCGCCTTATCGATGCCTATCAGCGCGGCCTGCCGCTCTGCGAACGGCCCTTTGCGGCCATGGCCGAGCGTCTGGGAGCGAGCGAGGCGGAGGTGATCGAGCGTCTTCAGCGGTTGCAACAGAGCCAGGTGCTGAGCCGGGTCGGGCCGGTGTTCGACCATGCCCGGGCCGGCGCCAGCCTGCTGGCGGCAGTGGCGGTGTCCGAGGCCGAGCGCGACCGGGTCGCGGAGGTGATCAACCGCTCGCCGGGGGTCAACCACAACTATGCGCGTGAACACGATTTCAACCTGTGGTTCGTGATGACCGCCGCCGACGAGCTGCAGCTCGAAGCGCGGCTGGAAGCCCTGGAAGCGGAGCTGGGCGTGCCGCTGCTGCGCCTGCCGATGGTCGAGGGTTATCACATCGATCTCGGCTTCCCGATTCCCTGGGCCGAGCTGGAGGCGTCATGAGCCGCGCGTCGCTTGATCAGGTCGCTCACTGCCCGGGGGCATCCCCCCAGCGGTTGCGTTCGTTGCTCGAGCGTGGCCTGCCGCTGACCGAACGCCCCTGGCAGGCGCTGGCCGAGCAGTGCGGCATGAGCGAAGGCGAGGTGCTGGGCTGGGTCGGGCGCTGGCAGCGCGAGGGCCTGATCAAACGCCTGGGTCTGGTGGTCCGGCATCATGCCCTGGGCATTCGTGCCAATGCCATGGTGGTGTGGGACCTGCCCGATGCCACCGTGGCCGAGGTCGGGCGTCGGCTGGCCGCGGAGCCCGCCGTGACACTCTGCTATCGCCGCCCGCGGCGCCTGCCCGACTGGCCCTACAACCTGTTCTGCATGATCCATGGCAGCCGGCGCGAGCGGGTGCTGAAGGCGCTCGATGGCATCGTCGAACGACACGGCCTGCACGATACCCCTCACCGCGTGCTGTTCAGCCTCAAGGCCTACAAGCAGTGCGGCGGCCGCTATACCCGGGAGAAGCAGTCATGAGCGTCGTACACCGCCACCGGCCCGAACCGGCCGAACTCGACGATGCCGACCGGCGCATCGTCAACCGCCTGCAGGACGGACTGCCGCTGGTCGAGCGCCCCTATGCCGCGGTGGCTGCCGAGCTCGACCTCTCCGAAGGCGAGCTGCTCTACCGTCTCGAGCGGCTGCTGGAGGATGGCGTGCTGAGCCGCTTCGGCCCCATGTACCAAGCCGAGCGGCTGGGCGGCGGCCTGACCCTGGCGGCGCTGGAAGTGCCGGAAGCCGATTACGAGCGAGTCACCGCGGCGGTCAACGCCTTTCCCGAGGTGGCCCACAACTACCGTCGCGAGCATCGCCTCAACATGTGGTTCGTGCTGGCCACCGAGACCCCCGAGCGCATCGGCGAGACGATCGCGGCGATCGAGGCCGCCACCGGCCTTGCGGTGTTCAACATGCCCAAGCAGGAGGAATTCCATGTCCGTCTCCACCTGCCCGTCTGAGCCGCTGGCCGAAGACGCCGGCGCGAACGGCCTCGATGCCGTCGACCGCGCCATCGTCTTGGCCACTCAGGCCGGCCTGCCGCTGGTACCGGACCCCTGGGGAGCGGTGGGCAAGCCGCTCGGCCTGGCCGGTGAAGAGGTTCGCGCGCGCCTGCAGCGTATGCAGCAGAGCGGCGTGATTCGCCGCATCGCCGCGGTTCCCAACCACTATCGGCTGGGCTACGTGGCCAACGGCATGACCGTATGGGACGTGGACGACGCCCACATCGATCGCCTGGGGCGCGAAGTGGCCGCCATCCCCGGCGTGAGCCACTGCTACCGACGCCCGCGGCACCTGCCCGAGTGGCCCTACAACCTGTTCGTGATGCTGCACGGCAAGAGCCAGGCCGAGGTCGAGCGCCAGGCCGAAGCGCTGCGCGAGAGGCTCGGCGAGGCTTGCCGCGACCATCGCATCCTGTACAGCTCCCGCATTCTCAAGAAGACCGGTCTGCGCCTCGCGCGCCGACCCGGTCCGCCGCGCTGAAGCCTGCGCCGCGCCAGAGGAGGTCCGCATGTTCCGCGTCACCCGCTACGTCAAATCGCTGCTCGAGCCCACGCCCCAAGGCGTCGGTACCGGCGCCTCACCGCCCAAGCCCCCCGGCCCGGTGGTGATCTGGAACCTGATCCGGCGCTGCAACCTGACCTGCAAGCACTGCTACACCGTCTCGGCGGACATCGACTTCAAGGGCGAGCTCTCCACCGACGAGGTCTTCGGTGTGCTCGACGACTTGAAGCGCTTCCGCGTACCGGCGCTGATCCTCTCCGGCGGCGAGCCGCTGATGCGGCCCGACATCTTCGAGATCTCCCGGCGTGCCAAGCAGCTCGGCATCTATACCGGGCTCTCCACCAACGGCACCCTGATCGACGAGAGCAACATCGCGCAGATCGCCGAGTGCGGCTACGACTACGTGGGCATCAGCATCGACGGCCTCGAGGCCACTCACGACGAGTTCCGCCGCCGCCAGGGGGCGTTTCGCGAGTCGATGCATGCGGTCAAGCTGTGCAAGCAGCACGGCATCAAGGTGGGGCTGCGTTTCACCCTGACCCAGCAGAACTACGAGCAGCTCGACGCCATCCTGGCGCTGATCGACGAGCACGACGTCGACAAGTTCTACCTCTCGCACCTCAACTACGGCGGGCGCGGCCATCGTCACCGCAAGCAGGACGCCTGGTACCAGATGACCCGCGACGCCATGACCCGGCTGTTCGACCACTGCCGGGCCGAACTCGAGCGCGGCGTCGAGCGCGAGTACGTCACCGGCAACAACGACGCCGACGGCCCCTTCCTGCTGATGTGGGCGCGCCAGCACTTCCCCGACCGGGTCGAGGCGCTGGAGCGGCGCCTGACCCACTGGGGCGGCAACGCCTCGGGCGAGTACATCGCCAACATCGACAACCTGGGTACCGTGCACCCGGACACCTTCTGGTGGGACCACGCCATCGGCAACGTGCGCCAGCGGCCGTTCTCGGAGATCTGGCGCGACAGCCAGGACGCCTTGATGCAGGGCTTTCGCCAGCGTCCGCGTCCGCTCAAGGGGCGCTGCGCCGAGTGTCGCTACCTTGCCATCTGCAACGGCAACACCCGGGTACGGGCGTGGAAGGTCACCGGTGACCCCTGGGAGGAAGACCCCGGCTGCTACCTCAGCAATGAGGAGATCGGGGTAGAAGAAGACCGCCAGCGGCGCGTGGCCGCCCCCTTCAACACGATTCAGGCCGTCGAGCTGTAGGCCTCGGAACACGAAAAAAAGACCGTTTGACGCTTCGGGGAGAGGCCGATCATGACAACACACCGCCAATCGAGACATCCGGGCTTCGAGCTCGACGAGGCACCGCTGGCGCCCGGCGAGGTCGCCATCGTCGGCGCCGGGCCCGGCGACCCGGGCCTGCTGACCCTGCGTGCGCTGTCGCTGCTGCAGCAGGCCGACTGCCTGGTGTTCGACCGGCTGGTGTCCCAGGAGGTGCTGGCCCTGGCTCCACCCGCGGCGGAGCGCTACTACGTGGGCAAGGCCTCGAGCCACCATTCGCTGCCCCAGGAGGAGACCAACGCCCTGCTGGTCGAGCTGGCCCGTGCGGGCAAGCGGGTGCTGCGGCTCAAGGGCGGCGACCCCTACATCTTCGGCCGCGGCGGCGAGGAGGCCGAATACCTGATCGAGTGCGGCATCGGCTTTCGCGTGGTGCCGGGCATCACCTCGGCCTCGGGCTGCTCCAGCTATGCGGGTTTCCCGCTCACTCACCGCGACCATGCCCAGAGCGTGACCTTCGTCACCGGCCACGCCAAGGCCGACGGCGAGCTGGCGCTGGACTGGGCCGCGCTGGCGGTGCCTCATCACACCGCGGTGTTCTACATGGGCCTGGCCAATGCCGCGCTGATCAGCCGCGAACTGCAGCGTCACGGCCTGCCGGCGGAGCACCCGGTGGCCTTGGTGGAACGCGGCACCACCGCCGAGCAGCGCAATGTCTTCGCCACCCTGGGCGATCTGGTGGAGGTGATCGAACGCGAGGCGCTGCGGCCCCCCACGCTGATCGTGGTGGGCGAGGTGGTGCGTCTGGCCGACTCGCTGGCCCCCGGTATGACGCGCCTGACCCGCAGCAATGTCGATATGGAGCCCGCTTTGACCCTGGGGAGGGTGGCGCTGTGAAAACCACCAAACTGCTGCTCGGCGCGCTGTGCGGCCTGGTCGTTCCTGCCATGCCGGTGCTGGCCGACGAGCCCGACGCCAACGTGCTCTACAACCACCACTGCGCCATCTGCCACGGCGTGAGCCGGCTGGGTGGCATCGGCCCGGCGCTGCTGCCCGACAACCTCTCGCGGCTCAAGCGCGCCGAGGCCGTCGAGGTGATCCGCGACGGCCGTGCCGCGACCCAGATGCCCAGCTACGGTGAGCTGCTCGGCGAGGCCGAGATCGCCGCCCTGGCCGAATGGATCTACGAGCCGCCCGAGGTCGAGCCGAGCTGGAGCGATGCGGACATCCTGGCCAGCCATGTGGTCAGCCACGCCTATGGCACGCTGCCCGACGAACCGGTGTTCGAGGTCGAGGATCTCAAGAACCTGTTCATCGTGGTGGAGATCGGCGATCACCACGTCAGTCTGCTCGACGGAGACAGGTTCGAGCGTATCACCCGCTTCCCCAGTCGTTATGCGCTGCACGGCGGGCCCAAGTACACCCCCGACGGCCGCTACGTGTTCTTCGGCTCCCGCGACGGCTGGGTGACCAAGTACGACATCTACAACCTCGAGGTCACCGCCGAGGTGCGCGCCGGCATCAACATGCGCAACATCGCGGTATCGGCCGACGGCAACTACGTGCTGGCCGGCAACTATCTGCCGCATACCCTGGTGCTGCTGGATGCGCGCAACCTCGAGCTGATCGCTTCCATTCCGGTGGAGGGGCTCAACGGCGAGACCTCGCGGGTCAGCGCCGTCTATACCGCGCCGCCGCGCAACAGCTTCGTCGCCGCCCTGCGCGACATCCCCGAGGTGTGGGAGATCCGCTGGCCCGAGGAGCGGGCCGAAGGGGACGAGGCGCTGGTCGGCGACTTCGCCCTGCATCGCATGGAAGCGCCGGACTACCTCGACGACTTCTTCTTCGACATGGAGTACCGCTACCTGGTCGGCGCCGCCCGCGGCGGCAAGGGCGGCCAGGTGTTCGACATGGATGAGGAGGTCAAGGTCGCCGACCTGCCGCTGGAGGGCATGCCGCACCTGGGCGCCGGCATCACCTGGGAGCTGGATGGGCGCCGGGTGATGGCGATGCCGCACATCGACAAGGGGCAGGTCTCGGTGTTCGACATGACCGACTGGTCGCTGATCACCCATATCGAGACCGACGGTCCCGGCTTCTTCATGCGCAGCCACGAGAACTCGCCCTACGCCTGGGTGGACGTCTTCTTCGGTCCCAACCACGACCGCATCCACGTGATCGACAAGCAGAGCCTGGAGATCGTCGAGACGCTGATCCCCGAACCGGGCAAGACCGCCGCCCACGTCGAGTTCGACCGCCGCGGCGAGACCCTGCTGCTGAGCATCTGGGACGACGACGGCTACCTGCTGTGGCTCGACGCCAACACCCTGGAGGAGCTGGGGCGCATGCCGATGAAGCGGCCATCGGGCAAGTACAATGTGTGGAACAAGACGCAGTACGAGGAAGGCACCAGCCATTAGTAATCATTGGCTGCGCGGGCGATTAAAAAGAAGCATTCTTGATACTCGTCATGAAGCAACCCGACGCGAATCGCCATAATGGATTCATCCAAGCATTCAAGTCGGGTATGCCGCCATGAACACCGCTTCCCCCGCTCCCCACCAGCCGCGCCTGCCCTTGGCGCGGTTGGCGTTTCGCCCCTTCTTCCTGCTGGCGTCGTTGTTCAGCGTGCTGGCCATGGTGGTGTGGTTCGCCTTCTGGCACGGCGACATCCTGCTGCGCCCCCACGGCGGGCTGATGTGGTGGCACCAGCACGAGATGATCTTCGGCTTCGGCGCCGCCGTGGTGGTGGGCTTCCTGCTCACCGCGGTGCAGAACTGGACCGGCCGGCCGAGCCTTAGCGGTGCACCGCTGCTGGGCCTGGTGGCGCTGTGGCTAGCGGCGAGGATCACCCTGGCGTTTCCCATGGGGTTGCCGGTGTGGCTGTTGATCGCCCTCGACGTGGCCTTCCTGCCGCTGGCGGCGCTGGTAATGGGGCGCCTGGTGGTGGCGGTGAAGCTGTGGCGCAACCTGATGTTCGTGCCGGTACTGCTGCTGCTGGCCGGGGCCAATCTGGCCATGCACCTGGGGGTGGCCCAGGGCAAGTTCGCGCTGATTCGCGAAGGCGGCTATCTCGGCGTGCTGTTGATCGCGGTGCTGATGGTACTGCTGGGCGGCCGGGTGATTCCCTTCTTCACCTCGCGCAAGCTGGGGCGGCCGCAGCCGGCGGCGATTCCGGCGCTGGAGAGGCTGACCCTGGGCTCGCTGCTGGCGATCGTGCTGCTGCAACTCGCGGTGCTGCTCGGTGCCACCGTGCCGCCTGCGCTGCTGGCCAGCGTGATGCTGGTGGCGGCAGCAGCCAGCCTGGTGCGTCTGGTGCGCTGGGAGGGCCACCTGACCCTGCGTGAGCCGCTGCTGTGGGGCCTGCACCTGAGCTATGCCTTCGTGCCGGTCGGTCTGACGATGTGGGCCATGGCACTGCTGGGCGTCTTCCGCGTCGAGCTGGCCCTGCATGCCCTGGCCATCGGCGGCATCGGCGCCATGATGCTGGCAATGATGGCCCGCGTGTCGCTGGGTCACACCGGACGCGAGATCCGCACCCTGCCCGGTATCGGCGTGGGCCTGGCGCTGATCTTCGCCGGTGCCCTGCTGCGCTCGCCGATACTCGCCATGTTCCCGCAGATCACCCACTGGACCTACAACCTGAGCATCATCTTCTGGTGTATCGCCTACCTCATCTTCCTGTTTCACTATACGCTGCCACTATTGAGCGCCCGGGCAGACGGCCAGGCGGGCTAGGCGGCCCGGGGCGAACGGGCAACAGCTAGGGACGGAGCCAGTCGATGATCGAGTACTACTCGCTGATCAAGCATCTGCACATGACTACCGCAGTGCTCAGTATCACCTTCTTCATCGTGCGCGCCTGGTGGTCGGTGCGCGAGGTTTCCCTGCTGCAGCGGCGCTGGGTGAGGATACTGCCCCACGTCAACGACACCCTGCTGCTGCTGCTGGGGATCACGCTGATGACCATGCTCTCGATGTGGCCACACCAGCATCCGTGGCTGGCCGCCAAGCTGCTGGGGCTGCTCGGCTACATCCTGCTCGGCACCGTGGCGATCAAGCGCGGGCGTACGCCGATGACGCGGGGGCTGGCAGCGCTGGCCGCAATCGTGGTGTTCGTTTACATCATGGGCACGGCCATGACCAAGGATCCCTGGTTCTTCCTCCCTCTCTGAGACGGGCGCTTTCCCGGACGGAGCAGGCTTCTATACTGAAGCCTGCCGAGACATTCACGACAAGACGAGGAAAACCACATGGCCAATCAAGATCTTCCTTCCGGTGCCGGCAAGGTGGCCGACGACTATCCCGAGGTGTGGCGCGCCTTCGCTTCGCTGGGCAAGGCATGTGCCGAGGCGGGGCCGCTGGACGACCGCACGCGGCGCCTGGTCAAGCTGGCGCTGGCGGTGGGCGGCGGCTCGGAAGGTGCCGTGCATTCGCATATGCGGCGTGCCATGGACGAAGGCATCGAGCCGGAGGCCCTGAAGCAGGTGGCCATGCTGGCCATTCCCACCCTGGGGCTGCCGGCGGGGGTGGCGGCATTGACCTGGATCGAGGACATCACCGATAACAGGCGGTAAACGACTGACGGGCGGGCCCCAGCGGCCCGCCGTGCGACATTCCACCGCTCTCTGAAAGCCCCGTTCTCTCTCTGCCGCTGCCGTTCATCACCGCCGATTTGACGAAGGTCAATGCCGCCTCTGACTCGTGGCGTTACTCTTAAGATGCATTATAGATGCTTGTTTTAGGGGTGGGGCTCGCCGACTTCGGTCGCAGGTCCCTGAAGTGTCACCAGCGAGGGGGGAAAGGCCCATGACCGAAGGCCTCACCAAGGCGGCGGCCCGTAATATCTTCTACGGCGGCTCGCTATTCTTTTTCCTGCTGTTCGCCGCACTGACGGCTCACAGCCATTTCTACATCGTCAACACCTCGACCCAGCCCATGTCGGACTCCGTGCGCCTGGGCAAGCACGTTTGGGAAGAGCACAACTGCATCAACTGCCATACCATTCTCGGCGAAGGCTCCTATTTCGCGCCTGAGATCGGCAACGTCTGGACCCGCTTCGGCGGACGCGACAACCCCGAAGGGGCCCGCATGGCGCTGACGGCATGGATGAACGCCCAGCCCACCGGTGCCCCGGGACGTCGCCAGATGCCGGCTCACGACATCAACGACGAAGAGATGCGGGCGTTGATCGATTTCCTGGAGTGGACCGATTCCATCGACACCCAGGGCTGGCCGCCGCACCCGGCGGGCTGATCCCCCTTCCAGGAACCAAGGAGTCGCACCATGAAATACGAAACGCAGAAGGTGGCCTTGCCGTTCTTCATGCTGGCAATGGCACTATTCGCTCTACAGATCGTCTTCGGACTGGCGGCAGCGGCAGCCTACGTGTGGCCGCACTTCATGTCCGAGGCGATGCCCTTCAACATCACCCGTACCAGCCATACCAACCTCTTGATCGTGTGGCTCTTGATCGGCTTCATGGGTAGCACCTACTACCTGATGCCGGAAGAGGCGGAGAACGAGATCTACAGCCCCAAGCTGGCCTACTTCCAGCTGTTGCTGTTCGCCATTGCCGGCGCCGGCGCGCTGATCAGCTACCAGTTCGGTATCCACGAGGGGCGTCACTACCTCGAGCAGCCGCTGTGGTCGAAGCTGATGATCACCGTCTCGTTCCTGATGTTCCTGTTCAACACCAGCATGACCATGCTCAAGGGCCGCAAGACCGCCATCAACATGGTGCTGATGCTGGGCCTGTGGCTGGCCGCGGTGTTCTGGCTGTTCGCCTTCTACAACCCCGACAACCTGGCGCTGGACAAGCTGTGGTGGTGGTGGATCGTGCACATCTGGGTGGAAGGCGTGTGGGAGCTGATCATGGCCTCGCTGCTCGGCTACCTGCTGATCAAGATGACCGGCGTGGACCGTGAGATCATCGAGAAGTGGCTCTACGTCATCGTCGGCCTGGCGCTGTTCTCCGGCCTGCTGGGCACCGGTCACCACTACTACTGGATCGGCACCCCCGGCTACTGGCAGCCGATCGGCAGCATCTTCTCCACCCTGGAGGTGATCCCGTTCTTCGCCATGGTGGTGTTCGCCTTCTACATGTTCTGGAAGGGCAGCCGCAACCACCCCAACAAGGCCGCCATGCTGTGGACCCTGGGCTGTGCTGCCGTGGCCTTCTTCGGCGCCGGCGTGTGGGGCTTCATGCACACCCTGTCGTGGATCAACTACTACACCCACGGTACTCAGATCACTGCGGCCCACGGCCATCTGGCCTTCTACGGCGCCTACGTGATGCTGGTGATGGGTATCATCACCTACGCCATGCCGCAGCTGCGCCGCGTGCAGCCCTACAACCAGGTGCTCAACATGTGGGCGTTCTGGATCATGACCTCGGCCATGTGGTTCATGACCTTCACCCTGACCTTCGCCGGTGTGGTACAGACCCACCTGCAGCGGGTGCTGGGCATGAACTTCATGCAGGTACAGGCACAGCTCGAGCTGTTCTACGTGATGCGCTTCGGCACCGGCATCTTCGTTGCCATTGCCGCCGCCATGTTCTTCTACGCGGTGTTCGGGCCGGCGCGTGAGCAGGTAGGTGCACACGTCAAGCAGCCCTCCATCGTCGCTACCGAGTGAGCCAGGGGCGGGGCGGCATGCCGCCCCGTCCTCTTCTCTCCCGGCTCTTCTTTCTTGGGGAGGTTTCGCCATGCATACCGCTATTGCCACCAACGCCGCTGCCGCCTTCGCGCGCGAGCTGCCCTACTACGAACCGGTCGGCAACGAGTGCGCGCTGTTCGAGCAGGCGTACCGGCAGCGCCTGCCGCTGCTGCTCAAGGGGCCGACCGGCTGCGGCAAGACCCGCTTCGTCAGCCACATGGCGGCCAAGCTGGGCCGTCCGCTGTTCACCGTTTCCTGTCACGATGACCTCACTGCCGCCGACCTCACCGGCCGCTACCTGCTGCAGGGCGGCGAGACTCGCTGGGTCGACGGCCCGCTGACCCGCGCCGTGCGCGAGGGCGGCATCTGCTATCTCGACGAGGTGGTGGAAGCCCGCAAGGACGTCACCGTGGTGCTGCACCCCCTTACCGACGACCGTCGATTGCTGCCGCTGGAACGCACCGGCGAGCTGCTCGAGGCGCCGGACGATTTCATGCTGGTGGTCTCCTACAACCCCGGCTATCAGCACATTCTCAAGTCACTTAAGCCGAGCACCCGTCAGCGCTTCGTGGCGATGTCGTTCGACTTCCCGCCGCCGCGGGTAGAGTGCGACATCGTCGCCCGTGAGAGCGGTCTCTCCCATGAGCGCTGCGCCGCACTGGTCAACCTGGCCGGGCGCCTGCGCGAGCTCAAGGGCCAGGACCTGGAAGAGGGGGTCTCCACCCGCCTGCTGGTTTACTGCGCCACCCTGATCAACGCCGGCATGCCGATTCTCGAGGCCACCCGCGCCACCCTGGTCGAGCCGCTCTCGGACGATCTGGACGTGCAGGAAGGGTTGATCGAGTCGATTCGCGCCACTTTCGGCTGAATATTCCACAGCGAATCAGCCCCAGAACTACAGCGCCGGTTAGCGCCTTGCGATCAGGAGGTCGCTCATGCAATTTCTCGAGCTCGAAGAGTTCGTCGGTCGCCACTGGCATCGCTGGGCCTCCAGTGCGGCCAGCTATCAGCGCTATCCAGAGGCGGCCGTCACCATGGAGCGGATGCGTCACGTGCTCGGCGTGTTCTTCCGCGCCAGCGGCGGCGAGGCGGGCGTTGAAGTCGCCGCCATCATCGCGCGCAGCTCCAATCACCGCCTGTCGCTGCGTCAGCGGCTAGGCTTCGACGACGAGGCCATCGACCAGGCCCGGCGCGACGAGGAGAACCTGCTGCTGCCGCCGCAGATCGATCTGTTTCCCGATGCCGGGCTCAATCGCGATCTCTACTTCTGGCTGGTGGCCTACTTGGCCGTCGCGCGTGAGCCCGAACCGCAGCGCGACCCGCTGCGCGCCGACCTGGCTCGCCTGCGCGAGGCGGTGCGCGCCCGCGACGCCGCGTTCGAACGCTTCCCCGGGCTGGCCGAGCGCTATCGCCGGCTGTGCCAGGCACTGCTGCTGGTGCGCCCGGCCCGCAAGCGCCTGCCGACCATGGAGCTGGCGCTGGAGCAGACCCTGCGCGTGCTGCTCGGCGAAGCGCGGGAGCTGGAAGGCTGGGCCGCGGCCCTGCACCACGCCGTGATGCGGCCCGAGCTGTCGCTCGACGGCATCGGCGCGCCGCGCGGTTATCGTCCGCCGCTGCCGGTGCCGCTGTGGGGCCAGGTGGTCACTCTGGGGACCGGAGCGGGCCGCGACGAGAGCAGGGACGACCCCGAAGAGGGCGAGACCAACAGCGCCCAGACGGTGAGCGACGGCAAGCGCAAGGCCGAGCGCAAGCGCCAGGACCAGACCGAGCGCGACGATCCGCTGATCGCCAACCGCTTCGAGAAGATGCTCTCCTGGACCGAGATGGTGAACCTCAACCGCCTGGTCGAGGACAACGAGGACGAGGAAGCCAAGCGCGCCGCCGAGCAGATGGAGGAGATCATCCTCAGCCCGCACAAGCAGCGGGCGGCGACGCGCATCAAGGTCGACCTCGACCTGCCGCCGGACGAGGCGCTGGGCGAGCGCCTGCGCGGCAAGCACACCTACCCCGAGTGGAACTACCGCAAGCAAATCTATCTGCCCGAACACTGCCTGGTACACACCGAGCTTGCCAGCGAAGAGGGCGAGCAGTGGCAGCCCGATGCCGCTACCCAGCGGCGCATTCGCCGCGTACGCCGAGAGTTCGAGGCGCTGCGACCGCGCCGCGAGACCCTGCGCGGCCAGTACGACGGCACCGAGCTCGACATGGACGCGGTGATCCGCTCGCGCTGCGACCTGGCCGCCACCGGCGAGTCCAGCGACCGGCTCTATCAGGCCACCCGCCAGCAGGCCCGCGACCTGGCGGTGTCGATCCTGGTCGACGTCTCGCTCTCCACCGACGCCTGGCTGGAGGATCGCCGGGTGCTCGACGTAGCCAAGGAGGCGCTGCTGGTGCTGGGCCACGGCCTGGCCGGCTGCGGCGACGACTACAGCATCCACTGCTTCACCTCGCATCGGCGCCAGAAGGTGTGGGTCAACACGCTCAAGACCTTCGACGAGGCCATGAACGAACGGGTGGCAAGACGCATCTCGGCGCTCAAGCCCGGCCACTACACCCGCATGGGGCCGGCGATCCGACACGTGACCAAGGAGCTCTCCGAACGGCCCAACCGGCACCGGCTGCTGCTGCTGCTCACCGACGGCAAGCCCAACGACACCGACTACTACGAGGGCCGCTACGGCATCGAGGACACCCGCCGGGCGGTGCTCGAGGCGCGCCAGCACGAGGTGCGCGTGTTCGGCGTGACCATCGACAGCGAGGCGCACCAGTACGTGTCGCACCTGTTCGGTCGCGGCAGCTATGCCATCGTCAACCGGCCGGAGCACCTGTCGCTGGCGCTGCCGGGTATCTACCGTCAAATCATAGGTAACTAGGGGGAGTGAAGATGACAGTAAACCGTCC
Source organism: Billgrantia desiderata (assembly GCA_011742915.1). Taxonomy (GTDB): domain Bacteria; phylum Pseudomonadota; class Gammaproteobacteria; order Pseudomonadales; family Halomonadaceae; genus Halomonas; species Halomonas desiderata. Next base: position 47,568 of record JAAQTN010000003.1, on the reverse strand, counting down.
CGCCATTGCCCTGTGCCTTGGTCTGCTGGCCGCCTTTGCGGTGATCACCCCGCTGGCCTGGGTGATCAACACCCAGGACTGGGGCATCCTGATGATGTTCGTTGCTCCCTTCGCCGTCTACGGCCTGATCCGCCTGGGCCGGCGGCTGGCCGAGTGGGCTGGGGTAGGACCACCTCCTCCCACCTACTGACCCCGCCGTCACTACCACGCAAACGGCGCCGCTATCCCCGATAGCGGCGCCGTTTCGTTCACTTCTCTCGAGGACGATGGTTAGGCTAACTGGGCGACAAGATAGCCGGATGCCACCAGCGCCAGGGTGGCCAGCACCAGCCCGACGAAGGCGCCGCGCCAGGCCGGCGAAGCGTCGGCCAGGCCCAGGTACACCATCAGCACCCGGTGCACCTTGAAGAAGGTGGTGGCCAGCAGCAGGCCCGCCGACCACAACGGCAGGGCGGCCAGGCGGGCATCGCCGCCCAACTGTGCGGAGAGCATGGTAACCAGCGTCAGCCCCATCAGCACCGCCCAGGTAATCAGCAGCCGGCGGGTGGCGGCATCGCGAAAGGCGTCTTGCATGGCGCGCATGGGCTCACCTCAGCAGGTAGATGATCGGGTAGAGCAGGATCCAGATCAGATCGACCATGTGCCAGAAGGCGGCGGCGGTTTCCACGTTGTCATGGGAGATGCGCCAGGCCACCAGGGCGATCAGCCCCAGGCCGAACAGCACGTGGGCGAAGTGGAAGCCGGTCAGCAGGTAGTAGAAGGTGAAGAAGGTGTTGGTCTCGGGCGCGAGCCCCTGGCCGAGCTTGTCGGCATACTCCACTACCTTGACCACGCAGAACACCACGCCCAGGGCGAAGGCCGCTCCCAGCCACTGGCGGCAGCGGTGTCTGTCGCCGCGGCCGATCGACTGCACCGCCAGGGCGGCGAACAGCCCGCTGGTCAGCAGCACCATGGTGTTGATGCCACCGGTCATCGGATCGAGCAACTGCTGGGAGGCGTCGAAGACCTCGCGCTCGCCGGCCCGCAGCCAGGCGAACAGACCGAAGAAGGCGGCGAACACCACGATCTCGCTGAGGATCAGCACCCACATCAGCGGATTGCCGGGCAGCGCCGCCAGCGGTCCCCAGCCAGGGTTGGGCAGCGGCCGCGGCTGAGACAGCTCGTGACGATCCGCCACTTAGCGCTCCGTGGCGACGGGCGTGCGCTCGAATTCGGCGCGCACCGCCGGCGTAGTGAGCTTCCAGCCGGCCCAGGCGAACAGCACCACCAGCGCGGTGGCCACCATGATCAACACCGAAAGGGCGCCGATCAGACCCGCTACAGCATCCTCATAGCGGGCCATTTCGCCGGCCGCATCGGCCATGAAGCCGAAGGTCAGCGGGGTCAGGGCGGCGCCGCCCAGCACGCCGACGAAGCCGGCCGCCATCAGGCCGAGGAACGCCGGTCGCGCCCAGCGGCGGCGCAGCAGCAGCGCCACGGAGAGCACCAGGGTCACGGCGGCGCCCACCATCAGTAGGCCGGTCACGGTATTGCTGCGCTCGATCAGCCAGGCCACCCCGCCGGTGAGCCCACCGCTGCCGGTTTCGACGCCCAGCGAGGCGATCAGCGCTTCGCCAGGCAGTAGCGGCAGGGTGAGCAGCGCCACGGTCAGCGTGGAGAACGCAATGAAGCCCCAAGCCAGGCCGGTGACGGCAGCGGAACGTGTCGGCGCCAGGCGCAGGGGCGAGGTGGCGGTAGTCATCGGCGAGCTCCCCAATCAGTCTTCCAGTGACACCTTGGCGCCGCCGAACAGCAGGCTGCGCGGGTCATCGATAGCGCGGTCGTTCAGCAGGCGGTTGATCCCCACGCCGCTGCGACCGATGGTCCAGGCCAGGCAGGCGGTGAAGAAACCGTAGCCCAGCACCCAGGAAGCCCAGGAGGGTGCGCCGATCAGGCCCAGCAGGTACCAGGCGGCCAGCACCGCCCCACCGGCCAGGGCACCCAGCCAGAAGGTACGGATCTGGAACAGCAGGTGGCTTTCCACCCATTCCGCATTGCGGCGACGGCGAAGGTGGGCGAGCAGCACGCCGATGGGTGCGGTGACCACCGCCATGATGCTGCCCAGATAGAGCACGTAGACGACGGCGGCCAGAGCCCGGCCTCGCGTATCGAGCGGCGCTGCGGCCGTGTCGGCTGGCGCATTGGAGTACGAGATGGTGGACATCGCTCCCTCCCGTGGGTGTGTGTCGATAGCTGAAAGAGTATTTTGAATGCCTATTATCGACACTATGCCTCGCAAGGTGCTGGCTGTCCTTGCCTTGGGTCAAAACCTCCTTTGCTAACAATGAAGGCCGTGAGAAGAAGGTTGCGACTCGCAAGAGGGCGTAGCTCAGCTTTCTCACAGAAGCCGGACGCAAAAGAAAACTGAAGTGGAGTTATAGGAGTTATTAACTCTTGCGGAGTTGCCTTTTCGGGGTTACTATAACCCCAAAAACACGGCAAGGAGCCGGGTGTGAAGAGCGCAGATCTGATAAAGGAGCTGGAAGCCGATGGCTGGACATTGGACCGGATCAAGGGAAGCCACCACCACTTTCGCCATCCACACAAGCCCGGGACCATCACCGTGCCTCACCCCAAGAAAGACCTGAAGAAGGGCTTGATACAAGGAATCAGAAAACAAGCCGGTCTCAAGTGAGTCCGGTAGCGCCTGGCCACCACACAGGAGCGACACCATGCACTATCCCATTGCGATCGAGGTTGGCGACGAGCAGCACGCTTATGGCGTAGTCGTGCCCGATCTGCCGGGCTGCTTCTCCGCTGGCGATACCTTCGACGAGGCAATCGCCAATGCGCGGGAGGCCATAGAAGGACATCTCGAAAGCCTGTCGGAGCACGGCGACCCCATTCCCACCGCTACCGCCATCCAGCAGCATCTGGAGAATCCCGACTTCGCCGGGTGGATCTGGGCCGCGGTCGAGATCGACATGACTCCCTATCTGGGCAAGAGTCACAAGATCAACGTTACCCTGCCCGATCTGCTGATCAAGCGCATCGACAGCACCGTGGCGAAGCACAGCGATTACAAGAGCCGTTCCGGTTTCCTGGCCCGGGCTGCGCTGCATGAACTCGAGCGTCACGCCCAATAAAGCCTAGCCCTGACAACACCCCACCGACAAAAAAGCGGCGACCGAAGTCGCCGCCTTGGTGAGCCTTACAGAGCTCGATCAGCCTACCGTCATGACTTGGCCTGCGCCTGTGCCGCGGCTAGTTCCTGCTCTTCGATCATGCGGTCCACCGAGGAGACGTAGTACTCCTCGTCGAACGCGCCTTCCGGCTCCTTCAGCCAGATCAGACAGATCAGCCAGCTGAGGAAGGCGCCGCCGGCGATGATGTAGAAGAACTGGGTGGGGGTGACGAAGGTGAAGATGGTCAGGTAGACCACCGCTCCCACGTTGCCGTAGGCGCCGGCCATGCCCGAAATCTGGCCGGTGATGCGGCGCTTGATCGAGGGGATGATGCCGAAGGTGGCGCCCTCTGCCCCCTGCACGAAGAAGGAGGTGAAGATGGTGATGGCGATGGCGATGATCAGCGGCCAGTTGGAGTTGAGCAGGGCCATCAGCACGAAGCCGATACCGATGCCGAACATGTAGCTGAGCATGACGAAGCGGCGGTTGCCCATGCGGTCGGACACCAGGCCGCCCATGGGGCGCGCCACCAGGTTCACGAAGGCGAACGAGGCGGCGATCATGCCCGCCGCGGCGGCGGTCAGCCCCCAGGTCTCCTCGAAGAACATCGGCAGCATGGAAACCACCGCCAGCTCGGCGCCGAAGTTGGCGAAGTAGGTGCTGTTGAGCGCGGCCACGCTGCCGAAGGAGTACTTGTCGTCCTCCGGTACGCCCTTCTTGAGGATCGGAATGTTGACCCGCAGGATCTGCACGATCTGGTAGATCACCACGGCGGCGATCACCGCGTAGCAGATCAGTGCGCCGGTGGAGGAGAGGTAGCCCATGCCCTCGATGCGCCACACCAGGATGGCCAGACAGCCCACCAGCGGGATGGTCCACAGGATCAGCAGGATCATGTCGCGCCAGGAACTCACTTCCATGGCCAGCGCCTTGCGCGGCTTGCGGTGGGCGCGGGCGTCGGGGCCGTCGGTGATGGCGAACCAGTAGAACACCCCGTAGGCGGCCATCACGATGGCGCTCATGCCGATGGCGTAGCGCCAGCCGTCGGCACCGCCGAACATGGTCAGGGCGATGGTGGGCAGGGTCATGGCGGCCACGGCGGAGCCGAAGTTGCCCCAGCCGGCATAGAAGCCTTCGGCGAAGCCGATGTCCTTGGGCTTGAACCACAGCGCGGTCATGTGGATACCGACCACGAAGCTGGCGCCGATGGAGCTGAGCACCAGGCGCGAGATCAGCAACTGCGACATGGTGTTGCCGAAGGCGAACACGAGTGCCGGAACGGCCATGGAGACCATCAGCACCGAGAACACCCGGCGCGGGCCGAAGCGGTCCAGCGCCATGCCGACGATGATACGTGCCGGGATGGTCAGCGCCACGTTGACGATGGCGAACAGGCGGATGTCGTCGCGGGTCAGCCAGTCGACGCTCTTGAGCATGCTCGATGCCAAGGGCGCCATGTTGAACCAGACGTAGAAGGTGATGAAGAACGCGATCCAGGTCAGGTGTAGGGCCCTGATCTCCGGACTGCGGAATTTGAAGATGGAAGACACTTTCATGGTCGTATCATCCTGAAGTGAAAGCGAAATTGGCCACGTATGACGGGATCGCCGTCACGGGCTGGGCAGGATCAGGAGCGGACATTCGACGCGCCGGGCGAGAAACGAGCTGACCTTGCCGAAGGTCATGTAGTCGAGTTCGTCGACGAAGTAGCTCAGCGACTGGGCGATGATGCCGCCGTCGGGTTTGCTGCTGTGGCGGGCGATGACCAGCATGTCGGGAGTGTGCTTCTTGGTGGCTTGCAGCAGCATCTTGCGGGCGTCGCCCTCGGCCAGCACCCAGTCGACCTCGAAGCCTTCCTGATGGGCGAAGTCGGCGCCCTCCTTGAGCGCGGCCTTGAGCTCCTCGTACTCCTGCTGGAACAGTTCCTCGTTGGCATCGGTGGAGTCGCCGGGATTTTCCGCCACGCCGACCAGGATCAGCGTGGGGGCGTTGCAGCGAAACAGGCTGACGGTTTGCGCCAGGGCCAGCTTGGCGTTGCGTGAGCCGTCATAAGCGATCATGACTTTCATGACATCCCTCCGAAGAAGGCAAGGGTAAGGGGTGTGCTCCGGCGTGCAGCCGGAGCACGGACGGCATTTCAGGGATTCTTGATCTCGGCGCCGGGGCGCAGGTAGAACCACCAGTTGATCAGCAGGCACACCGCGTAGAAGATCGCGAAGCCGTACATGGCGAGCTCGGGGGTGCCGGCACGGATCTGACCGCCCATCACCACCGGGGCGATGAAGGCGCCGTAGGCGGCCACGGCGGAGGTCCAGCCCAGTACCGGACCTTTCTGCTGGGCGTTGAAGATCACGCCGATGCTGCGGAAGGTGGAGCCGTTGCCGATGCCGCTGGCGGCGAACAGGATCACGAACAGCAGCATGAACAGGGCGAAGTAGCTGTTGGGGTCGGTGGAGTTGTAGGCCAGCATCATCACGTAGCCGGTCACCGCCGAGGCCACCACCATGACCACCGAGATCACCTGGGTGACGATGGAGCCGCCCACCTTGTCGGAGACCCAGCCGCCGAAGGGGCGGATCAGGGCGCCGACGAAGGGCCCGATCCAGGCCCAGGTCAGGGCGCTGGGGCCGTTGGGGTTGACCACGCGGCTCACGCTGCCGTCGGCGGCCACTTCCATCATGTTGCCGAAGATGACGTTGATCGAGAGCGGCAGCGCGGCGGAGAAGCCGATGAACGAGCCGAAGGTCAGGATGTAGAGCACCGTCATCGACCAGGTGTGCTTGTTCGAGAAGATGGCGAACTGCTTCTGGATGTTGGGCTTGATCTCACCGGGGATCAGGCGCATCAGCCCCAGGGTCAGCAGAATGGTGACCGGCAGGGCGACCCACATGCCCAACCACTGCAGGGTGACGATACCCACCACGGTGGCGATGACGCCCACGCCGTAGAGGCCGAGGATCTTGCCGAAGGCCTGCATCGGCGTGCCCGGGTTGGGCGTGATGGGACGCAGGTTGTTCATGCCGAACCAGCCGAGGAAGGCCAGCGGCACCAGGAACACCAGCCAGATGAAGCCGGCGTTCTGGATCCAGGTCGGCGTGCCCGCCTCGATGCGGCCGATCAGCGTGCCGCTGGCGCTCTGCAGCTCCATGGAGCCGCCGGCAATGGCGCCGAAGATGCCCACGGTCATCACCAGCGGGATCAGGATCTGCATGATGGTGACGCCGAAGTTGCCCAGGCCGGCGTTCATGCCCAGGGCGTAGCCCTGCTTCTTCTTGGGGAAGAAGGTCGAGATGTTGCTCATCGAGGCGGCGAAGTTACCGCCGCCGATGCCCGAGAGCAGCGCCAGGACCTGGAACACCCAGAACGGTGTGTCGGGGTTCATCAGCGCGGCGCCGGTGCCGAAGGCGGGGATCATCAGCAGGGCGGTGGTGAAGAATACGGCATTGCGCCCGCCGGCGATGCGGATCATGAACGAGGCGGGAATGCGCAGGGTGGCCCCGGAGAGGCCGGCAATGGCGGTCAGCATGAAGAGCTGATCGACGGCGAAGGGGAAGCCCAGATTCTGCATCTGGGTGGTGATCATTCCCCACATCATCCATACCGCGAAGCCCATCAGCAGGCTGGGGATGGAGATCCACAGGTTACGGGAGGCGACTCGCTTGCCCTCCTGCTCCCAGAACTGTTCGTTTTCGATATCCCAGTGCTCGATGTCGGCATTCTTCGGTCTGCCGGCGCCGAGCTTGCCGATATCGGCGCTCGATTTAGCCATGACGTTTTCCCCTTGAGTTTCCACTGATCCCGCCTTGCGACATCCGTCCTGACCGGGATCAATTCAGGTTCGGTTGAGGCAAAGATACGCCCGGGAAAAGAACGGCGAAACCGGCCGAAAATGCCGCAAAATCAGGGAAATACCTCTTGAGAGGTAGCAGGGGTATTTGGCTAAGTCATTGTTTTTGTGACGAAGGAAAAAGCACCGAGGCAAGAAAAAGGCGCCTTGTCGGCGCCTGGAAGTCTTTGGAGGTATCCACACAGAACCGGGGTATCCCCCCGGCTTTCTATCTATCGATGCCTTCTTGCACGGCCCAAACCGCCGCTTCCACTCGCGAGCGCAGATTGAGCTTCTTCAGCAGGTGTTTCACGTGCACCTTCACCGTGCCCTCGGAGATGTCGAGCTTGCGCGCAATGAGTTTGTTGGAGAGACCGCCGGCCAGCTCACGCAGGATCTCGCGCTCGCGCTGGGTCAGGCTGTGGATGTCGGGGGTGGCCGGCGCCGACCGCTGGTTGCGCAGCGCCTCGGCCAGCAGGGCGGTGAGGCTCTCGCTCACCACCATGCGTCCCAGCGCCGCCTGGCGCAGCTGGCGCACCATCTCCTCGGGCTCCATGTCCTTCAGCAGGTAGCCGTCGGCGCCGCCGCGCAGGGCCGCCACCAGGTCATCCTCGTGATCGGAGACGGTAAACATCACGATGCGCCCGGCATAGCCCGAGTCGCGCAGCGCCTTGAGCGTCTGGATACCGTCCATGCCCGGCATGTTGAGGTCGAGCAGGATCATGTCGGGGTCGAGCTCGGCGGCCAGGCCCACGCCCTGCTGTGGTTCGCCGGTGTCGCCGACCAGTTCGAGGTCGTCCTCCAGCTCCAGCAGCTGAGCCACGCCACGGCGCAGCAGAGGGTGGTCGTCGATGATCAGGATACTGGCGGGGGTCTCGTTGACTGACTGGCCCATGGGTCTCAGTTTCCTTGGTCGTGAAGGGTGGGTTCGATGGCCGGCTGGCGGGTGATCAGGCGCGCCGTCTGGGGCGTGAAGACCACTTCCACACAGGTGCCGCCCTCGGCCCGATTGGAGAGCTTGAGCTCTCCGCTCAGGGTGTGGGCGCGGTCACGCATGATGACCAGACCATAGTGCATGGGCGGCGAGTCGTCGTTCTCGAGGCCCACGCCGTCATCCTCGATGCGCAGCACGATACGCGCATGGTGGAATTTCACCGTGACGGCGGCCCAGTGCGCCTGGGCATGCTTGTGCGTGTTGCTCAGCGCCTCGCGGGCGATCTGCAGCACGTGAATCTCTTCATTGGGGTTGAGCAAATGCGGCGGCACGTCGAAGTGCAGCTCTACCGGGGCGCCCATGCGCTCGGAGAACTCGGCAGTGGTCTGCTGCAGCGCCGACTGCAGGCCGGGCCCCTCCAGCTTGAGGCGGAAGGTGGTGAGCAGCTCGCGCAGCTGGCGGTAGGCACTGTTGAGTCCGGTGCGCAGCTCGTCGAACACCGCTGCCTGCATCTCCTTGGGGGCATCCTTGGCCTGCATGCGCTCCAGCCGCGCCACCTGCATCTTGAGGTAGGAGAGCGACTGGGCCAGGGAGTCGTGCAGTTCGCGGGCGATGATGGTGCGCTCGCTCATCAGCGAGACCTGCTGCTCCTCTTCGATGCGTCGCTGCAGGTACACCGCCGTGGCCAGCTGGTCGGCCAGGGCGTTGAGCAGTCGCCGCACGCCGTCGGAGAGGCGCTCGTCCTTGGGGTGCCAGACTTCCAGGGTGCCGAGCATCTCGTCGCCCACGCTCACTGGCAGCAGCACGCAGTCGCCCTCTTCGGTATCGGATAGACGCAGAGGGCGCGGGGAGATCAGGCAGGCGTGGCAGTCATGGTCGCGGCAAAAGTCCGGACGTCGCGCGGCGTGAGTGGCGAGCACTGGAATCTGGCGATCGTCGTGGGGGTCGTTGAGCGACAGTCGGATAGGGCCGATGTCGAGCAGTTCCGCCACCCGGCGCAGCATGGGCGCGGCGCTGGTGCACAGGTCGTTGCCGCCGCCGTAGAGCGAGCGGCTGCCGTCGTGGAGTACCTGCATGACCTGGCTGCTGCGCTCGAGCTCACGGGTCTTGCGCTTGATTCTTGCTTCGAGCTCGGCATAGCTGGTGCCCAGCTCCTCGGACATGGTGTCGAAGGTCTTGCCGAGCATGGCCAGCTCGTCGCTGCCCTTGAGCTGGGTACGCAGCGAGAAATTGCGGCGCGCGGCTTCGCGGGCCAGCACCATCAGCTGGCGCAGCGGCGACACCAGGTTGTGGCGGATGTCGTAGAGCGCGATGGCTACCACCACCGCCGTCAGGCCCAGGAACAGGATCTGCAGCGCACTGAGCAGGCGGATCTTGGCTTCCGTATTTTGCTCGAGCTGCTTGACCATGGTGTCGATGTCGCCCACCAGGCCATCCAGGGTGCGGTTGAGCGGATCGATGCGCACGTATTGGCTGGCCACCGCCTCGCTCACCTGGGGGGCGAGTTCGTTGTGCCAGCGGCCGAGGATCAGGCGGTACTGGCGACGCAGCTCGTGGGCTTCGGAAACCGGAATCGCCCCGGTCAGCTCGTCGCTGGCCAGGCGCTCTTCGAAGCGCCGCTTGAGCACGTGCACCTCGGCCTGATGCTCCAGCGAGGGTATGCGTTCGTAGCGCTGCAGGGCGGCCACGATCTGGTAGGTGTTCATGCGCAGCGAGCCGGCGACGTTGATCGCCGCGGCATCGCCCCGGCTGCCACCGGCCACGGCCATGGTTACCACGATGCTGATAAGGGCCATGGCGCTGATCGCCAGCAGCGAAGCGACGATACGGGCCACGAGGGAACGTTGCAGCAGTTTCATTGACGGCGGGCGTCTCCAGAAAGGCGCGGGGCATGTCGACACTATAACCCCTCAGCGACATTAAACCCCAAGGGCTGGCGGCGCATCCTACCGGTCGATGCGGTGTTCTGCCACCAAAGAGGTACCTCGCTTGCCCTTTTGACCTGGCGGGGGGCGCAAACGAGAATCTCTTCGACCACACCATGAGACAAACCGTTCATGCAGCCTGCCGTAAAAGCCCTCCCGCTGGGCGCGCAGGTCGACTACCGTTCGCTGGTGGTCGTGCTGTTGTCGCCGCTGGCCTTTGCGCTGGTGTTCGCCAGTTGGACCATCTTCGCCGTGCTGGGCGTCGAGCTGAAGCACGTGCTGCACTTCGGCGAAGTGCAGTTTGCCTTGCTGCTGGCCATGCCGATGTTCACCGGTGCGCTGGCGGCGCTGCCCATGGCGGCGCTGGCGCGTCGTGTGGGCGGCCGGCGGGTGATGATCGGCTGTCTGCTGCTGATCTGTCCCTTTCTGTGGGCGATTGCCTATTCCGACGCTTACCTGGAGTTTCTGCTGGCCGGTGCCGGGCTGGGGCTGGGGGCCGGCTCACTGGCTGCCGGGCTGGTCTACGTGGCGGCGCTGTGCCCGCGTCGTCATGCCGGCCTGGCCCTGGGGCTCTACGGTGCCGGCATGCTGGGGGCGGGACTGACCTATTTTCTGTTGCCCTTGATCAGCCAGGCCTACGGCTGGCCCATGGCGCCCAAGCTCTACCTGCTGCCGGTGCTGCTGGTGGCGCTGTTGCTGTGGGTCTTCGCCGAGGATGCGCCGAGAAAGGACTCCCTGTCGGCCGAAGCACTCGATGAGTTCGCGCCCCCGCCCGAGCACGTTCGGGTGCGCCGGCGCTGGCTGCCGCCGCCGGCGGTGTGCCGCCTGGCGCTCTACTACAGCTTCTTCTACGGCGCCTTCGTGGCGCTGGCGCTGTGGCTGCCGGGGTATCTGGCGGCGCAGTATCAGCTTTCGCTCAAGCTGGCCGCGCTGTGGGCGCTGACCTTCACGCTGCCGGGCGGGGTGGGGCAGATCGCCGGCGGCGCGCTGGCCGATCGGCGCGACTTCCGCGACCTGCGCTGGTGGGTCAGCGCCTGCGTCATGGTGTGCCTGTTCCTGCTCTCCTATCCCGACTTCACCATGCAGATCCACGGCGTGCATGGCGACCTCACCCTGCACTTCTCGATGCCGCTTTACGGCTTCACCGCGCTGCTGGCCGTCATGGGGCTGGCCATGGGTATCGGCAAGGGTAGCCTGATGTGCCTGCTTCACCGCGAGTACGGCGACGACATGGTGCGCTCGGGCGGGCTGGCGCTGGCCCTGGGCGGGCTTTTCGCCGCGGTGCTGCCGCTGATGTTCGTGCTCGGCAACGAGTGGATCGGTGTGCGTACCGCCGGCTTCATGTTCCTCTACGCCGCGCTGGCGGTGTGCATGCTGGTGATGCTGTGGGACGGCACGCGCTCGCGTTCGCGTAGGCCTTGCTCGCCACCCCCCCAGGCGGACTAACCCCCTTTCACCGGGCCGTCTATCACCTTGTAGGTAGACGGGGTGTATATGGAGGTAACCTGGCAGTAATCCGCTTTTCAATGCTCCAGACTTCGCTTCAAGAACCTGCCCCGGCGGTCGTGTGGATCACGTCGCACGACACGGCAGGCGGGGTGGCCCGGGTGCCACGCAACACTTCAAGAAGCCTGGAGATCGACCATGAGTCACTTCTTAGATCGGCTGAATTTCTTCCGCAAGGCCCGCGAGCCCTTCGCCAACGACCATGGCGAGACCCGCGAGGAGTCGCGTGGCTGGGAAGACGGCTACCGTCAGCGCTGGCAGCACGACAAGGTCGTGCGTTCCACCCACGGCGTGAACTGCACCGGCTCCTGCAGCTGGAAGATCTACGTCAAGAACGGCCTGGTCACCTGGGAAACCCAGCAGACCGACTATCCGCGCACCCGCCCGGACCTGCCCAACCATGAGCCGCGCGGCTGCCCGCGCGGTGCCAGCTACTCCTGGTACATGTACAGCGCCAACCGCCTCAAGTACCCGCTGATCCGCAAGCCGCTGCTCAAGCTGTGGCGCGAGGCCAAGCAGCAGCACGGCGATCCGGTCGATGCCTGGGCCTCCATCGTTTCCGACCCGGCCAAGACCAAGCAGTACAAGCGCGCTCGCGGCATGGGTGGCTTCGTACGCGCAAACTGGGACGAACTCAACGAGCTGATCGCCGCCTCCAACGTCTACACCGCCAAGCAGTTCGGCCCCGACCGTATCATCGGCTTCTCGCCGATCCCCGCCATGTCGATGGTCAGCTACGCCGCGGGCAGCCGCTACCTGTCGCTGATCGGCGGCGTGTGCATGAGCTTCTACGACTGGTACTGCGACCTGCCGCCGGCCAGCCCGCAGACCTGGGGCGAGCAGACCGACGTGCCCGAATCGGCCGACTGGTACAACTCCGGCTACATCATCGCCTGGGGTTCCAACGTGCCCCAGACCCGCACCCCGGACGCCCACTTCTTCACCGAAGTGCGCTACAAGGGCACCAAGACCGTCTCCATCACCCCGGACTACGCCGAGGTCTCCAAGCTCACCGACGAGTGGCTGTCGGTCAAGCAGGGCACCGACGCCGCCCTGGGCATGGCCATGGGTCACGTGATCCTCAAGGAGTTCCACCTCGACAAGCCCAGCGCCTACTTCACCGAGTACGTGCGCAAGTACTCCGACATGCCCTTCCTGGTCGAGCTCGAAGCCCGCGAGGACGGCAGCTTCGTGCCCGGCAAGCAGCTGCGCGCCAGCGACTTCGAAGGCGCCATGGGCCAGGAGAACAACCCCGAGTGGAAGACCGTGGCCTGGGACGAGCTCTCCGACCGCCTCGTTGTGCCCAACGGCTCCATCGGCTTCCGCTGGGGCGAGAAGGAGGAGAACCAAGGCAAGTGGAACCTCGAGGAGCGCGATGCCAGCGGCACCGAAATCAAGCCGCTGCTGACCCTGGCCGAGAACCACGACGACGTGGCCAAGGTGGCGTTCCCCTACTTCGGCGGCATCGCCCACGAGCACTTCGACCACGTGGCCGGCAACGAGCTGCTGTTCCACAGCCTGCCCGCCAAGCGCCTGAAGAAGGCCGACGGCACTGACATTCTCGCCGTCACCGTGTTCGACCTGATGTGCGCCAACTACGGTATCGACCGCGGCTTCGGTGAAGACGACGGCGCCACCTCCTACGACCAGATCCGCCCCTACACCCCGGCCTGGCAGGAGAAGATCACCGGCGTGCCCGCCGAGCAGGTCGCCCGCATCGCCCGTGAGTTCGCCGACAACGCCGACAAGACCCAGGGTCGCTCCATGGTCATCGTGGGTGCCGCGATGAACCACTGGTACCACATGGACATGAACTACCGCGGCCTGATCAACATGCTGGTCATGTGCGGCTGTATTGGCCAGAGCGGCGGCGGCTGGGCTCACTACGTGGGTCAGGAGAAGCTGCGCCCGCAGACCGGCTGGACTCCGCTGGCCTTCGGCCTCGACTGGCAGCGTCCGCCGCGCCACATGAACTCCACCTCCTTCTTCTACAACCACTCCTCCCAGTGGCGCTACGAGAAGCTCGAGGTCAAGGAGATCCTGTCGCCGCTGGCCGATGCCAGCAAGTACACCGGCAGCCTGATCGACTTCAACGTGCGCTCCGAGCGCATGGGCTGGCTGCCCTCCGCGCCGCAGCTCGGCACCAACCCGCTGCGCCTGGCCAAGCCGGCTGCCGAAGCGGGCATGTCGACCAAGGACTACGCCGTACAGCAGCTCAAGAGCGGCGAGCTGGCGTTCGCCGCCGAGGATCCGGACAGCCCGCAGAACTTCCCGCGCAACCTGTTCGTGTGGCGCTCCAACCTGCTGGGCAGCTCGGGCAAGGGCCACGAGTACATGCTCAAGTACCTGCTGGGTACCCGTAACGGTATCCAGGGCAAGGACCTGGGCGAAATGGGCGGCCAGAAGCCGGAAGAGGTGAAGTGGCACGACGAGGCGCCGGAAGGCAAGCTCGACCTGGTGGTCACGCTGGACTTCCGCATGTCCTCCACCTGTCTCTACTCCGACGTGGTGCTGCCGACGGCCACCTGGTACGAGAAGAACGACCTCAACACCTCGGACATGCACCCGTTCATCCACCCGCTGACCGCGGCCACCGATCCGGCGTGGGAGTCGCGCAGCGACTGGGACATCTACAAGGGTATCGCCAAGGCGTTCTCCGAAGTGTGCGTCGGCCACCTGGGCGAGGAGACCGATCTGGTCACCCTGCCGCACCAGCACGACTCCCCGGCCGAGCTGGCCCAGCCCGAAGTGAAGGACTGGAAGAAGGGCGAGTGCGAGCCGATCCCCGGCAAGACCATGCCGGCGCTGATCGAGGTCAAGCGCAACTACCCCGAGACCTATGAGCGCTTCACCTCCGTGGGCCCGCTGCTCGAGACCATCGGCAACGGCGGCAAGGGTATCGCCTGGAACACCGAGTCCGAGGTCGAGCTGCTCGGCAAGCTGAACTACCGCAAGAGCGAAGGTCCCGCCAAGGGCCGGCCGAAGATCGAGACCGCGATCGACGCCGCCGAGATGATCCTGACCCTGGCGCCGGAAACCAACGGTGCGGTGGCGGTCAAGGCGTGGGATGCGCTGTCCAAGATCACCGGACGCGACCACACCCACCTGGCCACGCCCAAGCACGAGGAGAAGATCCGCTTCCGCGACATCGTGGCGCAGCCGCGCAAGATCATCTCGAGCCCGACCTGGTCCGGCCTGGAAGACGAGCATGTCTCCTACAACGCCGGCTACACCAACGTCCACGAGCTGATTCCGTGGCGCACCGTGAGCGGCCGCCAGCAGTTCTACCAGGATCACCCCTGGATGCGCGCCTTCGGTGAGAGCCTGCTGACCTATCGTCCGCCGATCAACACCAAGACCATTACCGGTTTCCAGATGCCGGAGGACAACGGCAACCCGACCAAGGCGCTGAACTGGATCACCCCGCACCAGAAGTGGGGCATCCACTCCACCTACAGCGACAACCTGCTGATGCTGACGCTCAACCGCGGCGGCCCGGTGGTATGGATGTCGGAAAACGACGCCCAGGAGATCGGCATCGAGGACAACGACTGGATCGAGCTGTTCAACGCCAACGGCGCCATCACCGCTCGGGCCATCGTCAGTCAGCGGGTCAAGGACGGCATGGTGATGATGTACCACGCCCAGGAGCGTCAGGTGAACGTGCCGGGCTCCGAGGTCACCAAGACTCGCGGCGGCATGCACAACTCCGTGACCCGGGTGTGCCCGAAGCCGACCCACATGATCGGCGGCTACGCGCAGCTCTCTTACAGCTTCAACTACTACGGCACCGTTGGTTCCAACCGCGATGAATTCGTCCTCATCCGCAAGATGAAGAAGATCGACTGGCTGGATGGCGAAGGCAACGACAGCGTGCAGGAGACCGTGAAATGAAGATTCGTTCCCAGGTAGGCATGGTCCTCAACCTCGACAAGTGCATCGGCTGTCACACCTGCTCGGTCACCTGCAAGAACGTCTGGACCAGCCGTGAAGGCATGGAATATGCCTGGTTCAACAACGTCGAGACCAAGCCCGGTATCGGCTATCCCAAGGAGTGGGAGAACCAGGACAAGTGGAAGGGCGGCTGGATGCGTCGCCGCGACGGCAAGATCGAGCCGCGCATCGGCGGCAAGTGGCGGGTGCTGGCGAACATCTTCGCCAACCCCGACCTGCCCGAGATCGACGACTACTACGAGCCGTTCGACTTCGACTATCAGCACCTGCATACCGCCAAGCAGGGCGACCATCAGCCGGTGGCGCGTCCCCGTTCGCTGGTCTCCGGCGAGCGCATGAAGAAGATCGAATGGGGCCCGAACTGGGAGGAGATCCTCGGCACCGAGTTCGCCAAGCGTCGCAAGGACAAGAACTTCGAGCAGGTGCAGGCCGACATCTACGGCCAGTTCGAGAACACCTTCATGATGTACCTGCCGCGCCTGTGCGAGCACTGCCTCAACCCGGCGTGCGTGGCCTCGTGCCCGAGCGGCGCGATCTACAAGCGTGAGGAGGACGGCATCGTCCTGATCGACCAGGACAAGTGCCGCGGCTGGCGGATGTGTATCTCCGGCTGCCCGTACAAGAAGATCTACTACAACTGGAAGACCGGCAAGTCCGAGAAGTGCATCTTCTGCTACCCGCGCATCGAGTCGGGCATGCCGACCGTGTGCTCCGAGACCTGCGTGGGCCGTATCCGCTACCTCGGCGTGCTGCTCTACGATGCCGACCGCATCGAGGAAGTGGCCAGCTCGCCGGACGTGCGTGACCTCTACCACCGCCAGTGCGAGATCTTCCTTGACCCCAACGATCCGAAGGTGATCGAGCAGGCCAGGAAGGACGGCATTCCGGACAACGTGATCAAGGCCGCTCAGGAGAGCCCGGTCTACAAGATGGCCATGGACTGGGGGCTGGCGCTGCCGCTGCACCCCGAGTACCGCACCCTGCCGATGGTCTGGTACGTGCCGCCGCTCTCGCCGATCCAGTCGGCCGCCGAGGCCGGCAAGGTCGAGTACGACGGTGTGCTGCCCAAGATCGAGTCGCTGCGCATCCCGGTGCGCTACCTGGCCAACATGCTCACCGCCGGTGAGGAAGAGCCCGTGGTACTGGCGCTCAAGCGGCTGATGGCGATGCGCGTGTTCATGCGCAACCGTCACGTCGAAGGCAAGCACGATACCGAGGTGCTCGATGCCGTCGGTCTCAGCGAGGCCCAGGTGGAAGAGATGTACCGCTACCTCGCCATTGCCAACTACGAGGATCGCTTCGTGATCCCCACCAGCCACCGCGAGATGGCCACCGAAGCGTTCCCCGAGCGCGGCGGCTGCGGCTTCAGCTTCGGCGACGGCTGCCACGGCGAGAGCAAGCCGAGTCTGTTCAACGGCCGCAAGCAGACCAGCGCGCTGGTCAAGCCGGTGGACGTGTTCGACCCGAAAACCGGCGCCAAGGAGACTCACCATGGCTGATGCAGCACTCCAGATGCCCCAAGAGGCGATGATCCAGCCGGAGTTCGGCATGCGCAGCCTGCGCGTGCTGGCCCGCCTGCTGGACTACCCCACCGAGGCGCTGCAGGGCGCGGTGGATGAGCTGATCGAGGCGCTCTACGCCGAGCGCCGCCTTACGGCGGCGCTCAAGGCCGACCTGATGAGCTGGTGCCAGCGCATTTCCGAGGCCGACCTGCTCGAGCTGCAGTCCGAGTACGTGGCGCTGTTCGACAAGGGGCGCGCCCACTCGCTGCTGCTGTTCGAGCACGTGCACGGCGAATCCCGCGACCGCGGCCAGGCCATGGTCGACCTGATCGACGAGTACAAGGCCGCCGGTTTCGAGCTCGACGCCCGCGAACTGCCCGACTACCTGCCGCTGTTCCTGGAGTACCTCTCCACCCGCAGCGACGAGGAGATCGGCCGCTGGCTGGGCGAGATCCGCCACATCCTGGCGCTGCTCACCGCACGCCTCGAGGAGCGCGGCGCCGACCAGGCCCTGGTCACCCGAGCGCTGCTGGCACTGATCGATGCCGAAGAGGACATCGAGGCGCAGCGGCAGGCGGTGGCCGGCGAGAAGCGCGACGACACCCCCGAAGCGCTGGACGCGGTATGGGAGGAGGAGGCGGTGCGCTTCTCCGCCAAGTCCGACGAGGACTGCGCGCTGCAGTCCGCCGAAGGGCGCCGGCTGGCCGAGCGCAAGCGGCAGGTACAGGGCGAGGCGATTCGCATCCTCGACCCCGTCGATGCCGCCAAGAAACACTAACGGAGACCTGTCATGAACTCTTTCATGAACTACATCGATACCCTGCTGTTCGGGCTCTACCCCTACCTCGCCGGCAGCGTCTTCCTGATCGGCAGCCTGCTGCGCTACGACCAGGGCCAGTTCACCTGGAAGACTGGCTCCAGCCAGATGCTGTCGTCGAAGAACATGCGCATGGCCAGCAACCTGTTCCATATCGGCATCATCGTGATCTTCTTCGGCCACCTGGCCGGCCTGCTCACCCCGCACTGGGTCTACAGCCCCTTCATCAGTGCCGGCACCAAGCAGGTGATCGCCGTGGTGGTGGGCGGTATCGCCGGCGTGATGTGTCTGGTGGGTGGCGCCATGCTGTTCCATCGGCGCCTGACCAACCCGCGGGTGCGTGCCTCTTCCAGCACCATGGACACCGTGATCATCGGCCTGCTGGTGCTTCAGGTGGCGCTCGGCCTGCTCACCATCCTGCCCACCCTGGGCCACCTGGACGGTAGCAAGATGCTGCAGTTCTCCGGCTGGGCGCAGTCCATCGTGTTCTTCCAGGGCGGTGCTGCCGCTTATCTGGAGGGGGTGAGCTGGATCTACAAGCTGCACATCCTGGTGGGCCTGACCATCATCCTGGTCTTCCCCTTCACCCGTCTGGTTCACGTGTGGAGCGTGCCGATGGGTTACGTGACTCGGCGCTATCAAATCGTGCGTCGCCGGGCTTAGGGGGTTAAAGCTGGCTGCGCTCGCTCAGCTTCGCAGTCTCGGTGCCACCCGTGAGGGGCGCCGGGGGCAGGCCGAAGAGGAGGTCTTTTTCCAGGGATGGAAAAAGTAGCGCCCAGGGATGGGTTCACAGCGCCTCCTCGCAGGCCTGCCGACGGAACAGCCCCGAGCTTGTACAGCCGCTTATGTCATGTATTAGAGGATCAGCACCATGCAAATGATCGAGATCGCACAGCTACCGGGCCGCTACGCTCCGCCGCCCGTCAAGGTCGGGGACAAGGCTATCGACGAAGAGAGCATCGCCCGCGAGATGCAGTACCACCCGGCGGCGACCGCCGACGAGGCGAAGCTTGCGGCCGCCCGCGCCCTGGTGGTTCGCGAGCTGCTGCGCCAGCGCGCCGTCGAACTCGGTCTGCTGAGCGCAGATTCCCGTGACGAAGGCGAGCACGATGCCGCCATCGCCACCCTGCTGGAGCGGGAACTGCAGGTGCCGGAGCCCGAAGAAGAAGCCTGCCGCCGCTTCTTCGACGCCGAGCCCGAACGCTTCAGTGCGCCGACCCGCATTGCCGTTCGCCACATACTGCTGGCTGCCGCTCCCGACGACGCCGAGGCGCGCGACGCCCAGTACCGCCTGGGCGAGACGCTGCTCGAAGAGCTCGAGGCGATCCCCGAGCGCTTCACCGAGTTTGCCATGCGTCACTCCGCCTGCCCCTCGAAGAGCGAGGGCGGCGAGCTGGGCTGGCTGGCGCAGGGACAGACCGTGGCCGAGCTGGACCGCGCCCTGCAGCACCTGCCCGAAGGGCTGCACGACCGGCCCCTGGCCTCGCGCTACGGCTGGCACCTGGTGAGCATCGACGCGCGTGAGGGCGGTCAGCGCCTGCCCTTCGAACAGGTGGCCGAGCGCGTGCGCCACACGCTGCGCGAACAGGCCACCCGCCGCGCCCTGCGTCATTACCTGCTGGCGCTGGAAGAAGAGATCGGCGTCGAAGGGATCGAGCTCGACGACAACGCCGCCGGCAGCTTGATGCAGTAGAAATGCCTGCGCGGGCGAATCGCTGCGTTGCGCGGTGCTCGCACTCCTCACCTAGAACCCACTAGGCTCCGGGTGCTGCGCTCCGTGCGCCTTGCGCTTCATCCCGCTCGGCGATTTCTCCACGTTTAATACGCTGCCTGCATGGCGGCAGTGAGGAGAACATTCATGTCCCACGTTCACGCCAACGCTCGCTTCGTGCCGCTCGGTATTGCCGTGCTGACCGTTTCCGACACTCGCGGCTTCGACCGCGACGGCAGCGGCGACCTGCTCAGTGAACGCCTTTCCGAGGCTGGCCATGCGCTGGTCGACCGACGCATCGTGCCCGACGACATCTACCGGATTCGTGCGGTGGTTTCCAAGTGGGTGGTGCGCGACGACGTGCAGGTCATTCTGGTCAACGGCGGTACTGGCTTTACTGCCCGCGATACCACACCCGAGGCCCTCGCACCGCTGTTCGACCGCGCCATCGACGGCTACGGCGAGCTGTTCCGTCAGCTATCCTTCGACAGCATCGGAACCTCCACCGTGCAGTCGCGGGCGGTGGGCGGCGTGGCCAACCGCACCCTGATCTTCGCCATGCCCGGCTCGCCCAAGGCCTGTGCCACGGCGTGGGACGGCATTCTGGCCAGCCAGCTCGATGCCCGCACCCGGCCGTGCAACTTCGTCGCCATGGTGCTGCCCGAGCAGCGCTGCTGCGAGTCGCGCAGCGTCGACTCGGTACCTAACCGCGGTCAAGGTATGCGCGCATGAGCTGTGCCACGCTTGCCAAAGGATTGCTCGACCTGGACGTGGCCCGGGCGCGAATGATTGCCGCGGCCGAGCCTGTGCGAGGCGAGGAGCTCGTGGCGCTGGAGCGGGCCGTCGGTCGCGTGCTGGCCCGCGACGTGACGGCACGGCTGGACATGCCCGGCGTCGACAACAGCGCGATGGACGGCTATGCCCTGCGTCTGGCGGAGCTCAGCGATGCCGGCCTGCCGGTCGTCCTGCGGGTGCCGGCGGGTGCCGGCGTGACCTCGCTGCCCGAAGGCGGCTGTGCGCGAATCTTCACCGGCGCGCCGGTGCCCGAGGGCGCAGACTGCGTGGTGCCTCAGGAGCGGGTACGCCTGGATGAGGCGGGATGCATGCATGTCGCAGGCGAAGCGAAGCCGGGCGCCAACATTCGGCGGCGCGGCGAAGAGTACCGAGAAGGCGACACGCTGCTGACGGCGGGCTGGACGTTGGACAGTGCAGCGCTGGCGCTGCTGGCCAGCCAGGGCATCGCCGAGGTGCCGGTGCTGCCGCGCCTCAAGGTGGCGCTGATCTCCACCGGCGACGAGCTGATCGAGCCGGGTGCGACGTTCGCCCCCGGGCTGGTCTACAACAGCAACCGTGTGATGCTGCAGGCGCTGCTGGAGCAGGCCGACTGCGAGGTGCTGGATCTCGGCATCATCGCCGACGATCCCGACGCCCTGCGTGAGGCGTTCGCTACCGCCCGCGACGGCGCCGACCTGGTGGTGTGCACCGGCGGTGTGTCGGTGGGCGAGGAAGACCACGTCAGGCCCGTGCTCGACGAGCTCGGCGGGCTCTGGTTCCATGGCGTGGCGATGAAGCCGGGCAAGCCGTTCGCCTTCGGCTACCTGGACGACGGTTCGCCCGAGGGCGTGCCGCTGCTGGGTCTGCCGGGCAACCCGGTGGCCTCCCTGGTGGGCTGGCACCTGCTGGCGAGACCTTTCGTTCAAGGCTGCCAGGGCCGCACCGTCGGGCCGCTACAACAATATCGCGTCCGCGCCGGCTTCTCGCGGCGGGGCAGTCCCGGGCGGCGTGAGCTGCTGCGTGTGACGCTCGACTGGCAAGGCGGCCATCCGGTAGCCTTGCTGGCCGGCGGGCAGGGCTCGCATATGCTGCATGCCGCCAGCCAGGCGCACGGTTATCTGATGATGGCCGCCGATACCGACGTGGAGGAAGGTCGTGAATACCCCTATTTACCCGCCGGACAGTTCGGCTGATCTGCTGTTCAAGCCCAAGCAGCTGCGCGAGCTGGTCAACGGCGTGCCTTGGTTGAGCGAACTCGACGAGGAAGAGGTGACGGCACTGCTGCAGGATTCCGAGCTGCAGTCGCTGAAGACCCGCGAGTGGCTGTTCCGCCAGGATGCGCCGGCACATTGGCTCTACATCGTCATCAACGGTGCGGTGCGTCTGGCGCGCAGCGCCGGCGATGGCCGCCTGGCCACCATTCGCTGCGTCGAGCGCGGCGGCACCCTGGGCGAGCTGAGCATGGTCTCCAGCGCGGGGGTCTACCTCTACTCCGCCGAGGCGCTGCGCCGCACCCACGTACTGGCCATTCCCGCCCAGCACTGTCGCGAAATCATGGACCGGCAGCCGGCCTGCCGCGCCGAGTTCATGAGCCGGCTGGCGCTGGAGCTCACCGAACGCCTCGAGGACCTGGCGCTGCTGACCCAGGCCGACGCCATGTCGCGGCTGGTCAGCTACATCCTGCGCCAGCTGCCGGTGGGGCGCAGTCGCACGCCGCGAGTGGTGCGCCTGTCGATTCCCAAGCGCTGGCTCGCCGCCCAGCTGGCGATGACGCCGGAAACTCTGTCGCGGCTGTTGGCCAAACTGCGCGACGGCGGCGTGATCGGCATCGACCGCCAGCGTCTGACGGTGCTCGACGAGCAGAAACTGCGCGACGCCATGCTGGCCGACGACTGAGGTCGTCGGCGCGGGGGTCGCGCGTTGCAAAGAGGGGAGGCTGCATGTCCCGAACCGCGAACAAACCTCGCACCCTGGTCTACTCCTGTTCCGGCTGCTCCGACGTGGCGCAGCTGGCCAACGACGTGGCCGTGCGGCTCGACCACACCGGCGTGGCCGAGATGTCGTGCATCTCTGGCGTCGGCGGTGGTGTTCCCGGCCTGGTACGCATCGCCCGTTCGGGGCGGCCGATCGTCGCCATCGACGGCTGCCAGATGCACTGCGTGACCCACTGCCTGGCCCGGGCCGGGGTGACCGCCACGCAGCACGTCAAGCTCTACGAGCAGGGCTTTCGCAAGCGTCGCGGCCAGAGCTATGACGACGAGACCGTCTGCGAGGTGGCCGAACAGGTCGGCGAACTGATCGCCCGCCTACCGATGGACGCCCCGGCCCATGTCGAGGCAAGCGCCGAGGAAAACCCATGAGCCTGATCGACGGCTTCGGCCGCAGCGTGCGCTACGTTCGCCTTTCCGTCACCGACCGCTGCGACTTCCGCTGCGTCTACTGCATGGCCGAGGAGATGACCTTCCTGCCCCGTGCCAGACTGTTGACCCTGGAGGAGATCGCTGCGCTGTCGCGAGCCTTCGTCGAACTGGGGGTGGAGAAGATCCGCCTCACCGGCGGCGAGCCGCTGGTGCGTCGTGGCATCGAGGAGCTGGTGGCCGAACTCGGCGCACTGCCGGGCCTGCGCGACTTCGGCATGACCACCAATGGCGCCGGGCTGGTCAAGCACGCCCGCGCCCTGTACCGGGGCGGGCTCAAGCGGCTCAACGTCAGCCTCGACTCGCTCGATCCCGAGCGCTTTCGCGCCCTGACCCGCACCGGCGATCTCGCCAGGGTGATCGACGGCATCCGCGCCGCCCGGGAAGCCGGCTTCCAGCGCATCAAGCTCAACGCGGTGATCCTCAAGGGGCGCAACGACGACGAAGTGCTCGACCTAGTGGAATTCGCTCGCGCCGAAGACGTCGACATCAGCTTTATCGAAGAGATGCCGCTGGGCCAGAACATGAGCCACGACCGCGGCGAGACCTTCTGCTCCAGCGACGACGTGCGCGCCGCCATCGAGACGCGCCACACGCTGCTGCCCACCACCGAAACCACCCTGGGCCCTTCGCGCTACTACCGCATGGCCGACAGCGACTCGCGTATCGGCTTCATCTCGCCCCACAGCCACAACTTCTGCGCCGCCTGCAACCGCGTACGCGTTACCGCCGAGGGTCGCCTGCTGCTGTGCCTGGGCAACGAACACTCGGTCGACCTGCGTGCCGTGATGCGCCGCTACCCCGGCGATCTCGAGCGGCTCAAGGCTGCCATCGTCGCCGCCATGCAGAAGAAGCCCGAGCGTCACCACTTCACCACTGATGGCGACGTGCAGGTGGTGCGCTTCATGAACATGACCGGGGGCTGATCCCCAACCTCGTACTATCCCGTCGTTCGCCGTTGACCCGGCAGCCGCCAGGCTGCCGCTGCGGTCTGTTTGCCTTCCCACGCCCTGTTTTCACTCGCTCCGCGCTGCGGCATGCCGCGGCCTCGCTGTCGGCATTGCTGTCGTCAATGGCCCTATTTGCACTAGTCATTGGTGTTGCCGAGCCGCGCTGGCCATAGTCATTTCAGACGGCTGGAGAACGCGGAAATGAAACATTGGCGACTGGTACTGAGAGTGGCTTCCGACTCGATGGTGTTACAGGACGCCGGTGAATTGAGGCGCAACGCCAGCGCGTTTCTGCGCGTGAATAAAACCTACGAAGTGGCCTGCCTCGGTATCAACATGTTCGGCATCGACTTCCTGGCCGAAGACGATGAGTTCAATCACATCATGTGTCTGGTGAAGATCCTGGAAACCAGATACCGCCTTTCGATCATGCAGTTCAGCGAACTTGACGTTACCGATGAGCCTGGCGTGACAGTAAAGGTCGGTTCCCAACCTGCGACATATGTCGCGTGAAAAGACGAAGGAGACAACAAGATGCAACTTCCATCGCTGATCGAGATCCCCAATGGCGACAAGGTCGTGCCGACATTTTCCGATGCCGAAATGCAGGGGCGTCTGAGGCGTCTTCGGGACTACATGGCAGCCAATGGCGTCGACGCCGTCGTGCTGACCTCGTATCACAATATCAATTATTTCAGTGATTTCGTTTACTGCAAGTTCGGGCGCGATTATGGCCTGGTCGTCACCCAGGATCGCTTTACCACTATCACTGCCAATATCGATGGGGGCCAGCCCTATCGGCGCAATCGCCTGGGCGACAACGTCGTCTACACCGATTGGCAGAAGGACAACTTCTTCAAGGCGATAAAGCAGCTCTGTGAAGGCAAGCAGCGCGTCGGCGTCGAGTTCGACCACCTCACGCTGCAGAACCAGCAGAAGCTGCTCTCCGCACTCGGCGAGGTGGAACTCACCGATATCGGCGTGCCGACCATGCAGATGCGCATGATCAAGTCGGCCGAAGAGATCGCGCTGATCCGCCAGGGCGCGCGCATCGCCGACGTGGGCGGCGTGGCCGTGCGCGATGCCATCAAGGCCGGTGTGCCGGAATACGAGGTTGCGCTGGCCGGCCAAGCCGCCATGGTGCGCGAGATCGCCAAGACTTATCCCAACAGTGAACTGATGGACACCTGGGTCTGGTTCCAGTCGGGGATCAACACCGATGGCGCCCACAATCCGGTGACCAGCCGCCGCGTGCAGCCCGGAGACATCCTCAGCCTGAACACTTTCCCGATGATCTCGGGCTACTACACGGCACTGGAGCGCACCCTGTTCTGCGAGCACGCCTCGGACGAGCACCTGCGTCTGTGGGAGGTCAACTGTGAGGTGCATCGTCGTGGCCAGGAGCTGATCAAGCCCGGCGTGCGCTGCTGCGACATCGCCCACGAGCTCAACGAGATCTTTGCCAAGCACGATCTGCTGCAGTATCGCACCTTCGGCTACGGCCACTCCTTCGGCACCCTGAGCCACTACTACGGCCGTGAGGCGGGGCTCGAGCTGCGTGAGGACATCGAGACCGTGCTCGAGCCCAACATGGTGGTTTCCATGGAGCCGATGATCATGGTGCCGGAAGGTCGTCCGGGCGCCGGTGGCTATCGCGAGCACGATATTCTCGTCGTCAACGAGCACGGGGCCGAGAACATCACCGGCTTCCCGTATGGGCCGGAGCACAACATCGTCAAGTGAAGAAAGCAAAGGGGAGCCAGGCTCCCCTTTTTCCGACAAAGGAAACAGGTTTCTGGGGGATTGAGATGAAGAGCGTAAAGATCGAGAACCTGGACTGGGTGTCCTACCGGGAGCTGACCGAGAAGGGCCGATGCAAGATAATTCTTCCGGTAGGTGCCATCGAGCAGCATGGTCCCCACATGTCGCTCAATCCCGATGTGCTGATACCCAGTCATATTGCCGTCAAGGTGGCAGAGAGGTGCGACAATATGCTGGTGGCACCCGCTATCAGCTATGGCTACAAGTCGCAGGTCAAGTCAGGGGGCGGGAACTTCTTCCCGGGCACTACCTGTGTCTCCGGTAGCTCACTCGAGAGCTATGTGTTCGATGTTCTGCAAGCCTACGTGAATCACGGAAACCGTGAGTTCATTCTGATAAACGGTCACTTCGAGAACTCCATGTATCTTTGCGAAGCGGCCGACAAGCTGGTGAAGAAGTGCAAGAACGAGGGCGTGAACGTCAAGGTCTATCTGCTCTCCTATTGGGACTTCATCAGCGAAGAAACGATCGAGAAGGTTTTTCCAGATGGCTTTTCAGGCTGGGCCGTCGAGCATGGCGGGGTGCTTGAAACCTCGATCATGTTGAAGATACATCCGGAACTCGTCGACATGTCGAAAGCGGTGGACGTGGAGCCGGCTACCTTTCCGCCTTACGACGTCTTCCCCCCCGACCCTTCCTGGGTAGCAGCTTCTGGAACGCTTTCATCCCCACTGCCGGCGACCGCCGAGAAAGGCGAGATCATTCTCGATGAGTGCATCTCGGGGATCGCCAGCCATTTTGGCTGAACTTGTCCACAGACGCTTGTGGCAGACGCACTCGGCATGAACCGGCCATTACAATAACAGTGAGGTAGAGAACCGTGTCAAACAGCAAACCCCCACTCAGGAATCCGGGTGGCAACAAGGATCCTCTCGAACCCGTTGCGATACCCCGCTTCACCGGGCGAGATCTGCCCCCCATCGGAAGGCTGTTCATCCAGTTCACGCCCCCGCTGGCGATCGCGGCGCTCATCGTCATGGTGCTCAGCCGGCCCGACAGCGTGGCAGCCGTCATCTACGACCTGCGCACCTTCGTCACCGGCGGCTTTACCTGGCTATTCATTCTGTACTCGCTGTTTGCCGTGGCGGTATGCGCCTGGCTGGCGTTCAGCAAGATCGGCGCACGGGTGCGACTCGGCGGCCCGAAGGCCAAGCCGGAGTACAGCAATTTTGCCTGGTACTCGATGCTCTTCGCCTGCGGCCAAGGTATCGGGCTGATCTTCTGGTCGGTGGCGCAGCCCATCATGCTGCGTGACGAAAGTCCGGTCGTCCAGGGGTTGGCGGGGAACGAAGCGGGGGGTGGGCTCGTCTGGGCCTATTTCCACTGGGGCTTCACGGCATGGGCCATGTACTGTGTGGTGGCGGTCTGCCTGGCCTATTCGCATCACAACCTGGGCAAGACGCTGACGTTTCGTGAAGCGACCGTCGATATCCTGCCCCAGTGGGCGCGCGGCGGCGCCGGCGTGGTGGTGGAGCTACTGGCCATCATGGCCACGATCCTCGGCCTTTCCACCTCCTTTGCCTTTGCGGCGATGCAGTTCACTTCTGGCCTCACGTCCTTTACCGGAGTGACCTCGAGCCCCGGGGTCTGGCTGTTCGTCATCGTCGGGCTGGGTACCGCTGCGGCAGTCTCGGCCTTCTTCGGCATCAGCCGGGGGATGCGTATGATCAGCGAAACGAACTCGGTGCTCAGCGTCGTGCTGGTGGTGGCCGCCTTCGTCTTCGGCCCCACGCTGTTCATCATTTCCAACGTCACCCAGACGTTCGGCTCCTACTTCACCAATTTCATTCCAATGAGCTTCTGGACGGATGCCCCCAGTACCGCCCAGCCCTTGACCTCATGGCAGGAGAGCTGGAACGGCTGGTGGACGGTGTTCATCTGGTGCTGGGTCATTGCCTTCTCACCCTTCGTTGCCGGCTTCATTGCGCGCATCTCCCGCGGCCGGACGCTGCGCGAGTTCGTGATCGGGGTCACCATTATTCCCTCCCTGATCGTCATGGTGTGGATCGGCGTACTCGGCTCCGCTGCCATCTATTACGATGACCTGACGGGGCGCGGGCTTTCAGCAGCGGTGAACGAGAACGTTGCCAGTGGCCTGTTCGTCATGCTGGAATCGATCCCTGTCGTTGGCGGTTTGCTGCTGGTGGTGGCGACGGTGCTGGTGGCGACCTACTACGTAACCTCGCTGGATGCCGGCACCTATGCGCTGGCCGACTTCGTCTCGGCGCCGAAACGGGCAGGGGCCTGGTTCCGCGTCGTCCTGGTGGCCAGCATCGGTGCGGTAGCCACCGTGCTGTTGACCCTGGGCGGCAGCGGCGTTGTCGATACGGTCCAGACCGGCACCATCATCGGCGCCTTCCCCTTTTCCATCGTCATCCTGTTGATGATCGTCAATACGATAAGGCGACTGCTCAGTCGGGACAGGGCGATCAAGGAGCTGGAAAAGGCGGTGAACGATCCCGACCCCAGCGTACAGCTCGACGTCGAAAGTGACGGTGAGTTCAAAGCCAGGATCAATGATGACGCCGGCTCGATCGGTTACCGTTCACGACCAACCTGAGTTACCGTGAAAGCGAGGCCCGATAGCCGTGTCACTCGGCTATCGGGCCAATTCGGCGCCTCCGCCGAACATTCGGTAGGGCATAACGGCCGAAACTTTATCCTATATTAGCGATACCAGAGCGAAGAAAATCGAGTACATGCCGCGACGCCATGTTCAGCTCGCGTTCCTTGTAGTAAAGGCCGATGCATACCTGGCCCAGCTCGGGAAGGCTCTTCGAACTCGAGGCATGCTTCAAATGTTCGGGAATGACCGACCTGGCCATCGCCGTGATCCCCAGCCCCTCTTCCACGGCAGAAAAGATCCCTAACAAGCTGGTGCTCGTGTACATGAAGCGGAAAGGGTGGCGTTGGCTCTGAAGCGACTCTTCCATGATGGCGCGATAGACGCAGCCCTGCGGATAGGCGATCAGTGGAATAGGCTCGTCATAGCCATTGATGAGCCGTCTGTCCTTGTAGACCCACTCCAGCGTCTCGAGCCGATAATCTCGGGTGTCCCGGTCTTCGTTCTCCTTGGCGTGCTCCATGGCCAAGGCAATGTCGTAATGTCCTTTCTGATAGCGCTGGAGTATCACCTTGCTGATTTCACAGTCGACTTCCACGATGATGTTGGGATAGACACGTGAAAGATTTCTCAGTGCCTTGGGCAGGAAGGCCAGCTCGAAATCGTTGGGAATGCCAAGCCTGACCTTTCCAGAGACATTCTCCCCTCTGACCTTGGCGATGATCTGGTCGTTGATCTCCAGCATCTGGCGCGCGGCTTCGTAGAGGTATTCGCCATCCTCGGTCAGTTCCAGGCTTGCCCCCCGCAGGAATATCTTCGTATTCAGTATTTCTTCCAGCTTCTTGATCTGCAGGCTGATTGCCGGCTGTGAGCGGCCAAGAAATTCGCCCGCGCTGGTGAAGCCACCCAGATCCTTGATGGTGACGAAGGTGCGCAGAAGGTCGGTGGGGATGTTGGTCATTGCGTTGCCATTTTGATCTTTTATGAACGCATTGTGCATTCAAATTGGTCGACTTTCAGTGAGTAAAATAACTTGTTGATGCCGAGTGCGGCAACACGCAAGGCCGCGTCGTGAGCCAAACCAAGAACAATGAGGTGTGAAAAATGAATTCCTGGGTATTGAGCACTTTTCTGGTGCTGACCTGCTACATGTTGATCCATGCTGGTGCCGCCTACCTTCGCAGGGAGCTGAAGCGTAAATCCGCTGAAAGCTCATTGAGGAGGTGATCATGGATGCCTACAAGCTGTTCAACTGGGGGCTGTTGATTCTCACGTTCGGCCTGCTGATCTACCTCGGCTTCCTCTCATCGAAATACATGAACAAGAGTGACGAGGGTGGCTTCCTGGTGGCCGGACGATCGCTGGGGGCCTTCGTGGCGGCCGGCACCATCGTGGCCACCGGCTTCAGCGGCTGGGGCTTCATGGGCTCCCCCGGCGTCACCTACCAGTTCGGCTCCATCGAGGTCCTGGGCAACTTCTTCTTCGCCCCCGCCATGATGATCGCGGTGCTCTACTTCGCGCGCTTCCTGCAGCGTCGCGCCCTGGAGATGGGCAGCAACACCATTCCTGAGTATATCGCCCAGAGCCATGGTGGCGGTGCCATGGGGCGGGTGCTCCAGGGCGTGGCCGGTTTCATCACCATCCTGCTGCTGATGGTGTTCCTGACCAGCCAGATCAAGGCCGTGGGCCTGCTGGGTGCCAGCTGGCTGGGGATCGAGCTCAACCAGAGCGCCTTCCTGATGGTCTCGGTCATCATCGTCTACACCATGCTCGGTGGCCTGGCCGCCGTCGCCTGGACCGATACGGTCATGGTCTGCGGCATGGCCCTGGCGGCGGTCATCATCCTGGTGCAGATCCTCACCTCGGTGGACCTGGGCACCTGGGAGGCGTCGCTCAACGCCATCGACCCGGAGCTGCTCAACCCCACCACCGGGGCGCACTACGGCGACTCCATCGGCACCGTCTTCCTGGTGCTGCCCTATGCCTTCCTGTTCGCGGCCGTGCTGCCCTACATGGCCATCCGCTTCCTGGCCATGAAGCCGGACGTCAAGCTGCACAAGGTGGGCGTCTATGTGGCCATCCTGGGGGCCCTGCTGAGCCTGATCCCCATCGTGGGGCTCTACGTGCGCATGCATGTGCCCGACCTGGCCGACCCCGACATGGCGATGCCGGTCTACCTGGAGCAGTTCATGCACCCGGCGATCCAGGGGGTGATCACGCTGTTCATCATCTTCGCCATGAAGTCCACCGCCAACTCGCTGCTGCATACCGTAGCCTCGGCGACCTCCCACGACCTGCGGCTGTCGCTGTTCGGTCCGGTCTCCAGCGAGCGCCTGGCGCTGACGATCAACCGCTCGGCGGTGGTGGTGCTGGGCGTCGTGGCCCTGCTGATGATGCTCTATGCCCCGCCCTTCATGCTCTCCTGGCTGGGTATTCTGGGCTCCGGCACCCTCTTGGCCAGTATGATCGGGCCGGTATTCATCTCCACTTTCTGGAAAGGCAGTGCCTGGGGCGCCCTCATCGCCATGCTGGTGGGGTTCTTTACCAGCGGCTACATGATGCTTTTCGCCGATGTAGGTTGGCTGATCGGCCCGCTGACAGGCTGTGTCGTCTCCTCGGCCTGCTATGTGGGCATCTCCCTGCTGACACGAAGCTCGAAGCTGCGGAGCCAGGGCGCCTAGCCCTGAGCCTCAGCCCTGCACGACAGCATAGCGCCGAGCCACACTGGCTCGGCGCTGTGCTTGTGCTCTGCACCTGGCGTAGCGTTGACGCTGCAGTCTGATGAGCCAAGACTACCCCCTAGCGCAGGTGTCGGTAACCTTGTCCAGTCGTCATGCGCAAGACACCGTTCCTATGTGCCGACTGTCCCTTATGCAAGCCGTAACTCAGACCTGAGTAGCCACTTTTTTCCTGCCGTTGAGAGAAGCACATGATGCGGGATGTGTCTTGGTATGCCTTTTGCCTTAGCAGCGAGAATAAATAATCCAGGGGGATTGGATTACGCCTCACTGCCGAGGCTGTTTTCAAGAAGTTCCCGAAAAAGTCGAAAGCTGGGAGTGGTATAGGACTGGCTCCATGCCGCGATGGTTTCAACACTGTAATCGCCATGATTGAGGGGAACTACGGCAATGTCTTCGCGTTGAAAACGCTTGATACAGTCCGAGTACAAGGAGA
The DNA here is from genome assembly GCA_011742915.1 of Billgrantia desiderata. Taxonomy (GTDB): domain Bacteria; phylum Pseudomonadota; class Gammaproteobacteria; order Pseudomonadales; family Halomonadaceae; genus Halomonas; species Halomonas desiderata. Next base: position 16,530 of record JAAQTN010000003.1, on the reverse strand, counting down.
CCCCCATGTTGGCGGCTACCAGGCCGAAAATTCCACTGCTGGTACTGGCTTCCTGTACCACTTGGGGCGTGTACCCGGCTTTCATGCAAATTTTGAAGATATACTGGCGAAATTCATGCCAGCCACTCTCGGTGCCGAGAATGAACTTTTCGTCTTTCAGGTCGCCGATGCTCAAGTGTGGCCTGTCGGATAGATGGTGGCGCCGAGGCAGGATCACCACGATACGCTCAAGAGCAGCACGATAGGTTTGAATGCCCGCCATGTTCAGAGGGCCGATCAGAAAGCCCACATCGATCTCGTGGTCCAGCAGGGCCCTGTGCTGGGTGTGAGATGGCATATAAACGAGGTCCACCGAAATATCGGGGTGCTTTTCCTTGAAGACATCCAGGATGCTGGGCAATACGCCGTTAATGGAAAAGTCGTTGTAGGCAATGGTGAGGTGACCGATGTCGCCAGTGGCAGCCTGCTGAGCCAGGTGGGTGGCCCGCTCCAGGTGGATGATGGCTTGCTGGCACTCCTCCATGAAGAGCCTGCCAGCCATGGTCAGCTCGACCTGCCGCGTGGTACGCGTGAAGAGTTCGGCGCCGATGCTCTCCTCCAACCCCTTGATAAGTCTTGAGAGGGCAGGCTGGGTGATGCACAGCGTCTCCGCGGCCTGCTTGAAATGGAGGGTGCTGGCGACGGCGAGAAAGGCCCTCACCTGGCGTAGGTCGAATCGTATATTCATGCGCTCACCGGCAATAATCTTTGTGGAAACGGCATTAGACGTAATGATTTATGGGTTCTAGGATTTCAAGTGTCAAGTCGTGATGTTATGGCCTCTGGGCTGAGTCTTCAGTCTGGAGAGTAGTGGAGAATCATACCATGGAAGCGGCTTCCGGCAGTGGTACTATGTCAGGCCATTGACTGGCTACCTGCCAGCTTGTTCAAACAATTAAAGTGAGGTGTAAAATGGCCCGTATTGGAGTGGATGTCGGTGGAACCAACACCGATATTATTCTGGAGACCTTCTCGACTGACTCTGTGGGTGCTGGAACATTCCGGCATAAGGTGCCGAGCACGACGCAGGATCAGTCAATCGGCGTTTTGAAGGGCGTGCTGGCGATCTGTGACAAGGCCGGGATCCAGAGGAACGAAGTCAGCACGATCGTGCACGGTACGACCGTGGCGACCAATATCTCCATAGAGCATAATGGTGCCGAAGTGGGTATGCTGACCACCAAGGGGTTCAGGGATATCCTGCATATTGGCAGGCACAAACGGCCTCACAACTTCTCCCTTCACTTTGATGTTCCTTGGCAATCTAACCCTCTGGTAAAAAGAAGGAATCGAGTCCCGATCTCCGAGCGAATCCTGCCGCCATCCGGTGAGGTAGAGGTTCCCCTCGATGAAGAAGAGGTGAGACAGGCAGTCAGGAAGTTCAAGGAAGCAGGGATCAAGTCGGTAATCGTTGGATTTCTTTTCTCCTTCTTGAACAAGGATCACGAACTACGAGCGAAGGAAATAGTCCTGGAAGAAATTCCGGATGCCTATGTGTGTTGCTCGTGTGAAGTTGTGGATGCCATGCGGGAGTATGAGCGTTTTTCCACCACCGCCATGAACGCCTATGTTGGACCCAAGACGTCAATGTATTTGAATAACCTCGAGCATCAGCTCAAGGAGAACGGCATTGATGCAGATTTGCGAATTATTCAGTCGAATGGTGGGCTCGCAACAGTTGATAGCTGCTGTGAGAAGCCGGTGAATATTCTGATGTCCGGGCCTGCCGGCGGTGTGATTGGTGGAAACTTCTTCGCCGATCTCGATGCAGAAAAGAACATCATCACCGTGGACATCGGTGGAACCTCTGCCGATATATCAACCCTGGCGGAAGGTGATATCAAGATCATGAATCCTCGGGATTCCTATGTTGCCGGACATCCCGTGATGGTTCCCATGATCGACCTGATCACGATCGGTGCGGGAGGTGGCTCAATTGCGTATATCGACGAGGCAGGCGGCTTCCAGGTAGGACCACGCTCGGCGGGGTCAATGCCGGGACCGGCTTGCTATGGCCGTGGAGGGGAAGAGCCGACGGTAACAGACGCCAATATTCTTCTCGGCCGGCTGGATCCCGACCAGATGTTGGGTGGGGATCTGAAAATCGACCCCAGCCTTTCCTATAAGGCCATCAAGGAAAAGATTGCCGACCCACTTGGGCTGAGTGTGAAGGAGGCTGCACTCGGAATCATCAAGATCGTAAACAACAACATGGCGCTTGCCATTCGGTCCAACTCGGTTGCCAGGGGAGTAGATCCACGAGAGTTCATGTTGATGCCATTTGGTGGTGCTGGGCCCGTTCATGGACCTGCACTAGCGGAGGAGGTGAATGCAAAAGGCGTTATCGCACCCCCTGCACCCGGCATCACGTCAGCAGCCGGCCTGTTGACCACCAGTCTTCAATATGAGGTCACGAGATCATATCTATGTGAGCTGACCTCAATACATGGTAACCAGTCCGAGGCTTTGCAGGCGCTGCTCAAGGATCTCGATGCCGAGGCCACGAACAAGCTGATCAAGGATGGTGTGGAGCCGTCTCACATCAAGCTGACTCGGTTTGCCGAATGTCGCTATCATGGCCAAGGCTTCGAGCTCCGAGCCGAAATACCTGTGGGTGAGCTGTCCAGCGGCGCGATTCAACAGGTGATCGAGAACTTCCACCGCCAGCATGATATCGACTACGGCTATCGGTACGATGATGCTGAAGTCGAGCTCGTGACGCTCCGGGTCGTCGGAGAGTCGGCTTCGAAAATTCTGGAATGGAAGGAACTGGCGCCAGCCGACGGTAACCGTCTTGAAGAAGCCTTCATGTATGAGAGAGAAACCACTTTCGATGCTGGTCAATCCCTCATGACGCCTCGCTACGATCGAAACAAACTCCTGAGAGGGCATGTTATTACCGGTCCTGCACTGATCATGCAGCATGACTCCACGTCTCTGGTGCCGCCGGGATGGAGCGCATCCGTATCAAGATTTGGAAACCTGATGATCTCGAAATCCAGCTAAGGCAGAGAGGGTACCAAGATGGAAAACAAGAAAGTAGATCCCATTACCATGCAAGTGATCAGCGGCGCCCTGGACACCATTGCCGAGGAAATGGGGCACGTTCTCTACCGGATGTCGTTCTCCTCGATCATTCGGGAGTCACAGGATCTGGGTGCGGGGCTGTTTGATAAAAACTATCAGACAATCTGTGAGTCAGAGTCGACGCCCATGCATATCGGATCCATTCCGGCCTATCTGAGAGGTGTCGAGAAGACCCTTCAGGGTGGTGAATGGCATGAGGGCGATGTGGTTGTTCATAATCACCCCTACTATGGTTCGAGCCATACTCCCGACCTGGCCATCATCATCCCGATCTTTTATAAGGGAGAGTTGGTCGGATTTTCTGCCAATACGGCTCACCATATTGATATTGGCGCTGCAACGCCAGGGCTTATTATCGATGTAGGCGATGTCTATGCGGAAGGGATGCTGTTTGCAGGTCTGAAGCTTTATGAGAAGGGTAAGAAGAATGAAGGCCTGGCAAAGATGATCACGGCCAATAGTCGGGCGTCTGTGCAGCTGATGAGAGACATCGAAGCCCAGATTGCTTCAGCTCAGCTGGGGGTGAAAAGATTCCAGCAGCTTCTGGATAAGTATGGTGAGGATCTCACGTTTTCCGCCATCTACCAGCTGATGGATTACTCGGAGAAAATGCTCAGGAACAAGATCGCCGAGATTCCCGACGGCGAATACCGGGCCGAAGGCTTTCTTGACGATGATGGCAGGAACCGAGATGTACAGCTCCCCGTCGTGGTCACGGTAAAGGTCAAGGGGGATTCGGTCACTGTCGATCTGACCGGGTCGGCGGATCAGACACCAACAGCGTACAACGTGCCTTTCGAAGGCTCCTGCAAGGTGGCGGCCTTTGCCGGGTTCAGGAAATTGCTCCTTGACGCCAGCAAGCTGGAAGTCCCGATTCCATCGAATGAGGGGTCCTTCCGGCCTATTGATGTTGTGGCACCTGAAGGAACTATATTCAACCCGATCTTCCCGGCGGCCGCGGAGGCACGCTTTACGCAGTGCAATATGATGATTGACCTGATCATCAAGGCGTTGGCTCCGGTGCTTCCGGACCAGACCATCGCAGGGAGTTCCGCTGCCATTTCCTTTGCCTCCTATGCCGGCGTGAAGGACGATGGGAATTACTGGGTCTTCCTCGAGGTCAACGAGGGGGCATACGGTGGCCGCCCTCATTCCGATGGCCCGGACTCGATCGATAACCTGATGGCGAATACCCGGAACAATCCCATCGAGGACCTGGGCATGCACCTGCCGATGATCTGTGATCGCTATGAGCTGCGCGATGATGTCATGCCCGGCGCAGGGAAGTATCGGGGCGGTATCGGTGTGGTAAAAGCCCAGCGGGTTCTGACGCCAGGCTTTATCACACACGAGAGTGAGCGGCATACCCATGTTCCCTGGGGGGCCTTCGGCGGATCAGAGGGTGCCGTTGGGAAGTGTGAAATTTATAACTATGCGGCCAGGGAGGAAGTCAAGAGCATGCCCTCGAAGTTCTCTGGGTATGCGACCAAGGCCAATGACGTCATGGCCTTCTATGCGCCCTGTGGCGGGGGATATGGTAACCCCCTGGAGCGCTCCCCCGAGCAGGTCAGGGAAGATGTTCTTGATGATTTCTGTACCCTGGAGCACGCCTATGAAGCCTATGGTGTTGTGCTTGACAAAAATCTCGAGATCGATCGGCTAGCAACGGCCGCAAGGCGCAGTGAAATGGGAGGCTGAGCCCACTCGCCCACAGGGGTGGATGCCACCATTCACCCCTTGTTTCCTTTCCCGACGAATAATGTCAAAAACTCAGGGGTAATCTCATGACTACATCAGATACTGGTGTTGCCAGCAGGCCTTTGCCAAAAGGGTCTGAAAGAAACCACTTGCTAGAAGAATCCATACTTCCCGTTGCCAACAATCAGAGGCCTATTACAGCGCTGGGGTTTGTCTGGATCTGGGTTGGCATCGCTGTGATGATTGCCACCTTCCAGCTCGGTGCCAATGGTATTACGGGAGTTCCCCTATTACATGTTGTCCTGATCATCTTCTTTGCCAATATCGTGCTGGCCTTGCTGATGTTGTTAACGGCCGACATCGGAACAGAACATGGTCTTTCATTTTCGGTATATCTAAGGGCGCCATTTGGCGTATATGGGACGCATTTTCCATCCGTGTTTCGTGGGGTCGTGGCGGCCATCTGGTTCGGCATTCAAACGTATCTTGGTGCATTGGCCCTCAATGGTATATTTGAATATCTTACGGGCTTCTCCAGCTGGGTAACCTGGTATTTTGTGTTTGCAGCCGTCCAGGTGGCTAACACGGCAATGGGGATAAAGGCCGTTGAGCGACTTGCCGCTATTGCGGCACCCGCCATTCTGGCCATCTCTGTCTGGATGTACTTTACTCTGGATGTGCTGGCACAAACACAAGGGATCAATATCTGGAGGTTTGTCGGGGATCAGAACGTGACGGTTCTCACTCTCTTCCTCGCCAATGTGGCCTTCTGGTCCACTCTAGCCATTGACATTCCTAACATCACGCGATTTGTCAAGTCTCCTTCAGGCGAAAGTCGGTTCTTCCACCGGAACAAGAATGTGCTGCTGGCCCAGCTGCTTGCCCTGCCTGCTACTCAAGCCTGGATAGCCCTGATCGGTGCCGTCTCCTTTATTGCCGCAGGCGACTGGAACCCTGTCACGGTCATTCAGGGACAGGGCGAGGGACTGAGCCTGATCATTCTTCTTGTTCTCGTGATTCTGGCGCAGTGGTCGACCAACAATGCCGCCAACCTGATTCCAGCAGCCCTTGCCTTCGTCAATGCCGGAGCCCCAAGGGTTTCCTACCCTGTCGCAGTGGCAATAGCTGCCCTTGTAGGCACACTCTTTATGCCCTGGAAGATTCTGGATAATCTCTTCGCCTTCCTGTTTTCTTATGGTGCCTTTCTTTCTGCCATTGGTGGCATCATGGTGGCGGACTACTACTTGATAAGAAAGCGGCGTATCAATGTTCCGGAACTTTATCATGAGCGAGGCCAGTTCCATTATGTGCGGGGAGTCAATCCAGCAGGCATCATTGCCTGGGTCGTGGCTGGCACGGTGGCGTTCTATTCGGAACAGTGGGCATTTGTTTTGGGCTTCTTGCTGGGGGCGCTGATCTACTTCGCCATCATGCGATTGATTGTGATGAAACGGTTTGCTCAGGCCGAGTGTGGCGAGGCTACCACCGACAGCTACCTGGGGACCAGCGCGGGCTATAACTGGGTCTATGATCGGGAAACGCGAGCCTTCAAGCGAGTCCACTCCAGTGACCTGGAAAAAGGTATCTCGCGCGAGGATCTGTAAATTGTCGCGATGCCACACCGGTGACATTGTTGCTCGGCGCTGCATCAATTGACCCAAAAATGTAATTGGACGGCATTAAACGCGCTAGTTAATCTTCAAGTTGCCAATGGCACAAGACTCGCCAGTGCAGCACTCAACTAGACAATAAATTACTTGAATCGGAGTAAATGAAATGTCCCAAGATCTGATGGCAATGCTGACCCAGGCTTTCGACGAATCTACCAAGCTTTATCAGGAGCGTGGATTTCAACGCCGTGTTGGTTTCGGCAAGAAGCCGGCGCTGGTGAGTGTCGATCTCGCCAACGCCTGGACCCGTCCTGGTAATCCCTTCACCTGCGACCAGGAGAAGATGGATAACGAGATCATTCCCGGCATGCAGCGGCTCCTCAAGGCGTTCCGCGCCGCGAACCTGCCGGTTATCCACGTGACGACGGCCTACGAGATCACCGATCGCAACGCGCCTTTCACCGACATGGGCCTGTGGCACAACAAGATCCCCGTCGATGTCGTCGATCTTGCCGACAAGGAGCTGTGGGCCATCGATTCGCGCATCGCCCCGGTAGAAGGCGAATATACGCTGCTGAAGAAGCGTGCTTCGTCCTTCCACGGCACCGAACTCGCCGGCATCCTGCGGGCCAACGGCGTCGACACCATCCTCGTGACAGGTGTGACGGCCTGCGCCTGTGTGCGCCAGACGATCTGTGACGGCATTGCCGACGGTTTCCGTCCCATTGCGGTCAAGGAGTGCATCGGCGATCGTGTCCCGGGTGCCGTCGCCTGGAATTTGTTCGACATTGATGCCAAGTTCGGAGATGTTGAGTCCGTGGATCGCTGTGTGGACTACATCGAGACCATCGGTCAATCCCAAGCCTGAGCCTGTCATCAGAGCATCCATTAGGAAGCGAGTCCGCCGGGCTCGCTTCCGGCGTTTACTAGCCTCGGATCCGGCGCCGAGTTAGGCTACCTCTCTTGCTAGGTTCTAGAGATTTACGGGGTATTGAGTAATGCCGGATCGGGCCCTGATTCGCGTAACCCAGGCAGAGCCCCTCTCGGTCGGCTTCGTCCTGCTGCACCGCTTCACGCTGCTGCCGTTTGCGGCCTTCGTCGACTGTCTGCGTCTGGCGGCCGACGAGGGTGACCGCAGCCGCCAGCTGCGCTGCCACTGGACCTTCATGACCAGCACGGGGGAGCAGGCCACTTCCAGCTGCGGGGCGGCGATCTCGCCCTGCGAGCCCTTCCGCGATCCGGCGAGCTTCGATTACATCGTGGTGATCGGCGGGGTGCAGGACGAGCGCGACCGCGTGGACTCCACGGCGCTGGCCTATCTGCGTCGCTCGGCGGATGCCGGGGTGCCGCTGGTCGGGCTGTGCACCGGGGTCTTTGCGCTGATTCAGGCGGGTCTGATGAAGGGGCGCCGTTGCTGCGTGAGCTGGTATCACCACCGTGACATGATCCAGCGCTTTCCTGCCATCGAGCCCGTTGCCGATCGTCTGTTCATCGACGACGGTGACCGCCTCACCTGTGCCGGCGGTGCGGCGGGAGCGGACCTGGCTGCCTATCTGATCGAGCGTCACCTGGGCAAGGCGTGGGCGATGAAGAGCCTGCACATCATGCTGCTTGACGAGGCGCGAACGGGAGTTCACCCCCAGCCCCAGCCGGTGGTGTTCGGCAAGATCGAGGATCGCGTGGTGCGCAAGGCCATTGCGCTGCTCGAGCAGCACCTTGGGGAGATGATCTCCATGGAGGTGCTGGCCGAGCGGGTCGGCACCTCACGCCGTAATCTGGAGCGCCGTTTCAAGGAGACACTCGGCGTCAGCCCGCAGAAGTTCTCCCGCGACCTGCGCCTGCGCTACGGCGTGTGGCTGTTGCACTACACCGGCAAGAGCATCACCGAAATCGGTGAGCGCTGCGGCTTCGCCGATACCGCCCACTTCTCGCGCCACTTTCGCAGCGCCTTCGGCATGACGCCGTCGGAAATGCGCAAGAGCGTCGGCGAGCCGGGAGGCGCCCGGGTCGATCCCTTCTTCCTGCACGTCGAGGGCCGTCCGGCGCTCTGAGCCGGCCTGCTCCACCCGTCCGCCTCATGCGGCTTTGAGCGCACCTCCTCGGCGCGTGCTCCATCAGCCCGAGCCAATATGCCAGGGCGGCCGGCCCGACTCGGACATTCAGCAAGCCTGTCGCATTCGTTCAATCTTTCCTGCTCCCGGTTGCCTTTAATCCAAGCATAAGGATTTCAAATTTTTCACCTGGGCAGGTAGCCGATAGATTCGAGGCAAGCCCTGCCGATACCCGACAACAGATAGCAGACAACAACAGGAGTCAGTCATGAACCAGGTCGGTCTCGCCGCATTCGATTCTCAGGTTGCCGCCGCCATTGCCGACGAAGTGGCCCGCCAGGAGGCCCACGTCGAGCTGATCGCCTCCGAGAACTACGCCAGCCGGGCCGTGATGGAGGCCCAGGGCACACAGTTGACCAACAAGTATGCCGAGGGCTACCCGGGCAAGCGCTACTACGGCGGCTGCGAGCACGTCGACGTGGTCGAAAAGCTCGCCATCGAGCGCGCCTGCGATCTGTTCGGCGCCGACTTTGCCAACGTGCAGCCCCACTCCGGTGCCCAGGCCAATGCCGCCGTGTTCATGGCACTGGTCAGCCCCGGCGACACCGTGCTCGGCATGAGCCTGGCCCACGGCGGTCACCTGACCCACGGTGCGGCGCCCAACTTCTCCGGCAAGCACTACCACGCGGTGCAGTACGGCCTGAACCCCGAGACCGGCGAGATCGACTACGAGGAGGTCGAGCGGCTGGCGCGCAGCCACAAGCCCAAGCTGATCATTGCCGGCTTCTCTGCCTACTCCCGTGTGGTCGACTGGCGGCGTTTCCGCAACATCGCCGATGAGGTCGGTGCCTGGCTGATGGTGGACATGGCTCATGTGGCGGGCCTGGTTGCCGCCGGTCTCTACCCGAGCCCGGTGCCCCACGCCCACGTGGTCACCACCACCACCCACAAGACCCTGCGCGGCCCGCGCGGCGGCCTGATCCTTTCCGCCCATGGCGATGCGGAACTGTACAAGAAGCTCAACGGCGCGGTGTTCCCCGGCCAGCAGGGCGGTCCGCTGATGCACGTGATCGCGGCCAAGGCGGTGGCCTTCAAGGAGGCCATGAGCCAGGCTTTCGTGCAGTACCAGCAGCGCGTGATCGACAACGCCCGCGCCATGGCCAAGGTATTCGTCGAGCGCGGTTACGACGTGGTGTCCGGCGGTACCGACGACCACCTCTTCCTGGTCTCGCTGATTCGTCAGGGCGTGACCGGCAAGGACGCCGATGCGGCGCTGGGCCGGGCCCACATCACCGTCAACAAGAATGCCGTGCCCAACGACCCGCAGAGCCCGTTCGTGACGTCCGGCCTGCGCATCGGCACCCCGGCGGTAACCTCGCGCGGCTTCGACGTGGCCGACTGCGAGGCCCTGGCCGGCTGGATCTGCGACATCCTCGACGTGCTGGCCGAGCAGGGCAACACCGATGCCGTGGAGGCCGAGGTACGCACCAAGGTCGCCGAGCTGTGCGAGCGCCACCCGGTCTACGGCGCCGCTCCGGCCGCGGTAGAAGAAACCGCCACCGCCTGAATGTATGAAATCGGCCCCCTCGGCGGGGCCGGTCGAGGAGAGACGAGATGCAACGCTATTCAGGATTCGGGCTGGCCAAGCACGCCCTCAGTCACCACGAGAACTGGGAGCGCCAGTGGCGCAACCCCACCCCCAAGAAGCAGTACGACGTGATCATCGTCGGCGGCGGCGGCCACGGCCTGGCCACCGCCTACTACCTGGCCAAGGAACACGGCATCAAGAACGTGGCGGTGGTCGAGAAGGGCTGGCTGGGCGGCGGCAACACCGCGCGCAACACCACCATCGTGCGCTCCAACTACCTGTGGGACGAAGCCGCGGCGCTCTACGAGCACGCCATGAAGCTGTGGGAGGGGCTCTCCCAGGACCTCAACTACAACGTGATGTTTTCCCAGCGTGGGGTCATGAACCTCGGCCACACCCTGCAGGACATGCGCGACATCCAGCGCCGGGTCAACGCCAACCGCCTCAACGGCATCGACGGTGAAGTGCTCACTCCCGAGCAGATCCAGGAGATCGTGCCGATCATGGACTGCTCGAAGAACGCCCGCTATCCGATCCTCGGTGCCTCCTGGCAGCCGCGCGCCGGCGTGGCGCGTCACGATGCCGTGGCCTGGGGCTTCGCCCGTGCCGCCGACGCGCTGGGCGTCGACCTGCTGCAGAACACCGAGGTCACCGGCTTCAAGATTCGTGATGGCCGGGTCTACGGCGTGCACACCAACCGCGGCGACATCGAAGCCAAGACCGTCGGCTGCGTGGCGGCGGGCAACTCCGGCGTGCTGGCCAAGATGGCCGGCTTCCGCCTGCCGCTGGAGTCGCATCCGCTGCAGGCGCTGGTTTCCGAGCCGCTCAAGCCGGTGCTCGACACCGTGGTGATGTCCAACCACGTGCACGGCTACATCAGCCAGACCGACAAGGGCGACCTGGTCATCGGCGCGGGCATCGACGGCTACAACGGTTACGGCCAGCGCGGCAGCTACCCCACCATCGAGCACACCCTGCAGGCCATCGTCGAGATGTTCCCGATCTTCTCGCGGGTGCGCATGAACCGCCAGTGGGGCGGCATCGTCGACACCTGCCCGGACGCCTGCCCGATTCTCTCGGCCACGCCGGTGAAGGGCCTGTTCTTCAACTGTGGCTGGGGTACCGGTGGCTTCAAGGCCACGCCGGGCTCGGGTCATGTGTTCGCCTGGACCCTGGCCAAGAACCAGGCTCACCCGCTTGCGGCCCCGTTCTCCATCGACCGTTTCCATACCGGTGCCTTGGTCGACGAGCACGGTGCGGCCGGCGTTGCTCACTGACTTCTGCGAGCTGCGCCACGCGATGGCTGCGTTGTCCGATTCATCGGAGTCCTCATGTACCTACCCCGTACACTGCGGCTCCTCTTCATCGGACGCCTTGCCCTCACGCGGCTCGCTGGCGCAGCAGCTCACAGTTCTTATCCCGACTTACGGGGGGAATAAATAATGTTCCATATCTACTGCCCCTACTGCGAGGAGCATCGCGAGGAAGAGGAGTTCCGTCCCAAGGGCCAGGCGCACATCGTCCGCCCCAAGGACCCCGAAGCCTGCAGCGACGAGGAGTGGGGCGACTACCTGTTCTTCCGTGACAACCCGCGCGGCATCCACCACGAGATGTGGGTGCACGCCGTCGGTTGTCGCAAGTTCTTCAACGTCACGCGCAATACCGTGACCTACGAGATTCTCGAAACCTACAAGATGGGTGAGCGGCCCCGTATCACCGCCGAGAGCCTGGCGAGTGGCGAAATCCAGGGCAACGTGCAGGTGGCCGGCGGAGGACAACAGACCGTGGGCGCCAGCAACGCTGCGGTAGAAGCGGTCAAGGGGGAGCAGGCATGAGCAAGTCCGTGACACAGCCGAATCGTCTCAAAGAGGGCGGGCGTATCGATCGCTCGCGCAAGCTCGGCTTCACCTTCAACGGCCAGCACTATCAGGGCCATGCCGGCGACACCCTGGCCTCGGCGCTGCTGGCCAACGGCGTAGATATCGTCAATCGCAGCTTCAAGTACTCGCGCCCGCGCGGCATCGTCGCCGCCGGCGCCGAGGAGCCCAACGCGCTGGTCCAGCTGGGCAGCAACGAAGCCGCCCAGGTGCCCAACGTGCGTGCCACTCAGCAGGCGCTGTTCGACGGCCTCGTGGCGCGCAGCACCAACGGCTGGCCGAACGTGCAGCGCGATGTCATGAGTCTGGTGGGCAAGCTGGGCGGGCGCTTCATGCCGCCGGGCTTCTACTACAAGACCTTCATGGCGCCGGCCTCCATGTGGATGACCTACGAGAAGTACATCCGCAAGGGCGCAGGCCTGGGCCGTAGCCCCATGGAAGCCGATCCGGACAGCTACGATCACCTCAATCAGCACTGCGACCTGCTGGTGATCGGCGCCGGTCCCGCCGGCCTGGCGGCGGCGCTGACCGCGGCCCGCAGCGGCGCGCGGGTGATCCTGGCCGACGAGCAGGAAGAGATGGGCGGTTCGCTGCTCGACAGCCGTGAACTGCTCGACCAGCAGCCGGCCGCCAAGTGGGCGGAGCGCGTGCTGGAGGAGCTCGCCGGGCTGGACAACGTCATGCTGCTGCCCCGCACCACCGCCAACGGCTACCATGACCACCATTTCGTCACGCTGCACGAGCGACGCACGGAGCACCTGGGCGAGACGGCACCGCTGGTCGACGGCCATCGTGGCGTGCGTTCGCGCATGCACCGTGTGCGTGCCGGTCAGGTGCTGCTGGCCACCGGCGCCCACGAGCGTCCGCTGGTCTACGCCAACAACGACGTGCCGGGCAACCTGCTGGCCGGCGCGGTGTCCACCTACATCCGCCGCTACGGCGTGGTGCCGGGCAACAAGCTGGTGCTCTCCACCAGCAACGATCACGCCTATCGCGCCGCGCTCGACTGGGTCGAAGCGGGGCGTGAGGTGGTGGCCATCGTCGACGCCCGTGCCAATCCGCAGGGCGACTGGATCGACGCCGCCAAGGCCAAGGGCATTCGGATCATCACCGGCAGCGCGGTGATCGAGGCCAAGGGCGAGAAGCGCGTCAGCGCGGCCCGCGTGGCCAAGATCGACCTCGACGCCTTCAAGGTCACCGGCCAGGCCGAGACCCTGGCCTGCGACACCATCGCCAGCTCCGGTGGCTACAGCCCGGTGATCCACCTGGCCTCGCACACCGGTGCGCGGCCGACCTGGAACGAAGAGATCCTCGGCTTCGTGCCCAGCCTGGTGAAAGGCGTACATGCTGCCGGCAGCGCTCGAGGCATCCACGACCTGGCCGCAGGCATGGCCGATGGTGTGGCCATGGCCGCCCAGGCGCTGGAAGCACTGGGGCAATCGGCCAGGGCGGTCGAGCTGCCGCAGGTCGACGCCCGCCGCGAAGGGCCGGCCTGTGCGCTGTATCAGGTGCCTCACGAGAAGCCGACCCTGCGTGCGCCCAAGCAGTTCGTCGATCTGCAGAACGACGTTACCGCCGGGGGCATCGAACTGGCGACGCGCGAAGGCTTCGAGTCCATCGAGCACGTCAAGCGCTACACCGCCATGGGCTTCGGTACCGACCAGGGCAAGCTCGGCAACATCAACGGCATGGCCATTGCCGCGCGCTGCCTGGGCAAGACGATTCCCGAGGTGGGCACCACGGTGTTCCGCCCCAACTACACCCCGGTCACCTTCGGCGCCATCGCCGGCCGCCACTGCCGCGACCTGTTCGACCCCGAGCGCTACACCGCACTGCACCAGTGGCACGTGGAGAATGGCGCCGAGTTCGAGGACGTCGGCCAGTGGAAGCGCCCCTGGTACTTCCCCAAGGTCGTCAACGGCAAGAAGGAGACCATGTTTGATGCGGTAGCCCGCGAGTGCCGCGCGGTGCGCGAGAAGGTCGGCATCCTCGACGCCTCGACCCTGGGCAAGATCGACATCCAGGGCCCCGACGCGCGCGAGTTCCTGGGTCGCGTCTACACCAACAAGTGGGAGAAGCTGGCCGTCGGCAAGTGCCGCTACGGGCTGATGTGCAAGGACGACGGCATGGTCACCGACGACGGCGTGACCAGCTGTCTGGCCGACAACCACTTCCTGATGACCACCACCACCGGCGGCGCCGCCGCGGTGCTGGAGTGGCTGGAACTGTGGCACCAGACCGAATGGCCCGAGCTCAACGTGACCTTCACCTCGGTGACCGATCACTGGGCGACCATGACGATCACCGGACCCGAGGCGCGCAACCTGCTGGCCGAGATCACCGACATCGATCTCGACCGCGACACGTTCAAGTTCATGGACTGGCGCGAAGGCAAGGTCGCCGGGGTACCGGCGCGAGTGTTCCGCATCTCCTTCACCGGCGAGCTGACCTACGAGATCAACGTCCAGGCCAACTATGCCATGCACGTGTGGAAGACGCTGTTCGAGCACGGCGAGAAGTACGGCCTGACCCCCTACGGCACCGAGACCATGCACGTGCTGCGCGCGGAGAAGGGCTTCATCATCGTCGGCCAGGACACCGACGGCTCGGTGACGCCGGAAGACCTGGGCATGCAGTGGTGCGTGGGCTACGACAAGCCGTACTCGTGGATCGGCAAGCGCGCGCTGACGCGCAGCGACACCCGCCGCACGGACCGCAAGCAGTTGGTCGGTCTCAAGCCCAAGGACCCGAAGGTGGTGCTGGAGGAGGGCGCGCAGATCGTCTTCGACCCGAAGCACGCCATTCCCATGCCGATGGCGGGCCACGTGACCTCGAGCTACTACAGCCCGACCCTGGACTCAGGCTTCGCCCTGGCCGTGGTCAAGGGCGGTCAGCAGAAGATGGGTGAGACCGTCTACCTGCCCATGGCCGACGGCCAGGTCCATGAGGCCGAAATCGTCAGCCCGATCTTCGTCGACCCCAAGGGAGAGCGCCAGAATGTCTAACCCTGTCGTTGCCAAGGCCCGTACCTTCGATACCCGCACCGAAGCCAACATCCCGGTGGAATCGCCGCTGGCCTACTCCTACCAGCGTTCGGGGGCTCCGGCCCCCAGCGCCAAGAGCCGCGTGGTGCTGCGCGAGCGGGCCATGCTCGGTCATCTGATCCTGCGCGGCGGCGCCATCGTGCTCGACGAAGCGGTGCGCG
Organism: Billgrantia desiderata; assembly: GCA_011742915.1. Taxonomy (GTDB): domain Bacteria; phylum Pseudomonadota; class Gammaproteobacteria; order Pseudomonadales; family Halomonadaceae; genus Halomonas; species Halomonas desiderata. The sequence goes on along the minus strand of JAAQTN010000003.1, from coordinate 1,375 downwards.
CGGTGCTGGGCTTTGGCCTGCCGGCTCGGCCCAACACCCTCAGCCACAGCGAGGATGGTGCGCGATCGATCCAGTGGCTCTCGCCCGACGAGTGGCTGCTGATCGTACCCGGTGGCGAGGAGTTCGAGCTGGAGGGCGAGCTGCGCAACGCCCTGGGCGATGCCCACTACGCCATCGTCAACGTCAGCGGCGGCCAGACGCTGATTGAGCTGTCGGGCGAGAAGGCACGTGAGCTGCTGATGAAGTCGACGCCCAGCGACGTGCACCCCGAGGCCTTCCCGGTGGGCAAGGGCGTGACCGCGGTGTTCGCCAAGACCAACCTGATCCTGCGCCGCCCCACGGAAACCCGCTGGGAACTGGTGCTGCGCCGCAGCTTCTCCGACTACTGCTATCGTTGGCTGCTGGACGCCGGCGCCGAGTATGCCATCGGCGTGGAGCGGTGACACGACATCGCGTTTGCCAGGCGCGCTTGGCCGGGGGTTCCCCGGCCCTTTTTCCATTCACCGCCGGAGCGTCGGAGGGAGCAGCATGAAACGACACGATGACATCTGGATCATGGTCGCGCAGTGCCCCAGCCGCCTGGGCACCGTGGACGTGGTGACCCGCTTCCTCAAGGAGCGGCGCTGCTACATCACCGAGCAGCAATCCTTCGACGACCGCCTGAGCGGCCAATTCTTCATCCGCACCGAGTTTCGCCCCGAGGAGGCCGGCTTCGACGCCGACACCTTCCAGGCGGGCTTCGCCGAGCGGGCTGCCGAGTTCGAGATGCGCTTCGAGCTGACGCCGCCGGGGCGGCTGATGCCGGTGGTGATCATGGTCTCCAAGGCCGACCATTGCCTCAACGACCTGCTCTATCGCTACCGTACCGGGCAGTTGCCCATCGACATCCGCGCCATCGTCTCCAACCATCCCGACCTGGCGTCGCTGGCGGAGTGGCACGGCATCCCCTATCACCACTTCCCGATCACCGCCGAGACCAAGGCCGAGCAGGAGGCCCAGGTGTGGCGGGTGGTGGAGGAGAGCGGCGCCGAGCTGGTGATCCTGGCGCGCTACATGCAGGTACTATCGAGCGAGATGAGCGCCAGGCTCTCCGGCCGGGCGATCAACATCCACCACTCGCTGCTGCCCGGCTTCAAGGGCGCGCGCCCCTACCACCAGGCCTACGACAAGGGCGTCAAGCTGGTCGGTGCCACGGCCCACTACATCAACGACGACCTCGACGAGGGGCCGATCATCACCCAGGGCGTCGAGCCGGTCAGTCATGCCGACTACCCGGAGGACCTGGTCGCCAAGGGCCGCGGTAGTTGTCAAGGAATCTGTCGCCTCTGAGGTCTTTTAGGCCACCTGTTTTTCCGGTTCTACGACGGTGACCTGG
>JAAQTN010000029.1 GCA_011742915.1 Billgrantia desiderata | reverse complement strand
CACGAGCAGGTCGTCAGAGGGTAAGGGGGTCAGATTTCACTGTCGCCAGGGGGTCACTTTCTGATGTCGCTTGACACCTCTATGATAACCAGTCTGAAAGATCTCTATTTACTGTTGACGAAAGAGCAGAGAAATAAACTATTAAGGCTGCAGTTTCTTATCATCCTCATGTCGTTTGCCGAGCTGGCGGGTGTTGCATCAATTGGCCCCTTCATGGCGCTGGTTGGGGATATGAGTCTTCTCGAGGGAGAGGGGGTGGGCGGCAGGCTCTATTCCATGAGTGGAATAGACGAACCGGAGAATTTTCTGTTCTGGCTGGGAATTGCCGTGCTGTTGGTGCTGACCATGGCTTCGATTATCTCGATGTTTACCATCTGGCGCCTATCTCTGTATGGCTCCCGGGTTGGCGCGGAACTGGGTAATCGCCTCTATCGCTATTACATGTATCAGCCCTGGCTTTATCATGCCGGTACCAGCAGCAGTCACCTGACCAAACAGATCTCACAGGAAACCCTTAGGTTGACCAATTATGTGATCAACCCGCTGCTTCACTTGAATTCTAAAATCGTCCTTGCACTGGTTCTGTCGGTGGCTATCTTTCTTTACGATCCCATCGTTGCCCTGCTGGGCATTACAATCTTCGTTGTCTGCTATTTTTTTCTTTATGCTCTTGTCAAGAGACGATTGGTAATGCATGGGGAGAGTATTTCTGATTCACAGTCAGTACGTTTTCAGATGATGTCAGAAGGGTTTGGGGGTATCAAGGATGTGCTATTGTTGGGGAAGCAGAAGACTTTTGTCGATCGTTTCGATAGAGCAGGCTTGAGATTTGCGCAATCTGCAGGTACTAATCTCGCCATTGCCCAAGTGCCGAGGTATGCCATGGAGCTTGTGGCTTTCTCCACCATTATTTTCCTGGTTCTCTATCTGCTCGCTGTCCACAACGGAAATCTTGGTACAATCCTGCCGATCCTGTCGATCTATGCGCTGGCAGGCTTCAAGATTCTTCCAGCTTTACAGAAGATTTACTCATGTATATCGCAGATTAGAGGAAATATTGCTGCTTTCGAGGTGATTCGCGATGATCTTGTTGAGAGCACCGAAGGCCGTTTAAAGGAAAAAAGCCTGGTTGACGACAGTAAGGAGAGTGGGCGGCTTGCGCCCCTCAATACCATTACTCTGGAAGATATTGTGTTCTATTATCCCGGGATCAGGGAGTTTGCACTGAATGGGGTATCGATGCAGATTCCCGTCAATACGACAATCGGCATCGTAGGCGCTTCGGGGTCCGGAAAGTCAACCCTGATAGATATTCTTCTTGGACTGATCGAACCGAAGAGCGGTCAACTGTGTATCGATGACGTTCCTGTCACGGATGAAACACGACGCCGATGGCAGAATGCCATCGGCTTTGTTCCGCAGAGTATTTTCCTGGCGGATGCCACCATACGCGAGAATATTGCTTTCGGTGTACCGTCCAAGGAAATCGAGGATGGGAGAGTGCGTCGGGCCGCCCAACTGGCGCATCTCGAGGAACTCCTTGAAGAGCTCCCTGAGGGCCTGGCTACCAGAGTAGGAGAGCGAGGCATCCAGCTCTCGGGGGGACAGCGGCAGAGAATCGGTATCGCCAGGGCCCTTTATCACGATGCTCAAGTTCTCATTCTTGACGAGGCAACCAGCGCCCTAGATGGGATCACCGAAAAGATGATCATGGAGTCGATCCAGGAGTTCATGGGAAAGAAAACGATCATCATGATTGCTCATCGCCTGGCCACCGTTCGCCAGTGTGACTGCATCCATCTGATGAAGGAGGGCAGGATCATCGACTCGGGTAGCTATGCCGAGTTGACGAGTCGCAACGAGATCTTCCAGCGCATGGCGGCGCATAGTTGAGGTTGCATCGTATACCAAGGGGGACCTGATATGTCGCTTGGCTCGATCTCGGATTTGAACGATGCTCTGCTGGCCACTAGGACGGCAACCCAGCATGCCAGCAACAGGGAGAGGCCGTCTTTGCCCACCCGTGCCAGGCCGGCATCTCTCACTACCAGTGAGCTGGGTATAGCACCCACCATGGATCCGGTGACGGACCAGGAAAGACTTCAGCGGTTCATTGATGACATCGCCACGGATGGCATCATCGGTGTTATCGATGCGGGCCACTGGTTGCTCCACCGCACACTGCAGCTACATGATGGTATTCGGCTCTGCGGTAGGGGGATGAACAGGACCATTATCGAGGCCCGAACCGAGGACTGGCAGCACGACGACTACACGCTGATGGGGCTTGGCGTAAACAACCATTTGAATGAGAATGGCATTTTTCTCTCAGACTTCAATTTGATCGGTGCTGACAAGAGTGCGACGCGTAATGGCGCTGCACTACAGCTCAACGGCATCAATGATTTCTCGCTGGAGCGGATCAAGGTTGTGGACGGCTCGGATGCGGGCATCCGCATCGCTGGCTACGGGGTCGGCCGCTTTACCAATGACATTACCAGCAATTTCTGGAACTCCACCAAACGAGGAAAGATTCGAGGGTGTATCGCCGTGCGCGGGTCACTCGGTATAGAGCTGGAGGGTGGGGTCGAGGGCGTGCTAGTCGAGGGAAACCATATCCACGACTCTGCCCTGCATGGTATCCGGCTTCCTTCTGCCTATGACTGCATCCTATTGGCCAACCACGTCTCTGGGGCGAGGAACGGTATCTGGATCGATCGCCACAGAGGGATTCATGTCCTCCATAATACCGCTACCCGGGTTGAGCGAGGCTGCGTGTATGGGGGGTTCAATCGACATCGTGATGGAGAGATCTCACAGGGGCTATGGATCATCGGCAATCGATTCCAGGCATCGAGATCCACGATCACCGATGCCTATCACGGCAGCCCCGACAAGTTTACTCACATCGTAAAGATCAAGGACAACATACTCGAGGGCGGAAATATCCGATTGTTGTGGTCGAGACGAGTCGATATCCAAGGTAATGATGGTGACGGTGGCAACGCCATCATAACTTCCCATCAGGTCAGTGGTCGGGTGGGTAACAACGCCATGAGACTGCTGAACCGCTCCCCTCTTATAAGAGACTTGGGTAGTAATTTTAATCTGTCGGATACATAACGTCCCACTACGCCTGCTAAGGCGGGTGTATGGACAATCTCATACCGGTGCAGGAAAAAGGTAGGTAGAGCCGAGGTTGTCTGAAAGTGATCCCTTTTTCGTGCTTATCCTGAGCCGTCAGGTATTAAAAATTCCACCCGAAAGATGGTTCGAGATTTTTGTAATGTTGTGTAATTCTGATTGTGACCACGTAACTAAGTGAGGCCGGATAATCCTCGAACCGGTGTGAAGGGTTCGATGAGCAGGGTGCCAGCACGACCGACCGGCGTCTTCATCAAAGCAGCCAGAACGCCAATCTGGCGGCCTGATCATGAGGGATGACGCATGTGCCATTTCGATTCTGACAAGAATACCAAAGACATCTCGGGAATAGGGGGGACGAAGCCCATGAAAAAGCTTGTACTCGGCGCTTGTCTCGCCATTATGCTGGGTTTCATCGGTGGTTGTGCCTGGGCGCCGGGTGGTCACATCGACTACCGGACGACGGCAGATACCGACTTGGATGATCAGGTCGACATCGTTCCGATCACGCCATCCTTGATCTCGACCTATCGAGCTCAGAACGGCGAACCGAAGGCGAGGCCCATGCCTCCGGAACTGATCCGCGAAATCGAGGATTACCAATATCGAGTGGGTTCCGGTGATGTGTTGAACATCATTGTCTACGACCACCCTGAACTCACGATTCCGGCGGGCAGTGAGCGCAGCGCAGCGGAATCCGGCACCTTGGTCCATGCGGGTGGCACCATTTATTACCCCTTCGTTGGCACCATTCAGGTGGCTGGCAGGACCGTGGGCGAGATCCGGCAGATCCTTACCAATCGACTCTCGACTTATATCACCGACCCCCAGGTCGAGGTCAGTGTGGCGGCCTTCCGCTCCAAGAAGTTCTATGTCAGCGGTTCGGTCAACAGTCCGGGGGTGCAACCCATCACCAACGTGCCGATGACGGTGCTTGATGCCATCAGCCAGGCGGGTGGCCCCACCGATGATGCCAACTGGCACCATGTGGCGCTCACCCGTGACGGCAGGGAGACAGCCTTGTCGATCTTCGAGATGCTCCACAATGGTGACCTGAGTCGGAATACCCTGATGCAGTCGGGCGACATTCTCCATGTCTCTTCGTCCGACAATCAGCGGATTTCGGTATTGGGCCAGGTCCTCAGTCCGGGACACATCTCGACCGGCAGGGAGCGCTTGAGCCTTACCGACGCGCTGTCCCGTGCCGGGGGGGTCGTCGAGGCCCGGGCCGAACCTTCCGGCATCTTCGTCATTCGCGGCAATCCACCCGGCAGCGACAAGATGGCCACCGTCTACCAGTTGGATATCTCCAACGCCGTGGCGCTCAACATGGGGGCATACTTCCCGCTCGAACCACTGGATGTGGTCTACGTCACGTCTGCACCTCTCGCGCGTTGGAACGCTGTCATCAGTCTGCTGCTGCCGTCCGTCACCCTGCCAGGCCAAGTGGCCGGCTCGGCTAGCGACGTGAGGGACCTGTGATGTAGCAGTCCTGAGCCGACGGCCCATGCCATGCCAGCGTTTCCTTGGCTGAGGGCCGTCGCACTCCTTGGGGCCGCTTGCCTGCGTGACATTTACCTACCCTTCCAGGGATGAGGTCAAGATGACGAGCTTGAATACGAACAGAGGTATCGTACAGCCGGGAAGGGACGCATCCTCCTCTTCCCGCGGGCCGTTACCCCACGATGAGAATATCGATCTTGGGCGCATGATCGGCCTGCTGCTGGACAACAAGTGGAAGATCTTCTTCCTGACCCTGCTGTTCGGGTTGGGTGGCGCGGTCTATTCGCTGCTGGCGACTCCCTTGTACCAAGGGGATGCGCTGATCCAGGTCGAGAATACGGGAGCTAGAACGGGAGCCGACAGGATTGCCGCCATGCTCCTGCAAGAGGAACCAAGAACATCGGCACAGAGAGAGATACTGAGCTCCCGGATGATCATGGGCCGCGCGGCAATGCGACAGAAGCTGGATATCGCCGTATGGCCCGTGACGCTGCCGGTGATCGGGGATGCCGTCATTCGCTATCAGATTCCGCGTCCCGCATTTGCCCAGGGGCGTCCCGAGATCTGGGGGGGAGAGAGCGTTCATATAGACTCCCTTGCCGTGGAGTCCGAGCTACTAAATCTGCCCCTGACCCTGGAGGTCACCGAGGATGGTGGCTATCGACTGCTCGGGTTGGAAGAGGAGGTGCTGCTGACCGGCCGCCCGGGCGAGAGGGCAACGGCCAGTCATCCCTGGATCGAGATTCGCGTGAGTGAGCTGCTGGCCCCTCCTGGAGCCCGGTTTACGGTTGTAAAGCGTAGTGAGCAGTCTGCCATCCGGTATCTGAGGAATCGTTTCAACGTCCTGCAGCGTGGGGAAGGCGACTCGGGCATGCTTCAGCTCGTTCTGACCGGCACCGACCGCGCCGAGGTTGAATCCTCGCTGAACGCCATTGCAGAGGTATATCTGTCCCAGAACATCGCGCGCCAGGCTGCCGAGGCGGAAAACAGTCTTGAGTTTCTTGAGCAGCAACTGCCCAGCGTGCAGGAACACTTGGTCCAGGCCGAGAATCGCTTGAACGCCTACCGTATGGAGCACGAAAGCGTCGATCTTACCCAGGAGACGCAGAATGTGCTGTCCAGCGTGCTGGATATCGAAAGCCGCCTTAACGACCTGGAGTTGCAGGAGAAGGAGCTGGCTCGCCGTTTCACGCCGAACCATCCCGTCTACGCCGCACTATTGGCTCAGAAGGCGCAGCTCCAGCGCGAGCGCGCCAACCTGGAGGAGCGCACCAGCAGCCTGCCCGAGACCCAGCAGCAGGTGCTGCGCATGACCCGCGATGTCGAGGTGACCCAACAGATCTATGTACAACTACTGAACCGAATGCAAGAGCTGAACATTGCCAAGGCAGCTACGGTAGGTAACGTGCGCATCATCGATTTCGCGGTGGTGGCGCCTGGCCAGATCAAGCCCAGGATTGCCCTGATAGTCATCGTCGCCATGATGGTGGGACTATTGCTGACGGTCTGTTTCATCCTGCTGCGCAACATTCTCAACAAGGGGGTCGAGAGTGCCGAGCAGTTGGAAGACCTCGGCCTGCCGGTCTATGCCACGGTGCCACGCTCCAACGATCAGATGAAACTCGTCAAGAGAATCAAGCATCGCAAGGACAAGGCCAGCAAGCATGCCATCGGTAGCTTTCTGGCCAGGCGCTATCCGACAGATATGGCCATCGAAGCGATCAGGGGACTGCGTACCAGCCTGCACTTTGCCATGATGGATGCACCCAACAATGCCATCATGATCACTGGGCCGAGTCCGGGTATTGGCAAGAGCTTTCTTACGGCCAACTTGGCCTATGTCTGTGCCCAGGGCGGACAGCGGGTGTTGATCATCGATGCCGACATGCGCAAGGGCAACCTGCATCATATCTTCGCAGACGAGGCCCCGGGCGGGCTCTCCGAGGCGATATCCGGGCAGATCTCGCTGGAGGATGCGATCCATGTTTCCGATGTGCCCAACCTCGAGTACATGACCCGTGGTGTGGTGCCCCCTAATCCTACCGAGTTGCTCATGGGGCAAAGCTTCGCAAACCTGATCGAGCGTGCTTGCGCGGACTATGATCTGGTCATTGTCGACACGCCGCCGATCCTGGCTGTCACCGATGCCTCTCTGATCGGGAAGCTGATGGGCACCACGCTGCTGGTCGCGCGCTTTGGGGTTAATCCTCTACGTGAGATCAAGATCGCGACCCGACGCCTGGAGAACACCGGCATTCCGGTCAAAGGTTGCATTCTCAATGCCATCGAGAAGACCGCTGCGATCAGCTACGGCTACGGTTACTACAGTTACTCCTACAAGTGACCCACGCTTCCCCGGCTGGCACCGTCAGCCGGGGGCTGATGAAGCGTTCGACTCTCATTCGGTGAATCGGCAATCGCTCAGCGAAGGTAGGAAGCCGTGAGATACCAAACTCGTACAGAAGACGTCGACAGCTTTCGAGGCCTCCGTTACATACATGGAGTTACCTTCTTCAATGTCAGCATGCTGACGATTTTTCTGTATCTCTATCTGTTGTCCCCTTATTTTGACCTTCGTGTCATGATGCTGCATGGGGGCGTCCTGTCTATCTTGCTGTTTCTTCTGGTGAACTTGCGCCTTGTCGTCAAGGCGTTGCAACAGGAATTTTTGATTCTCATCTATATCTTCTTCTGCCTGTATTGCCTGTACAACCTGGTCATGATCACGATTTACTCGGAGGCTTTCACTACGAGCTTCCTGATGTACATGATTCAAGTGTGCTTTTATCTGCTCACGGGGTTTGTCCTGGCCCAGTACCTGATGCGGAAGGCACTCGATGTGGATCAGGTGATTACCCTTTGTTTCAAGCTGGTCTCTTTTATCGTACTCGTGAATGCGGCAATCATCATACTGGAATATCAATTTCCTCCTTTCAGGAATCTGGTGGAGTCCATGCTCTATCAGCCGGAAGACGCTAATATCAATTACCTGACTCGTGAGTATCGCCTTCGGGGAATCGCCTCTGGAGGGGCGGCCAACCTGTCCCTGCTGCATGGTACCGTGCTGATCATTCTCCAGGCGCTTTATATCAAGAAGAAGATTGGTCTGCTCTATACCCTGGTGGCTTCCGTGACGATCTTTACTTCGCTTCTGTTCATAGGTCGCACCGGTATTCTGTTGGCTTTCGTCGGCATCGTGATGTTTCATTTACTAAACCTCGTGATGGCGAGAGAGAAACTGTCTTTCCACCGCATAATCCTCTATTTCACAGTCGCATCCATTATCCTTGTCGCACCTCCGGTCTTTGCCATATTTTTCCCGGAAAATGTGCTTGCCTACTCAATCAATTTCTTTTACCAAGGCATGGAAGGAGTTCAGCAAGAGGGTACTACCAGGACCGTCGCCAGGATGTTCGAGATACCCGACATCTGGACGAAACTGATATTTGGTGTAGGCGCCCATTGGGGTGACTTCACGCTTGAAGGACGTGTGGATGCGGGTTACATGAAAATGTTGACGGCCTTGGGCATCCCTATTGCTGTCAGCTTCTACCTCTTCTACGCCTATTTGGCCAGGTATCTCTTGATGATTACTCATTACAAGAGCATCTGGATCGTGTTGATGATCATCATGTTCATCGCCGAGATCAAGGAGCCCTTTATCTTCAAGGGGTATTCGGCGCGCATGATATGGATGATGATCGGTATCGGAATCTGTTACTCCTTCTGCTCTCGTTATAGCGGCAATGAAAGGGTGTCGGAAGCGCAATGAAACGTCCATTTTTGTCAACGTTTGACATTCAAAGAGCGGGTTTTCTTTCAAGGATGTATGGAGATTGCTATGCGTCCAACCGTTACCGTCGTGATGCCTGTCTATAACAAGGCGAAATATGTTGGCAGGGCCATCCAGTCTGTACTCGATCAGACCTATCCGGTTATGGAGTTGTTGATTGTCGATGATGCCTCTACGGATGAAAGCATGAAGAAGGTGGCGGCATTCGATGATCCCCGCATCAGGGTGCTCAGTAGAACCCTATCTGGACCGGGAGGCTATGCTGCCCGGAACCTCGGCATCAGGCGAGCAACAGGAGACTGGATTGGGTTTCTGGATGCCGATGATTTCTGGTTTCCTGAGCATATCGAGCGCGCTATGGAGGTTGTGAAAGAATTTCCTGATACTTCAATTATCTCCGCAGGTCGTATCGATCAGTTCGGTACTAAACAGAAGTTGGACCCATTTTCCGAGCGCTTCATGTCGAAGGGGGCGCAGGTTCTCTATCTTTCCGACTATCTGCAGTACGCATGTAAGGGAATGCGTTGCATACAAACCAATACGATACTTATTAAAAGGGCGGCTTTGTCAAGTTACATGGTTTTTCCGGAAGGGCGTACCAACCGCTCTGGTGATCTATTCGCTTGGGTCAAACTCATGGCGAAGTTGAAACGCATGGTCTGGTCGCCTCATGTCGCTGCGATTTCCTATCGTGATGTCGTCGGTGTTTCCAGAACGGCCACACCTTCGATTCATCTTTTTCGCCAAATGGTCGATGAGTTCGGGCCCTTCGAGAATGACAAGGATGAAAGGTGGTTGAAAAACTATTCCAACAAGATGATCAAGTACGCTTGGCTGGAAGCGAAGAAGAAGAGGGTGGCTTTACCCATGTTGCTGCTTCCAAGGTCATTCTACTGGATGCACGATGTGGCTTATTGCTTGAAGTGGACCCTTATCTCTCTGGTTCCTTTCGGCATTCTGGAGTGGTTGAAGCTGCGCTTCCAGGAGGATTGAAGCGTGCCGATGGACACTAAAGTCGAGGCTCAGCAATGCATATTATCCATGTCATTACCAGCCTGTTTCCGGGAGGAGCCCAGTCCGCTCTGTGTCGGCTCTGCATGAACGACTCAAGCAATCGGCATACCGTCATTGCCATGATCGGTGGCGGGGACCTCGAGGAACCACTGCGCCGACATGGGGTGATGGTCGAGTCGCTGGGGTTTTCCCGCCAGGCAGGACTGGTGACCGGGGTGGTTGCGCTCTGGCGGTGCCTGAAACGCTACGAGCCCGATCTCGTCCAGACCTGGATGTATCACCCTGACTTGGTCGGTGGGGTTTGTGCGCGTCTGGCCGGTATCCGTCACGTGTGCTGGGGCATCAGACATACTGCCTTGGAGGCCGGGCACAGTTCTCGTTCGTCGATTTTCGCGGCCAAGCTCTGCGCGAGACTCTCCGGCCTGGTGCCCGACCGCATCGTCTGCTGTGCCAACGAAGCGGCCAGGCTGCATGCGGCTCTCGGCTATCAAGCCGACAAGATGGTGGTGATTGCCAATGGCTATGACCTCTCCGATTTTCGCCCTCATAAGCATCGGGACGTGCTGGCACACAGGGAGACGCTGCTGGGTTCCGATGCGGCACGCCCGATCCTGGGCATGGTTGGCCGGTTCAATGCTCAGAAGGATCATGAAAATCTCCTGAGGGCGCTTGCCGAAGTCAAGTCCCGTGGCCATGACTTCCTGTGCCTGCTGGTGGGGGCCGATCTCGATGAGGGGAATGCCACCCTGGTCGGCTGGATCGACGAACTGGGGCTTACTGCCCATACCCGCTTGCTGGGACTTCGCTCTGATATTCCCGAGATCATGAACTGCCTGGATCTGCATGTCCTCTCCAGCGCCTTCGGTGAGGCCTTTCCCAATGTGATCGCCGAAGCCATGGCCTGTGGTACGCCCTGCGTGGGGACCGATGTCGGTGACACTTCTCTCATCATCGGTGAAACGGGTTGGGTCGTGCCCCCGCGCGATACCAAGGCATTGGCGGATGCAATACAGGTCGCACTGGTTGAACGCAAAACCCTTTTCAGGGATTGGATCGAGCGTCGCCGCGGTTGCGCAGAAAGAATACGGAATCATTTCACTATTGACCGGATGGTGGCGTCTTACAGCAAGGTGTGGGTCGAATGCCTGGGTGTCGCGGATGCAATGGAAAGGGGACGTCCATGAAATTTCTCATCATCGCCGGTGCGCCGGGGTCATTGATCAGATTCCGTGGCCATCTTATCTCGGACTTGATCGACCAGGGGCTGACGGTGCATGCCGCAAGCCCCGATCTTCCGCCGGACAGCGAGATCCGTGCCATGCTGGAACAGAAGGGGGTGCATGTCCATGAGATCTACCTCAAGCGTACCGGCATGAATCTCGTGGATGACGTTCGCACCCTGGTTGACCTGGCACAGCTCATGCACCGGGTCAGGCCCGACTATGTGCTTGGCTACACCGTAAAGCCAGTGATCTTCGGTACCCTTGCCGGTGCCCTGGCAGGGTGTCCGCAGCGCTTTGCCCTGATCACCGGGCTCGGTTACGCCTTTTCGGAGTGCAGTGAGAATCATAGGCAGCGCCTGGTAGGCGGCATCGTGACCCATCTCTATCGCCAGTCGCTGCGACATGCTCACAAGGTGTTCTTCCAGAATCCTGATGACCAGACGCTGTTCCGGCAACTGGGTATGTTGAATGGCACCACCCCCTCGGTGGTGGTCAATGGCTCCGGTGTCGATATCGAGCATTACGCTCCGCGTGACTATCCCGGCCGTGTCACTTTCGTGCTGATTTCCCGTTTGCTTATCGACAAGGGCGTCAGGGAGTACGTCGAGGCCGCCTATCGCCTCAAGGAGGCATTTCCCGAGGCCTCCTTCCTGTTGGTAGGCGGCTTGGACAGTAACCCCAGGGCGATCACTCTTCAGGAGCTGGACAGATGGGTGGCGGATGGGGTCATCACCTATCTAGGTAAGCTCGATGACGTGCGAGAGGCGCTGGCGACCGCCAGCGTGTTCGTATTGCCTTCCTTCTATCGCGAGGGAATTCCTCGCACCATCCTCGAGGCCCTGGCCATGGGGCGTCCGGTCATCACCACCGATACACCAGGCTGCCGGGAGACCGTTGTGGATGGGGAAAATGGTTATTTGGTGCCACCGCGGGATGCGGATCGGCTGGCCAGTGCCATGTGCAAGTTCCTCGAAAATCCTGAACTGGCGATTGGCATGGGCAAGCGGGCGCGTGAGGCAGCCATGAAGAAGTTTGATGTCAGGTTGGTCAATGCCGTGATGCTCAAGGAGATGGGGATATCATGCTGAAACGATTATTCGATCTTCTCATTGCCATGGGCTTGCTGATTGTGCTGGCCCCGTTGCTCCTGGTGGTAGCCCTGCTGGTCCGCAGGAAGCTTGGCGCGCCGGTGCTTTTTACCCAGCAGCGTCCGGGCTTGCATGGCAAGCCGTTTCAGATGATTAAGTTCCGCACCATGCTGGATATACGTGACCAGCATGGCCAGCTATTGCCCTCGGCACAGCGCCTGACACCGTTCGGAAAGTTCCTGCGCTCAACCAGCCTGGATGAGCTGCCCGAGCTCTGGAACGTTCTCAGGGGAGACATGAGCCTGGTGGGGCCTCGGCCGCTGCTGATGGACTACTTGCCGCTCTACACCCCCGAGCAGTTCCGGCGTCATGAGGTTCGTCCCGGTATCACTGGTTGGGCGCAGGTCAATGGGCGCAATGCCCTTACCTGGGAGGATAAGTTTCGTCTCGATGTCTGGTACGTCGATAACGCAACACTCCGCATGGACATGAAGATCCTACTGCTTACGGTCAGGAAGGTCCTTAGGCGAGACGGCATCGCGGCAGATGGCCACACCATTACGCCGCGCTTTCGCGGCAACCTTCCCACCCGGGATGCGGCCCAGCACCATGAACGCTAATATTCTCATCCTCTCGGCGGGTCGGCGGGTGGAACTGCTCGAGGCATTCCGCACGGCGCTTCATGAACGTGCTCCCGGTGCACGGGTCCTTGCCGCCGATATCGACACTTCTCTCTCGGCAGCTTGCCACTTGGCCGATCAGAGCTTCACAGTCCCGCGCATAGGCACACCGGGTTATATCGATGCACTGCTCTCGCTGTGCAGGGAGCAGAAAGTGGGCATGCTCATTCCCACTATCGACACGGAACTGTTGATACTTTCTCATCATCGTGACCACTTCATTCGGTTGGGTGTCGCACCGATCATCGCCGATGAAACGCTGATTGAAGCCTGTCGTGACAAGCGTCTCACCGCCAAGCTTTTTACGGAGCTGACAATCTCTACCCCGGTCATCTATCCCCGCGATGCCTTGGTCTTTCCATGCTTCTGCAAGCCCTATGATGGCAGCAGTGGCCTGGGAGCAAGTGTGGTTTCGAGTCCCCATTGCCTTACCGAGGAAATGCTCCACAACGAGAAGAACATCTTCATGGAGCTGATCGGTGAGGGTTACCAGGAGTACAGCGTAGATGTCTACTATGATCGCTGCGGTAAGCTGCGTTGCCTGGTACCTCGCCAGCGGCTCGAAGTGCGTGCCGGCGAGGTGAGCAAATGCATCACCCGACGCGGGTTCGTCCATGATTATTTGGCCGAGCGCTTGTCGCATCTGAAGGGGGCGCGTGGCTGCATTACCGTCCAGCTGTTCTACAACCACCGTACGCGAGACATCAAGGCGCTGGAGATCAACCCGCGCTTCGGTGGAGGCTTTCCTCTCGCTGACGCCGCCGGTGCCCACTATCCGGCGTGGCTGATCGATGAATATTTCCTGGGGCGTGACATCGACTTTCACGACAGCTGGGATGCGAATCTCATGATGCTGCGCTATGACGCCAAGGTGCTGGTTCGGCCTGGTCAGTAGGCCGACGGCACGCCTGGCTACAGGAGGACATGCAATGCTGAATACTCCTTTCTCCCCCTGGCCGTCCTTCACGCAGGAAGAGGCCCGAGCCGTGGAAGAGGTCTTGTTGTCCAATCGGGTCAACTACTGGACCGGCACCCAAGGTCGTGAATTCGAGCGAGAATTTGCTGCGGCGGTGGGCTCCGAGTACGCCATTGCTGTGAGCAATGGCACCGTGGCCCTGGAGCTGGCCCTGCGTGGCCTGGGGATCGGTCCGGGCGATGAGGTGATCGTCACGCCACGGACCTTCCTGGCTTCCGCTTCCTGCATCGCCGCGGTAGGGGCGACGCCGGTGTTTGCGGATGTCGACCGCAACTCCCAGAACGTTACGTTGGCGAACGTGGTCGCGGTGATCACTCCCGCCACGCGCGCCATCATTGGGGTGCACTTGGCGGGGTGGCCTTGCGAAATGGCGCATCTGATGACCCTGTCGCGCAACGGCATACACATCATCGAGGATTGCGCCCAAGCCCATGGCGCCCGCTACCGGGAGCAGAATGTGGGTACCATCGGCAAGGTCGGCTGCTGGTCCTTCTGTCAGGACAAGATTCTTACCACCGGTGGGGAAGGCGGTATGGTCACAACCAACGATCCCGATCTCTGGCAGCGCATGTGGGCCTACAAGGATCACGGCAAGAGCTGGCAGGCCGTCCACGAACCATCGCCTTCCGCTGGCTTTCGCTGGCTTCATCACTCCCTGGGTACCAATTGGCGGATGACCGAGATGCAAGCCGCCATCGGCAGGATTCAGCTGCGCCGGCTGCCCGAGTGGTCAGCTGCGCGACGTCACAATGCCGTGCGGATCTGGGAGGCAGCCAAGGGGTGTCCTGGACTGCGCGTTCCGGCGATACCTGGGCACATCGAGCATGCCGCCTACAAGTGCTATGTCTTTGTGGAACCACAGACTCTCAAGGAGGGCTGGAGCCGTGATCGGATCCTCCAGGAAGTCACAACACGGGGAGTGCCTTGTTATAGCGGCTCCTGCTCGGAAATTTATCTGGAGAAGGCCTTCGACGCTACCGGCTGGCGACCGGAGAACCGGCTGCCGGTGGCCCGAGAGCTGGGCGAGACCAGCCTGATGTTCCTGTGCCATCCCACCTTGACCGTGGGCGAGATCGATACCACCTGTCGCGTCCTCGAGGAGGTCATGGACGAGGCGGCCGGGTGAGAGACTCCAACGTTCCGTCGCCAAGGGTGGCGAGTGTCCGCGCCACACAGGAGCATGCCATCTCCAATTGGGCAAAAGAAAATGGCCGCGGGACAGGCTGCCGATTAAGAGGCGAGGTTTCTTCGGAAGAACCATGCCGAGAACTGGCATCAGGGGAACGAAATAACGAGGGACGTGGGAATAATTATTTGATTCCAGATCTTGATTCACTTGGCTGGGGGGAAGATGAGTAAAAATAAAGAATGCTTGTTGAAAAATTTGAGAAGGGCATGTCGATTGATGTGGCGAAAAGTTCTGAGTAAGTTGTACAAGACCTCCCCTGAGGCTGCCGCGAGACTCCTTTACTTTCAGAAGACGGGGAAGGTTATCGATATAAAAAATCCTCGGAGCTTCAACGAAAAGCTGCAGTGGTTGAACATCTACTCGAAAGATCCTCTGCGTTCAATATGTGCCGACAAGTACCGGGTGCGTGAGTATGCCGAGCGTCAGGGCTGTGCTGGGATACTCAAGACGTTGATCGCGGTATATGACTCGGTGGACGATATTGCCTGGTCCGATCTTCCGAAAAAGTTTGCGTTAAAGTGCACGCATGGCTGTGGGTATAATATCGTGTCTGCCGACAAGGATGAGCTCGATCAAGAAGAGGTCAAGGAAAAGCTGAGGAAATGGATGGGGGAGAAGTTCGGAAGCAAGAACCTAGAGTTTCATTACGACAAGATAATCCCCAGGATTATCTTGGAAGAATATGTCGAGGGTGAAGATGGGGATCTTCCCCGTGACTACAACGTATATTGTTTCAATGGGGTGGCCAGGTTAGTAGAGGTTTGGACGGAAAAGGGGGGTGAAGAGTGGCAAGATGTCTTCGACCTTGATTGGCAGCGACTCAATATCGGTCGCAAGAAATCTTTCGAACGTCCGGTTGAGCGCCCCAAATGTCTTGATGAAATGATCCGTTATGCTCAATTGCTTGCAAATCCGTTTCCCTTTGTCAGGGTGGATTTTTATGAAAAGAATGGTGAGCCAATTTTGGCTGAAATGACCTTTACCCCAGGTGCCAATATGTCTGAGGGATATTATACTCGCTATGGGTTGGAATATCTCGGTAGCTTACTGGAGTTGCCGAACAAGGACGCTACGGCCGAGCTTGGAGGCCAACCTCGCCCGAGGATGTGGTATTGAGGTCACACCAGACGACGTCATGCTTCGCCCCCCTGCGTGCGGTTTCGGGGCATTAACCTAAGTATCAACAAAGTGTCATCCTGAGTGGCTAGCATGTTCATGGACCCCCTCGTAACCTCGCAAGGCAGGGCACCTTTCATGAGCATGCTGGCCATACTGGGCGCGGGTGGACACGGAAAGGTCGTGGCGGATTGCGCCGAGCTCCAGGGATGGGAGACGGTACACTTCTATGACGATGCCTGGCCCGATCGGGTGACGACGGAGCACTGGCCGATACAGGGCAGTGGGCGCCATTTGCTCCAGAATCTGCGCCACTATGGCGGAGTCTTCGTCGCTATCGGTAACAATCGCCGGCGTTGCAGCTGGCTGCAGGTACTGGCGGCTCAAGGGGCACCCATCGTCAGCCTTATCCATCCAGCTGCCATGGTAAGCCGCTACGCCGAGCTGGGCATGGGAACCCTGGCGGTGGCAGGCTGTATCGTCAACGCCTTCACGCGGTGCGGGGAAGGGACCATCATCAATACCGGCGCCACCGTCGGCCATGACTGCCTGCTGGGGCAGGGCGTGCATGTGGCGCCTGGGGCTAACCTCGCCGGTCACGTGGTGGTAGGTGCTTATACCTGGGTAGGCATCGGTGCCAGAGTGATCCAATGTGTGACAATCGGCAAGGGAGTGTTTATCGGCGCCGGAGCGACGGTCATAGGATCGGTGAGGGATGGCGAGAAGGTGGTAGGAACCCCTGCCAGGCCGTTGCGCGACACTTTCGATGCCACTGGTGAGGAGCTATCCCCGACCCTGGCGGCCTCAAGCAGCTGATGATGCTCCTGGGGGGGCCCGTCCCGGTATCACCGAAATCGGTCTTGGTTTCAATCCTTGATGGACGAGATAGGTGGGGGCTACCGCCATCCATGGCGGCATCAATTCCCCCCGCAGTCCTTGACGTCGATCCTGGCACTGACATCAGGCTGACCTATTGACGAAGGTGTTGGTGGATGGGTCGGAGCCCTGCAAAGCGTCGTCCCGAGTGGCCTGTGGAGGGAAATAGTGGGAGGCAATCGGGGCCTTGGGCCGGGTGGTGGCTGGAGCCTCGAGCCACTCCAGGTCGACGATGTCGCCCTGTGGCGCATAGTCCGTGGGGGCTTCCAGCAACAATTGGCGGATTTGCTTGTGCTGACGCATCTGCAGCGCCTGTTGAAGGCGCTGCAGATAGGCCTCCAGCCGTGCCCATGGCCAGTAGGTTTCCTTGGCGGACATGATGCGAGGATGCTCCGTGTCGACTACGTTCTTGCCGATCAGCAGCTCCTCGTAGAGCTTCTCCCCCGGACGCAGGCCGGTGAAGCGGATCTCGATGTCCCCTTGGGGATTCTCCTTCTGGCGCACTTCCAGGCCCGAAAGGCGGATCATTTCGGCGGCTAGGTCGGCGATCTTCACCGGCGCGCCCATGTCCAGCACGAAGACATCGCCACCGGTGCCCATGGCCCCCGCCTGGATAACGAGCTGCGCGGCTTCGGGAATGGTCATGAAATAGCGGGTGACCTCCGAATGGGTCACCGTCACGGGGCCACCACGAGCGATCTGGGCGTGGAACAGTGGCACTACCGAGCCGGAGGAGCCCAGTACGTTACCGAATCGCACCATGGTGAAGCGGGTGGTGGATTGTTGCTCGGCCAGGGCCTGGCAGCAGAGTTCGGCCAGTCGCTTGGTGGTGCCCATCACATTGGTTGGCCGAACCGCCTTGTCGGTCGAGACCAGTACGAAGGTTTCCACCCCGCCATCGATCGCTGCCTGAGCGGTGGCTAGCGTGCCAAAGACGTTGTTGAGGATGCCCGGGATACTGTTGTATTCCACCAGGGGCACGTGCTTGTAGGCGGCGGCGTGGTAGATGGTGTCCACCCCGAACACTCGCATCACACTGTCGAGGCGTTCGCGATCCTGTACCGAGCCTAACAGCGCCTTCACAGACACGGCCAGGCGCTGCTCCTCGATCCGCTGCTGTAATTCATGCTCGATGGTATAGAGCGAATATTCGTTGATCTCGTAGAGCAGCAGACGAGTTGGACCTTGCTGCAGCACCTGACGGCACAGCTCAGACCCGATGGAGCCGCCGGCGCCGGTCACCATTACCACCTTGCCGCGGATGTTGGCATCCATCAGCGCCTGGTTGGGCGGGACAGGGTCACGTCCCAGCAGGTCTTCCACGGTGACGTCCCGGATCTCGTTGAGCTGCGCCCGACCGTCGATGACGTCCTCGATACTTGGCAGGGTCTGCACCGGGATCTGCAATGGCTTCAACATCCGCAGGATTGCCTGGCGGCGGGCCCGCGTGGCGCTGGGAATGGCCAGCAGGATGCGGTTGACCCCGTAATTCATTACCAGCCGGGGCAGGGCGTCGGGCCCGTATACTTTCAGCCCCTCCACGAAGGTACCGTCCATGCCACGCCAGTCATCGATGAAGGCGACCGGGATGTACTCCGAGCCCTGGTCCAGCGAGCGCACCAGTTGGGCGCCCGCCGAACCGGCTCCGTACACGATCACCCGGGTCTTGTAGCGCATCTGACTGTGCATGTGCATCGCGCGCAGCATGAACCGCACCCCGCCTACGCTGAATATCGCCAGCATGGCGTAGATTAGGCAGGTCGAGCGAGGCAGGAAAACCGAGAATTGAGCCGCACCCAGCAGCAGCAAGCCTGCAGAGGAGGCTATACCGATGACCAGCGATTGCAGGGCACGGACGTTCACGTAGCGGACTACGCTGCGGTAGAACCCCAGGCGTACGAAGATACCCAGGCTGATCGGTAACACGGCCAGCCATAGTGACCAGGTGGCCATCGAGGTCAGGGGGGCCCAGCTCTCCAGGCGCAGCCACTGGGCCAGAAAAAAGCTGGCCGTTAGCAGCACGGCATCCACGAACAGTTGAATCAGGCGTTTCTGCCACCGGGGCAAGCGGAACAAGCTCTTGAGCAGTGCCAACATGCAGGATGCCTCGCCGTCGGTTTGTCAAGTAATGTTGCAAAGAATACGTTTGGTTTCACTTCCGTCCCAGATGGTTTTCCTGAACGAAAGTGACGAAGAAGTCTGACCTGTGTCACGAAAATGGCTAGCCAAAAAACGTGATGAAGGAAGAGGAATGCTCGTGCCGATAATCGGGAAAAATCTCATACACTGAGTCGAGCGAAGGGGAGGGGGCATGCCATCGCAGCTAGAGGACTGCTGCCTCGTGCTGCCGTCATCCGAGCCGGTCCAGGCCTCTCGTCGGGCAGCGCTAGGAGACAAGCGTCTAAGGCTCGGGTATCTTCGAGGGTAGTCATCCGGCATATCAACGAATCAGTCATCATGTTCGAACGCATATTGGTGCTGTGCACCGGCAATATCTGTCGCAGTCCGGTGGCCGCTGCCATGCTGGCGGCTCGCCTGCCCGACAAGCGGATCGAGAGCGCGGGGCTCGGCGCCATGGAGGGCCAGGGCGTGGAGCCCAAGGCGCGTGCCCTGGCAGAGGCCGACGGCCTTGATGTCAGCGAACACGTGGCTCGACAGGTCACTGTTGAGATCCTGCAGGACGCTGACCTGGTACTGGTGATGTCCGACGGCCAGCGCCTGGCCGTGGGGCAGATGGCCCCGGCGGTGCGGGGCAAGACGATGCTCTTCGGTCGTTGGCTCGAGAGAGGACAGGGCTGCGAGATTCCCGATCCCTTCCGCAAGAGCGAGGAAGCCTTCCGGCAGGTCCACCGGTTGCTGACCGAGGCCGCCGACAGCTGGGTAGGCAAACTTGACTGAATCCTTTAGCGGAGTCTCAACCGTCTTTCTACCTCATGTATGACTTATTGAAGGCACTGGTTGCCCAGTTACTGATGCCCCTGCCGGTTGTCCTGGGACTGCTTGCGCTGGGTCTATTGGCGGCCTGGTGGGGGCGTCGTCGTCTGGGGTTCGGGGCTGTCGTCGCGGCCCTGGCGGTGCTGTGGCTGTCCAGCTGGGCGCCGTTGGCCGATCGGTTGCTCGCGCCACTGGAGGCACGCTATCCCGCCATGCCTGAATTGCCGGAAGACGAGGACGTGTCGGGTATCGTGGTGCTGGGTGGAGGCTGGGCGGGTGAGATGCCCTGGACGAGCACCGGCCGGCTGGGAGAAAGTTCGGCCATACGCCTGATGGAAGGGGTGCGGCTATGGCACCAGCGGCCGTCGTTGCCGCTGGTGGTCACCGGGGCGAGTCGACGCCCCGGTGTGCCGCCGGTGGCCCAAGGCTATGCCCAGGCCGCACGTGAGCTGGGGGTGGCGGAGGACCGGCTGCGGGTACTGGATACGCCGACCGACACCGGCCTCGAGGCACGGTCCGTGCGTGAGGTGCTGGGGGAGGGGGCGCAAGTGGTACTGGTTACCTCGGCCTCGCACATGCCACGGGCGATGCATCACTTCCAGCGTGCCGGGCTGATGCCCGTGGCCGCCCCGACCCACTTCCTGGCCATGCGTCAGGAACGAGGGAGCCTCGGTTATTGGGTGCCCTCTGCGACGCATCTGCACAAGACCGAGCGGGCGCTTCATGAATTACTGGGCCAACTGGCGGTGAGTCTGGAGTACTGAGTCACGCCAGGACCCGCGACTCGATCCTTGCCAGCTCCTGAGAAATACCCTTCCTCTGCGGGCACTATTTTAGCCAGCCATCACCATATGCTTCATCACGAGGACGGCAGGTGTCCGGATCTTGCCGATATGGTTTGTTCGCCTGCCACTTGCGCGAAAGCCGCGACGCCCAGACCAGAATTCTAGCCCTCTCGGGCCAATGATTTGCTCCGCATTCGTCAATTTCGGACTGACACAATCCATGCTTCGTGACGCGAGAGGATTGAGCGGTTGCCTGGGCCTGACTGTGGCATGCTGGGTGTTACTGATACACATTTGTTCACGCCATATTAGAAACAAGCGCCATCAGGACGGACAGGAGGTATGCATGAAGGTCACGATCTTTGGTACCGGATATGTCGGGCTGGTAACCGGGACCTGCCTGGCGGACGTGGGGCACGACGTGATGTGCGTGGACGTGGACGTGGACAAGATCGCCCGGCTGCGAGACGGCGAGGTCACTATCTATGAGCCCGGCCTGGAAGAGATGGTGAAGCGCAACCTGGCCTCAGGTCGGCTGCGTTTCACCACCGACCCGGCCGAGGGAGTAGCGTTCGCCACCCTGCAGTTCATCGCCGTGGGTACGCCGTCGGACGAGGATGGCAGTGCCGATCTGCAGTACGTGTTGGCGGTGGCCGAAACCATCGGCCGACACATGCGGGAGTACAAGGTGGTGGTTGACAAGTCCACCGTGCCGGTGGGGACGGCCGACCGGGTGCGCACCACCGTCGCCAATAAGCTGGCGGCCCGGGGCGAGGCCATCGACTTCGATGTCTGTGCCAATCCCGAGTTCCTCAAGGAAGGCGCGGCCATCGAGGATTTCACCAGCGGAGCGCGTATCGTGGTGGGGACCGATGCGGAGCGAGTCAAGGAGCTGATGCGAGAATGCTACGCTCCCTACAGCCGCCTCCATGACAAGCTGATGTTCATGGACGTGCGCTCCGCCGAGCTGACCAAGTACGCCGCCAATGCCATGCTGGCCACCAAGATCAGCTTCATGAACGAGATGGCCAACCTGGCCGAGCGCCTGGGAGCTGACGTGGAGCAGGTGCGAGTCGGTATCGGCAGCGATCCGCGCATCGGCTATCAGTTCATCTACCCGGGTTGTGGCTACGGTGGCTCCTGTTTTCCCAAGGATGTCCAGGCCCTGGCACGCTCCGCGGCGGAGGTGGATTACCCGACCGAGTTGCTAAACGCCGTGGAGGCGGTGAACCGGCGCCAGAAGCAGAGTCTGTTCCAAAAGCTATGCGTGGCCTTCGACGGGGAGCTGGAGGGCAAGACCATCGCCCTGTGGGGCCTTGCGTTCAAGCCCGAGACCGATGACATGCGCGATGCGCCCAGCCGTACCCTGATGGAGGCGGTTTGGAAGTCCGGCGGCCGGGTCCAGGCCTTCGATCCCCAGGCGATGAAGGAGTGCCGGCGGATCTACGGTGAGCGTGACGATCTGATGCTGGTGGCGGACCGCATCCAGGCGGTTAAGGGGGCCGATGCGCTGGTGATCTGCACCGAGTGGAAAGAGTTCCGGACGGTGGACTTCGAATGGCTGAAGGCGAACCTGTCGAAGCCGGTGATCGTCGACGGTCGCAACCTCTTTAATCCCCGGGCGGTGAAGCGCGCCGGGCTGCGTTACTTCGCCGTGGGGCGCGGTGATTCCCTGAAGGCGTCTCAGGGCTAGTCCAGCATGCCGGCCCTGGCTGCGTGCCATAGAAGGTGGGAGACGGCACAGCCATGAAACATCGCAGGGAGATCGATGGGCTCAGGGCGATAGCGGTGCTTCCGGTTATCCTCTTCCATGCCGGGTTTTCGTGGTTCGCCGGAGGCTATGTCGGGGTCGATGTCTTCTTCGTGATCAGCGGCTACCTGATCACCACCATCCTCATCGAGGATCTGGAGGCGCAGAACTTCTCCATTGTCAGGTTCTACGAGCGTCGTGCACGGCGCATTCTCCCCGCGCTGTTCTTCGTGATGCTGTGCTGCATCCCCTTCGCCTGGCTGTGGATGCTGCCACAGCAGTTCAAGGATTTCTCCCAGGCGCTCGTCGCGATCAGCTTCTTCGCCTCGAACATCCTGTTCTGGCGCAAGTCGGGATACTTCGCCCCGGCCGCCGAAGAGAATCCTCTGCTGCATACCTGGAGTCTGGCGGTGGAAGAGCAATTCTACCTGTTCTTTCCGCTGCTGCTGCTCTTCGTGTGGCGCTTCGGCCGACAACCTGTCCTGATGTCGCTCCTCCTCATCATGTCCCTCAGCCTGCTACTCTCGGAGTGGGGGTGGCGTCACCAGCCTTCCGCCAACTTCTATCTCTTGCCTTTCCGGGCCTGGGAGCTTGGCTTCGGCGCCTTGTGCGCCCTGTGGTTGAGTGGTCGCCCGCAGCCTTCCAGCGCGCCCTTGGCCAGCCTTGGGCTTGGGCTGATCCTTTATGCGACCTTCGCCTACGATAAAGTCACACCCTTTCCCTCGCTGTACGCGCTGATCCCGGTGGTTGGCACCGCACTGGTCATCCTGTTCGGTTCTCCCGCTACGCTGGTCGGACGCCTGCTCTCCCAGCGGCTTATGGTGGGCATCGGGCTGATCAGCTTCAGCGCCTATCTGTGGCATCAGCCGCTGCTGGCCTTCGCCAGGATCCGCAGTCTGGAGACTCCGTCCTGGCAGATCATGGGGCTGCTCTGCGTGGCATCGATGGGACTGGCGTACCTGACCTGGCGCTATGTGGAGAACCCATTCAGGAGGGGGCAGGTGGCCCTGGCAAGCACTAGGCGACGGCTCTTCGCCATGTGTTTTGTCGGAACGGGTGTGTTTCTATTATCGGGGTTGTATGGCCATCTGAACGATGGTCTGCCCGGGAGGCTATCGGAGCAGGCCGTTCTACTGGCGGCGGAATCCCACAACCGCAATCCCAGAAGGGACGAGTGCCATGTCGCCGGCTCGACGCCGGTGCCTGAATGTACCTATGGCGGCGGGACCCTGGGAGCCATCGTCATCGGCGACAGCCATGCCGCGGCGGTCATCCGCTCCGTACAACAAGCCATGGGGGATGAACGTCTGCACGTACTTGACTGGACCCTGGCCAGCTGCCCGACCATCGCCGGGGTGAAGAGTGACAAGGCTTCTCTCGCCCATTGCGGCAACTTTGTGAACTATGCTCTGGAAGCGAGTCGGACATTGGACAGGGACGCCCCTCTGTTCATCGTCAATCGGGTTACCGCTTACCTTGTTGGTCCCAACGAGCCTTATGCAGCCGAGGAGCTGGCCTATCCCAACCATTACCTTAGTGGACCGTATTCGACGAGGAGCCATGAATATCTGGAGGAGATGGCCAGTGGATTCTTGACGACTGCCTGCGCTTTTGCCCAGCATCGCGAGGTCTTCATGTTTCGGCCCATCCCGGAGCTGAAGAAGGATGTGCCTCTCTATATGGCCCGTTCGCTGGTTTTCTCCGGTGAGGTGCAACGAGTCTCTGTCACCGAAGCCGAGTACCGGGAACGCCACAGGCTTGCCCTGGAGATCCAGGACCGGGCGGTCAGGGCCTGCGGTGTCAACATCATCGATCCCCTGCCTTATCTGTGTCGAGGGGGCCGCTGCTGGGGGGATATCGAGGGACAGCCCGTCTATTATGACGACGATCATCTCAGCGAGTCGGCCAGCCGAGTCCTCATCCCCGCCCTCAGGCAAGCCTTCACTGGGCCAGGGCGGAGCATGCCCCTGTCAGCCCATGATGGCTGACATCATCTCGATCGGCACTGGTCCAGGCCCTGGTCGTAAACCCTCCTCCTGGTGCTCGATATGGTGAATTTCGTCATTCCATCCACACAAGAATTTCATGACAAGGATAGATAGACTTCGCGTTACTTAATGACTCTAATGATCAAGCAGGGACAGGAAGGGCCACTCAGAGCCACAGTTGCGAGGCAGCATATGAGTGACTTCTTGTTCAGTTCCAGTTATCTGGCACCGAGTTTTTCATCCCGGGCATTGCAGTCGATCTACCTGGAGGATCCGCCACCGGTTACCGAATTTCATGGCGAATGGGGCACCCTGGCAGTTACTGCCTCCCCCTATAATGGCTTTGCTCCCGTCGATACACAGTCGCATCTGTGTGTCGTCATCGGGGCGCCGGTGCTCTATTTCCATGACAATCGCTTTCTTGTCGGTGACGACGACCAGGCAGGTAGCCGGGCCATCCTCGAGCGTTGGCAGTCGGGGGAGGCAGATTGGGCAGAGGACCTCAGCGGTCCCTTCGCCATTATCATCGTCGACAAGCTTGCCTCACGGATCATCTGTATCACCGACCTGATGATGTTCCTGCCGGTCTATCGCTACCGGCGGGAAAGCCGACTCGCTTTGGGGACTCATCCCGACGCCTTGGCACGAATCTGCGGGTTGGGAGAGGAACGCGACGAGGCTTCCCTTGTCGACTTCATCCTGCACCATGTCGTGACCTATCCCTACACACTCTACCGCGGCATGCTGCAGTGTCAGCCGGCCACCGAGCATGAGTTTCAGCTCCACAATGGCGGTGTCTATGCTTTCCCGCGACATCCTTACTGGGTGCCCCTCGAGTCACGGGAGTTTCGGACGCTGTGCGAGGCTGCCGATACCCTGCGGCAAGGGGTGGAGGGCTACCTGACCAGGGTCTGCGAGCCGATGCAGCGTGTGGCCCAATTCCTGAGCGGTGGGGAGGATTCTCGGGTGGTCGCGTCGATGCTACCCCAACGCCTGGAACAGGATGCCTTCGTATTCCTCAATGGTCCCACCCGCGAGGAGAAGATTGCCGGCAAGGTGGCGAAGGTCTCAGGAGCCAGTTTCCGGCCGCAATATCGCGAGCCACTGCATTACCTGGACATACTGTCGCAAGCGGCGCGGCTGGTGGGCAGCGGCCACCAGTACATCCATGCCCATACGCTAGGGTTCCACCGCCAGTGCGAGCTGTCGTCCTACGAAGGGGTGTTCGGCGGCTATCTCGCCGACGCGCTGATCAAGGCGCCCTACGCTCGGCGGATGCCTGGGTCGAAACTCATCAAGTTCCTCCCCCAGATCAGCTTTCCCGGGGAGACACGTACCCAGGAGGTCAAGAGCGGGCTCTTCCCAAAGTGCCTGTTGGATGAAGTGACGCAGCGCCGTCGCATGCACTTCGAGGCGGTCCGTGAGATGCGACCCCGAAGCGCCCATGAGTGGTTCACGCTGTGGCCGATGACCATGCGCAGTGCGATCTCCAATCTCTACAGCAACCGGCGACTGTTCCGCAGCTATGAGATGTTTACCTGCAAGGAGGCGGTCAAGGTCAGTGCTGCCTCGCCGACCGCCTGGAAGCTGAATCGGCGGCTGTTCCTGAAGGCCTTCCAGTGCTACTTGAAGCCGACCCGGTTCGTGCTGCATGCCGATGGGCGTCTGCCCTATCTCCCCTGGTGGGGAAACCTGCCCCTAAGCGCCTTGTGGTACGTTCGCCAGTTGGCATGGCATACAGGGTTGCAGCAATACCAGGGGTCCTGGGCAGACTGGAAGGCGATCATGGCGAGTGATCGTTGGCGTCAATTCATCGCCGACCTGACACCCGAAACGCTGACATCACCGGTATTGGGCGAGGCGCTGGCCAAGGGGGCGCTGAAGGGTAGCGAGCTTTCTCGGAGTCAGAAGATCAATCTGGTCCAGGCATGCGTGCAGACGATAGTGGCCGAGCCCGCTTACCCCGGCCAGCTTACCTGGATGCCGATCTCGGCAGTCCTGAATCCAGCGTTGCAAGAAGGTGAATGGTCCCGTCCCGGTCGTTAGCCGGGACCGGGAGGTTATGAATGATCGGTGCTGGAATCGTCGATACGGTAGGCGAAGCAGGGCGGTGAGGTGAGTTCGAGATCCTCGATGTCCTCATGCTGTAGTGCTTCCAGCACGGCTTGCTGCAGTTGCGGAAGATAGGAATCCTCCAGGTTGCGCGCCGCCGAAAGCAGCGTCAATTTTCCTTGACGCGCATAGCGCATGAGCGGAACGAGGCACTCGGGGTGGTCTCGCAGTTCGCCGCGATAGCGGACCGTGAAGACGGCCGGGGTGATCTCCCCCTCATGCAGCTGACGCCGCAACAGCGTCGACGGCGAGGCATCGCGATACCAGTCCGTCAGGTTGAGGCTCTCGCGACGCTTGCCGCGAGGCCAGAGGCGGTCGACCAGGACCCGGGCACCGTCGCTGGGTTCGCTCGGACTGTAGATTCGCTTGAGTACGATCTCGTAGCTCACACCGTCTCCCTTTGTGCTGTGAGTGTCTGTCTCACCTAGTCTCCAGACGACAACCGTTCCAGGGCCGCCGTGGCATGGGCCTGCCAATGACCGGGCAGGGCAACGGCGCGCTCCAGTGCCTGGCGAGCCTCGCCGATGTTGCCCTGGGCCTGAAGTGTCAGGCCC
Organism: Billgrantia desiderata; assembly: GCA_011742915.1. Classification (GTDB taxonomy): domain Bacteria; phylum Pseudomonadota; class Gammaproteobacteria; order Pseudomonadales; family Halomonadaceae; genus Halomonas; species Halomonas desiderata. The sequence goes on along the minus strand of JAAQTN010000029.1, from coordinate 37,473 downwards.
AGATTGAGCCACGCCACCCCCAGGTCGTCGCGCTGCGCCACCGCGGAGCGAAAGGCTTCGCTGGCCCCTTCGAGATCCCCTGTGGCATGACGGGCGTTGCCCAGAGCGAAGTATCCCATGCCAGAGTGAGGGAAGCGCTCGACGAAGGCTGCCCAGGCGGGCAGCGTGGCTTCGGCCCCCTGAACCTGCTCGAATGCCGCAATGGCCTGCAGGGCACGCTGTTCGCCGATACCGCTTGGCAATTCGCCGGGGCGCAGGGCCACGAAAGCCCAGCGATCGCTGCGCGCCCAGGTGGCATCGAAGCGGCGAAACGACTCGATACGCTTTGCCTCTTCGCCACTGTGCAGCATCAGCTCCCTGGCATCCAGATCGTAGCCGATGGCCACGGCGTAATGCCACATCGGCCAGGCAGGAAGCGAGAGGTTCTGCAGCACGACCACGGGATGGCCGGTGGCGATCTCGGTCAGCAGGGCATCGAACGAGTCGTTGAGCACGAAGGGAATGCGTCCATGACGCCTCACGGTGGCCAGCATCTCGGGCTGTACGCTGCCTTCACGACCGGGGATGAACACCTGCGGGATGAGCGTCTCCATGGGCACATCCACGCCAGCGTGATTGAGCGTCATGGCCAGCGCGGCGGGGCCGCACTGGTACTCGCGCTGGGCGTGGAAGGGCACGTCCTCCACCCAGGCCTGGCGAGGCAGGGTCTGGGAAGTGCTCTCGGCCAGGCGCGGCGTGGTGGCGCAGCCGGTCAACAGCAGTAGCCCCAACAGCAGAACGCCCGCAAGGCGGGCGTTCCGTAGGGGCCGATCGATACGGCCTTGCATGATGACGTCCGTCCTCAGCGGGTGAAGGGGAAGACGTTGGTCAGACCCAGGATATCGGTCACCAGCAGCACGATGAAGACGACCAGCAGGGCACCCACGACACCGGCGCCTGCCGGCAGCTGCTCGAGCTGTTCGGCCATTTGGCGCGCTTCTTCGTCGGAGAGCGCCGCCACACGGGCGTCGACTTCGGCCAGATCCACCCCTTGGGCGATGAGCTGCTCCTGCACCTCGGCGCGGGACAGGATCTCATTGATGCGCTCGCGGTCGGCATCGGCGCGTTCGGCCGAAAGTGCAGCCTGGGTCGAGATGAGTTCGCTGGTAGGCAGCGGGGCGGCCGAGACGGAGACGCTGCCGAGCACCAGGGCCAGAATCAACAGCGGGCTAAGAAAGCGGCGGAGTGTTTTCATGTTCAGTGTTCCTTCTTCTTGGGCTTCCGGCTCTTGAATGATCCACGCTCAACGGGGCGCAGTCGTGTTGTAGTGCTCCAGCGATGCTTAATAAGTATAAGCAAAAAGCGCATGGAATTTCATGCCCTTGCATTTCATTTCACGACTGCCGGAAGAAATGTGGCCGCAGCGGGGCATGAGACTCCCATAATTCCATTCATCGTGGAGTCGATGGCCAACGCTTGCTTCAGCCCACCCGATAGGAGGAAGGCATTTCGGCCAGCAGGCCGCGGCCGCCGGCCAGGGTCAACGCCAGGTCGTGGAGACTTTCCCACAGCGGCAGCTGGGCGGCGCCCTTGATCGAGAGATCGAGGCGCTGGGCGAAGAGCAGCAGCTTGTGCAGGCGCTTTCTGGGCAGACGCGAAATGGCCTGTTGATAGGCGGGGCGGCGTTTGTCGAAGATGGCCGGCTTCTGCGCCTTGCAGGCATGCTCGAAGCTCTGCCCCTGATCGAGGTGCTGGTGCAGCGAGAGCAGGGTGCGCAGCTCGCGGGTCAGGGCCCACAGCACGATGGGCGCCTCGACCCCCTCGCCGCGCAGGCCGCGGACGATACGCGAGACGCGCTCGCGCTCGCCCTTGAGGCAGGCGTCGGCCAGGGTGAAGACATCGTAGCGGGCGCTGTCCTCCACGCCTCCGGCGATCTGAGGGGGACCGACACGGGTGCCGGGCGGTAGCAGCAGAGCGAGCTTCTGCAGCTCCTGATCCGCCGCCAGCAGGTTGCCTTCGGTGCGCTCGCCGAGCAGGCGCGCGGCATCCAGGTCGAGCGTAAGACCATGACGCTCGGCGCGATCGCGCAGCCAGAAACCGAGGCGGGCGGCATCCACCGGCCACACCGGCACGAACAGCCCCAGCTTGTCGAGTGCCGTGAACCAGGCGCTCTTCTGCTGGCGGAAGTCGAGCTTGCCCATGCTGACGAGCAGCACGTTGTCGCCGGTGCCCGGCGCCTCGGCGTACTCCTTCAGCGCCTTGCTGCCTTCCTGGCCGAGGCTCTGGTTGCCCAGGCGCAGCTCGATCAGCTTGCTCGAGGCGAACAGCGACAGGCTGGCAGCCGCTTCGTGCAGCCGGCCCCAGGCGAAGTTGCCCTCGACGTGCAGCACCTCGCGCTCTTCGATGCCGCGCTCACGCGCTGCGCTGCGCACGGCATCGCAGGCTTCCATATGTTGCAGCGGCTCCTCGCCGGCGACGATGACCACCGGAGGCAGCTTCTTGCTCAGCGCTTCGGGCAGCTTGTCGGCAAAGACCTTCATGTGCGTGCCGCCATGTCAGCGGGTTTCCAGCGCGCGCAGGCGATCGAACAGGCGGCGCAGGGCCTCGTGACGAAGCTCCTGACGCGCCTCCTCGCGTATATCGTCCTGAGCCAGCAGGTTGTCGTCGCTGACGGTGAAGCGCGTTGCTACCTCGAGGCGCTGCTGGGGAAGGCGATAGGCACCGTCACTGCGCCGCTGCACGGAAAAAGGCACCGACAGCGTCATTTCCCGCTCCTGGGGGCCGCTGTCCAGCACGCTCAGCTGGCGCTCGCCGAAGTTCTCGGGGCCCAGGTTGAGCACCAGCGGGGCGTTGGCGTGCACACGCGTGCCGAGCGAGGAGAGGCGTTCTGCCGTGAGCCGGGCCAGTTCGCTGTCGTTGCCGGCGATGGCAAGCTCGTCGACGGCCAGCTCCGGCGTATCGAAGCCGCGCAGACGAAAGCCGCAGCCGGTCAGTGTCATGGCCGCACCGGCGGCCATGACAAGGTTGAGAAATCCGCGTCGCTGCATGGGGGCTCCCATTCGATCCGTGTCAGCTCACCACGATGTTGACCAGCTTGCCCGGTACCACGATCACCTTGCGCACCGTCTTGCCCTCGATATGGCGCTGCACGTTCTCGGCGGCGAAGGCGTCGGTCTCGATGGCCTCCTTGGGCGCGTCGGCGGCCACTTCGATACGGGCGCGCAGCTTGCCGTTGACCTGCACCACCAGCTCGATGGTGTCACGCTCGAGGGCCGACTCATCCAACTGCGGCCAGGCGGCGTCGATGGCGGGTTCCGTGTGGCCCAGCTCGCGCCACAGCGCATGGCAGGCGTGGGGTGTGATCGGAGCGAGCAGCAGCACGCAGGCTTCCACGGCCTCGCGGGCCACTGCCAGACCCTGCGGTGAAGCATCCTCGAACCTGGAGAGCGCGTTGGTCAGCTCCATCACTGCCGCGATGGCGGTGTTGAAGGTGGTGCGGCGGCCGATGTCGTCGCTGGCCTTCTTGATCGTCTCGTGAGTCTTGCGCCGCAGCTCACGCTGGTCGTCGTTGAGCGCAGCGCTGTCCAGCTTGCCCGGCTGGCCGGCCTCGAGGTGCTCGGCGACCAGGCGCCACAGGCGCTTGAGGAAGCGGCTGGCGCCCTCGACCCCGGAGTCGGACCACTCCAGCGACTGCTCGGGCGGGGCGGCGAACATCATGAACAGACGCACGGTGTCGGCGCCGAAGCGGTCGATCATCGACTGCGGGTCGACGCCGTTGTTCTTCGACTTCGACATCTTCTCGATGCCGCCCATCTCCACCGGCTCACCGTCCTTGATCAGCACCGCGCTGACCGGACGACCCTTGTCGTCGCGCTTGACCTCCACGTCGGCGGGGTTGAACCACTCCTTGCCGCCGTTCGGCGTCGTGCGGTAGAAGGTCTCGGCGATCACCATGCCCTGGGTGAGCAGACGCTGGAACGGCTCGTCGACCTTGACCAGGCCTAGGTCGCGCATCAGCTTGGTGAAGAAGCGCGCGTATAACAGGTGCAGGATGGCGTGCTCGATGCCGCCGATGTAGAGATCCACCGGCAGCCAGTAGTCGGCACGCTCGTCGAGCATCGCCTCTTGGTTGTCGGCACAGCAGAAGCGGGCGAAGTACCAGGACGACTCCATGAAGGTGTCGAAGGTATCGGTCTCGCGCACCCAGCCGTCGCCCAGCTCATAGAACTCGGGCATGCGCTTGAGCGGCGAGCCCGATGCGTCGACGGTGACCTCCATGGGCAGGGCGACGGGCAGCTCCTCGTCGGAGAGCGGCACGGTCTGGCCTTCGGGGCCGTACTTGACCGGAATCGGCGCGCCCCAGTAGCGCTGACGGGCCACGCCCCAGTCGCGCAGGCGGTAGTTGGTCTTCACCTCGCCGCGACCCAGTTCGGCGAGCCTGCCGGCGATGGTCTCGAAGGCGGCATCGAAGTCGAGGCCGTCGAACTCGCCGGAGTTGATCAGCCGGCCATACTCCACGTAGGCACCTTGCGAGAGATCCGGCGCCTGGCCGCTCTCGTCGGCAATGACCGCCTCGATGGGCAGGCCGTACTTGGTGGCGAACTCCCAGTCGCGCTGGTCATGGCCGGGAACGGCCATGACCGCGCCGGTACCGAACTCCATCAGCACGAAGTTGGCCACGTAGACGGGCACCTCGCGGCCGGTCAGCGGGTGCACGGCCACATGGCCGGTAGGCATGCCGCGCTTCTCCTTGGTGGCCAGCTCCGCCTCCGAGGTGCCGCCCTGGGCGCACTCCTCGCAGAAGGCGGCCAGCTCGGCGTTGCCCTGTGCCGCGGCCCTGGCCAGCGGATGGCCGGCCGCCACCGCCACGTAGGTCACCCCCAGCAGCGTATCGGGACGAGTGGTATAGACCGACAGCGGCTCGGCGGCGCCACCGTCCACCGTCTTGATGTCGAACGTGAGCTCCACCCCGCGCGACTTGCCGATCCAGTTGCGCTGCATGGTCTTGACCTGCTCCGGCCACTCGATCTTGTCGAGATCGGCGAGCAGTTCGTCGGCATAGTCGGTGATGCGCAGGAACCACAGCGGGATCTCCTTGCGCTCCACCAGCGCACCCGAGCGCCAGCCGCGCCCCTCGATGACCTGCTCGTTGGCCAGCACGGTCTGGTCCACCGGATCCCAGTTGACGGTGGACATCTTCTTGTAGACTAGCCCCTTCTCCACCAGCTTGGCGAAGAACCACTGCTCCCAGCGGTAGTAGCTGGTGTCGCAGGTGGCGAACTCGCGGCTCCAGTCGTAGGCGAAACCCAGCGCCTTGAGCTGGTTGCGCATGTAATCGATGTTGTCGTAGGTCCACTTGGCCGGCGGCACCCGGTTCTGGATCGCCGCGTTCTCGGCCGGCATGCCGAAGGCGTCCCAGCCCATGGGCTGCATCACGTTCTTGCCCTGCATGCGCTGGAAGCGCGAGACCACGTCGCCGATGGTGTAGTTGCGCACGTGCCCCATGTGCAGCTTGCCGCTGGGGTAGGGGAACATCGACAGGCAATAGAACTTCTCGCGGTTGGCGTCTTCCACCGCCTTGAAGCACTGGTTCCGGTCCCAGAACTGCTGGGCGTCGCGTTCGATTTCGAAGGGCTTGTACTGTGCGTCCATCGGCTTTCGCAATGACCTTAGAGTGTACGGGCACGGCCGTGCCGTGCGGGTGCGCAGAAATTGTCCGGCGTCATTCCCGATCGGCAGCCGTACGATAAAACGTTGAACTGACGGCGGGATGGCGTCTAAATGGTAACCAAGGATACCCCAGTAGGGCATGCCCGGCCATGCCCGGCCCATGCCGAAACCGGTTCGAGGAGATGACCATGAGCGAACGTCCCGACTCCCATCGCGAACATCGGCTGCGCGAAGGCTACGAGCGTATGCTGGCACGGCTGCGTGAGGGCGCCGACGACCTGACCTGGGAGAACCTGCAGCAAGAGCTGGACGAGGCCGTCGAGTTCGAGGCCGAACTCGAGGAGTTCACCAAGGACGAGCTGGCCCTGCTGCGCGCCTGGGTCGAGCGCGACCTGATCGACATGCGCCGCTACCTGCGGGCTGGCGGGCGTGGCGTGGCCGCCTGGCTGGGTATCGATCTCGACCAGCTCTCGCGCAAGGTGGTGGACTCGCTGTTCTCCATTGCCGATCGCAGCATCGTCGACAACGAGCGGCTCAAGGAGGACCTGGAGGCCGCCCGGGCCGACTACTGCGAGGGCGAGGTGGCAGCCCCCGGGCGCATGGCCTGCGTGCACTGCGACGCGGTGGTCGACCTCGAAGGCGTGACCCGTATCGAGCCCTGTCACCAGTGCGGCCATCGCTACTTCTACCGGGTGTCGCAATAGCCCCGTCTGACATGTCTTGTCCGACATAGTCCGTCCGACATAGCCCGTCCGACGCTGCGGGCCGGCAGCTGCCGGTCCGCGCTTTCTCGCTGCCGTTCGGCCAGGCCTGTCACAGCCAGGCGTCGAGCAGCATGATGGCCCCCACCACCAGCGCGCTGAGCACCAGGGCATAGCCCAGGTTGAGGCGCATCATGCGGTAGCCGCTGGTGCCGTAACGGCCCTGTAGCGACAGGTTGATGCCCGACAACGGCCCCACCGAGGTGCCCACGGCCCAGGAGGCCAGCGCCGTGAAGGCGAACAGGGTAGGTTCGCTGCCGCGCAGATCCAGCATCGAGGCCAGCACCGAGACGCCGATGATCGGGTGCAGGCCGGCCACGGCGCTGAGGACGATGGCCAGAAAGCTGATCACGGCCTGGAGCGCGCCAAAATGGGCAAACAGCCGCCACTCGCTGCCGGTAGCGGCGGCCACCAGGGTGGAGAGACCCAGCGTCAGCAAACCCGCCGAGAGAAACAGGGCGATCTCGCCGCGCATCGCCGGCAGCCGTGTGAGGGTGTGCTGGCGCACCCGGTGCCAGGTCCAGCGCGGCCCGGCAGGCAGGTTGCTGGCCAGCGCCACCGCCGGCAGCAGGAAGGTGATGATGCTGACGATGCCGAGCTCAGGCGTCAGCTGGAAATGGAACAGCATCACCAGGGCGGCCATGGCCACCGGCATCAGCAGGCTGCGTGGGGAGAGCGAGAAGCCCGCTACCTCGGTCAGGTCGAAGCGGCGCGACAGCTCGAACGTGGTCAGCGCCCCGCTGACAAGCGCCAGGGGCAGCCCGATGGCCAGGACGCGCGAATACTCCATGCCTGGTGCCAGCGTCATCACCACGCCCATGGAGGCGAAGAAGGGCGACCACAGCGCGGCGCTGGAGAGGCCGCGATTGAGTGCCAGCAGTTGTGGCGTGGTCAGCGGAGCGCGGCGGGCCAGGCGGTCGCCGATCATGAACACCGTCGACAGATTGAGGATGGTGCCGAGCAGGTGTACGCCGAGCCAGGTGCCGGCAGTGCCTCGGCGGCCGGTGACCGGCCGGCCCAGGGGGCGCGACGAGCCGCTGCGGTTGCCGATCAGGCCGATGAAGCTGACGCCGACCAACATTGCCACTACATAGGTATTGCCGCTGGTGACCGTCGGCCAGGCGACCGGCGCGCCGTAGTGCCAGCGTGAGACGACCAGCAAACCCAGCCCGATGACGGCCAGCGCCCCGGCCTGCCAGCGGGTACGTCGGGGAATGTCGCGCCATAGCAGCAGCGTGGCCAGCCACAGGGCATAGCCGACCCCATGCGGCAGCAGCACGATTCCGCTGAAGGCAAGTATCTGCTGCACCAGCCCGAGCAGGATCAGCACGCCTGCCAGGGCATGGCGCAAGGGCATCGGTGACGAGTCGGGTGGGGACACGATGGCTCAGGGCTCCGGCGAGTCGGGACGGTGTGTTCTGATTTGTGAGCAGTCTAACAATATCTTCCTATCCCCCGCGACTCGCCTCGTCACGCGCCTCCTCCAGCAGGGAGAGCATCGCTCGTGCGGCGTTGGAGAGCGTGCGGCTGCGGTGCACCAGGTAGCCCAGCGAGCGATGGATGGGTGGATGCTCCACGTCCAGCTCGTGCAGCTCTCCCGCCACCATTCGCTCCGGCAGCAGGCTCCAGCCCAGGCCGATGGCGGCCATCATCTTGAGCGTTTCGAGATAGTTGGTGGCCAGCGCCACGGGCAGGGTGAGACCGGCAGCGGCGAAGCGCGACTCGATCAGCGTACGGGTGAAGGTCAGCGGACCGGGGAGCACGGCATCGAAGGTGCACAGCTCATGCAGCGTAAGCCGCCCATGCCCGGCCAGGGGATGGTCGTGGGCGCAGACGAAACACATGCGATCCTGCCACACCGGCACCACGTCGAGCTGCGGGTCGGGATGTGGCGCCAGGGTCACCACGGCCAGCTCCAGCTCGCCGTCCAGCACCCCTTGATAGGCCAGCTCCGAGTCGAGGAAGCGCAGGTCCATGCGTACCTCGGGGTGGGACTGGGTGTAGGCCTTGAGCAGCGGCGGCAGGCGGTGCAGGCCGATATGGTGACTGGTGGCAAGCGTCAGGCTGCCGGCCACCTGGCCTTCGAGATTGGTCAGCGCGCGCCGGCTGTCGTCCACCATGACGAGGATTTGCCGGGCGCGGGGCAGCAGCACCCGACCGGCTTCGGTAAGGGTGACGCGGCGACCGATGCGGTCGAACAGCCGCGCGCCGATCTGGTCTTCCAGGGTGGCGATGCGCTTGGAAACCGCCGGCTGGGTCAGGTGCAGCTGCTCCGCGGCGCGGGAGAAGCTGCCGCTGTCGGCCACGGCGAGGAAGGCTTGCAGGCTCTGGGTGTCCATCTCTCTTTTGTATTCCTTTATGGAATCCAATGAATAAATAACATGAATTGCTTTTATGGGCGAGCCGCGCAAGACTTGATGACACCAAAGGACTTGATGACACCAAAGAGAGCCAAGCGAGAACAACCAGTACCGAGAGCTTGGCGGTTGCTGCAGCGTGAGCGGCGCCGGGGACAGGTCATAGCGGAGGTCATTTGCCATGGATGGCAAATGTAGCGCCCAGGGATGGGTTTACAGCGCCTCCGCGAGACCTGTCGACGGAGAGCCGCGTGGATAGGCAGCAAGATACGCCACGGCGATAACCTAGACCGGACAGGCAAAAGGGCCATAGCGCCCGGGAGAACGATATGGCAGGCCAGACGCTTTACGACAAGCTGTGGTCGCAGCACCTGGTGAAGGAGCGCGACGACGGCACCGCACTGATCTACATCGACCGCCAGCTGCTGCACGAAGTGACCTCGCCGCAGGCCTTCGAGGGGCTGCGTCTGGCCGGGCGCAAGCCGTGGCGTCTCGACGCCAACCTGGCCACGCCGGACCACAACGTGCCGACCACGGTGAAGGAGCGTGCCGAGGGTAACGCTGGCATCAAGGATCCGGTGTCGCTGATCCAGGTGCAGACGCTGGACGACAACTGCGTCGAGTTCGGCATCGAAGAGTTCAAGATCAACGACCCGCGCCAGGGCATCGTCCACGTGGTGGGGCCGGAGCAGGGCGCCACCCTGCCGGGCATGACCGTGGTCTGCGGCGACTCCCACACCGCCACCCATGGTGCCTTCGCCGCGCTGGCCCACGGCATCGGCACCTCCGAGGTGGAGCACGTGCTCGCCACCCAGTGCCTGCTGGCGCAGAAGATGAAGAACATGCAGGTGCGTGTCGAGGGCAAGCTGGGCGCCGGCGTCACTGCCAAGGACGTGGTGCTGGCCATCATCGGCAAGATCGGTACCGCCGGCGGCACCGGCTACGCCATCGAGTTCGCCGGCAGTGCCATCCGCGACCTCTCCATGGAAGGCCGCATGACGGTGTGCAACATGGCCATCGAGGCCGGCGCCCGGGTCGGCCTGATCGCGGTGGACGACACCACCATCGAGTACCTCGCCGAGCGTCCCTTCGCTCCCCGGGGCGAGCAGTGGCAGGCCGCCGTGGCCGATTGGCGCAACCTGGTTTCCGATGCGGACGCCGAGTTCGACAAGGTGGTGACGCTGGACGCCGCCGAGATCGAACCCCAGGTGAGCTGGGGCACCAGCCCCGAGATGGTCACCGGCATCTCCGGCGAAGTGCCCGACCCGGCCGAGCAAGGCGACGAGACGCTCAAGCGCGGCTACACCCGTGCGCTGGAGTACATGGGCCTCGCGCCCAAGCAGAAGATCACCGATATCAAGCTCGACAAGGTCTTCATCGGTTCCTGCACCAACTCGCGCATCGAGGACCTGCGTGAGGCGGCCAAGGTGGCGCGCGGCAAGAAGGTGGCCGACTCCATCAAGCTCGCCATGGTGGTGCCGGGCTCCGGCCTGGTGAAGCGTCAGGCCGAGGCCGAGGGGCTCGACAAGATCTTCATCGAAGCGGGCTTCGAGTGGCGCGAGCCGGGCTGCTCCATGTGCCTGGCGATGAACGCCGACAAGCTCGGTGCCGGCGAGCACTGCGCCTCCACCTCGAACCGCAACTTCGAGGGGCGCCAGGGCTACGGCGGACGCACCCATCTGGTCAGCCCGGCGATGGCCGCCGCCGCCGCCATCGCCGGTCATTTCGTCGACGTACGCAGCTTCGACGCCCAGCCCGTCGCAGAGGAGGCCTGAGCCATGAGAAAGTTCGAACGCACCGAAGGGCTCGTCGCGCCGCTCGACCGGGCCAACGTCGACACCGACCTGATCATTCCCAAGCAGTTTCTCAAGTCGATCAAGCGCACCGGCTTCGGCGTCAATCTGTTCGACGAGCTGCGCTACCTCGACGAGGGGCAGCCCGGACAGGATTGCTCGCAGCGTCCGCTCAACCCGGATTTCGTGCTCAACCAGCCGCGTTACCAGGGGGCTAGCGTGCTGCTCGCACGGCGCAACTTCGGCTGCGGCAGCTCCCGCGAGCACGCCCCCTGGGCGCTGGAGGATTTCGGCTTCCGCGTGGTGATCGCACCGAGCTTTGCCGACATCTTCTACAACAACGCCTTCAAGAACGGCCTGCTGCTGATCACCCTGCCCGAGGAGGTGGTCGACCGGCTGTTCCGCGAGGTGGAAGCCAGCGAAGGCTACCGCCTCGACGTGGATCTGGAGAACCAGCGGGTGATCACCCCCGCGGGTGAGATCCTCGAGTTCGAGGTCGACGCCTTCCGCAAGCACTGTTTGCTCGAGGGGCTCGATGACATCGGCATCACGCTGCAGGACGAGGACGCCATTCGCGCCTTCGAGGTGAAGCATCGCCAGGCCCGGCCGTGGCTGTTCCGCGATACCGCTCAGGCCTGAACGCTCTTAACTTTGCATCTGTCGCTGGTGCGGGGTTGATCCCATCACCCCGCAGGACTGATCCGGCGGCAGGCCTGCGAGGAGGCGCTGTGGACCCATCCCTGGGCGCTACTTTTGCCATCCATGGCAAAAGACCTCCTCTTCGGCCTGCCCCCGGCGCCCGCTTGCGACGGCGTAGTCAACCAAGGAAGCAACGATGACACGCAAGATTCTGGTACTGCCGGGTGACGGCATCGGCCCCGAGATCACCGCCGAGGCCAGCCGCATCCTCGCTGCCTGCCAGGCCCGCGGTCTCGACATCGAGATCGAGGAAGGGCTGGTCGGCGGAGCCGCCTATGACGAACACGGCGAGCCGCTGCCCGCCGTCACCCTGGACAAGGCCAAGGCCGCCGATGCCATCCTGCTCGGCGCCGTGGGCGGACCCAAGTGGGACAAGCTCGAGGACCTCGCCAAGCGCCCGGAGAAGGGCTTGCTCGGGCTGCGCAAGAACCTCGGCCTGTTCGCCAACCTGCGCCCGGCCATCACCTACCCGCAGCTAGCCAGCGCCTCCAGCCTCAAGCCCGAGCTGGTGGCCGGCCTCGACATCATGATCGTGCGCGAGCTCACCGGCGGCATCTACTTCGGCCAGCCCCGCGGCATCGAGGTGCGTGACGGCCAGCGCGTCGGTTTCAACACCTATATCTATTCCGAGAGCGAGATCGAGCGCATCGGCCGGGTCGCCTTCGAGCTGGCACAGAAGCGCGGCAAGCGCCTGTGCAGCGTCGACAAGGCCAACGTGCTCGAGGTCACCATCCTGTGGCGCGAGGTGATGGAGCGGCTGGCGCCGGAGTACCCCGACGTCGAGCTCTCGCACATGTACGTCGACAACGCCGCCATGCAGCTGGTGCGCGCGCCCAAGCAGTTCGACGTGATGGTCACCGGCAACATGTTCGGCGACATTCTCTCCGACGCCGCCGCCATGCTCACCGGCTCCATCGGCATGCTGCCCTCGGCCTCGCTCAACGAGAGCGGGCAGGGCATGTACGAGCCCTGCCACGGCAGCGCGCCGGACATCGCCGGCAAGGGAATCGCCAACCCGCTGGCGACGATTCTCTCGGTGGCGATGATGCTGCGCTACTCCCTTGGCGAGCCCGAGTTCGCCGGCCGCATCGAGGCTGCCGTGGGCAAGGTGCTGGATGACGGCCTGCGCACCGCGGACATCGCTTCCGAAGGCACCCGCACCGTCTCCACCCGCGAGATGGGCGATGCGGTGCTGGCGGCCTTCGAGGCGGCTTGATGGCCAACGCCGGCCGGTGCTGATGGGCGGCGGTGGGTTTTCACCGGGATGGGCATGTCACTGGGGTGGGGTTCTCGACTACGCTGGTGACAAGGTACGTCGCCGTGCATGGGGCCCGCCATGGTGAAGACTCTCCGCCGCTTTTCTCGCTTGCCCTGGCAGCGCAAGGCCCTGCTGCTGGAGGGCGCGTTGTGGCTGACCTTGGCCTGGATGCTGGTGCGCGGCCTGCCGTTTCGCTTCTGGTCGCGCTGGCTGGGCCAGCAGGCGGAGGGCGAAGTCGAACTGAGGGCTGCCGGACGCGATCCTCGGGCGCTGGAGATCTGCTGGTCGGTCAGCGCCATCAATGCCCGGCTGGGCGGCAGGTTGACCTGCCTGATGCTGGCCATGGCGGCTCAATGGATGCTGCATCGACGGCGGATATCTTCCTGCCTGGTGCTGGGCACGTTGACGCAACAGGATGCGCAGCGCCGCCCCACTTTCAAGGCGCATGCCTGGGTGAGGGACGCCAGCGGAATCGTGCTGGGCCATCAGGACGAGCCCTATGTGGCGCTCTCCAGCTTCGTGCGCTGCTATCCCGCCCGGGAAGGCGAAACCTGCTGAGGTCGATCAGGAGAAGCAGACGCTACGTGCTGCTGTCGTACCTGTCCTGGAAGGCTGGTCCTCAGCCTGTCGATATGAGAACTCCCCTCTCTTCGGTCTAGTGCCAAAAGGCGGTGCGTCTTGGCTTGATGCGTCTGCGAGAAGATACAATTCTTCACATGACGTTTGGTGCCATCAAGGGAGTCAGCCATCATGCAGATGACCACGGTTGTGAGGCGACATCCGTCGCTGCTTGCGTCACAGGTCAATGACGATGTGGTGCTGTTCAGTGCCGAGCGGGGCATGTACTACGGTACTCAGGCAGTGGGCGGGCGTATCTGGAGCCTGATTCAGGACGAGACGAGCGTCTCGGATATCTGCGAGCGGGTCCTGGCAGAGTTCTCGGTGGAGCGTGAAAACTGTGAGCGCGACGTGTTGCAGTTTCTGGAGCAGCTCGAGACCGAGGGCCTGGTGACGACGCGCTGACAGGTCGTGCTGTCGATTGAAGTGGCGCTCAGGCGCCCACTTCGCGATAGTGGTGCGCCTGCTGGTTGAACAGACGACAGTAGATGCCGCCCCGCCGGATCAGCTCATCATGGGTCCCGCTCTCGCATATCACTCCTTCCTCCATCACATAGATACGATCGGCCATGCGCACGGTCGAAAGCCGGTGGCTGATGATGAGTGCAGCTCGGTGATCGATCCGCTCGCGAAAATTCTCGAACAGCTGGAACTCGGCGCCCGGATCCAGCGCGCTGGTGGGTTCGTCGAGAATGATGACGTTGGACTGCTGCTGCATGAAAGCCCGCGCCAAGGCGACTTTTTGCCACTGGCCAATGCTGATCTCCTGGCCGTCGTCGAACATACGGGTCAATGGGGTATCGTAGCCGGCTGAGAGCCCCTGTATGAAGCCATTGGCATCGGCCTTGCGCGCCGCCGATCTCACGGCCGGGGTGTCGCGAGGTGCCTGGATATCGCCAAAACGAATGTTCTCTCCAGCCGACTCGGCGTAGTGAGAGTAATCCTGGAAGATCACGCTGAACAGGCGGCGGTAGTCTTCCAGCCCGTAGTCGCGTATGTCGACGCCATCCAGCGTTATCTTGCCTGCCGTCGGGTCGTAGAGGCGGCAGAGCAACTTGATCAGCGAGGTCTTGCCGGAGCCGTTGGTGCCCACCAGCGCCACGATCTGGCCCGGGGCGATGCTCAGGTCGATATGACGTAGCGCGGGAGCGGTGCAGCCGGGATAGTGAAAGCTGACGTCGTGAAACCGAATTCCCTCACGCATCGGCTCGGGTATCGGCACGGGCTGGGCGGGGTCGGAGATGACCGGGCGAACGGCCAGGAACTCGAGCAACAGCCCCATGAAAAGGTGGTCTTCATAGAGATTGGAAAGCTGGTGGACCAGATCCTGCCCCATTGACTGGGCGCGTTGAAAGATCAGCAGGAACAGCACCAGGTCGCCGACGCTGTTGTAGCCCTCTGCGGTTTGCCAGGCCAGATAGGCCAGGGCGCCGAAGAAGGCGGTGGTGGCGACGGCGCCCACGGCCACCTCGATCCGCGTGCGGCGTTGAGTGATGTCCACGCGTTCGCGCCGGATCTGACTGCGTAGCCTGCCGTAGCTGCTCCTTAGATGGTCGCCTAGCTGATAGAGACGCAGCTCCTTGGCGTGGTGATTCGAGGTCATCAGCCAGTCGAGATAGCCGGCGCGACGCTCCATCTGCGTGCGTCGCAGCTGCCAGTCGTAAAGATGCCGGGTGAAATGCAGTCTCACCAGTAGTGCCGGAACGATGGCGATCGCCAATATCGGCAGCAACAGCCAATTGAGTGACACAATCAACCCCGCGATGGCCGCCAGCATGATGCCGTTGCGCACCAGCATCATGAGATTGCTGACCACCTGGACCGGCCGGTGGCTACCCGCTTCCCGCGCGCGTTCGAGGGTGTCGAAGTAGCGCGGACTTTCATAGAAAGCGAGGTCGGCCGCCACTGCCCGGGCATGTATCTCCTGGTCGATATGGTCGGCCACCAGCAGGGCCTGTATCTCCTTGGCCAGGTTCGACAGGGCGCGTACCGCGATGAAGGCGAGCGTCGTGACGCCTGTCAGGGCGACATACCAAAGCACGGGAGCGAAGCTGTCCGGCGAGGCAGCGTCGCCGAGAAGCTGAGTGACGACATCCACCAGTTGTTTGAGCAAATAGAGGACGGCCAGGCCCAGGCATGCCTCCATCACCATGAACAGAGTGCTCAATAGCGTCCATTTCCGGCTACTCTTCCACAGCAGGGGCAGGATGGCCCTGAGGGTCTCTACGGGAGCCAGGAGCTTCCGAAGGTTCACCATTTGTGCTTGGCCAGGGCGTGAGTCATGAGCGTGACCTCCGCGACAGGATCAGGTTACGCAACTTGCGGCAGGGATGCGTGACGTAGTAGAGCCATTGCCAGCTCGGTGGGAGAGGGCGGCTGGCATAGTCGAAATAACTGGGCCGAAAGGGCTGCACCCAGCGTCTCAGGCGACTCGCGATTCGGTAGCGCATGGTGGTTTGCCAATGGAAGGCAAACTCGGGAGCGGGCCGCTTGCGGCGCAGCGCCAGTTCGGCCTCGAGCCCGCCCTGGAGCGTGGCCAGGCAGGCCTGATACAGAGCGCGTCCCCGCTTGCTGAGCTCCTTGGCCGCAGCGTCCAAATCCGGGCTGGCCAGCAGTGCACTCAGCTCCAGGCTCGCGTCGACGGTGGCGGTCAGGCCACGCTGACTGGCACAGGCATGCACGGCTCTCAGGTCGAAATCGGGGTGGCGTTGCAATGCGTCCAGATCGACCAGCCAGTGCAGGTGCGACCAGTAATGACGCGTGTTGTGCAGACAAAGATAGACGAACAGCTCGTGGGTCGGCATGACATGAAGAACGGTATCGCCCACTTGCAGAGGCTCGCGAGTCGCAAGAATAGCTTCGGTGTCATAGAGCGCGGCCTGTTTGTCGAGCTGGCAATGCACTTCGACTTCGACACCGCCCGGCGTCACGATGTTGATGATGGGTTGCCGATCGATGGCGAACTCCAGCGCGGTCCTGTCCGCGGTCAGCCACGGTGGCTCGCTGGGCTGGTACCCGCTCTGCAGCGCTCTGGCAAGCAGGTCGACAAGCCGGTCGCGGGGGATCAGTAGGTCGATGTCGCCACAGCACCGCAAACCAGGGGCGTCATAGTAGCGTGCGGCGAGCGCCGGGCCCTTGAAGAAGAGGTACGGGACCTGCAACGGGTCGAGAAGCTCGTGCACCAGCCGCTTCTGCTCGGCAGCCACTCGCAGATTGTCTGCTACCAGCATCAGGCTTTCGCCACGTAGCTGTGCCATCGTGTGCGGGGGCAGCGCGGGTGGGGCGAGCCGGTCCAGATGGCGATAGGCGATGGGCAACAGGTAGGTGTCCTGGGCAAGGCGTACCAACTCGGCCCAGTCGTCGATGGCGGAACAGAGAGCGACTGCCTGTCGCTCCTGCTCCGCCGTAAGCTCCAGCCTGGCGAGGAGAAACAGCAAACGCAGCATCGGCGACGGAGAGCCGGGCCTGGTCGCTATGGCAGGCCTCGCATTGCCGGGGCGGACACTGTCTTGAAGCATCGTGGCGATCCTCCAGCGGGTAGTCCTTTGCTGCTCAAGGCGGCGCAGACCCTAGCCGATCGATGCGCTGGCCGTCGAGAGGGGTGTCCTGTTACTTGATATTACATTTTCGCGGGCTGCGCCAGGTGCCTGTTCGGAGTCTAGGCAGGTGGCCCGCCGCCGCGTATCCGTTCCCGCAGTGCGATGGGCCCGGAGGCCCTCAAAATGCTGGACGGTGGCCTCAGGACCGCGGATATTTGCCTGCGAGGGGACGCATCCCGCTTTCGCCCACGCCTGCGCGAATCGGTGCCGACACTACCATTGCTGTGACTCTGGCGCTCGGGCCCGCCTGCGAGGTGGGCTCGGGTCATGTATACTATTGGCCTCATACTCTTCAGGAGGACTTCACATGTTGAAAGTCGGTTTCGTCGGTTGGCGCGGCATGGTGGGCTCCGTGCTCATGCAGCGTATGCAGGAGGATGGTGATTTCGACGGCATCGAGCCGATCTTCTTCACCACCTCTCAGGTCGGCAAGCCCGGCCCGGATATCGGCGTCGACGTTCCTCCGCTCAAGGATGCCACCAACATCGACGAGCTCAAGGCGCTGGATGTCGTGATCACCTGCCAGGGCGGCGACTACACCAAGCAGGTGTACGGCGACCTGCGCGGCAGTGGCTGGAAGGGCTACTGGATCGATGCGGCCAGCACCCTGCGCATGGAGGACGAGGCGACCATCGTGCTCGACCCGGTCAACCGCCGCGTCATCGACGACCAACTGGCGCGTGGTGCCAAGACCTTCGTTGGCGGCAACTGTACCGTCAGCCTGATGCTGATGGGGCTGGGTGGCCTGTTCGAGGCCGACCTGATCGAATGGATGACCTCCATGACCTACCAGGCTGCTTCCGGTTCCGGTGCCAAGCACATGCGCGAGTTGCTGCTGCAGATGGGTGCGCTGCGCGATTGTGTCGCCGATGAGCTGAACGATCCCGCCAGTGCCATTCTCGAGATCGACCGCAAGGTCACCCAGGCCATGCGTGGCGGCGATTTCCCGATCGATAATTTCACTGCGCCACTGGCCGGCAGCCTGCTGCCCTGGATCGACACCAAGCTCGACAACGGCCAGAGCCGCGAAGAGTGGAAGGGCAGCGTCGAGACCAACAAGATTCTGGGTATCCAGGACAATCCGGTACCCATCGACGGTATCTGCGTGCGCATCGGTGCCATGCGTTCTCATAGCCAGGCCTTTACCATCAAGTTGAAGAAAGATGTGCCGATAGATGAAATCGAGGAGCGCATCGCCAAGCACAACGAGTGGGTCAAGGTGATCCCCAACGACAAGGAAGCCACCATCGCCGGGCTGACGCCCTCGGTCGTCACCGGTACCTTGAGCGTCCCGGTGGGTCGCCTGCGAAAGCTGAACATGGGCGGCGAATATCTCACGGCCTTCACCGCCGGCGACCAGTTGCTATGGGGCGCGGCCGAGCCACTCAAGCGGATGCTGAAGATCCTGCGCGAGCAGTGATCCATTCGCAGTGCCAAGGACGGGGCATCTCCTTATGGAGGTGCCCCGTTTGCATATGAGGGCGGTAGCAGTGACGAAATGGCTTCCATGCGTATCTGCCGGGGTGGCGCAGGCAGGGAGCAAATGTGGTACATATTTCGTCATGTTCTAAATGCCGGCATTACAAGAACCGGGCGTTTCATAAGCAAGCGGGTAACGCAAGGGAATTCGATGAGACGTAAGTTGTCACTGGCCGTGCTGCTGTCGCTTTCGGCCGTCAGCCCACCGGCGCTGGCACTGGGTATCGGTGAAGTCGATGTTCGTTCCACCCTGAACGCACCGCTGCGCGCTGTGATTCCGCTCACCGATACGGCAGGGCTCGATCCCGAGCTTCTGCGGATCAGCGTCGCGGACTCGCGTGAATTCGAGTCGGCCGGTTTGTTGCGTACACCGCTGGCGGCCAGCGTGAGAGCCGATGTGGAGGTGCGTCAAGACCAGTGGGTGGTGACCCTCGCTAGTGAGCGGGTGGTGCGCGAACCCTGGATGGACTTGCTGCTGCGTTTCGACTGGCCCAGCGGGACACAGCTGCGAGAGGTCACCCTGCTGCTGGATCCACCGGATTATGACAGCATGCCCGTGCTGGTCAGCGGTTCGAGCCGTCGCTCCCAGCCTGTCGCTCAGGTCTCGGGGCGAGTTGCTCAGCCGACTGCCGAGCCTGCTGCCCAGCCTTCCGCTGCGCTTGCAAGCCAACCCATGACGGCAGGCACTGCGTGGGTGGGCAGCGGCGATACGCTGTGGTCGGTGGCCGGGCGCCTGCGGCCCGACAGCGGAATCAGCATGAACCAGATGATGGTGGCGCTGGTCGAGGCCAATCCGGATGCCTTCCCCTCGGGCAATATCAACGCCATGCGTGCCGGCCATACCCTCGTCGTGCCGTCACGTGAAGCCATCGCTGCTCGCACCGGTGCCCAGGCCGATCACATCGTTCAGGCGATGAACCAGGCCTGGGCCAATCGCGGTAGCGGCGCTCCCGCACGCGTTCCCCTGGGGCCGTCGGCTCCTGCTGCTGAAAGCGTACAGGTGGCCACCGCTGCGACCGAGGCGGCCGAGCGGGTCGCGGCGGCCGAACCCGAGCCGGCACCACCTGCTTTGGCCGATACTGCCACGCCTGCTGCGGAGGCTGGCGATACTGCCGCTCCGCGGCTTACGCTGCTCAGCGACGAAGAGCTGGCGGCCGAGGCTGCGCGGCAGGGGGCGAATGCGGCCGATCGCAACCTCGATGCCGACGTGCTATCGGCACTGGGGGGCGGGGAGCTGGCGCTTGGGCAGAGCGAGCCGCGCCTTGCGCTGCTCGAGCAGCGCTGGCAGGAGAGTCATGCTGCGCTGGAAGAGGTGCAGGTCGAGCGCGACGCCCTGCAGCAGGAGCTCGGCGAGCTGCGCGACGAAGTCGAGACGATGCGCGAACAGCTGGCGGCCCTGCTCGCCGATGGCAGAGCGGACACGGGCACGGGGATTGGCAGCGTCGTGGTACAGCCGGAGGGTCAGACCGAAGAGACGCCCTGGTGGGGAGCCGTCCATCCCGCTGCCATCGACCGTAATCTGCTGCTGGGTGGAGCCGGTCTCGCCGCGTTGTTGGGCCTGTGGCTGTGGGTGCGCCGGCGTCAACGCCATGCCGCGGCCGAGATGGGAAGTGTCTCCATGCCCAGCATGGTTCATGGCGTGCCGCCTTCCGACGTGGCGTCGCCGCCGAGCCCGGCTGCCACCATGATGCCGCCTCTGGCGCCGGGTATGATCATTGGCGATGACGAGTCGCAAGAGCGCGAGACGCCGCGCCCGGCGATGCCACAGGCAGAGGCCATCAGCGAAGCCGACATCTTCATGGCATATGGTCGCTACGATCAGGCCAGGGAAATTCTCGAGGCCAGTCTCGCCCGGGATCCCGAGCGCCATGACCAGCGCCTCAAGCTGCTCAATGTCCATGTGGAGCAAGGTAACTGGCAGGCTGCCGAGGAAGAGATGCAGACGCTCGCCGAAACCGGCGACTCCACTCTGCTGGCCGAAGCGGCGAGACTGATGGCCAGGCGTCAAGGCGAGAACGAGCGAGCCGGTGTGGCCCGAGAGATTGATGAGCCGACGGAGGAGGAGCTGCACGAGCGCCGTCACGAGGCCACGCCCGCTGACGGCATGTCTGAAGAGGTGTCAGCCGAAGAGACCACGCTCGAGCGCTCTCGAGATGACGTGCCGGCAGATGGAGAGGGTGCGACCGACGAGGGCATCTTCCCACCGCTTGCCCGGGGTCGGGAGACGACCGAGGCAGCTGCCGCGACGGATGCGCCGAGCGGCGATAGGCCGGACGAGGAGCCCTTGGCAACGCCAGAGGAAGAGGCGCCACCGACGCGTCCATCGCAGCAGGCGTCGCCCATCGAGTGGGATGTCATCGACTATCGGCCTCCCCGCCTCGACCCGGAACCGACTCCCAGGGTGGAGACACCGATGCAGCCGAGCATCGAGTTTCCCCGGATGGATGCGCTTGACGACTCGCTGTCAGCCTCTGAAAGCGAGCCGTCTCCTCGTGAAGAGCCTTCTCTCGACGAGGAGGATCGGTGGGAGGTGGAGGAGGTGGCCTTCCCGCCGCTGGACCGGGATAATGGCGCCACCCCGGGCGAGTCCGCCCAGTGGGATGAGCTGAGCGAAGCTCGCCGTTTGCTGGAAAGCGGCGAGGTCGAACGTGCTCGTCCTCTGCTGCAGAGGCTGTCCCAAGGGGCCGAGTCGTCTCGCCTGCGTGAAGAGGTCGAGGCGCTGATCACTCATTATCGACTCTGACGGTGGCATGACCCTTTTCCGATCTCTCGACGATAGCCAACCTCTGCGCGGCCGTCTGGCCTTGGGAGTTGAGTACGACGGCAGCGCTTACTGTGGCTGGCAGCGGCTCAAGCATGCACCCTCGGTTCAGGCCGAGCTGGAACGGGCGCTGAGCAAGGTGGCGAGCCAACCGGTCACGGTGCATGCCAGCGGGCGCACCGATTCCGGTGTACATGCCACCCGCCAGATCGTGCACTTCGACGCCCCGGCGCCGCGCTCGCAGAAGGCCTGGGTGTTCGGGGTCAACGCCAATCTGGCGCGGGATGTCGCGGTGCGCTGGGTACGTGAAGTGCCCGACGACTTCCACGCCCGCTTCAAGGCGCTGGCGCGCCGCTATCGCTACCTCATCCTCAACCAGCCGAGCCGGCCGGTGCTGGAGCGCGCCAACGTCACCTGGTGCCGCGACCCGCTGGATGCCGAAGCCATGCACCGTGCGGCTCAAGCTCTGGTGGGCGAGCACGACTTCTCCAGCTTCCGCGCCGCGGGCTGTCAATCCAAGACCCCCTGGCGCCATCTGCACTTCATCGAGGTGCACCGGCACGGTCCCTTGGTCGTCATCGACGTGCAGGGCAACGCCTTTCTGCACCATATGGTTCGCAACATCGTGGGCGCGCTGGTCAGCGTGGGGCGCGGCGAGCAGGACGATGGCTATCTGGCCGAACTGCTGGCGTTGAAGGATCGTACGCTGTCCGACGTGACGGCACCGGCCTGCGGTCTTCACTTCGTCGACTCGCTCTACGACGGCGCCTGGGGGCTGCCACAAGAGCCGCTGGGGCCCACTCTGCTGGCTTTTCTCGGCGAGTGGACCGGTGAGCGCGAGCTGCCGGACTGTCCCATGGTCGAATTTCGGCGGGGGGAACCCCGGGCAAAGGGAGCGTCCGTGGCCGAGTGACCTGTCTCTAGGGGGCCACCGCCAGGCAGGCTGGGCTGCGACTTGGCATGGCTGGCTTATTTGCTACATTTTGTAAATGCTTGGTGATCTGAGTGCCATCGGACGGCTTCTGGGAGATCAGGAGCGTTGCCTGACGGTCTGCGGGAGGTCTATCCCCAGTGAGCGGCATTTGCGGAATCATTCGTCTCGATGGCGTCCCGGTCGGCCGTGCCGAGCTGGAAGCGATGACGTCCCGTGCCGCCTATCGAGGTTTCGATGGCATCGAATATCACTGCCATGGGCCAGTGGGGATCGCGTGCCTGTCGCTGGATACCACCCCTGACGGAGCCGGCGCCTGCCGACCGGTGATCGAGCGGCACCAAGGCGTGATTTTTGCCGCCGATGCGCGCCTCGATAACCGCGATGCCTGTGTTGCCGTGAGTCCATTTCCCCACTCCATGAGTGCGACGGACGCCGAACTCATGCTGGACATGCTGCTCCATGCCGGCGAGCAAGGGCCTGCACGGCTGCTCGGGGACTTTGCCTATGCGCTGTGGGATCCTGCTCGGCTCGAGCTGCGCCTAGCCAGAGACTCCATGGGGATGCGTACCCTGTATTACCGTATCGAGACCGGGCGAGTGCTGTTCGCCACCGAGGTGCGGCAGATTCTGGCGCTGAAGGACGTACCGCAACGTTTGAACGTGCAGGCCGTCGGCTGGCACCTGTGTGGCATGCAGACACCACCGGGGCAGGTCTTCTATGAGGGTATCGAGGAGCTCAAGCCCGCCGAGGAAGTGACGATCGATCGGGCAGGGCGTAAGCGCAGTCGGTGCTACTGGGCTCCGGATCCAGAGCGTCGCTTGCGCTATCCCGATGAGAGAGCCTATGCCGAGCACATGCGTGAACTGCTGACCGAAGCAGTGCGCTGTCGCATGCGTGCCCGCGACCCGGTTGGCGTAAGCCTGAGCGGTGGGGTCGACTCCACCTGCGTGGCTTCAATGGCGGGCTGGCTGCGTGGCCAAGGGGAGGCAGTTCCCGCAATGCGCGCCTACAGTTGGATCTTCTCTGAGCTGCCAGAGTGCGACGAGCGCGAGAACATCTACCGGATCGCGGATCATTTCGGTATACCGGTGCATGAGGTGCCGGCGGAGGAGACCTATCCCCTGGTCGAGGATGCTCTCAACCAGCCTCACGAGGACGATCCTTTTTTCTCGATGTTTCTGCCGTTCATGGAAAAGTCGCTGTCTGCAGCTGCGGCCGACCGGGTCAGCGTGATGTTCTATGGTTTTCGCGGCGACGTGATGTGTGGCGGCAACGTCAACGACGTTCCCGGCATGCTGCTTGCTGGGCATTTTCGCGAGAGTTGCCGCGAACTGTCGGCGCTGTCGCAGGTGTTCTCGCTATCCTGGCCTTCGACCCTATCAC
Organism: Billgrantia desiderata; assembly: GCA_011742915.1. GTDB lineage: Bacteria > Pseudomonadota > Gammaproteobacteria > Pseudomonadales > Halomonadaceae > Halomonas > Halomonas desiderata. Next base: position 14,182 of record JAAQTN010000029.1, on the reverse strand, counting down.
GCTACCTGGTGCGCCCCGTGCTGGCGGATACCCTGAGAGGCGGAGCCTTTGTCAGCGGCTGGCGCGCCTTGCGACGAGATGGTCCAGCAGGCAGTGAAAAGAGCGACCCAGGGGCGCACCTGTTGCCGAGGGGGCCGATGAGGCGGGCGGCCGAGCATGTCTCCTCGGCGTTCCTGCACCAGGTCGGCCTGCCGCCGGTCGAGCCAGTGCGGGTGGCTGCACGGGTATGGCCGCACAGTGCGCCGCGAAATAGGTACATCCACATCTTTTCACCGCTCGTCACCCGCGGGGTGACGTATGCCGAGCGTGTTGCAGCTCAACATGGCGTGGGATTGGCCGACCCCTGGAGCGATAGACGCATCGCTGAATTCATACTTGCCTGTCCCCAGTACTGTGTCGACACCGCCAGCGAGGGAAAGCGACTGGCGCGACGGGCCATGGTCGGCATCATGCCGGCAGAAGCCATCCGGGCCGTCGGCAAGGTTTCCCCCGAACCTCTGTATCTCGGTGCGCTGCGTGACAAGGCCTATCACAAGGTCCTCGATCTGATGACGCAAAGTCGTTGTGCCGAGCTCGGGTTCGTCGACGAAGCGATGCTGCGCGAGCGCTTCGAGCGTTTCGTGCGCGGCGACGTGCCCAGTTTCGACCTCTGGCCAACCCTGTCGCTTGAAATCTGGCTGAGACGATTCTGGTAGGTGCTTTAGCCCGGCCAGGCTGTAACGAGTGGCCCAGACGCTACTCCGCGAGTGATGAAAACCATCCTGTATCACTTTGTAAATCAGTTTTTTTTGGCATGGCTGCCCAACTTGGGCTGGCCTAGTCTGTCTGTGTAAGGAAATGTTAGTAACCCAATGGAGCTGGGTAAGTGGGTGCGTTCGCTATCCAGCGGTGGAACTGGTCGGAGGATCAGGTAATGAACGACAATCGGGACATGAAGAGCGGTGTGCGGCGTGAGTACAGCAGCCCACAGCTGACCAGGTGGGGGACCGTAGCCGATCTCACCCTGGTAGGGCAGACCCGACCGGGTGGCGACGTGTTGCCCGGCCAGGCCCAGGGTCGGCAAGGCGGCAGCGTCAACAGGCCGAAGAAGTGGCGGTAGCGGCCAGGTATCGGATCGGCTTGGTGCTAGCTAGCCCATGATCAACGAGATCGATGCCGTTCTGCTGCTCGATGGGCGACGGTCCATCGAGCAGCTTCTAGCCTTTACCCGGCAGCCCGACCGGGAGTCTGCCCTGCAGGCGCTCGCCGAGGGCATTCAGGCCAACCCCCTGTGGCACAAACTGGATGGGGCCAGGCTCGTGATCCGAGCCTGGCCCCATCCTCTTGTTGCCGCGTTCGGTGATTTCTCTACCCAGCAGCGCCTGCTCCTGGCCGATCTGGCGGCACAGCTCCACGAGGTGATCCCGCATCACCGCTATGTCGATTATGCCGCTGCCGAGCAGGCAGCGGAGCGGCTGGCGACCGCCCTCAGGCTGCGCTTCGGCCAGGAGGCCCTGTCACGCTTTCACTATACCGCGATTCCCCGGGGCGGGTGGATCGTGCTCGGCATGCTCTCCTACTTGCTGAATCTGCATCCCGAGCAGATCGGGGTGCCCGGCCCGTCAGGCCACGACTCCCAAGAGACTTGGGTGGTGGTGGACGACTGCGCCCTCTCCGGGGTGCGTTTCCAGCAGTTCCTGCAGCGCTGGAACCTGCCCGTCGTCATCTTCTGCCCGCTGTTCGCCCCTCGCGAGCTGTGCCTGGCCATCGAGCGGGCCGAGCCGAGGGTCGAGGCTTGTATCAATGCCGAAGACCTCGAGGATGTCGCCTCTGTGCGGTTCGGCGAGGCCTATCCCCAGTGGCTCGATGAGCGTGAGCGGCAAATGGCGGGCGATGGCTACTGGAACGGCATTGCCGAGTACATTGCCTTCGCCTGGTGCGAGCCCGAAACGAAGTACTGGGATGTCGAAGCAGGATGTTTCAAAGCTGGTTGGAACGTTCTACCGCCGTCGCTATGCCTGAAGCGTCGCATGCAGGCCTCGTCGCAGCGTAGTAGGCGAAACGGCAGGGCGAGAGGGTCGGCGAGAGGGCAAGCGTGGGAAACGATCGACCGGCAGGCGGTGGGGCCTGGCCCCCTCAAGGCCGACGATCGCGTGCTGTGGGCGTCGTTCGGCGCCTCGCTGGCGGTGGCGCACTTTCCCATGGAGGCCACCGAGCCTACGACGTGCTTCGAGTTCGATGCGATTGCGGCCGATATGTGGCGCGCCCTGCTGAGTACCGGCAGCCTGAAGGAGGCCGTGTCGCTGCTGCTGGAAAATTATGTCGTAGCGCCGGAAATGCTTCGCCAGGACCTGGCCTCGCTGATGGCGGAGCTCGAGGAAAGCGGCATCATGATTCAACATTGAGCGTGGTGGAACAGGGAGCGAACGTGGCATACCGATACTGGATCTATGGCCTCTGCCTGGAAACTGCTTACCGCTTCCGTACTCCCTTGACCGTGGCGCCCGCCACGGCAACCTGCAACCTGCGCTTTCTCTGTGTGCCGGGCGACCTTGGCGGGTCGGACGGCGATACCGCCGTTCCGCCATCTGCGGATGCTCTCTACCTGAGCCAGGAGAGGAACTGGTGCGGAGAGCATGTCCTGGAGATCTACGCCACGGCCGACGGCCGCCTGATGCGCTTTCCCGGCGTGGCGGACTTCCTGGTGAGCCCGGGACGGATCGTCTGTCGGCTGCATGACGCCGAACTCGGCTTCATGGTGGATCTCTGCCTGCTGGGGCATGTGATGTCCTACTACCTCGAGATGACCGGCGTGAGCGCTCTGCATGCCGGTGCCGTGGTGCACGATGGCCGGGCGGTGCTGTTCGCGGCGGATCGCCAGGGGGGCAAGAGTACGCTGGTCACTTCGCTGGTCGCGGCGGGTTTTCCTCTGCTCGCCGACGACATCGCCGCACTCGAGCTCTCGGCAGAGAAGGTTCTCTGCCGACACGCTTTCCCCCAGCTCAAGCTGACGCCGCAGCAGGCCCTGCGCTTCGTCGGCAGCGCTGAGGGTTTCGGTCTCGTACATCCCGATTTCCCCAAGCTCAGCGTGCCGGCCGACAGGGTAGGAAGCATTGCCACGCAAGCGCTGCAGGTGGCAAGAATCTACCTGCTGGAGCGTCGCGCGCCCGACGACGCCGATGTCGCGATCCGCATGGAAGCGCTCGGTCCGGGCGAAGCGCTGATCCAGCTCGTGCGTCACTCCTTCCTGGCCGAGGCATTGGGAGAGCACGGGACGGTGGGGGCGCGCGGCGGCGAGCTGGAAACCGCGGTCCGGGTGCGTTTTCAGCGTCTCGCAGCCATCGCGCGCAGCATGGTGGTCAAGCGCCTGTGTTATCCTAGCGGCTACCACCATCTTCCCGAGGTGCACCGTGCGGTGCTCGCCGATCTCGGGGAGGCGCAGGGCGTCGAACGACAGGCAAGTTGAGTCAGCAGCCTGTCGGAAATCCTGTTTTCCCGTGACGATCGGTCAACTCCGACAGGCAGCAAGGATGGACATGATTGACATACAAGCCGTGGGATGCCGCACCCGGATCAAGTTCTGTGGCCTCAGCCGCGAGCAGGACGTGGCCGATGCCGTGGCCGCCGGCGCCGATGCGCTGGGCTTCGTGCTCTGGCCCGGCAGCAAGCGCTGCGTCGATGAGGCGCGCCTTGCCACACTGGCCGCACAGGTACCGGCCTTCGTCACTCGGGTAGGTCTGTTCGTCGATCAGGAGCCCGAGCTGATCGCGCGCAGTGCCGAGCACCTCGACCTGCTGCAGTTCCACGGTGACGAGACGCCGGCTTTCTGCGCCGGCTTCGGCCGGCCCTGGATCAAGGCGCTGCGCATGCGCGACGACCTCGACCTGCACGCTGCCGCAGAGGCCTATGCAGGTGCCCAGGCGCTGCTGCTGGATGCCTATCGTCCCGGCGTGCCGGGCGGCACCGGCGAGACCTTCGACTGGTCGCGAATCCCCGCAAACCTGGCAAAACCTGTTATTCTCGCGGGGGGACTCGGTCCGGACAACGTGGCGCAAGCCATTGAGCGTGTCCGCCCTTTTGCGGTAGACGTCTCCGGTGGCGTGGAAGCCGCACCTGGGCGCAAGGATCGCGGGTTGCTGGCGGCCTTTGCCGCGGCAGTGGCCCAGGCCGACCGCACGCACCGGGCGTGACCTGTATCCGTATTCCCGGGCTTGGCCCAACACCACTCCCATTCCCTTATGGCGACCCTATGAGGTGTCTTTAGTGAGCAAGTTCAGTGACCTGACCCGACTGCCGGACGCCCGCGGCCACTTTGGCCCCTACGGCGGCCGGTTCGTTTCGGAGACCCTGAGCTTCGCCCTGGACGATCTGGAGAAGACCTACATGCGTCTTCGCGACGACCCGGATTTCCAGGCCGAATTCGACTATGACCTGGCCCATTACGTGGGCCGTCCCTCTCCGCTCTATCATGCGGAGCGATGGTCGAAGAAGCTGGGTGGCGCACGGATCTGGCTCAAGCGCGAAGACCTCAACCACACCGGCGCGCACAAGGTGAACAACACCATCGGTCAGGCACTGCTGGCCAAGATGAGCGGCAAGCCGCGGGTCATCGCGGAGACCGGTGCCGGCCAGCATGGCGTGGCCACGGCCACCGTGGCGGCTCGCCTGGGTCTCAAGTGCGAAGTCTACATGGGCGCCGAGGACGTACAGCGCCAGAAGCTCAACGTCTACCGCATGCGCCTGCTGGGGGCCAACGTGATTCCGGTGGAGTCGGGCACTCGCACGCTCAAGGACGCCATGAACGAAGCGCTGCGCGACTGGGTGACCAACGTCGACGACACCTTCTACATCATCGGCACCGTGGCCGGCCCGCACCCGTATCCCATGCTGGTACGTGACTTCAACGCCGTGGTCGGCCGCGAGGCGCGCCGCCAGTCGCTGGAGGAGTTCGGCAAGTTGCCCGATGCGCTTATCGCCTGCGTCGGCGGTGGCTCCAATGCCATGGGCCTGTTCTATCCCTTCGTCGAGGATGACGAGGTCGCCATGTACGGTGTCGAAGCCGGAGGCGACGGCGTCGAAACCGGACGCCACGCGGCACCGCTGGCCTCCAACGCGCCGCGCGGCGTGCTGCACGGCAATCGCACCTACCTGATGTCCGATGAGGGCGGTCAGGTGTCCGATACCCATTCGATCTCGGCCGGCCTGGACTATCCGGGGGTCGGGCCCGAACACGCCCTGTGGAAGGACGTGGGCCGCGTGCAGTACGTGGCTGCCAACGACGATGCCGTGCTCGAGGCGTTCCGCGAGCTGACCCGCATCGAGGGCATCATGCCGGCACTGGAGTCGGCCCATGCGCTGGCCCACGCCAAGGTGTTGGCGCCGACCATGCGGCCCGACCAGAACATCGTGGTCAACCTTTCCGGCCGCGGCGACAAGGACATCATGACGGTCGCCAAGATCGACGGCCTGGAGTTCTGACGATGAATCGAATCGACAAACGCTTCGCCGAACTCAAGGCCCAGGGCCGCCGCGCGCTGATTCCCTTCATCACCGCCGGCGACCCGGCGCCGCAGTATACCGTCGGCTTCATGCACGCGCTGGTGGAGGCGGGGGCCGACGTGATCGAGCTGGGGGTGCCGTTCTCCGACCCCATGGCCGACGGCCCTGTGATCCAGAAGGCTTGCGAGCGGGCTCTCAAGCACAACGTACGCCTGACCCACCTGTTCGAGATGGTGCGCGAGTTCCGCCAGCGCGACGGCGATACGCCCGTGGTATTGATGGGCTACCTCAACCCGGTCGAGCGCATCGGTCTCGAGGCGTTCGCCGACCAGGCCGCCGCGGCCGGCATCGATGGTGTGCTGACCGTGGACATGCCACCGGAAGAGGCCGACGAGTTCGGCCCCATCCTCAAGCAGCGCGGCCTGGCATCGATCTTTCTCGTCGCCCCTACCACTTCGAGCGAGCGGGCCGCTACAATATGCGCCCACGGCGAGGGCTATCTCTACTATGTTGCGCTCAAGGGCGTGACCGGGGCCGCCACGCTGAATGCCGCCGATGTGGCCGAGCATCTGGCGCCGCTGCGCGGTCTGACCGAGCTGCCGCTGTGCGTAGGCTTCGGTATCCGTGACGGCGCCTCGGCCGCCGAGGTCGGCAAGGTCGCCGATGGCGTGATCGTCGGCAGCGCACTGGTCAGCCGGATTGCCGACAACGCCGAGCGGCCGGAAGCGATTGCCGATGAGCTCAAGGCGGTGCTCGGCGAGATGCGTCAGGCCCTGGATGCGTTGCCTGCCCGCTGAGCGCGCCCTTGCCCTGCTAAAGATTCGACTCATGACGCCCGGCACGACCGGGCGCAACAGCATACGGAAGCCTTTCTGACATGAGCTGGCTCGACAAGATTGTGCCCTCCATGGGGCGGATTCAGCGCAAGGACCGACGGGCCAGCGTGCCCGACGGCCTGTGGCGCAAATGCCCGAAGTGCGAGGCGGTGCTCTATCTGCCCGAACTGGAGAAGCATCACAACGTCTGTCCCAAGTGCGACCATCACCTGCGTCTGACCGCGCGCAAGCGTCTCGACTGGTTCCTCGACAAGGAGGGGCGGGAAGAGATCTCGGCCGAGCTGGAGCCGGTGGATCGCCTCAAGTTCCGCGACTCCAAGAAGTACAAGGACCGCCTCAATGCGGCCCAGAAGGAGACCGGTGAGAAGGATGCCCTGGTGGCCATGCGCGGCAAGCTCGATGGCTTGCCCGTCGTGGTGGTGGCCTTCGAGTTTACCTTCATGGGCGGCTCGATGGGCGCCGTGGTGGGCGAGAAGTTCGTGCGTGCTGCCACCCTGGCCCTGGAAGAGCGAATCCCCTTCATCTGCTTCTCCGCCTCGGGCGGGGCGCGGATGCAGGAAGCGCTGTTCTCGCTGATGCAGATGGCCAAGACCTCGGCGGCGCTGGAGCGGCTGCGCGTGGCGGGTGTGCCTTACATCTCGGTACTCACCGACCCGGTGTTCGGCGGTGTGTCCGCTTCGCTGGCCATGCTCGGCGATCTCAACGTGGCCGAGCCCAATGCGCTGATCGGCTTCGCCGGCCCGCGCGTGATCGAACAGACCGTGCGCGAGAAGCTGCCGGAAGGTTTCCAGCGCAGCGAGTTCCTGCTCGAGCACGGCACGGTGGACATGATCGTGCCGCGCGGTGAAATGCGCTCGCGCCTGGGAGGCGTGCTGCGCAAGCTGACCCATCAGCCCCCCAGCGGCCTTGAAGAGAGTCTGCTTCACGAGCCGGACCTGGTCGACGAGGCCGAGCGTGCGGCGGCGGAAGAGGGCGAGATCATCGAGGCGGCCGAGCCGGATACGTCGGCAGATGTCGATACCTCGACCCCATCCGAGGATGCGGATGGTCGGCCCGATGCGGCGCGCTGAAGGCCCGTGATGCCCGCGACGACACCGCGTACGCTGGATGCCTGGCTCGAGTACCTGGAGCGTGTGCATCCGGTGGGCATCGATCTCGGCCTCGACAGGGTGGCCGAGGTGGCCCGCCGTATGGCGCTGCTCGATGAGCCTCTGGCGTCGCGCATCATCACCGTGGCCGGTACCAACGGCAAGGGTTCCACCGTCGCCATGATCGAGGCGCTGGCGCGCGCCCATGGCCTCTCAGTGGCCGCCTACACCTCACCGCATCTGCTGCGCTACAACGAGCGGCTGCGGTTCGATGGCAACGAAGCGGACGACGCTGCGCTGATCGCCGGCTTCGAGGCCGTGGAAGCCGCGCGCCTGACCGAAGAGCCCGTCAGCCTGACCTATTTCGAAGCCGGTACCCTGGCAGCTCTGTGGCTGATCGCACGGCGCCGCCCCGATCTCGCCGTGCTCGAGGTGGGGTTGGGCGGACGGCTCGATGCGGTCAACGTCATCGACGCCGATGTCGCCGTCATCACTACCATTGCCCTCGACCACGCGGCCTTTCTCGGCAATGAGCTCGAAGGTATCGGTCGCGAGAAGGCCGGCATCATGCGCGCCGGTTGCCCGGCCGTGCTGGGCAGCCGCGAGCTTCCCGCAAGCGTGCGTCAGTCGGCCCGGGAGCGTGGGGCGCCTGTCAGCGCCCTGGGACCCGACTTCTATTGGCAGGCCGCTACGGTAGAAGGCTGCTTCGACTGGCAGGGAACCGCACCCCAAGGGGGTATTCTAAGCCTTGATGGCTTGCCCGACCCGGGGTTGCCGCTGGACAATGCCGCAACGGCTCTGCAGGCCCTGGCGGCGGCCGGCATCGTGCTCGACGAGCGGCGCTGTCGCGCGGCCATGGCCGACGTGAGGGTGCCGGGTCGCATGCAATGGCTGGGGCAGTGGTGCCTGGACGTCGGCCACAATCCGCACGCGGCTGGCTACCTGGCGGGCCGGCTCGCGGCACAGCCATGTCGTGGGCGCACCTGGGTGCTGCTGGGCATGCTCGCGGACAAGGATGCCGACGGGGTGATAGAGGCGTTGGACAGCGTGGCGGATGAGTGGGTGACCGCCACCCTGGGTGGCGAACGTGCGCGCGAGGCGTCGGAGCTGGCAAGGCGTATCGAGGCGCATGGCGGTAAGGTCTCTTATCAGGCGGCAACGCCAGAGATCGGCGCCGAGTGGCTGGCCGAGCGGTTGGCCGCCGATGATCGGGTGCTGGTCTGCGGCTCCTTCTTCATGGTGGCCGCCATACTGACATGGAAGCAGGCACACGCGGCATAGCGGGGCAGGAGGGGATGATGAAATACGGAATGCGCGAACGAATCAGCGGGGCGGTCATCCTGATCGCCCTGGCCGTGATCTTTGTGCCGATGCTGTTCGACGAACCGGCTCCCCGCGACGAGCGCCCCCAGCCGGTACTGACCATCGAGCAGCCGGTGCCGGTGGAGCGGCGTAACGTGCCCGATCCGCAGCCGCCGGAGAGCCTTGGCCAGATTCGCTCTCCCGGCACCAGCCCGGCCCCGGCCGAACCGCAGCTGCCCCTGGAAGGCGTAGAGCCCGGCGCGGCAGCGCAAGTCGACCCGCAGCCGGCCGTGGCGGTTCAGCAGGGCGAGGCGGCTCAGCAGGGCGAAGCGAGTAGCGGCGCGCCACCGGCGGAAGCGCCACGGCAGGATCCGATTGCCGATCTGGCCCAGGCGGCATCCGAGCGGGTGGCAAGCAGCCCGCCGGCTGCCTCGAGCCCCGAGCCTCAGACACCACCGGCCACGACCGCATCGCCCGGCGGCGAGTGGGCCGTGCAGGTGGGCAGCTTCGGTGAGGCAGGCAATGCCGAGCGCCTGCAGGCGCGGCTCGAGGAAGAGGGGTTTCCCGTCTATAGCCGGCGGCGCGACAATAACATGACGACCGTATACGTGGGTCCCTTCGATTCCTCGGAGTCGGGCGAGCGGGCCATGAATACGGTGAAGGAACGCGCCAACCTGCAAGGGTTGCTGGTCAGGGTAAGAGATTGAAACGATGACGCTGACCTGGATCGACTGGGGCTTTCTTGCGGTATTGGCCGTTTCTACGCTGGCTGGCTTCATGCGCGGTCTGGTGCGGGAAGGCCTGGGGCTGGCGGCCTGGATCATCGCGCTGCTGGCCGCACGGTTGCTTGCCGAGCCGGTTGCCGACCTGCTTTCCGGCCTGATCGACAACCCCGATGGCCGGCTGGTGCTGGCCTTCGTGCTGGTCATCCTCGGCGTGGTGCTGTTGTGCGGGATCGTCATCCGCATGGTGCATGCCGCCGTGGAGTGGGTGGGCATGGGCTTCTTCAATCGCGTGGCCGGCGCCTGCTTCGGTGTTGCCCGCGGCGCGGCGGTACTGGTGGTGGCCACCATCCTGATCAGCCTGACGCCGCTGGCGCAGCTGCAGGCGTGGCAGGAGGCCGAGCTTCGTCCCACCTTCGAGCAGATGCGCGACTGGGCGGTGAGTCAGCTCGAGGCCTGGGAAGGGCGCGTGCCCGAGGCCCCCGAGGCCTGGCGCAACATGCCGTTGCCCGAGCGTCGCGATGCCGGCGAGCCCGAGCCGGGCGCCCTGTGACCGGCGCACGCGGTGTGACTGTTTTGACACACTGTGCGACTGTTTTGAATAGTGCTTTTTTCAAGCCGGCTGCGGTCGGCACCCTGCAAGCGAGGTAAGGTGGAATGTGCGGTATCGTCGGCCTTCTGGCCAAGCAGACCGTGAATCAGGCGATCTACGACGCCCTGACAGTGCTGCAGCATCGTGGTCAGGATGCCGCTGGCATGATGACCTGGAACGAGGGCCGCTTTCTGCTGCGCAAGAGCAATGGGCTGGTGCGCGACGTGTTCCACACCCGTCATATGGCACGCCTGAAGGGCAACCTGGGAATCGGCCATGTGCGCTATCCGACCGCAGGTTCCTCGAGCGAGGCGGAGTCGCAGCCGTTCTACGTCAACTCGCCCTACGGCATCGCGCTGGCCCACAACGGCAACCTGACCAACTCGGAGCAGATCAAGCAGGAGCTGTTCACCTCCGACCTGCGTCACATCAATACCAGCTCAGATTCGGAAGTGCTGCTCAACGTCTTTGCCCATGAGCTGGGCAAGCAGGGGCTGCATCTCGCGCCTGGTGACATCTTCGATGCGGTGCGCCGCGTGCATCGTCGCTGCCGTGGCGGCTATGCCGCGGTGGCGATCATCAACGGCGTCGGCCTGGTGGCCTTCCGTGACCCCCACGGCATTCGCCCGGTGGTGTTCGGCACCCGCGACGAGGGCAACGGCCAGGAGGTGATGATCGCCTCCGAGTCGGTGGCGCTCGACGTGGGCGGCTTCGAGCTGCATCGCGACCTGGCTCCGGGCGAGGCAATCTTCGTCGACATGAACGGCAACATTCATACCCAGTCGTGCGCCGATGCGCCGCTGTTGGCACCCTGCATCTTCGAGCATGTCTACCTGGCACGCCCGGACTCGATCCTCGACGGTGCCTACGTCTACGGCACCCGCATCCAGATGGGGCGCAAGCTGGGCGATCGCATTCGCAGCGAGTGGCCCGACCACGACATCGACGTGGTGATCCCGATTCCCGATACTTCGCGCACCTCGGCCCTGGAACTGGCACAGCATCTGGGAGTGACCTATCGCGAAGGCTTCATGAAGAACCGCTACATCGGGCGTACCTTCATCATGCCCGGCCAGACCCAGCGTAAGAAGTCGGTGCGTCAGAAGCTCAACGCCATCGGCGTCGAGTTCAAGGGCAAGAACGTACTGCTGGTGGACGACTCCATCGTGCGGGGCACCACCTGCAAGCAGATCATTCAGATGGCCCGTGAGGCCGGTGCCAACAAGGTCTATTTTGCCTCGGCGGCGCCACCGGTACGCTACCCTAACGTGTATGGCATCGACATGCCGGCGGCCTCCGAGCTGATTGCCCACGGTCGCAGCGAAACCGAGGTGGGCGAGTTGATCGGTGCCGACCGCATCTTCTATCAGGATCTCGACGACCTCAAGGCCGCCTGCCGCGAGGTCAATCCCAATCTCGACCAGTTCGACTGCTCCGTCTTCGATGGTCGGTACATCACCGGAGACATCGACGCCAGCTATCTGTCGGCTCTCGAGGCCTCGCGCAACGACGCGGCCAAGCAGCAGCAGAGCGTCGGCGCCCACGCACTGGTGGGCATGCACAACCAGGATGACGACATCGACGACTGAGGCTCACCATGCACGACGAGACGACACCCGATCCGGCCTGGGCTCTGGAAACTCTGGCGATTCGTGCCGGCCACCAGCGTACCCACGAGCAGGAGCATGGCGAGCCGATCTTCCCCACGTCGAGCTTCGTCTATGGCAGCGCCGCGGAAGCGGCGCGCAAGTTTGGCGGTGAGGAGCAGGGCAACGTCTATTCGCGTTTCACCAATCCCTCGGTGCATACCTTCGAGCGACGCCTGGCGGCGCTCGAAGGCGGTGAGCGCTGCGTGGCGACGAGTTCCGGCATGGCCGCGATTCTCTCCACGGTGCTTGCCCTGCTGCAGGCCGGCGACGAGATCGTCGCTTCGCGCTCGCTGTTCGGCTCCACCGTCAGTCTGTTCGACAAATACTTCGGCAAGCTGGGCATCACCACTCGCTACGTCGAGCTCTCGGACCTGGCGGCCTGGGAGGCGGCGATCACGCCCAACACCCGGCTGCTGTTTGCCGAGACGCCCTCCAACCCGCTCTCGGAGGTGGTCGACATCGCCGCGTTGGCCGAAATCGCCCACCGTCACGAAGCGCTGCTTGCCATCGACAACTGCTTCCTCACGCCCGCATTGCAGCAGCCGCTGACGCTGGGCGCCGACCTGGTGATCCACTCCGCGACCAAATACCTCGACGGTCAGGGCAGGGCAGTGGGCGGGGCCGTGGTGGGGCGCAACAAGGAGCTCGAGGAGGTCTTCGGCGTGGTGCGTACCTGCGGTCCGTGCCTGAGTCCGTTCAACGCCTGGATCTTCACCAAGGGACTCGAGACGCTAAGCCTGCGCATGCGGGCGCACTGTGGGAATGCCCAGGCGCTGGCCGAGTGGTTGCAGGTACACCCGGCCGTGGCGCGTGTGCATTACAGCGGCCTGCCCGACCATCCGCAGCACGAGCTGGCCGGACGGCAGCAGGCCGGCTACGGGGCGGTGCTGGGCTTCGAGGTGAAGGGGGGGCGTGAGGCGGCCTGGTCGGTCATCGATGCCACGCGCATGCTGTCGATCACCGGCAATTTGGGCGACGTCAAGACCACCATCACCCATCCTGCCACCACCACTCACGGGCGGCTCTCTCCGGCGCAGAAGGATGCGGCCGGTATTAGCGAGGGCCTGATTCGTGTGGCAGTAGGTCTCGAGTCGATCGAGGACATTCGCCTCGACCTGGCCCGCGGGCTCGATGCATTGGCATAGCAGATGTGCTCAAAGCTGGAAGTTGGCGGGGTCGACCACCGCTTCCAGCTTGCCAATTTGCTGTATATCCTTGTCAGCGAGGATGGTATCGAGTTTGGAGTCCAGAAATGCGAGGTTCTTGACGACACGTACCTGGTCCGGCGAGCCTTCTCGATCAAGCCTCATGACCCAGGCGAGAAATCCGCCCGAATATTTGACTAGGCTGCCTATAGGATACAAGCCGTAACGGCGAACGTAGCGATTCAGGCACTGCCTGTCATAACCTTTATTACCGTATACCCAGCGATAGGCATCCAAAGGGGATAGTGCGGGTCTACCATTGCGTGCATGAGTCAGCGTATCGACAATTTTTATCACCGATGCGGTGCGTACCAGTTTCGATAATGCTTCTCCCGCCTTGCCTGCCGGATAGCCGCTTCCATCGAGCCGCTCGTTAATGTCATCGATAATGCAGCTGAGTACGGGGCCGGGGTGCCACCCCACCCTATGCAACTGCTGGCGCAGAGCTCTTACGTGATGTTTCAATCGTTCTTTTTGAGAAGACCTAAGGTTGGTATCCAAGGTCGGTAGCTGCTCGTTAACGAGTAGTGGTTTTCCCATTGCGTGCAACAGGATACCGGCTACCGCTTCGCGCGCATCACCAATCAAGCCAGGTTGAGGCAGCAAAATATCTCCCAATAGGGCTGCTACCCGCACAGAGTGGCGCACCCACGTTACTTCATCGCCGATATAGCGCAGGGTGTATAGAAACTGGTGTCGATCGCTCTCGACCAGGTGCAGCAAAGAATCCGCGCCATCGTAAAGTATGTCTTCGGGAAAGGGGCGTTCATTTTTCAGGTAATGTAAAATGATGTGCTGTTGTCGAGCCACCTCTTTGATGGCGTGGGCCATGGGAGGTAACATATTTCGTTTGTTGCTCGAATTGACTGATTTTCTAGCGTGAGAGGTAGTGAGGTAAAGCGGTGATATTCCCACCCGCCTATTTTCCATTCCCATACGTCTGGCCAATTCTGCTTCGGACTCGGTGATGAAGTAAAGCAGCCGTTGTCGCGTCTCTCGATCAAGGTCGATAAAGCGTATGCCAACCGCCATGTATCGCCCAGAACCGAAGGGGCGCATATTGCGTATCGAACCCTTGGTGCGAAAACTTTCTCCGTTGGGAAATTGAATATGAATATTGGGTATCTGCTGATGTATCGTCAGTGGCATGCTTTTCTCGAGCGGAACCTGGAGCCTGCAACCGCCAAGAGAAAGGTTACATAGACGGGCGTTGATGGTGAGGCTGTCTGTGTATCCCGAGTTCGACAGATAGAAGCGTAAGCCACTGATTAACCTGAAAACGTGTTTTCAAAATTGGCACTACAAGCGAG
>JAAQTN010000028.1 GCA_011742915.1 Billgrantia desiderata | reverse complement strand
GGCAGGAACATCCTGATTCTACAAGAGAAAACCACTCGCCATCTTCGTTTTCAGGCCGGCCTCATGAATAAGGCGGGATGAAGGCGAACCGGGCAGTGCCTTGTCGAAGGCATCCATCCCGCGTCATGGGGTGGCTACGACGGCTGGCACTGGCCGTCTGCCTCATGGTGCCCCTGCCGGGCTGGGGGCAGACGGTGGTCGAGGGGCCCGAGGGGGTCAGAGACGTCATCGTCGTCGGTGGCGATCACTATCACCCGCCCTACGAGTTTCTCGACGATGACGGTGAGCCTGCCGGCTACAACGTGGAGCTGACCCAGGCCATCGCCGAGGTGATGGGCATCGAGGTGCGCATCGAGCTCAAGCCGTGGAGCGAGGTGCGCCGGGGGCTGGAGCAGGGGGAGATCGACATTCTCCAGGGCATGTCGTTCTCCGAGGCGCGCACCGAACAGTTCGATTTCGCCCCGCCCCATGCCATCGTCCATCAGTCGATCTTCGCCCGCCGCGGCGACCCGGTGGTCGAGGTCGAGGAGCTGCGCGGCAAGGAGGTGCTGGTCCAGCGCGGCGACATCATGCACGACTACCTGATCGAACATGACATCGGCGCCGTGGTGATCCCCGTGGACACCCACGCCGATGCGCTGCGGGCGCTGGCCGCCGGCCAGCACGACTATGCCCTGGTGGCCAACCTGCCGGCACTCTACCTCAGCCGCGAGCTGGGCCTGACCAACCTGGTGCCGGTGGCGCGGCCCTTTTCGCTGCGCTACGGCTACGCGGTGCGCCAGGGCGACGCCAACCTGCTGGCCAAGTTCAGCGAGGGGCTGGCCATCCTCAAGAACACCGGCCGCCACCAGGCGATCTACGACCGCTGGCTGGGGCCATTGGAGGGCGGCGAGGGCTTCCCCTGGCACCGGGTCGGCCAGGTCGGCGCGGCGCTCTCGGCGCTGCTGCTGCTGATCCTGGGCGTCATCGTGATCTGGAACCGCCTGCTCAAGCGTGAGGTGGCGGCGCGCACCGAGGAGCTGCGGCTGCACCAGCAACAGCTGATCCAGGCCGACAAGATGGCGTCGCTCGGCGTGCTGGTCTCGGGGGTGGCCCACGAGATCAACAACCCCAGCAGCCTGCTGCTGCTGAACCTGCCGGTGCTGCGCGACGCCTGGGCCGACGCCGAGCCGATCCTCGAAGCGCACTACCGCCGCCACGGCGACTTCCCGTTCGGCGGGCTGCCCTATTCGCGCATGCGCGAGGAGATCCCCGGCATGATCGACGACATGCAGGAGGGTACCCGGCGCATCAAGCGCATCGTCGGCGACCTCAAGGATTTCGCCCGCCAGGGCGGCAGCGCTCAGGCCGAGCTCTTCGATCTCAACGAGGTGGTGGCCACCGCCGTGCGCCTGGTGGACAATTCGATCCGCAAGGCGACCGGCCGCTTCGAGACCCACTATGCCGACGACCTGCCGCCGCTGGTCGGCAACGCTCAGCGCATCGAGCAGGTGGTGATCAACCTGGTGCTGAACGCCTGTCAGGCGCTGGAGAACCCTGCCCAGGGCATCCGCCTGACGACGCGTCACGAGCGCAGCGAGGGCCGGGTGCTGGTGGAGGTGTGCGACGAGGGGTGCGGCATCGCCCCCGAGGACATGCACCGGCTGACGGACCCCTTCTTCACCACCCGCCGCGAGTGCGGCGGCACCGGGCTGGGCCTCTCCGTCTCCGCCAGTATCGTCAGCGAGCACCAGGGCGGCCTGACCTTCGACTCCCAGCCCGGCCACGGTACCCGGGCCGTGCTGTCGCTGCCAACCAGGCCGGCCGACGCGACGTCGACCAGCACGCCCCAGACCCGTGAGCAGGAGACAGACGCACCATGAGCACGCCCCTGACCACACCGCCCCTCTACCCCGCATTCGGCGTGCTGCTGGTCGACGACGAGCCCTCCTTCCTGCGCAGCCTGAGCATCGCCCTGGAGCGCAGCGGGGGCATCAACCACATTCACCGCTGCCAGGACAGCCGCGAGGTCATGGACATCCTGGCGCGGGAGAACATCGGCCTGGTGACCCTGGACCTGACCATGCCCCACCTGTCGGGCGAGGAGCTGCTGGCGCGCATCGTCGAGGAGTATCCCGACATCGGCGTGATCGTCATCAGCGGCCTCAATCAGGTGGAAACCGCGGTCAACTGCATCAAGCTCGGGGCCTTCGACTACTTCGTCAAGACCGACGAGGAGAGCCGGCTCATCGAAGGCATCCGCCGCGCCATTCGCCTGCAGGAGCTGAGCCAGGAGAACCAGGCGCTGCGTCGGCGCGTGCTCTGCGACACCCTGGAGCGGCCCGAGGCCTTCGCCCATATCGTCACCGCCGACAAGGCGATGCGCGCGGTCTTCCAGTATCTGGAGTCGGTGGCGCTGACCCGTCAGCCCATCCTGATCACCGGCGAGAGCGGCGTGGGCAAGGAACTGATCGCCCGGGCCGCCCATTCCCTGAGCGGCTGCAGCGGGCCGCTGGTGTGCGTCAACGTGGCCGGCCTCGACGACAACGTCTTCGCCGACACGCTGTTCGGTCACCAGCGTGGGGCCTTCACCGGCGCCGACCAGCCGCGGGCCGGCATGATCGAGCAGGCCGCGGGCGGCACCCTGCTGCTCGACGAGATCGGCGATCTCAGCCCGGCCTCCCAGGTGAAGCTGCTGCGCCTGCTCCAGGAGGGGGAGTACTACCCGCTGGGCAGCGACCGGCCCAAGCGGCTGCAGGCCCGGGTGCTGGTGGCGACCCACCACGACCTGGCCGAGAAGCAGCGCACGGGCGCCTTCCGCAAGGACCTCTACTATCGCCTGCGCACGCATCAAGTACACATTCCGCCGCTGCGCCAGCGCAAGCAGGACATTCCTCTGCTGCTGGACCACTTCCTGACCGAAGCGGCCGAGGAGCTCGGCAAGCGCAAGCCGAGCCATCCCCCCGAGCTGGAGATCCTGCTCGGCGAGTACGCCTTTCCCGGCAACGTGCGCGAGCTGCGCGCCATGGTCTACGACGCCATGAGCCTGCACCGCAGCCACACGCTCTCCATGGAGTCGTTCAAGCGTGCCATCGGCCAGCCGGGAGCGGTGGTTCCCACGCACCAGCCCAGCCCAGGACCCGTGTTCGCCGCCGACGAGCCGCTGCCCACCCTGGAAGC
The DNA here is from genome assembly GCA_011742915.1 of Billgrantia desiderata. Classification (GTDB taxonomy): domain Bacteria; phylum Pseudomonadota; class Gammaproteobacteria; order Pseudomonadales; family Halomonadaceae; genus Halomonas; species Halomonas desiderata. The sequence continues at coordinate 61,301 of JAAQTN010000028.1, read as the reverse complement.
GGTCGCCGAGGCGCTGGTGGAGGAGGCGCTGCGCCGCGCCGAAGGCAATCAGTCGATCGCCTCGCGCTGGCTGGGCATCTCGCAGCCTGCCTTGAGCAAGCGGCTGAAGAAGCGCCGCACGGAAGGGTCATAACCTGGGTTATAACGATAACTTGAGTTATAATTCTTTTTTGTTCTTTTAAATCAATTAGTTAGCTTTTTCGTTTAGCCCCTCTAGAACCTGGGTTATAGCGCTGACGATGGCGCAAAGCCTCACCCCTTGAATTTTTTCTCTCTGAATCAATAGGTTGCAGGAAAGCAGCGGAATGGCATGGAACTTGCGATGACAACCGGCCCGCTTACGGTGGGCCCAGTCGAAAAACATCAGCAAGAGGTTCCAGTTCCATGCCAAGAATAACGATACCCACCGCCACTTCCCGGTCCGTGCTGCTCCACGTCGCGCCCGAGCGGAGGAACGCCTGATGCTCGATCTGATCAACGACCTGCTGTGGGGCAAGGTGCTCATCGCCCTGCTGATCGCCGTCGGCGTCGGCTTCACCCTGAGCTCGCGCTTCGTCCAGTTTCGCTATTTCGCCCGCATGTTCCGCATCCTCGGCGCCAGCCAGGCGTTCAAGCGTGACAAGCACGGCCATCTGAGCTCCTTCCAGGCGCTGCTGCTCTCCATTGCCGGCCGCGTCGGCGGCGGCAACATCGCCGGCGTGGCGGTGGCCATCACCCTCGGCGGCCCCGGGGCGATCTTCTGGATGTGGCTGGTCGGCCTGATGGGCATGGCCACCAGCTTCCTCGAGTGCACCCTGGCCCAGGCCTACAAGACGGCCCAGCCGGACGGCACCTACCGCGGCGGACCGGCCTACTACATTGCCCGCGGCCTCGGTAGCCGCTGGAAGTGGCTGGCCGCGCTCTACTCGGTGCTGCTGCTGGTCACCTTCGGTTTCGGCTTCACCGCGCTGCAGTCCTATGCCGTGGCCACCTCCTTCGACGACGCCTTCGGCATTCCGGTGCTCTATACCGGGATCGGCATGGCCGCGGTGGTCGGCCTGATCATCTTCGGCGGCATCAAGCGCATCGCCCGGGTGACCGAGGTGCTGGTGCCGGTCATGGCGGTGGGCTACCTGCTGATTGCCTTCGTGGTACTGGGCATGAACTTGCCGCGCATCCCCGAGGTCTTCCTGCTGATCGTCAACAGCGCCTTCGGCCTGGAGCCGGCGGTGGGTGGCGGTATCGGCGCCGCCATCATGATGGGGGTCAAGCGCGGCCTGTTCTCCAACGAGGCGGGCCTGGGCAGCGCGCCCAACGTCGCCGCGGTGGCCTATGTGCCGCACCCGGCCAACCAGGGGGTCGTGCAGGCCTTCTCGGTGTTCATCGACACCCTGATCATCTGCTCGGCCACCGCCTTCATCATCCTGCTCAGCGGCGCCTACGACCCGACCAGCGGTGCCGACATCGGCGGCGTGGCGCTGACCCAGGTCTCGCTGGCCGACCACGTGGGCGAATGGGGCCGCAGCTTCGTCAGCGTGGCGCTGCTGCTGTTCGGCTTCAGCACCATTCTCTACAACTACTACCTGGGAGAGAACAGCCTCAACTACTTCAGCGATGGCAACGTCACGCTGTTCAACCTGTTCCGCATCGCGATCGTCGCGCTTTGCGCCTGGGGCGCGCTGACCGACCTGGGCACGGTGTTCGCCTTCGCCGACGTGACCATGGGCTTCCTGGCGCTGGCCAACCTTATCGCCCTGCTCATGCTGTTCAAGCCTGGGCTGCGCCTGATGCGCGACTTCGACGAGCAGATCCGCGCCGGCATTCGCCACCCCGTGTTCGATGCCCAGAAGTTCGCCGACCTCGACATCGATCCCGCCGCCTGGGAGATCGAGCCCGAGGACATCGAGCGCCTTAAGCGTTACGGCGCAGCGGCACCGACCGCCGGCCAGCCGGCGAAGTAGCGGTGCGATACCCTCTGTCACGGCCTGCGGCCGGCCCCGATGCTTCGGGGCCGGCCGTTGGGGCTCAGAGCGTGCGAACCCTGCCGGAAGGGGAAGACATGCAGGCCTGGCTGGAGAGCATCCATGCCCGGGCCCGCTCCCGGCTCGGTAGCGGTCGGGTCGCCAGCTACATCCCGGCGTTGGCCGAACAGGACCCGGAACGGCTCGGCATCGCCGTGTGCACCAACGACGGCACGCTGTATGCCGCCGGGGACGCCGAGACGCCCTTCTCGATCCAGAGCATCGCCAAGGTGCTGCTGCTCACCCTTGCCCTGCGCACCCACGGCGAAGCGCTGTGGCAGCGGGTGGGCCTGAATCCGTCGGGCATGCCCTTCAACTCCCTGGCCCAGCTCGAGGCCGAACGGGGCAAGCCGCGCAACCCCTTCATCAATGCCGGCGCCATCGTGGTCACGGATCGCCTGGTCAGCGCCTTTGCCACCCCGGACAAGCACCTGCAGGACGTGGCCCGGCGGCTGGCGGGCAACGCCAGGATCCTGATCGACGACGAGGTGCTGGACTCCGAGTGGCAGCACCGTTCGCGCAACGCCGCCATGGCCTATCTGATGAAGGCCTTCGGCAACCTGGACAACGACGTCGACGAGGTGTTGCGCACCTACTTCTCCTGCTGTGCGCTGGCCATGAGCTGCACCGACCTGGCCGTGGCCATGAACTTCCTGGCGGCCGACGGCGAGGCCCGCGCCATGGGCGAGCGCTTCGTCTCGCCGGGGCTGACACGCCGCATCAATGCGATCATGGCGACCTGCGGCATGTACGACGCGGCGGGGGATTTCGCCTATCGCGTCGGGCTACCGGCGAAGAGCGGCGTGGGTGGCGGCATCGTCGCCGTGGTGCCGGGACGGATGACGGTCTGCGCCTGGTCGCCGGCCCTCGACGACAACGGCAATTCCGTGGCCGCCCAGTACGCCCTGGAACTGTTCGCCGAGGAGCTCGATCCGGCTGGGATCAGCGTGCCCCGGGGATGATCTCGAGCTGATAGCCGGCGGCGAGCTGATGGTTTTTCTCCTGCTCGAGGGCGCCTAACAGCAGGGCACTGCCGGTCAAGTCGCCGGGCAATGTCACGAGGAGAACATCGCCCTCGACGCCCAGGGTAACGTCGTCGGGCGGCGTTTCAGGTCGGGAGTGGTTGAGTATCGCCGCCAGACGCAGCAGTCGCGCCAGACGCGCATAGCGCTGGCGTACCGTTGCCGGAAACTCCTTGAGCTCCTTGATGGGGAACTTGCGCCGGTGCGCCCGTACCAGGAAGGCAAGGCCGCGCTGATCCGTGCGCGAGAAGCCCGGCAGGTCGGAATGCTCGAGCAGGTAGGCGCCATGCCGATGGAACTGGCTATGCGAAACGGCCAAGCCAATCTCGTGCAACCTGGCTGCCCAAGCCAACAATTGGCGCTGTTCGTCGCCGAGCTGCCAGGCCTCGGCCACCTGGTCGAAGGCCGCCATGGCACTTGCAGCCACGTTGCCAGCCTGGCGCCTGTCGGTGGCATAGCGCAGATCGAGACCATCGAGTGTCTTGAGCCGCGAATCCTCCGGGGTGTTACGGCCGATCAGATCGTAGAGTATGCCCTCGCGCAACGCGCCGTCCGAATAGCGCAGAAACGGCAGGTCGAAGGCTTCGAAAACCGCGCACAGCACTGCCACGCCCGCCGGAAACACTCTGGCGCGATCGGGCTTGAGCCCAACCAGGGCGAGCTGGTCGATATGGCCGCAATCGATCAACTGCTGGCGCAACCGAAACAGCCCATCGCGACGAATGATGCCCTCGACGCTCGCCCCCTCGGCGGAGACGATGGCCGCCACGTTGCGGATAGTGCCGCTGGTGCCCACCGGATCCGACCAGCCCAACTGCAGGAATGGCTGGCGGATACTCTCCACTTCGTACAGCGCTGCGGTTTCGGCCTGGCGGAAGCGACTCTCGTCGATTGTGCCCTCGGCAAAGAAACGTCGGGTGTAGGAGACGCAGCCCATCTCCAGGCTCTCCAGGGCCTGAGGTTCGAACCGCTCACCGATGATGAACTCTGTCGAGCCGCCCCCGATGTCGAGGATGAAGCGGCGGCCATGCACGTCGGCCAGCGAATGCGCCACACCCAGATAGATCAGACGGGCCTCTTCACGGCCGGAAACGATCTCCACCTCATGGCCAAGCAGGGCTTCGGCATGGGCAATCAGCTCCTGGCCGTTGCTGGCCACGCGCAGCGTTTGGGTACCGACGATACGCAGGTGCCTGGGGTCGATGTCGGCGACGAACGGCGCGAACCGGGCCAGGCACTCCATGGCGCGCTGCATGGCCTCGTCGCTCAGCCTGAGGTCATCGTCGAGCCCGGCAGCCAGTTGCACCTTCTCGCCGTACTTGGCGGTCACCTGGAAACGTTCGTGCTGATAGTTGGCGACCAGCAAGTGGAAGCTGTTGGAGCCCAGATCTATCGCCGCCAGGCGGCGAGGCTCGTCATGAGTCGATGGGGTCATCGGTGGCGAGTTCTTCCTTCAGAGGCCTGCCGAAGCAGACAAGAGCAAAGGGGGTGGCTACGGCCTCAGCCGGAACGGACAAAGCCACTCAGGCCTTCGCTGCATAAGCGTAGAGCAGTGTCTCCTGGGCGCTGATGGCCGGGACGCCCTCTTCGGGCACCTGTTTCACGTAGCGACCGTCAGCGGTCAGTACCCAGGCCTGGCAGTTGTCCACCAGGTAGGTCTCCAGGTCCTTGCGTACCTGCTGTGCCAGCTTCTTGTCGAGGATGGGGAAGCAGGTTTCCACGCGCTGGAACATGTTGCGTTCCATGAAGTCGGCACTCGAAGCCCACACCTCCGGCTTGCCATCGTTGTGGAAGGTGAAGACACGGGTATGCTCGAGGAATCGCCCAACGATCGAGCGTACCTGGATATTCTCCGACACCCCCGCCACACCGGGGCGCAGGCAGCACATGCCGCGTACGATCAAGTCGCAGCGCACCCCAGCCTGCGAGGCGCGGTAGAGCGCCCGGATGAGCTGGGGCTCGGTCAGCGAATTGCACTTGATGATCAGGTGCGCCTTCCTGCCTTTCTCGGCGTGCCTGGCCTCGCGCTCGATCATCTTCACCAGCCGGTCATGAAGCACGAATGGCGCATGCAGCAGGGTTTCGATCACCCTGGGCTTGCCCATTCCCGACAGCTGCTGGAAGACCAGATGCACATCCTCGCACAGCCGCTCATTGGCGGTCAGCAGGCTGTAATCGGTGTAGAGCTTGGCCGTGCGCGAGTGATAGTTGCCGGTGCCCAAGTGGGCGTAGTAACGCAGCCCACCCTTCTCGCGGCGCACGATATGCAGCATCTTGGCGTGGGTCTTGTAGGCCATCACGCCATAAATCACGATGGCACCTGCTTCCTGAAGGCGGGCCGCGAGAAGCAGATTGTCCGCCTCGTCGAAGCGCGCGCGCAGCTCGATCACCACCGTGACCTCCTTGCCGTTGCGAGCGGCCTCGACCAGCGCACTGACGATGGCCGAATCGGCACCGGTGCGGTACAGGGTCTGCTTGATGGCCAGCACGCCAGGATCGTTGGCCGCCTCGGCCAGCAGGCTCTCGATGGGCGTGAACGATTGAAAAGGATGGTGGAGCAGAATGTCGCCCTGAGCGATCAGGCTGAACAGGCTTTCCTTGCGATTGTTGAGCACCTTGGGCAGCCCGGGAACGAAGGGCTTGTAGAGCAGATCGTGGCGCTCGAAATCCCCCAGCAGCGTCATCAATCGACTCAAGTTGACCGGGCCATCCACCAGATAGAGGTCGCGGGGCGCGAGGTTGAACTGGTTGAGCAGAAAGTCGGTGAGATGGGCCGGGCAGTCGTTGACCACTTCCAGGCGCACGCCGTCGCCGTAGCGTCGCGCCAGCAGTTCACCCTTGAGGGCCGAGGCGAGATCGGAGATCTCCTCCGTATCCACCGAGAAGTCGGCGTTGCGGGTCAGGCGGAACTGATAACAGCCAATGATCTTCATGCCGGGGAACAGCTCCTCGGCATGGGCATGGACCATGGAGGAAAGAAAGACGAACTCATCGCAGCCCGGACGACTCAGGTGCGCGGGCAAGCGGATCAGGCGCGGCAACGGTCGCGGGGCGGGCAGGATCGCCAGCCCGCCCTCGCGACCGAATGCATCCTGGCCCTCCAGCTCGACGATGAAGTTCAGGCTCTTGTTGACCAGGCGAGGAAAAGGGTGGGAGGGGTCGAGCCCGATCGGACTGATCACCGGCATGATCTCTTCGTCGAAATATTCCCTGACCCACTCCCGCTGGGGTGCGGTCCAGCTCTCGCGGCGCAGGAAGAAGATGTTCTGCCGGGCGAGCTCAGGAATCAGCGTCTCGTTGAGAATGCGGTACTGTCGCTCCACCTGCTCATGCACTATGCGAGAAATCTCGTCGAGCAGCTCCGTGGGTCGCATGCCGTCGCTCCCCACCTCGTCGGGATGCAGGGCAATATGCCGCTTGATGCCCGCCACGCGAATCTCGAAAAACTCATCCAGATTGGACGAGAAGATCAGCAGGAACATCAACCGGTTGACCAGCGGATGCGACATGTCCAGCGCCTGCTCGAGCACGCGGATATGAAACTGCAGGGTCGACAGCTCGCGATTGAAGTAGAGGCTGGGAGACTTCAGGTCGAGTTCGGATGTGACAGAGGTCGGCTTGGCCCGCACCCCGGTACGGGTGTGATTGATCCGCAGCGGCGTTTCGTCAGGTGTTTCGGTGGCAGGCGCCAAAGGCTCGGGAAGCGCTGCCGCTATCACCTCCTGACTTCGCTGCGCCTCTATCTCCACCATGGTGCTCTGCTCTTCCGGCATGGCCTCTACCCCGCTGCAGCATGACCCCACCTCTCGGCGACATGACGCGCCGTGAGCCTAAGTGACGTTGTCACGTACCATACTCAGCCTTTGTGACAAGCTGATGTCCACCGGGCCGGAAGAGCGGTGTCGAGAGGCATCTTGGCGTAGTCTCGCCGGTGAAGACGGTCTGCCCCTGCAGCGCACCTGGAATTCATGAGATACTTCGCCTTTTCCTGCAGTCGCTCCATCACTCGTCGCCACATCAGGGACGCACGCTCATGTCTCAAGGTACGCTTTTCATCGTTTCCGCCCCCTCCGGGGCCGGCAAGACCACACTGGTACGCGAGCTGATCGAGAGCCTCGACGGCATCCAGGTCTCGGTGTCGCATACCACCCGGGGCCAGCGCCGTGGCGAGGTGGACGGCGTCAACTACCACTTCGTGACGGTGGACGAGTTCGAGGCGATGATCGCGCGGGGCGAATTCTTCGAGTACGCCCGGGTGTTCGACAACTTCTACGGCACCTCGCGGCCCGCGGTGGAAGCCCTGCTCGAAGCCGGCCAGGACGTGATTCTCGAGATCGACTGGCAGGGCGCCCGCCAGGTCCGCGAGCAGATGACCGATGCGGTGTCGATCTTCATCCTGCCGCCTTCCCGCGACGAGCTGGAGCGGCGCCTGGCCAACCGCGGCACCGACGAGCACGCCACCATCGCCCGCCGCATGCGCGATGCGGTCAGCGAGATGTCGCACTACGACGAATACGACTACCTGGTGATCAACGACGACTTCACCACCGCCCTGCGCGAGCTGCAGTCACTGGTGATCAGCCGGCGGCTGAGCCTGGCGCGGGTGAAGGAGAGCCACGGCCCGCTGCTGGATGCGCTGTTGTCCTAGCCGCGGAGCGCCTGTCCTGGCCCGCAGCCGCTTGTCAGGGTAGCCGAACGTCGAGTAATCTAGTCTGTCCTGTTCCATTTCGGTCCTCCGGCCGCTGCCGTGGGCCCACCACAGTTTTCGGGAAGTACCCTATATGGCGCGTGTCACCGTCGAAGATTGTCTGGAAAACGTCGAAAACCGCTTCAAGCTGGTGATGATCTCCACCCAGCGCGCTCGCCAGCTGTCGCGCGGCTCGCGCGATGCCCAGCTGCCCTGGGAGAACGACAAGCCCACCGTGATGGCGCTGCGCGAGATCGCCGCCGGGCTCGTCGACCATACCGTGCTAGACGAGCCGATCGAGGCACCGGTGAGAATTCGCCGCGAAGGCGAGCCGGGTATCGCTCTCGAGGAGTAAGCTGTCACTCAAGGCGCGCTAATGTTCACCATCGACGACCTGGCCGACAGACTCGGCGGCTATCTTCCTCCCGACGAGATCCAGCAGGTCAAGCGCGCCTTCTACTATGCCGAGCAGGCCCACGACGGCCAGCGCCGGCGCTCCGGCGAACCCTACGTCACCCATCCGCTGGCGGTGGCCAACATCCTCGCCAACATGCACATGGACCATCAGAGTCTGATGTCGGCCATGCTGCACGACGTGATCGAGGACACCGGGGTTTCCAAGGAGGCTCTCGCCGAGCAGTTCGGCAAGCCGGTGGCGGAGCTGGTCGACGGCGTCTCGAAGCTGACCCAGATCACCTTCGAGGACAAGGCCGTCGCCCAGGCCGAGAACTTCCAGAAGATGGTGCTGGCGATGTCCAAGGACATCCGCGTCATCATCGTCAAGCTCGCCGACCGCCTGCACAACATGCGCACCCTGGGTGCCCTGCGCCCGGAGAAGAAGCGCCGCATCGCCCGCGAGACGCTGGAGATCTACGCCCGCATCGCCAGCCGCCTGGGCATCAATACCATCCGCGTGGAGCTCGAGGATCTCTCCTTCCAGGCGCTGCACCCGATGCGCGCCGAGCGCATCAAGCGCGCCGTCTCCAGCGCCCGCGGCCATCGCCGTTCGGCGATCCGCCAGATCCAGAGCACGCTGCAGAAGAGCCTCGACGACGAAGGGCTGGCCGGCACCGTGGTGGGCCGCCAGAAGCACCTGCTGTCGATCTACAAGAAGATGCGCGACCAGCGCAAGCCGTTCGCCGAGATCATGGACGTGTTCGGCTTTCGCATCATCACCGAGGACGTCGACAGCTGCTACCGGATCCTCGGCGTGGTGCACAACCTCTACAAACCGGTGCCGGGGCGCTTCAAGGATTACATCGCCATCCCCAAGGCCAATGGCTACCAGAGCCTGCACACCACCCTGTTCGGCAGCGGCGGCATGCCCATCGAGGTGCAGATCCGCACCCGCGAGATGGAGGCCATGGCCAACAACGGCATCGCCGCCCACTGGCTCTACAAGGCCGGCCAGACCGATCACCCCATCGCCGAGGGCAGCCATGCCCGGGCCCGGGAGTGGGCCAAGGGGCTGCTCGAGATGCAGCGTCACGCCGGCGACTCGCTGGAGTTCATTGAACACGTCAAGAACGACCTGTTCCCCGACGACATCTACGTGTTCACGCCCCGCGGCGACATCATGGAGCTGCCCCAGGGCGCCACGGTGATCGACTTCGCCTACGCCGTGCACACCGACATCGGCAATAGCTGCATCGCCTGCCGCATCGACCGCCACCTGGCGCCGCTCTCGACCCGCCTGGAGAGCGGACAGACGCTGGAGATCATCACCGCCCCGGGGGCGCGTCCCAACCTGGCCTGGCTCAACTTCGTGGTCACCGCCAAGGCGCGCTCGGCGATCCGTCACGCCCTCAAGCACCAGCAGCAGACCGAGGCGGTTCAGCTCGGCCGACGGCTGCTCAACAAGGCCCTGGCGGATTTCGAGACCAGCCTGGAGGAGCTGCCGGAGAGCGTACTGCCGGAGCTGCTGACGGAGCTGTCGCTCAAGGACGAGGAGAGCCTGCTGGAGTCGATCGGTCTCGGCACGCGGGTGGCCCACGTGGTGGCCCGGCGCCTGATCGATCTGCTGCGCGGCGACATGGCCGAGGCCGGCGAGCGTGGGCTGGCCGCCCAGGGCCCCATCGTCATCAGCGGCGGCGAGGGCATGGTGATCAAGTTCGCCCGCTGCTGCCACCCGCTGCCCGGCGATCCGGTGGTGGGCCATCTGTCGGTGGGCAAGGGCATCGTGGTGCACCGCACCGAGTGCCGCAATCTCGACGAATTGAAGAGCGACCCGGACAAGCTGTTCGCCCTGGAGTGGTCCGAGGAGATCAGCGAGGACTTCCCGGTGGCCCTGCGCATCGAGATCGAGAGCCGCCGCGGGCTGGTGGCCGAGCTCGCCAGCCTGGTCACCGACGCCGACGCCAACATCGAGCGTATCGGCATCGAGGAGCGCGACGCGCGACTCTCCATCGTGCACCTGACCCTGGCAGTACGCGACCGCGTGCACCTGGCCCGCATCATCAAACGCATTCGCAACCTGTCCCACGTCGGCAAGATCACCCGCGTCGGCAATTGAACCCGTTTCGGCCCGTTCGCCGCGCCGGCGGCGAACGGGCTTTTCATTGACCCTTGCCATGCAGTACATGGACACCAAGAGGAGCGCATCATGAGCAACAAGGCCGTGATCAATACCGATAAGGCCCCCGCCGCCATTGGCCCCTACTCCCAGGCCATCAAGGCCGGCAACACCGTCTATCTGTCCGGTCAGATTCCCCTCGACCCGGCCACCATGGAGCTCGTCTCCGACGACTTCGAAGCCCAGGCCCGCCAGGTCTTCATCAACCTCAAGGCCGTGTGCGAAGAGGCCGCCGGCTCGCTGGGCGAGATCGTCAAGCTCAACCTCTACCTGGTCGACCTGGGCAATTTCGCGGTGGTCAACAAGGTGATGGAGGAGTTCTTCGACAAGCCCTACCCCGCCCGCGCCGCGGTGGGCGTCAAGGCGCTGCCCAAGGGGGCGCAGTTCGAGGCGGAAGCAGTCATGGTAATTGGTGATTAAAGAGCCGTGAGGCTCTTCCTGGCACTGAATCCGCCACCCGAGCTGCGCGAGCGGCTCGGCGCGCTGGCGGATATCGCCCATGCCCGCTGCGGCGGAAGGCGCATGCCCGACCCTAGCCTGCACCTGACGCTGGCCTTTCTCGGCGAGGTGCAGGAGGCCAAGGCCGCCGAGCTCGTCGAGTGGGTCCAGGGCCTGGCCACCGAACCCGGCGAGTGGCGCCTCGACGGCTGGGGCTGCTTCCGGCGCCCCGGCATCGTCTGGGTAGGCGGCCGGCAAACCGACCACGGCCTGGCACGGCTGCAGGGCCAGCTGTGGGACGCGCTCGAAGCACGCGGGTTCGGTATTCGCCCCGGCGGCTTCACGCCTCACGTCACCCTGCTGCGCCGCGCCGCCTCGCTCGATCTGAACGGGCTTCCCGCCGTCGATCTGACATGGTCTTATGAACGGGTGGAGCTGCTTCACTCGGTCGTCGATCAGCGGGGCGCGCACTATCGCTCTCTGGCCGCAACTCAGCATTGATGCTGCAAGGATGAAGAGGCGCCGGACAAGCCAACACCAGATTGGCACACAAGAAAAAGGGGAACACTGTGAAGCGTAGGAAGAACCTCGCCGCCGGGCTGCTGGCCGGCTTGGCACTGCTAGACAGCTCTGCCGGGCTGGCCGACCTCTATCTCGACGCCGGCATGACCAGCGAATCGGCCGCCGCCGCCCGTATCGAGCTCGATACGCGTCCCGAACTCGAATTCCTGCCGTCAGCGCTCAGTCTGCGTCTGGCCACCGGTCTGCTGCTGCTGCAGGGCCGCGAGGGCAATCACAACGCGGCCTGGCTGGCCACCCCGGCGCTGCGCTGGACCTTCGGTGAGCAGCGCGGTGTGTTCGTTGAAGGCGGCATCGGCATGGCACTGTTTCTCGAATCGCGCCACGAGTCGCGCGAGCTCGGCAGCGCCTTCCAGTTCCAGGATCGCCTGGCGCTGGGCGGGCCACTGGGGCCCGGCGAGGTCGCACTGAGCCTGACCCATTACTCGAACGGCGGTATCCGCTCGCCCAATCAGGGCTTCGAGGTGCTGGCCATGGGCTATCGCCTGCCGCTCTAGCTCAGATTCAGCCCGGCTCGATACCCCTGCAGGTGTCCGACCAAGCAAACCGGACCTGGAATCGGTAACGCCAACGCAGGCACTTGGGCCCGCGTTGGCGTACCGCAATGACGAGCGGACTCAGACCGGCTCGGGCAGGAAGCCGCCCTCCTTCATGACCTGGGCATAGCCTTCCCGATAGCTGGGATAGCGGAACACATAGCCCGTTTCGCGCAGGCGGGTGTTGTCGCAGCGCTTGCTGGAGCGCTTGCGCAGCGGTGCCTGGATCACCTCGGTGGGTTCGACCTTGAGCTGGCCGGCCAACCACGCCATGACCTCGTGCAGCGGCTCCGGCGCACAGTCGCTGGCCAGATAGAGTTCCTCCAGCGACTCGCCTTGTGCCTCCAGGCCGATCAGGTGGGCCAGGACGCCTGCGCAATCGTCGCGATGGATGCGGTTGGAGTACATCGGCGGCGTTTCCGGCGCGATGCGGCCCTCCAGCACCTGCCGGATCAGGCGGTCCCGACCCGGTCCGTAGATGCCCGAGAAGCGCACCGTGGTACCCGGCAAGGGGCTCGCCCACAGGGCCTGCTCGGCCTCGCGCATCAGCGCGCCGGCAAAGCCCGCCGATTCGGCCGGGGTCTCCTCGTCGACCCGCTCACCCTCCTTCTGGCCGTAGACGCTGGTGGACGAAACGAAGAACAGGCGCTTGGGCGCCTGGTCGCGCCCTTCATAGACCTGCAGCACGGCCTTGAGGCCATCGAGATAGGCGGCCCGGTAGGCAGCCTCGTCGAAACGGTCGGCACTGAGGATGTAGACCACGTAATCGGCGTCGGGCAGCGCGGCCAGCGCCCCTTCGTCGTTCAGGTCGAGCGGTAGCGGCTCGATACCGCTGCCCTCCAGCGCCTTGGCGCTGCGGCGGGCCCCGATCACACGATGACCGGCCGCCAGCAGCTCCCTGCCCAGCACCATTCCGATGTCGCCACAGCCTAGAATCAGTGTGGTTTTCTTCACCTTTCTCTCGCCCCCTGATAAAAAGTCCCTATTGAAAGTCATCTATCGTCCGAGAGGATGCCCAAAGGGCACCAGTCATGACTCTAACAGAACTTCGGTACATCGTAACCTTGGCGCAAGAGCGTCACTTCGGCAGAGCGGCCGAGCGCTGCTTCGTTTCCCAGCCCACCCTGTCGGTGGCGGTGAAGAAGCTCGAGGAAGAGCTAGGCGTGGCACTGTTCGAACGCTCCAAGTCCACCGTGCAGGTCACGCCGCTGGGCGAGAAGATCGTCGAGCAGGCCCAGCGCGTGCTGGAGCAGAGCAGCGTGATCAAGGAGCTGGCCAATGCCGGCAAGGATCAGCTGGCAAGCCCGCTGCGCATCGGGGCCATCTACACCATTGGCCCCTACCTGTTCCCGCACCTGGTGCCGGCCCTGACCCGCAGCGCCCCGCAGATGCCGCTCTACATCGAGGAGGGCTTCACCGCCAGCCTGCGGCGCAAGCTGCGCAGCGGTGAGCTCGATGCGATCATCATCGCGCTGCCGTTCACCGAAACCGATGTGGTGACCAAGCCCCTCTACGAAGAGGAGTTCGAGGTACTGATCCCGGCCGATCACCCTTGGAGCCAGCGCGAGTTCATCGAGAAGGAGGACCTGCTCAAGGAGCGTCTGCTGCTGCTGGGCGAAGGTCACTGCTTCCGCGATCAGATTCTCGAGGCCTGCCCCGCCATCAGCCAGCAGCTCAACAGCCCCAGCAACACCCTGACCGCCGAAGGCGGCTCGCTGGAGACGATCCGTCACATGGTCGCCTCGAAGCTGGGCATCACCGTGCTGCCGCGCTCGGCCATCGGCACCGGCCACTACGAAAGCGGGCTGCTCACCAGCCGGCCGTTCAAGTCGCCGGCGCCATCGCGCACCGTGGCGATCGCCTGGCGCGCCAGCTTTCCGCGTCCCAAGGCCATCGACGCGGTGACCGACGCCATCCAGCTGTGTCACGAGGCGCTCCCCGAGCCCGCATGAGCGCCGACGTCAATGCGCTGGATGCGCCAGTCACCTCCCTGAAGGGCGTCGGGGAAGCGGTAGCGGTCAAGCTGGCCCGCCTGCGCATCGAGAGCGTGGCCGACCTGCTGTTTCATCTGCCGCTGCGCTATCAGGACCGTACCCGCATCACGCCGATCGGCACGCTGAGAGCAGGGCACGAAGCGGTGGTGGAGGGAGAGGTTTCGGCCAGCGATGTGGTGAAAGGGCGCCGCCGCAGCCTGCTGGTACGGCTGCGCGACGGCTCCGGCATCATCAGCCTGCGCTTCTTCCACTTCTCCCCGGCGCAGCAGCAGCAGTTCCGCCCCGGCACCCGGGTACGCTGCTTCGGCGAGGCGCGTGCCGGTGCCACCGGGCTCGAGATCTACCATCCCGAATACCGCCTACTCAGCGCCGACGCGCCGCCGGTGGAAGACCACCTGACGCCGATCTACCCCACCACCGAAGGACTCAATCAGGCGCGCCTGCGCTCACTGATCGAACAGGCGCTGGCGCGGCTGGACGAGGCCCCCGAGGCGCTGCCCGACTGGATCGGCGAAGAGCTGCGCACCCGCTTCGGCCTGCCCGAGCTGCACCACTGCCTGCAGACGCTGCATCAGCCGCCCCCCGACGCCGATCCGGAACGCCTCTCCAGCGGCAAGCACCCGGCCACGCGGCGCCTGGCCCTGGAGGAGCTGCTGGCCCATCGTCTGAGCCTGCAGCAGGTGCGCCTGAAGATTCAGGAGGACGGTGCCCCGGCGCTGCCCAGCGGGCGCAGCCTGCAGGCGCGCTTTCTGACTCATCTCCCCTTCTCGCTGACCGGCGCCCAGCGCCGTGTGCTCGACGAGATCGGGGCGGACCTGGCCCGCGAGGTGCCCATGCTGCGGCTGGTGCAGGGCGACGTCGGCTCGGGCAAGACGGTGGTGGCCGCCATGGCGGCACTGGCAGCGATTGCCGGCGACTGCCAGGCGGCCATGATGGCGCCCACCGAGATCCTGGCCGAGCAGCACTACCGCACGCTCAAGGCGTGGTTCGCGCCGCTCGGCATCGAGGTGGCGTGGCTGGCCGGCAAGCTCAAGGGCAAGACGCGGCTCGACACCAAGGCCGCCATCCTCGACGGCCGCGCGCAGATGGTGGTGGGCACTCACGCGCTGTTCCAGGGCGACGTGCACTTCAAGCGCCTGGGCCTGGCCATCGTCGACGAGCAGCACCGCTTCGGCGTGCACCAGCGCCTGGCGCTGCGCGAGAAGGGCGAGGCCGGCGGGCTGACGCCACATCAGCTGGTGATGACCGCCACGCCGATTCCGCGCACCCTGGCGATGAGCGCCTACGCCGACCTCGACGTCTCGATCATCGACGAACTGCCCCCCGGGCGCACGCCGGTGAAGACGGTGGTGGTGCCCGACGAACGCCGCCCCGAGGTGGTGGCGCGTATTCGTCACGCCTGCGCCGAGGGGCGCCAGGCCTATTGGGTCTGCACCTTGATCGAGGAGTCGGACGCGCTGCAGTGTCAGGCCGCCGAGGCGACCCGCGACGAACTCACCGAGGCGCTGCCGGAGCTGGCCATCGGCCTGGTCCACGGGCGCATGAAGCCGACCGAGAAGGCGGCGGTGATGGATGCCTTCAAGAGCGGCGAGCTCGATCTGCTGGTGGCCACCACGGTGATCGAAGTCGGCGTCGACGTGCCCAACGCCAGCCTGATGATCATCGAGAACCCGGAGCGCCTGGGGCTGTCGCAGCTGCACCAGCTGCGCGGACGGGTCGGCCGCGGCTCCAGCGAGAGCTTCTGCGTGCTGCTCTACCATGGGCCGCTGTCGGCCCATTCCCGCGAGCGCCTGGCGGTGATGCGCGAGACCACCGACGGCTTTCGCATCGCCGAGAAGGACCTGGAGCTGCGCGGTCCCGGCGAGGTGCTCGGTACCCGTCAGACGGGCCTCGCCCAGATGAAGATCGCCGACCTGGAGCGCGACGCCGACCTGCTCGAACGGGTCGCGCCGCTGGCCGAGGCTCTGCTGGCCCGCCATCCCGAGGCGAGCCGACCGCTGATTCGGCGCTGGCTGGGCGAGGAGGCCGGACGATACGGCCAGGTGTGAGCTCAGCCGGCGGCGTTCAGGGCCTCACGCTCAGGGCGCTCGCGCATCGCCACCAGCCGCTCGGCGGCCTCGCTCAGGGGCGTCAGCTGACGTGCGACCAGCAATAGCTGACCATGCATGGGCCGGTACTCCTGCTCCTCCTCTTCCGGCGACTGCAGCACCTCCTGCTCCAGGCTCGTCAGCAGGGCTTCGCGCTCTGCCTCCAGCTCCGCCACCGGCTGGCGCCGCTCGAGCCGCTCGGCCAGCGCGGCGAGGTACCCGGCAATCCGTTCGCCGTTCGGCAGCAGCTGCGCGTCGGCCTCTTTGGCATCGAGCCGATGGCGATGGGCGCCCAGCGCCGAGAGGTAGCCCAGCAGCGTATGCGAGTGCACCAGGAAGCGGAAGCCGTCGTCGGCGTCGCGCCGGCGGTAGTGCTCCGGCTCCTGCAGCATGTTGGCCAGCATCGTCGACAGTGCCGCATCGGCATTGTGGGCGTTGCGCCGCGCCAGGCGGTAGGCCAGGTCGTCCTGCTTGCCGCTGGCGTACTGGTGCAGGATCTCCTCCAGGTAGCGCCGGCTCGCCTGCAGCGACGCGGCAGCCTGGCGATGCAGGCGCCGGCCCTGCCAGTCGGGCAGGATCAGGAACACCGCGGCCCCGGCGATCGTGGCGCCGATCAGCGTATCGAACAGCCGCGGCCAGATCAGGTCGAAGCCGTCCCCCACCTGATTGAAGCTGCACAGCACCAGCAGCGTGATCGCCGCGGTGGCGATCACGTAGTGCCTCTCCCGCGTGGCGAAGAAGGTCACCCCCGCGGCCACCGCGATCAAGGTCTGCAGCAGGGGGCTCGGGAACAGCGTGATCGAGACCCAGCCCGCCACCAGGCCCAGCACGGTGCCGACGATACGCTGGGACAGGAAACGCCGGGTGGCGGCGAAATTGGGGCGGCACACGAACAGCGTGGTGAGCAGGATCCAGAAGCCCTGAGCCGGATGGATCAGGTGCAGTACCCCGTAGCCGGCCAGCAGCGCCACGGCCAGCCGCAGCCCGTGGCGGAAGGTGGGTGAGGCCACCGTCAGATTGAGGCGGATACGCTCCCAGGCATCCTTCACGCTGCCGGGCGAACGGTCGAACAGGCTGGTGTCGCCGGGGCTCGCGTCGCTGTCGGGATTGTGCGCCAGGACCAGTTGGCTCTCGAGACTGGCCAGGTTGTCGGCCAGGGCATTGAGCGGCGGCATCAGCTCGCGCCACGCGGGGTTGCGCATGCCTTTGAGATGATCGATGGAGGCGCGCAGATCGGCCAGCGCCTGCTCGCTCTGATCGTGCTCGAAGGGCTGATTGAGCAGCAGCGCCTTGGCCAGCCGCCGGCACGCCTGGCCCTGCTGGTCGAGCAGGCGCTGGCAGCGGAACAGCACGTCGTAATGGAAGAAGGCCTCGGTCAGCCGCGCGTAGGGGTAGTGCGAGGAGCTGGCCCGCTCGTGGATGTCCTGGGCGATGAAATAGATGCGCAGGTAGCGGTTGAGCTTGCCCTCGCCGCGCTGCCCCTCGAGGCGACGGAAGATCGTCTCCTTGGCCAGGTTCAGCGCCTCCACCACTCGGCCGTTCTGTCGCGCCAAGGCCAGACGTCGCGCCTCGACGTCGACACCGCGCAGCGGTTCGAACAGGGTAGCCTTGAGCATCAGGTAACGGGCCAGCTCACGGTAGAGCCGGGCCATGCTCTGCTTGACCGGCTGACGCGAGAACAGCGCGCACCACACCACCGAGATCGCACCGTACCAGGCCGCTCCGGAGAGAATCAGCAGCATCTGACTCCAGTCGCCCGCCTGAGGCACGCCGCCGTGGTGCTCGATGTTGATCATGGTGTAGATCGACAGGATCAGCGTGCCGGAGGCGATGGTGGCGTAGCGCTGCCCCACGGCGCCCAGCATCACCAGCACGAAGGTCGCGAGCCCCAGCCCCAGCGCGAACAGCCACGGCCAGGGAAACAGCCAGCGCACGATGAGCGAGGCGGCGGCAAAGCAGATCAGCGTGACCACCAGCGCCTGCAGACGGCCCTGCCAGCTGTCGTCGGTCTCGGAGAGGGCGCTGGCGATGATGCCGAGGAACAGCGGGATCACCAGCCCGATGTCGGCCAAGGCCCAGCTGAGCAACAGCGCCCCGCTGAAGGCGAGAAAGACCCGCAGGCTGTAGGCGAACTTGTCCAGCGTCCACAGACGCCGCAGCGACAGGGAGAGGGTGGTCGGCATGTGTTCGGCTTATGGTGGAATGACCATCGTCATGTTACTCGACGCTAGACTTTCGTATAAAGCCAAACCTTTCTTCGGCGCCGAGCCGCCCGTTCCCATGGGCACTGGGCCAAGCGTATCAAAAAGAAGAACACCGGCCACCTATCATTGGAACACCCTCCTTTCGATACTCGAAGACGTCCCCTAACACGACAAGGACAACCCAATGGACATGAAGCTGCTGCTCAACTGGCGCCTGCACCTGACGGTGATACTGGCGTCCCTGCTCGCCGAGTGGATCGGCATTCTGCGCATTCCCCTCGGCCCCGGTACCCTGCTGCTGCTGCCGCTGTTCTACGCCTTCATCATCGGCGTGCTGTTCAATCCTCACCTGTTCTCAAGCATGCAGCGGGTCATTCCCAAACCGGTCAGCAACGCTGCCGGGCCGCTGATCATGATCTCGATCCTGCCCTTCATCGCCAAGTTCGGCTCCACCATCGGGCCGGCCATCGAGCAGATCATCGCCGCCGGGCCGGCCCTGATCCTGCAGGAGCTGGGCAATCTCGGCACCATGCTGCTGGCGCTGCCCTTCGCCGTGCTGGTGCTGCGCATGGGGCGCGAGGCCATCGGCGCCACCTACTCCATCGCTCGCGAGCCCAACATCGCCATCATCTCGGACAAGTACGGCCTGAGAAGCCCGGAGGGCATCGGAATCATGGGCGTCTATGTGGTGGGCACCATGTTCGGCACCCTCTACTTCGCGCTGATGGCCGGCTATCTCGCCTCGCTGGACATCTTCGACATCCGTGCCCTGGCGATGGCCTGCGGCGTGGGCAGCGGCAGCATGGTGGCGGCCTGCTCGGGTGCCCTGGCCGAAGCCGCTCCCCATCTGCGCGACGACCTGCTGGCCTTCTCCGGCGCCAGCAACCTGCTGACCTACGCCACCGGTCTCTACGTTTCCCTGTTCATCGCCCTGCCCACGGCCGAATGGCTCTACAAGCGCCTCGGCGGCGCCACGCTCAAGGAGGCTCGCAATGAAACCCTCTGATACCACTGCACCCGACACCGGTTTCGACGCTTCCGCCCTGCAGGAGCTGCGCCCCGAGCAGCAGCTCGGCAAGACCGCGCTGCTGCTGGCCGTGGTGTGCGTCGCCGCCTGGATTGCCAACATCGTCAACGGCGCCCCGCTGCACCAGGCGCTGCCCGGCATGGTCATCCTCTACGGCATGGTGATGATCGGCCTGCTCATCGGCCGCTTCGCGCCGTTCTACCTGCCCAGCGTGGCCTGGGTCTCGCTGGTCAGCATTGCCATGACGCTGCCCTTCTTCCCCGGCAGCGGCTGGATCGTCGGCCAGCTCAGCCACGTGAACTTCCTCGCCGTGGTGACCCCGGTGCTGGCCTATGCCGGCCTGGCGCTGACCGGGCGCGAGTTCGCCATGTTCCGCCAGACCGGCTGGAAGCTGGTGATCGTCTCGCTGCTGGTCTTCACCGGGACCTTCGTCGCTTCGGCGTTCATTGCCCATCTGATTATCTGAGGAGCCGCTCATGGATGACAGCCTGCTGCCGACACCGGAACGCCTCGCGGCCTGGCGCCACGACTTCCACCGCCACCCGGAGACCGCCTTCGAGGAGCATCGCACCGGCGCCCGCATTGCCGAGCTGCTGCGCCAGGCCGGCCTCGAGGTCGTCACCGGACTGGGCGGCGGCACCGGGGTGGTGGCGATACTCGACGGCAGGCGCGGTCCCGGACGCGCCATCGGGCTGCGCGCCGACATCGATGCGCTCGACGTCGAGGAGGCCAACCGCTTCGCCCACGCCTCCCAGGTGCCGGGCAAGATGCACGCCTGCGGCCACGACGGCCACACCACCATGCTGCTGGGGGCAGCCTTTGCGCTGGCCGCCGATCCCGACTTCGCCGGAAGGGTATATTTCATCTTCCAGCCGGCGGAAGAGAGCGAAGGCGGCGGCCGCGTGATGGTGGAGGAGGGGCTCTTCGAGCGCTTCCCCATGGACGCCGTCTACGGCCTGCACAATTGGCCGGGGCTCGCCGTGGGCGAGGCGGCGGTACACGACGGCGCGGTGATGGCCGCCTTCGACGTCTTCACCCTGAGGCTCAGCGGGCGCGGCTGCCATGCCGCCATGCCCCACCTGGGCAGCGACACCATCCTGGCCGCCTGTCAGCTGGCCAGCCAGCTGCAGGGGTTGATCAGCCGCGAGACGCCGCCCCACCAGAGCGCGGTGCTCAGCATCACCCAGTTCCACGCCGGCGACGCCTTCAACGTGATTCCGGAGACGGTGGAGCTGCGCGGCACCCTGCGCTGCTTCGACGGCGAGCTGCGCGCCTATCTCGAGCGCCGCTTTCGTCAGGCCGTCGAGGCGCTGGCCGGCTTTCACGACCTCAGGGTCGAGCTCGACTATCAGTCGCGCTACCCCGCCACGATCAACACACCCGAGCATGCGGCACGCTGCGCCGGGGTGCTCGAAGCGCTGCCGGGCATCACCCGCGTGCATCGCGACCTGCCGCCGAGCATGGCCTCTGAAGATTTCGCCTTCATGCTCGAGGCCTGCCCCGGCGCCTACATCTGGCTCGGCAACGGCGTGGAGAGCGCCGCCCTGCACAATCCGCACTACGACTTCAACGACGCCATCGCCCCGCTCGGCGTGGCGTACTGGCAGGCGCTGGTCACGACCCTGCTCGACGACTGACGGCGCCTTTCGCCACGGCTTCCATGGCCGCAGCGTCGCTGCGGCCCGGATCGACGCGCCTGCCAGGCACGACATCCTGCATCTTCTTGAGGAACGAGCATGAGAATCTGCGTTATCGGCCTCGGCCAGATGGGCGGCAACATGGCCCTGATCCTGCAAGCCGCCGGCTTCGACGTCACCGGCAGCGACCTGTTCGACAGCGCCCGCCAGCGCCTGGCCGAGCGGGGGCTGCCGGTGGCCGCCCCCGACGAGCTGCCACCGTGCGACGTCTACCTGCTGTCGCTGCCCACCTCGGCCCAGGTGCGGGAGGTGATCGAGACCGCCCCCGGCCTGCTCGGCCTGGCGCCGAAGGGCAGCGTCATCGTCGATACCTCGACCTCGGATCCGGTGGTCAGCCGTGAGCTGGCCGCCAAGGTCGAGGCCGCCGGGCTGGCGTGGCTCGACGCCCCGGTCAGCGGCGGCCCCAAGGGGGCGGCGACGGGCAAGCTCGGCATGCTGCTCGGCGGCGAGACGGCCACCATCGAACGCCTGGCGCCGATGCTCGAGGCGATGTCGGCCCGCTACACCCACGTCGGCGGGCCAGGCAGCGGTCATGTGGTCAAGCTGGCCAACAACTACCTGTGCGCCGCGCACCTGCTGACCACCGCCGAGGCGGTGGCCATGGCCGCCCGTGCCGGGGTCGACCCCGCCGCCTGCCTGGCCGGACTCAACAGCGGCTCGGGGCGCAGCGCGGTCAGCGAGGTCAACTTCCCCGAGTGGATCCTCTCCGGACGCTTCGACTCCGGCTTCACCACCGGCCTGATGCGCAAAGACCTGCGCCTGGCCCGCGCCGCCGCCGAGCGCCTCGACATGCCGCCGGGCCTGCTCCAAGCCGTGGTCGAGGCGTGGCACGCCGACCCCGAGCACCCCGCCGACGGCGACGACTTCAACCGTATCGCCGGCGCGCTGCTGGCTGCCGCCACCCCCGCCGAGGAGAGCGCATCATGAACCGTCTCAATCGACAGGCCCGGGAGCGTCTCTCGACGCTGCTCGATGGCTTCGAGCTGCAGGGCGCAACGCCGCTCTCCAACTGGATCGACGGTACCGCCTGCCCGGGCGCAGGCGAGACGATCACGCTGATCGATCCCGCCACCGGCGAGGCGCTGCTCGACTACCGCGATGCCGGCCCGGCCCTGGTCGAGCGCGCCGTTTCCAGCGCCAGCCGGGCGCAGCAGGCGTGGATGGCGCTCACCGCCAGCGAGCGCGGCCGACGCATGAACGCCGCCGTGCGCGGCCTCGAAGGCCACGAGGAGGCGCTGGCCCAGCTCGAGAGCGTGGTGGCCGGCAAGCCGATCCGCGACTGCCGCGGCGAGGTCGGTAAGGTGCGCGAGATGTTCGAGTATTACGCCGGCTGGTGCGACAAACAGCACGGCGAGGTGATCCCGGTGCCCACCAGCCACCTCAACTACGTGCGCCACGTGCCCTATGGGGTGGTGGGCCAGATCACGCCCTGGAACGCGCCGATGTTCACCTGTGCCTGGCAGCTCGCCCCGGCCATCGCCGCCGGCAACGGCGCGGTGCTCAAGCCCTCGGAGCTCACCCCCTTCACCTCGGTGGTGATCGCCCGGCTGCTCGAGCGCGGCGGCCTGCCCAAGGGGCTGGTCAACATCGTCAACGGCCTGGGGCCGAGCACCGGCGCGGCGCTCACCGGCAGCGAAGGCATCGGCAAGTTGGTGTTCGTCGGCTCGCCCCAGAGCGGTCGGCTGATCGCCGAGGCCGGTGCCCGGCGGCTAGTGCCGAGCGTACTGGAGCTGGGCGGCAAGTCGGCCAACATCGTCTTCGCCGACGCCAGCCTCGATGCCGCCGTGGCCGGCGCCCAGGCGGCGATCTTCGCCGCGGCGGGACAGAGCTGCGTGGCCGGCTCGCGACTGCTGGTCCAGCGCGAAGCGTTCGAGGAAGTGACCGAGCGGCTGGCGCGCGCCGCGGCCGGGATCGAAGTCGGCCTGCCCGGCGACGAGGCGACCCGCATGGGGCCGCTGCAGAACGCCCGCCAGTACGCTCACGTGACGCGCATGATCGAGGACGCCGTGGCCGCCGGGGCGCGGGTGATCGTCGGCGGCAGCCGCCCGGCAGGCTTGCCCGAGGAGGCACGGGGCTACTTCCTGGCGCCGACGGTGCTGGTCGACGTCACCCCGGAGATGGAGATCGCCCGCGAGGAGGTGTTCGGCCCGGTGCTGGTGGCGATGCCCTTCGACGACGAGGCGGACGCCGTGCGCCTGGCCAACGCCACCCGCTTCGGCCTCGCCGGCGCGGTGTGGACCCAGGACCCGGCCCGCGCCCACCGCGTCGCCGCTCAGCTGCGCGCCGGCACGGTGTGGATCAACGGCTACAAGGCGATCAGCGTGATGTCGCCCTTCGGCGGCTTCGGCGACAGCGGCTTCGGCCGTTCCAGCGGCCTCGACGGCCTGCGCGAGTACACCCTGCCGCAGAGCGTATGGGTGGAGACCGCCAGCGAAGCCAGCGTGGCCATGGGCTACGGCAGCGGCGTGGGTTAAGGCCGGGCCTCGTCCGAGGCTGGCGTGGGCGGCGCCGGGTCGACGCCCCGGAAGGCCTGCATCCAGCGCTGCAGATGACGCAGCAGCAGGATGCTGGCCTTGGGCTGCTGGCGCCCGATGCGGGTCACCATGTGCGCCTGGGAGCGCTGGAACAAGGGGTCGTCGACGGGGCGCGCCACCAGACGCCCTTCGGCCAGATCGGCGGCCACGGCAAAGGCCGGCAGCAGGGTGATGCCCATGCCGCTGCGCACGTACTGGGCGAGAATGGCCATGGAGTTGGTGTTCATGGCCATGCGCGGCCGCAGCCGCGCCTGATGGAACGCCTCGTCCACCATGTGGCGCACCTGGTGGCTGGGGTCCCACATCGCCATGGGTGCCTCGCTCAGCTGCGCCAGGGTCAGGGGCTTGGTCTCTTCGGCCAGCGGGTGCTCGGGCGGCAAAATGGCCATCAGCGGCTGCGGGCTCGAGACCCAGAAGCGCAGCTGGTGATGGGTGCGCTCATGGAACATCAGGCCGATATGCGCCTGCTCGTTGATCACCGCCTCGATGATGCCCGAGGTACCGGCCAGGTGGATGTCGATCTGGATACCGGTATAACGCTCGGTGAATTCGCGCAGCGGCTTGGCCACCAGGTCGCCGACGAAGCCTTCTCCCACCACCAGCGATACGGTGCCGGTCTCCAGCCGCTGATAGGCTTCCAGCGAGGCGATGAAGCTCTCGTCCAGGGCACCGCGGCGCTCGCAGTATTCGAGCAGCATCTCGCCCACCGGGGTGGGCCGAATCCCCGTGCGCTTGCGCTCGATCAGCGTGGCGCCCAGCGCATCTTCCAGCAGGCTGATCTGTCGGCTCACCGCCGAGGGTGCGATATCCAGACGAGCGGCGGCCTGGCGCACCGAGCCCGACTCCAGGGTGACTCTGAAATAGACCAGACGCTGGTGGGGTATGTCCACGTCATGTTCCGCCGATTAGAGGCTCGATGATACGTGAAATGGTGAGAGTTCAGAGGTGCTTGAGCAGTTTCTGCAGCTTCTTGAGGTCGCCCGAATCGCCCACCAGACGTACCTTGCCGGCCATCATGCCGTCGAGAAAGGCCTGCTGGGTCGGCTTGCGCAGCACGCGAATGGCGGTGGCTTCATCGTCGAAGCGCAGCTCCAGGTCGAGGTCTACCGGCAGCCCGGCGCCTACCTGGATGCCCTGGGGGGTCATGCGGTAATGACGGGCTATGGAGAGGTCTTCGGTGGCGATGCCCCAGTCGAGACTGCGCATCTCGGCGAGCTGCTCGCGAAAGCGCGGCTTGCGACGCAGCGCGCGTTTCAGCATCCATCCAAGCAGCCACAACATCAGACGCAGCTTCATGTCGAATCCGTTTCGAGCAGGTGGTGGGGGTACCGCGGCCTGACGAGGCAGGCCGCGCCGGGTGCGATCCGTATTCGGATCAACCCTTGCCGACGGCGTCCTTGAGCCCCTTGCCCGGCTTGAAGGCAACGGTCTTGCTGGCCGGGATGGCCAACGGCTGGCCGGTCTGCGGGTTCTTGCCGGTGCGAGCGGCGCGCTCACGCACGGTGAAGGTACCGAAACCGATCAGGGAGACATCCTGCCCCTGGGCCACGCTGCCGGTGATCTCGTCGAGAATGACGTTGAGCACCTGGCTGGCCTTGTCCTTGGATAGTTCCGCACGCTCGGCGATTGCCGCGGCAAGTTCTGGTTTACGCATACAGCCCTCCTGATATGGCTATATCCCGGCAATATGCCGGTATGTTGTTATTCACGATCAAGTTGATGACGCCTGCCACTTCCCTTGGGAGAGCCCGTCCCCTTGGTTGGGGTTCTTCCCCTGCTCATGAAGTATCAAGCGCGGCGATCATCGACGCACCGAGCAGTGAAGCCGGCCGGAGCGATGACGACACTAGCCTAGCAACGGCGGCGTTGCCCGCGCCAGCTCAACTTTCCGCTTCACGCAGCCTCCTGTCAACGCAAAGCCGATCAAACGTTCGTCTTGATCTTCGGCAAGAGAGACCAGATCGCGTCCTTCGCCTTCCACCCTCCAGCGTACCGGTGTCTGCAGCGGCGGCAGGGCCACCACCGGCAGCAGGGGGGTCTTCACCAGTACCGGCCAGGCGCCATAGCTCACCGGGGTGGGCGTACCGGCAAGCGTACGCGCCAGCACCTTGGCGCTGGCCTGCAGCGGCTGCACGTACATGGCATTGACCCCGTCCACGCAGGCCACGTCGCCGAGGGCGAAGACACCGGCGGCCGAGGTCTGCAAGTAGCGATCGACCTGGATACCCGCGGGCCCGGCCTGCAGACCGGCCGCCTGGGCCAGTTCGATGCGCGGCCGCAGGCCGGTGGCCAGCAGCACCAGATCGGCCTCCAGCACGCTGCCGTCGTCGAGCTCGAGCCCCACGTCGCTGCCGCTCTCTGCCAGCCGCTGCAGGCCATGCCCCAGATAGAGCCCCATGCCGGCCTCGGCAAAGGCCTCGCCAAGCGCCTTGCCCAGAGGCTCCGGCAGCAGGCGCGGCAGCGGCGCTCGCTCGGGGGCGACCAGGGACACTGCATGACCGCCAGCGATCAGGTCGTTGGCGAACTCGCAGCCCACCAGGCCGGCACCCACGATGGCCACTCTGGCCGGCCGCCCCAGCGCCTCGAGGGCGGCATGAAAACTCCGATAGTCGTCCAGGTCGTTGATGCTGAACACACGCTCCGCGATCGCCTCGGGGATGGCGAAAGGCGTACCGGGGGCCGCGCCGGTGGCCAGCACCAGCTCGCTCCAGGCCAGCCGCTCCTCACCGATGCGCAGACTGCGCGCGTCGAGATCGATGGCATCGACTCGGGTGTGCGTACGCACCACCGCGCCCAGTTGATCGGCCACCTCCAGCGCGGAGCGCGCGGCCAGCCGCTCGGGCGGCAGGCGCTTGGCGAAGCCGGTGGAGAGCAGCGGCTTGGAATAGTCGTCGCCGCTGTCGGCGGTGATCAGCGTCACGGGACGTTCGGTATCCAGGGTGCGCAGCTGCTTGAGCAGGCCGATGCCTGCCATGCCGGATCCGATGATGGTCAGAGGAGCGGTCATGGGGTCCTTGTCTCGCACGGGGCCGCCGGCTCGCGCCACGGCTCGGTCAGATTCGTTCAGGTCGCATGGTACACTATGCGCCCCTAGTTCGACCGGAGAGTGCAGGTGAACCGCAACCCCACGGCGCACCACGGCAAGCCCCCCCTGACCCTGGCCTGGCGCCCTCTGGCCGCGGGCCGGCCGGCCATGAGCCCGGCCTGGTGGGCCTGGGTGGCGACCCGCGATTCGCTCACTGCACGCCTGATGGAGGCCGGCAACGGTCGAACCTTCCGCGTGCGCCTGCTCGAACAGCGTCTGGGGCGGCCGCGGCCCGACGAGGCTCGTGCCATGGGCTTGCCGCTCGACCGCATGGCCTGGCTGCGGGAAGTGGCCCTGTGTCTCGATGGGCGTCCCTGGGTGGTGGCTCGCTCGGTAGCCCCGCTGGCGCAGCTGCGCGGGCAGCGCCTCGAGCGGCTCGGCGAGCGCTCGCTGGGCAGTTGGCTGTTCCGTCAACCCGACCTCGAGCGCGGCCCCATCGAGATCACTGCCACGCCGGCCCCCTTTCACCCGCTGCCCGGCCCCTGGGGACGGCGCTCGGTGTTTCGCCACCGCCGTTTCGCGGTGCTGGTGCAGGAGTTCTTTCTCGACGCCATGGCGGATGAACTGCAGCTGCCGACACGCTAGGATGATCGGCATCGAATGAGGAGATACCGATGGATCGCTCCCTGATGCGCCCCAAGGGGCTGGCCCGCCTGCCCGACTTCCTGCACCTGATGCGGCTGGACCGGCCCATCGGCACCTGGCTGCTGATGTGGCCCACGCTGTGGGCGCTGTGGGTGGCCGCACAAGGGCTGCCCGAACGGCACCTGCTGCTGATCTTCGTGGCCGGGGTCTACTTCATGCGTGCCGCCGGCTGCGTGATAAACGACTACGCCGACCGCCACTTCGACGGCCACGTCAAGCGCACCAAGGATCGCCCCCTGGCCACCGGCCGCATCAGCGAACGCGAGGCCAAGGGCCTGTTCGCCGGCCTGGTCGCCTCGGCCTTCGTGCTGGTGCTGTTCACCAACCTGTTTACCGTGATGCTGTCGCTGGTGGGCGTGGCGCTGGCCTTCATCTATCCGTTCATGAAGCGCTATACCCACCTGCCCCAGCTGTTCCTCGGCGCGGCATTCTCCTGGGCCATTCCCATGGCCTTCGGCGCGGTGCTGGGCCACGTGCCGTTGGAAGCCTGGCTGCTGTTCGCCGCCAACGTGGCCTGGACGGTGGCCTACGACACCGAATACGCCATGGTCGACCGCGACGACGACCTGAGGATCGGCATCAAGTCCACCGCGGTGCTGTTCGGCCGCGCCGATCGCGTCATGATCGGCCTGCTGCAGCTGATAACCCTGGCCCTGCTGGGCTGGGCCGGGCTGCGTCTGGGCCTGGGCGTGTTCTTCTGGCTGGGCCTGGCGGGCATAGCCGCCACCTTCCTGCACCAGCAGTTCCTGATCCGCGGTCGCGAGCGCGAGCGCTGCTTCCAGGCCTTTCTCAACAACCACTGGTCGGGACTGCTGGTATTCGCCGGCATCGCGCTGAGCCTGTGGCCGGTTACCGGCGTCTAAAGCCGCTGGCGGCGGTGTCATGCAAATGTCATGATCACGTGGTGAGATCGTCACCGACCCGTCACTGACCGCGAGGCCTCGGGATGACCGCCAAGACCGTTTTGATCGTCGATGACGAAGCGCCGATCCGTGAAATGATCGCGGTGGCGCTGGAGATGGCCGACTATCGCGTGCTGGAAGCCGCCAATGCCCAGAGCGCCCACAGCATGATCGTCGACAACCAGCCCGACCTGCTGCTGCTCGACTGGATGATGCCCGGCACCAGCGGCATCGAGCTGGCGCGCCGGCTCAAGCGCGAGGAAGCCACCCGCGAGCTGCCCATCATCATGCTCACCGCCAAGAGCGAAGAGGACAACAAGATCCTCGGCCTCGAAGCCGGTGCCGACGACTACATCACCAAGCCCTTCTCGCCGCGGGAGTTGGTGGCCCGGCTCAAGGCGGTGCTGCGCCGGACCACGCCCAAGGGCGTCGAGGAGCCGGTGGAAGTGGACGGCCTGGTGCTCGACCCCGTCAGCCACCGGGTCAGCTCCGATGGCAAGCCGCTGGAGATGGGCCCCACCGAGTACCGCCTGCTGCAGTTCTTCATGACCCACCAGGAGCGTGCCTATACCCGCAGCCAGCTGCTCGACCAGGTGTGGGGCGGCAACGTCTATGTGGAGGAGCGCACCGTGGACGTACACATTCGCCGCCTGCGCAAGGCGCTGGGCGATGCCCACCAGCATCTGGTCCAGACCGTGCGCGGCACCGGCTACCGCTTCTCCAGCAAGGGCTGACGTGCGCCTCTGGAGCCATGAACTCTGGCGCCTTGGCCTGCTCGCTGTCGCCGGCACCCTCGTCGGCTGGCTGTTTTCCGCCCCCGGACTCGGGCTGGCCCTCGGGCTCGCCTTGCGTCTGGCCTATCATCTCAAGCAGCTGCACGCCCTGCGTCGCTGGCTCACGCGTAACCCGCACAGCGAACCGCCCGCCGCCACCGGCCTGTGGGGCGAGCTGTTCGATCGTCTGTACCGCTACCAGAAAGGTCAGCGCCAGACCCAGCAGCGCCTGCAGACCACCCTCAAGCGCATCCAGGAATCCTCGGAAGCGATGCGCGACAGCGTGGTGATGCTCGACCAGCACGGCGACCTCGAATGGTGGAACAGCGCCGCCGAGCGCATGCTGGGACTCGAGGCCGCCCACGACCGCGGCCAGCACATCACCAACCTCATCCGCGACCCGCGCTTCGTCACCTATTTCAATGCCCGCGACTACCGCGAGCCGCTGACGCTGAGCTCGCCGGTCAACGAACGCATGGTGCTGCAGTTCCAGATCACCCTCTACGGCGACGACGAGCGCCTGGTGATGGCGCGGGACATCACCCGCCTGCACCGGCTGGAGGAGATGCGCCGCGACTTCGTCGCCAACGTCTCCCACGAGCTGAGAACCCCACTGACGGTGCTGGCAGGCTACCTCGAGACCTATGCCACCTATGCCGAGCAACTGCCGCCGCGGCTGGCACAAGGGTTGACCCGCATGCAGGAGCAGACCAGCCGTATGCAGAACCTGGTCAACGACCTGCTGCTGCTGTCGCGCCTGGAGATCGACCGCGGCGGCGAGGACCACCTGCCGCTGGCCATGGACGCCCTGCTCGAAGAAGTCCGCCGCGACGCCCAGGCGCTGGCGGCGGGCCGCCAGCAGGTGCACATCGAGCTCGAGGAAACCCGCCGCCTGGTCGGCAGCGATGCCGAGATCCACAGCGCGCTGTCCAATCTGGCCTTCAATGCGGTGCGCTACACCCCCGAGGGCAGCCAGGTGGTGCTGCGCTGGAAGGCACATCCCAAGGGGGCGTGCCTCGAGGTGCAGGACGACGGCGAAGGCATCGATCCGGTCCATATCCCGCGCCTGACCGAGCGCTTCTACCGGGTCGACAAGGGCCGCAGCAGCGAAACCGGCGGCACCGGCTTGGGGCTGGCCATCGTCAAGCACGTGCTGCTGCGCCACGACGCCTATCTGGAGATCGAATCCCGCCCCGGCCAGGGCGCGCTGTTTCGCTGCGTCTTCCCCGCCGAACGGCTGGTGGCGGCCGAACTGGCTACCGGCTGAGCCCATTCCAGGCACCTGCTGCGAACCGCGGGCTTGCGCAACTGTCGCCCTCCCCCGATCTTGTGTATGATTTGCATTAGCGAATTGTTTTTAAAATATTTTTTCCAAATCGTGCCGGGCCCTGACCGCCTGACGCTGACAACCAAACGGCATGAGGCGACGCAAGGTACCCTCGAATGGCAAGAAAACAGGACGAGATCAGGCGCCAAAACCGGGAAAAGATCTTGCTCGCCGCCGAACGCATCTTCGCGGAAAAGGGCTATGCCGGCGCCTCCATGGGAGACATCGCCAAGCTCGCCGAACTGCCCAAGTCCAACGTGCACTACTACTTCTCCACCAAGGAGGAGCTCTATCGTGCGGTGCTTCTGGAGCTGCTCGATGTATGGAAGCAGGACGCCCTCTGTTTTGAACTCTACGACGATCCGCGTATCGTGCTGGCCACCTACATTCGGGCCAAGATGCAGCACTCCCGCAGCCGTGCACATGGATCCAAGGTCTGGGCAGCGGAGGTAATGCACGGCTCCCCCATACTCAAGGAAGCCCTGCGCGAGAATCTCTACGAGTGGACCAAACTCAAGGAAGCCAAGATCCGAGAATGGATCGAGAACGACCTTATCCTGCCGGTCGAGCCCTCCTACCTGCTCTATATGATCTGGGCGTCGACCCAGCACTACGCCGATTTCGATTACCAGATCGCGCTGCTCAACGACGACCATCCCCTCGATGACCTGCAGTTCGAGAAGGCGGTACAGTCGGTCACAGGCGTGATCCTGCGCGGGATCGGTCTCTCTCCCTGAGCGACGACAACCTGGACGGCACCTCTTCGAGGTGCCGTCCATCGCTTCACGTGGCGCTTACGGCACGCTTGCGAAACGGATTACGCGGATCCTCCTCCCAGCTCATGTAAGGCCTGCCTGTCTGCTGCGGCAGCATGCTGATGCAATCCTGCACCGGGCAGGTGATCTGGCACAGGTTGCAGCCCACACACTCCTCCTCGATCACTTCGTAGCGCCGAGCACCGCTGGCATCGACCAGCTTGGCAATCGACTGGTGCGAGGTGTCCTCGCAGGCGATGTAGCAACGCCCGCACTGGATGCACTTGTCCTGGTCGATATGGGCGACACTCTTGAAGTTCATATCGAGGTGCTTCCAGTCGGTGGTGTTGGCCACCGCCTTGCCGGAGAACGCCGCGATCGAACCATATCCCTTCTCGGCCATCCAGCGCGACAGGCCATCCTTCATCTCCTCGACGATGCGAAAGCCATGCAGCATGGCGGCGGTACACACCTGCACGCTGCCGGCACCCAACGCCATGAACTCCGCCGCGTCGCGCCAGTTGGACACTCCCCCGATACCGGAGATCGGCAGGCTGCGGGTGGGTGCATCGCGCGCGATCTCCGCCACCATGTTGAGCGCAATGGGCTTGACCGCGCTGCCGCAGTAGCCGCCATGGGTGCTCTGGCTACCGACGGTGGGGCGGGCCACCATGGCATCCAGGTCGAGGCTGGTGATGGAGTTGATGGTATTGATCAACGACACCGCGTCGGCACCGCCGCGCAGGGCGGCCTGGGCCGGGGCGCGGATGTCGGTGATGTTGGGGGTCAGCTTCACGATCACCGGCTTGGAGTAGTACTGCTTGCACCAGCGCGTGACACGCTCGATCAGCTCCGGGTTCTGCCCCACGGCAGCGCCCATGCCACGCTCCGGCATGCCGTGGGGGCAGCCGAGGTTGAGTTCGATGCCATCGGCACCGGTGGCCTCGACCAGCGGCAGGATGTGTCGCCATGAGGCTTCCTCGCAGGGCACCATCAGCGACACGATCAGCGCGCGGCCGGGCCAGGCCTGCTTGACCTCGGTGATCTCACGCAGGTTGATGGCCAGCGAGCGGTCGGTGATCAGCTCGATGTTGTTGAAGCCGAGGACCTCGCGGTTCTTGCCGAAATGGGCCGAATAGCGCGACGAGACGTTGACCGCGGGCGGATCCTCACCGAGGGTCTTCCACACCACGCCGCCCCAGCCCGCCTCATAGGCACGCACGACGTTGTAGGCCTTGTCGGTGGGCGGGGCAGACGCCAGCCAGAAGGGGTTCGGCGCCCGGATGCCGGCGAAGTCAACGGAGAGATCGACGCCATTGACCAGCTCGCGGCTCGATTCATTGGTGAATGCGCTCATGCAGCCTCCTGCTGGATCATCAGGGCCTGGTGGATGGCGCGTGCGGCAAGCTTGCCGTGCTGCACCGCCTGTACGGTGAGATCCTGCCCCGAGGCGATGCAGTCGCCACCGGCATAGATGCCGGGGAGCGAGGTCTGGAAATCCTCGCCGACATGGATTCGCTCGCCGTCGCGCACCAGGCTTGCCGCCAGCGGGTCGCCGAGGCTGGCGCCGTCGAAGCGCTGGCCGATGGCCTTGAAGATGGCATCGGCGGCAATATCGAAGGTCTCGCCGGTGCCCGTCAGGCGGCCGGACTCGTCGCGCGTTTTCTCGAAGCGCATCCCGGCTACCTGCCCCTCGCCATCGAGCAGCACCTTCGCGGGCCTGGCCCAGGTCAGCATGCGCACACCGTTGGCCTTGGCGATCTCCTGCTCGTGACCGGTGGCCGACATCGCCTCGACGCCGCGGCGATAGACCAGCGTGACCTCCTCGGCGCCCAGCCGGGCCATCTGCGTCGCCATGTCGATGGCGGTATTGCCGGCGCCGATCACGACACAACGACGGGCCAGCGGTAGCCCGGCGAGCTCCTCGGCCTGGCGCAGCTCGCGGATGTAGTCGACGGCGGGCATCAGCCCCGGGGCTGCCTCGCCGGTCAGCCCCAGCTCACGGCTGGCGCCGAGCCCCAGGCCGAGGAAGACCGCGTCGAAGTCGTCACGCAGCTGCGCAAGAGTCAGGTTCTGCCCCAGACGCTGGCCGTGGCGGATCTCGATGCCGCCGATACCGAGCAGGAACTCGACCTCGCGACGAGCGAAATCATCGGTCATCTTGTAGCGGGCGATGCCGTACTCGTTGAGTCCGCCGGGCTTCGTCTCGGCCTCGAAGATCGTCACCCGGTGGCCGAGCATCGCCAGGCGATGGGCGCAGGAGAGCCCCGCCGGGCCGGCTCCGACCACCGCCACGTGGCGACCGCTGTCGGCGGCACGTCGGAACGGATGCCCATCGAAGCGCATGTGATCGGTGGCGTAGCGCTGCAATAGCCCGATCAGCACCGGCTGGCACTCCTCATGGTGATTGCGCACGCAGCTCTGCTCGCAGAGGATCTCGGTGGGGCAGACCCGCGCACAGCTGCCGCCCAGGATGTTCTGCTCGAGAATGGTGTGTGCGGCACCGTTGATGTTGCCCTCGCCGATCTGGCGAATGAAGCGCGGGATGTCGATGTCCGACGGGCAGGCCTCGATGCAGGGAGCATCGAAGCAGTACAGGCAGCGCTGGCTCTCGATCTGGGCCTGGCGTTCGCTTAGCGGCGGATGCAGATCACTGAAGCCCTCGGCGAGCCGGGTCGCATCATAGGCCGGGTCTTCACCGACCCGGGGCAGGTGGTTCAAGGGGTGGGTCACGGTAGTCACCTCGTTGTTCTTGGCTTCGTGGCTTTTTTCGTTGCCTCGGGCAGACGGTATCTAGTCGCGCTTGACCGCCTGCGGTGCATGAAGCTCGGCGCGACGCTTGAGCAGGTCGAACACCCCGGGGTAGGCCGGGCGCTCCAGGTATCGGCCGGCCCCACGCTCGGCACGTAGTTCCCCATCGCGCCATACCCACTTGCCCTGGCTCACGGTGTGGCGGGGAATGCCGCGCACCGTCTTGCCCTCGAAAATATTGAAATCGACGTTCTGGTGGTGGGTCTCGGCCGAGATGGTGCGGGTGCCGCTGGGGTCCCACACCACCAGGTCGGCATCGGCACCGACCTGTATCGCCCCCTTGCGTGGATAGAGGTTGAAGATGCGGGCGGTATTGGTGGAGGTCAGCGCCACGAAGTCGTGCATCGACAGCTTGCCGCTGTTGACGCCTTCATCCCACAGCACCGCCATGCGGTCCTCGACGCCGGCGGTACCGTTGGGAATCTTGGTGAAGTCGTCCTTCCCGGCGGCCTTCTGGTCGGCGCAGAAACAGCAGTGATCGGTAGCAGTGGTCTGCAGGTTGCCCGACTGCAAGCCGTTCCATAGCGCCTCCTGATGCCCCTTGGGGCGAAACGGCGGACTCATCACGTGGGCTGCGGCGCGTCCCCAGTCGGTATCCTGGTAGACGCTGTCGTCGAGCACCAGGTGGCCGGTCAGACACTCGCCGTAGACCGGATGGCCCTGCTGCCGGGCGTAGGCGATCTCGTCGACGGCATCGCGGGTCGAGACGTGCACCAGGTAGATCGGCGCCCCCAGCGTGCTGGCGATGCGAATGGCGCGGCTCGCCGCCTCGCCTTCGACCTGTGGCGGCCGCGACAGCGGGTGCGCCTCGGGCCCGGTCATGCCCTCGGCCAGCAGCTTCTGCTGCATGTGGTAGACCAGTTCGCCGTTCTCGGCGTGCACCGTGGGTATCGCGCCAAGCTCCAGGCAGCGCGAAAAGCTCTGCACCAGGATATCGTCGGTGGCCATGATGGCCCCTTTGTAGGCCATGAAGTGCTTGAAGCTGTTGACCCCGTGCTCCCGCACCAGGGTGCCCATCTCCTCGCTCACGCTGTCGTCCCACCAGGTGATGGCGACGTGAAAGGCGTAGTCTGCAGCGGCCTTCTCGGCCCAGCCCCGCCAGGTATTGAACGCCTCCATCAGCGACTGTCCGGGGTTGGGAATCACGAAGTCGATGATCGAGGTGGTGCCGCCGGCCAGCGCCGCGGCCGTGCCGGTGTAGAAGTCTTCGCTGGCCACGGTGCCCATGAAGGGCAGCTGCATGTGCGTATGCGGATCGATGCCGCCGGGCATGACGTACATGCCACCGGCGTCGATCACTTCACAGCCGGCAGGAGTCTCGAGTCCAAGGCCGATGGCCTGGATCTTGCCATCGGCACAAAGGATATCGGCGCGGTAGCTATCGCTATGAGTGACCACGGTGCCGCCACGAATCAATAGGCTCATGTGGAGTTTCTCCCCTTCGTTGTTGTCCTCATTCGCCGTCGGTGAGACGCCCGTAGGCCTCCGGGCGACGGTCGCGGAAGAACTGCCAGTTGTTGCGTATCTCACGCACCATCGCGAGATCGATCTCGTGGACCAGCAGTTCGTCCGCCCTGTCGCTGGCCTGTGCCTCGATCTGACCGCGCGGGTTGACGATGTAGGAGCTGCCGTAGAACTCGCCGATGTTCCATGGCGCCTCGCTGCCGACACGGTTGATGGCGGCAATGAAGCAGCCGTTGGCGGCGGCGGAAGCGGGCTGCTCGAGCTCCCACAGATACTGGGACAGCCCGGCCACGGTGGCCGATGGGTTGAAGATCACCTCGGCACCGTTGAGCGCCAGCGCCCGCCAGCCCTCCGGGAAGTGACGGTCGTAGCAGATGTAGACGCCGATCTTGCCGTAGGCGGTATCGAACACCGGCCATCCCGATCTGCCCGGCTTGAAGAAGAACTTCTCCCAGAAGCCCGCCACCTGAGGAATGTGCGTCTTGTGGTACTTGCCCAGGTAGCTGCCGTCGGCATCGAACACGGCCGCGGAGTTGTAGTAGACCCCGGTCACGGTTTCCTCGTAGATCGGCACGATCATCACCATGCGGTGCTCGGCGGCGAGCTTCTGCATCATCCGGCAGGTAGGACCGTCCGGTACCCGCTCGGCGGCGGCATACCACTTCGGGTCCTGACTGGGACAGAAATAGGGCTGGTTGAAGACCTCCTGGAAGCAGAGCACCTGCACGCCGGCCTGTGCGGCCTGCTGAATCAGCGGCAGATGTGCCTCGTTCATGGCATCGCGGATCGCCGCGGGTTCCAGGTCGGTGCTGGTCTTGAGGCCCATCTGAATCAGGCCAATCGTCATCTTCTGCATGATGTCCGATCCCATTGTGATTGTTTTCAGCCAGTGCATTACACACGGGCCAGATCGATAAAAAGCTGACTCTGTAGACAGCTTTTTGAAATTAGTTGCTCACAATGACGACATCAAGGGGAAAACAATAAAAAATCGGCAGCCTGTCACAAGCATTTGTAACGAAAGGAAAAATACTCTTATCCGAGCTGATCTTCACCTTTATGGTGAATACGTGCACCATGTTTAGCAATCGACAAAACCTATTTTTATTCTTTAAAAACAATAAATTACTATTTACATTTCGCGCATCAAATTAGCCTGTTAATAAATATTGAACCAGTTTGGAAAGTGGCTACTCTGTCATGATGCGATTCCTGAGTCGCTGTGACACCCTCCCGGAAAGCACGGACCATCCTGCTCAGGAAATTGCTGTCCCATATGTCAGCTTTTAAAAACATCATCTTAGCAATCGCGAAAGCAGTAGGGGCTTGATGAGACGACGGAGAGGATGTTCAGCCCCATGGCAATGGGCACAACAATTGCTACGTGCGGCAAGACCATCAGTGACTAGTGACGGAGAACAACAATGACCCAGTCATCGAGGATGTTGGACAAGAACGGCTTGATCGAAATCGAGGTCGGCGACGACTTACGCCACAGCCCACGCTTCAACGACGACATTGCGCCCACCAAGGCCAGCGAAAGGACCTGGTCGAAATGGAATATCGCCGCGCTTTGGGTCGGGATGTCGATATGCGTGCCCACCTATACCCTTGGCGGCGTTCTGACCGCCTATTTCGGGCTCAGCGTGGGCGAAGCCCTGCTGGCCATCCTGCTGGCCAACGTGATCGTGCTGATACCACTGACCCTGAACGCCTTTCCCGGGACCAAGTTCGGCATACCCTTCCCGGTGGTGCTGCGCTCCTCGTTCGGCATCCTCG
Source organism: Billgrantia desiderata (assembly GCA_011742915.1). GTDB lineage: Bacteria > Pseudomonadota > Gammaproteobacteria > Pseudomonadales > Halomonadaceae > Halomonas > Halomonas desiderata. The sequence continues at coordinate 24,383 of JAAQTN010000028.1, read as the reverse complement.
GCTCCAACGTACCCTGCCTGATTCGCGCCCTGGTCGGCTGCGGCTGGTTCGGCATCCAGACCATGTTCGGCGGCTTGGCCATTCACCTGCTGCTTGCAGCGCTCTTCCCGCCCTGGCAGGCGCTGGGGGGCATCGGCGAAGTCATCGGCTTCTTCGTCTTCGGAGCGATGAATCTGTACGTGGTGATCCGCGGGGCGGAGTCGATCAGGTGGCTGGAGACGCTGGCCGCCCCCCTGCTGCTGGCGGTTGGTATCGGGCTGATGTTCTGGGCCTGGCCGCACATGTCGATGACCGAACTGCTGGCTCAGCCTCCCTCACGCCCGGAAGGCGCCTCTGTCACTGGCTACTTCCTAGCCGGCCTTACCGCCATGGTAGGCTTCTGGGCCACCTTGTCGCTCAACATTCCCGATTTCAGCCGCTTTGCCAAAAGCCAGAAGGATCAGGTCGTTGGACAGGTGCTGGGCCTACCTCTGACCATGTTCTTCTTCGCCGCCCTTGGTGTGGTGATGACGGCCGCCTCGGAGTCGCTGGTCGGTCGAACCATCGCTGACCCGGTCAACTTGATCGGCATGATCGACAATCCGTTCTGGGTCGGCATGGCGATGATCCTGATCATCGTGGCCACGATCTCGACCAACACGGCCGCCAACATCGTCTCTCCCACCAATGACTTCCAGAACGTGGCCCCCAGGCTGGTGGACCACACCCGCGGGGTGCTGATCACCGGCCTGGTGGGTGTGCTGCTGATGGGCTATGACCTGCTGCAGAAGGCGGGTGTGATCGGAGCCGGCGTCTCCCTGGAGCAGATGTACTCGAACTGGCTGCTCGGTTATTCCAGTCTGCTGGGCCCCATCGCGGGTGTCATGGCGGTGGACTACTTCCTGATCAAGCGTCAGCGGCTCGACGTGCCGAGCCTCTACCAGGACGGACGGGCCTATCCCGCCTTCAACCTGGCCGGTTTCATCGCCTTCGGCGTTCCCGTTTCGTTGACGCTGCTGTCGCTGGCCACCGGCACCATGTACTGGTTCTACGATTACGGCTGGTTCACCGGCTCGCTGCTGGGTGCGGTGCTCTACTACGTCACCAGCCTGATGCTGACGCCCGCCGATCGGGCCGTACCGGCGACGGCCATCGATATGGAGCGCCACCTGTGAGGTGACTGACGTCGCATGAGAACGCTCGGCTAGAGGCTCCTCAAACCGCGGCGACGTCACGCTCGCCGCGATAGTGGCTATCCCACATCAGCACGGCGCCGGCCACGGCGCCGGGCAGCAGGAACAGGTTGGCCAGCGGGATCCAGGTGATCAGCGTCACCCAGCCGCCGAAGGTGAGGGTCTGCCAGGCGTGCGCGCTGAGGCGGCGGCGCATGTCGGCGAAGGTCACCTTGTTGTTGTCCATGGGGTAGTCGAGGTAGGTGATCGCCATCATCCAGGCCGAGAATAGGGCCCAGAGCAAGGGGGCGAACACGTTCAGCGCGGGTATCCAGCTGATCACGAACAGCGCCAGCGCCCGCGGCAGGATGTAGCCGAGCTTGACCAGCTCGCGGCCCAGCGCATCCACCGCGGTACGCGCCAGGCCGCGGTCGTCCAGCGGCGGCCGGCCGGTGACCTGCGTTTCGACCTTGGCCGCCAGGAAGCCGTAGAAGGGTGCGGCGATCAGATGGGTCACCAGGGTAAAGGTGAAGAACACGATCAGCACCAGGCTCAGCACGAACAGCGGCCACAGCAGCCACTCCAGCCAACCGAGCCAGGCCGGCACCATGGCCATCCACGCCTCCAGCCAGCCGCCGAAACGGGTCACCACGTAGTAGAGCATGGCCGTGTAGACCGCCAGATTGACGGCTATCGGCGCGTAGACGTAGCGGCGCAGGCCGCGGCGATAGACCAGCCGCGTGCCGCGATTGAGAGCCGTGAAGGCGTCCAGCATGGCCCCTCAGCCCTTGCGCTTCAGCGCATCCTCGTCGATCTTGTCCGGGTCCATGTGGCGGATATCGAGCCCCTTGACCAGATAGATCACGTACTCGGCGAGATTGTCGGCGTGGTCGCCGACCCGCTCCAGGGCACGCAGGATCCACATCACGTTGAGCACCGGGCCGATGGCGCGGCTGTCCTCCATCATGAAGGTCATCAGCGAGCGCATGGCGCTGCCGTACTCATCGTCCACCGAGTCGTCCTCATGCACCACCTGCAGAGCCAGCTCGGTGTCGAAGCGGGCGAAGGCGGTCAGCGCGTCGCGCAGCATGCGCCGCACGTGCTCGCTGATGTGGCGCACCTCGACCAGGCCACGCACGTTGTTGCCGCCGTCGATCAGGGTCAGGGCGTTGCGCGCGATCTTGCTCGCCTCGTCGCCGATACGCTCGAGGTCGGCGGTGGCACGGATCACTGCCAGCACCAGGCGCAGGTCGGAGGCGGCCGGTTGACGCCGCGCCAGTACCCGCGTGCATTCGTCGTCGATCTTGAGCTGCATGGCGTTGACGTCACGGTCGCGGTCGCGCACCTTCTCGGCCAGACGACTATCGCCGTCGAGCAGCGCCCGGATCGCCTCCTGGACCTGCTGCTCGACCAACCCGCCCATGGTCATCAGTTGTGTCTTGAGGGCCTCCAGCTCCTGGTTGAACTGGCGGGAAATGTGCTGACTGTGAGTTTCGCTGGTAATGTCCATGGTGCTCTCCTGTAGCGGCCTCGATCAGGCCATGCGGCCGGTGATGTAGTTCTCGGTACTGCGCAGGCTGGGGTTGGTGAACAGGGTATCGGTGGGGGCGTACTCCACCAGTTGGCCATCCTGCAGGAAGGCGGTGTAATCGGAGACCCGCGCCGCCTGCTGCATGTTGTGGGTGACCAGAATCAGCGTGAGCTGCGATTTCAGGCTGCGAATCAGCTCCTCGATCTTCAGCGTGGAGATCGGATCCAGCGCCGAGGCCGGCTCGTCGAGCAGCAGCACCTCGGGGCGCACCGCCAGCGAGCGGGCGATCACCAGACGCTGCTGCTGACCGCCGGAGAGCGACCAGGCCGACGCGCGCAGCCGATCCTTCACTTCATCCCACAGCGCTGCCGACTGCAGCGCCCATTCGACGATGTCGTCCATGCGCCGGCGCGTCAGCCCGCCCTGCAGGCGCAGGCCGAAAGCCACGTTCTCGTAGATCGACATGGGGAACGGGTTGGGCACCTGAAACACCATGCCGACTCGCCTTCGCAGCTCGTCCACGGCCACCTCGGGGGCGTGGATGTCCTCGCCCTCGAGCAGGATCCGGCCGCTGTGACTGACCTCCTCGTTGAGGTCATGCAGCCGGTTCAGCAGCCGCAGCAGCGTCGACTTCCCACACCCGGACGGCCCGATGAACGCCGTGACCCGATGCCGCGGCACGCGCAGCGAGATATCGCGCAGCGCCGACTTGCCGCCATAGGCCAGGCTCACCCCTTCGATCTCGAAGCAGCTGGCGGTGGGATCGAAGTCGATGATCGAACCCGAGGCGGACGGCTGAAATCGCGACAGTAGGGTCATCGGTGAGCGTTTTCTCCTCATGGGCGCGGCTGCACGCCGTGGCGCGAACGAAAATAATGCCGCAGAAATATGGCAGTCAGGTTAAGCACCAGGATCACCAGGACCAGCAGCAGCGCCGTGGCGTAGACCAGCGGCAGCGCCGCCTGGACGTCGTTGCCGTGAAAGGCCGTATCGAAGATGTGATAGCCGAGATGCATGAACTTGCGATCAAGATGGAGGAAAGGAAACTCGCCGTCCACCGGGATCTGCGGCGCCAGCTTGGCCACCCCGACCAGCATCAGCGGCGCCACTTCGCCGGCGGCGCGGGCCACGGCCAGGATCACCCCGGTGAGCATGGCCGGCACCGCCATCGGCAGCACCACCCGGGTCAGGGTCTCCAGGCGCGTGGCCCCCAGCGCCAGGGCACCCTCGCGCTGCTGCACCGGGATGCGTGCCAGGCCCTCTTCGGTGGCCACGATCACTACCGGCAGGGTCAGCAGCGCCAGGGTCAGCGAGGCCCACAGCAGCCCGCCGGTGCCGAAGGTGGGCGACGGCAGAGCATCGCTGAAGAACCAGTCGTCGAGCGTACCGCCAATGCCGTAGACGAACACGCCCAGCCCGAACACGCCATAGACGATGGAGGGCACCCCGGCCAGGTTGCGTACCGCGATGCGTACCAGATTCGTCAGCCGCCCCTGGTGGGCCACCTCGTTGAGGTAGACCGCAGCCAGCACGCCGAAGGGCGTGACCAGCAGCGACATCAGCAGCACCATCATCACGGTGCCGAAGATCGCCGGCCACACCCCGCCCGCGGTATTGCCATCCCGCGGGCCCTCGGAGAGAAAGCGCCACACTCCCTGCGACCAGGCCCCAACCTTCTCGCCGAGCGACATGGCGTTGGGCTGCCAGGCGCGCAGCACCTCGTCGAGAGGCTGGACCAGACGCCGTCCATCGACGCTTTCGAGCAGCGCCGCCTGGCCACCCATGGCCTGCTGCAGCTCACGCACCCGCGCATTGGCCTCCGCCAGCGCCTGGCGGGCGGCCGTGTCGTCCGGGCGGGCATCGAGGCGTCGTATCAGCGGTCGCAACACGTCGCGGCGCAGCCGCTCGCGCTCGTCGCGTAGCTCCTGGAGTTCGGCCAGTTGAGCCTCGAGCCTGGCCCAGGCCGCTTCCCGGGACTGCGCCGACGCCAGCGAATCGGCCTCGCCTACCGCCACCAGACGACCGATGAAAGCACCGTGCCGCCGGCGCTCCAGCACCACCAGCTCGGCTGGCCGCTCGCTGGCCACGATGGTAGCCACCGGCAGCCAGTGCCAAACATGGCCGTCCAGATCGCGGTTGCCGGTGAAGTAGAGCCGCTCGCGCCCGGCCTGCCGCTCCAGCGGCAGCTCGCGCACCGCCTGCCCCGCCAGCAGCCGGCCATCCTCCAGCTCGACGAGCGTTACCGAGGCAGGCCAGAAGTGCCCCAGGCCGCGCACGGCCAGCAGCAGCAGCAACCCGCCCAGCAGCAGCAGCGACAGCGCCACGCTGCCGGCAGCCAGCCAGGCCCAGGGGCCTTCCGTGCGCGGCAGGCGTCGGCTCATGCCGCACCGCCCAGCCAGCGATAGCGTCGCCTCAGGCGACTTCTCACCACCTCGGCCAGGGTATTGACCAGAAAGGTGAAGATAAACAGCAGCAGCGCCGCCAGCATCAGCAGCACATAGGCTTCGCTGCCCGGTACGGCCTCGGGCAGTTCGACGGCGATGCCCGCCGCCATGCTGCGCATGCCCTCGAACGGACTCAGACTCATCAGTGCGGCGTTGCCACTGGCCATCAGCACGATCATGGTCTCGCCCACGGCGCGACCGGTACCGATCATCACCGCGGCGAAGATACCCGGCGAGGCGGCCGGCAGCACCACCCGCCACAGCGTCTGCCAGCGTGTCGCGCCCAGCGCATGGGCGCCCTCACCGAGCCGGCCGGGCACGCCGGAGAGCGCATCCTCGGCCAGGGCATAGATACTGGGCATGACCGCAAAGCCCATGGCCACGCCCACGATCATGGCGTTGCGCGTGGCGTAATCGAGCCCTAGCTCGCGGTCCAGCCACACACGCAGGTCGCCGCCGAACAGCAGCACCTCGAGCCAGGGTGCAAGCGAGAAGGTCGCCAACGCCAGCAGCAGCAGCCAGGGCACGAGCCACAGCCCGGCGCGCGCCAGCGACAGCCGGCGCCGCCAACCCGACGGCAAGCGGCGCCAGAGGCCGGCGGCAAGCAGCACCCCCAAGGGTAGCAACAGCATGAGCGTCAGGACGCCGACCAGATGGCGCTCGACCCAGGGGGCCATGACCAGCCCGGCCACGAAGCCGACCACTACGCCTGGCATGGCCTCCATCATTTCCAGGGTCGGCTTCATGCGGCTGCGCAACCTCCGGGTCATGAACAGCGCCGAGTGAATGGCGGCCCCCAGCGCCAGCGGTACGGCAAAGAGCATCGCCCACAGGGCCGCCTTCAGCGTCCCCCAGGCCATCGGCGTCAGCGCGAGCCGCACCCGTTCCATCTCCAGCCTGCCATCGAACAGGGCCGGCAGCACCTCGACGACGAGGAAGGCACCGATCGCCATGACGGCCACGATCACGCCGATACCGCCCGCCGCGATGAGCCCCGTGGCCAGCCGATCGAGACGTCGGCGCCAGGGCGAGCGGGGGGCGGAAACGAGATTTGGGGGTTCTATCATGATCGGCAGCCTATAGCGGCTTGATGACAGTTTCGTGACAGGCGCTCAGGGCCACGTCGGGTCGAGGCCCAGCAGCTCACGCTGAGCCGCCAGGTGCTCCTCCGACAGCGCCACGAAGCCCATCTCGGAAACGGTGCGCTGCCCCTGAGGCGACAGGATGAGATCCAGCAGGGCCCGCTCCGGCCCGGAGAGCGCCTCTCCGGGGGGAAGGTTGACGTAGAGGAAGAGCGCGCGGCCAAGCGGATACTCGCCCTGACGCACCGGTTCGGCAGCGGGAACATGCCGGCGGCCCTCGCCATCCTCGATGGCGAGGGCCTTGACCCCGGGGGTCAGGTGATTGAGGCCGACATAGCCGATGGCCTCGCGGCTTTCGGTGACCGCCGCCACCACGGCGGCAGAGCCCGGGTGCTCGTTGAGCCGTGGGCTGTAGCTGCCGCCACACAGCGCCTGCTGGCGGAACAGGCCAAAGCTGCCGGAGGCGGGATTACGCCCGTTGAGCTCGATCCTTCCCGCTCGCCCCGCAACGCCGAGCTGTTCCCAGCGCAGGATCGCCTCACCGCCGCCGCAGCGGCGCGTGGTCGAGAAGATGGCATCGATCTCGTCGAGGCGCAGCGACTCCAGCGCATGGTGACGATGCACGATCACCGCCAGGGCGTCCCGTGCCACCTCCACCTCCTGCACCGGGTAACCGTGACGTTCCTGGAAGGCGTGACGCTCGCTTTCGCTCATGGCCCGCGACATCGGTCCTAGCCGGGTGGTACCGGCCGCCAGCGCCGTGGGCGCGCTGGCCGAGCCGCTGGCCTGGAGCTGGAGGCGAATACCCGGGTGGCGCTCGCTGAGCTGTTCGCCCCAGCGCAACATCAGCCCGGCCATGGTGTCGGAGCCCACCACGCCGAGCGTACCGACCGGCTCATCGGCCTGAGCCTGGTACATTGCACAGACCAATAACAGCGCCAGGCAGCACTGCCATGGCCTGCGCCGAGCAAGTGCCTTGCCGAAAGGGTTCATGAGGGGCTCCTTGCCGCTGGTTGAGACGATCTCTCACGAGTGACGGCTTGTCGCAGCGCTGGTGAGGCCGGGGCTTGGCGTATAAGATGGCCCCCAGCAGGCGCTGCAATGCAATATCGCCACCCACAACAACAAGCCGAGCATACGATATTCCATGACCGACCTCGACGACGTTCCCGCACCCCAAGGGCAATTGACCCTCAAACTGCTGGCCGATCGCCAGGATACCAACTTCTACGGCGACATCCCCGGCGGCTGGCTGGTACGCCACATGGATCAGGCCGCCGAGCTGGCGGCGGGCCGCGAGGCGCGTGGCCGCACCGCCACCGTGGCCATCGAGACCATGGATTTCCTGTGTCCGGTACGCGTCGGCTCGATGGTCAACATCTTCACCGCCGTACGCGAGATCGGCCACAGCTCGATCAAGATCGACGTCGAAGTGTGGATCCGTCACCCCCACGAGCGCGAGACCAGCGAGCTGCACAAGGTCACCGAGACCCGCTTCGTGATGGTGGCGCTGGACGACAAGGGGCGCATCCGCGCGGTACGCCAGGGCGGCTGAACTCCCCAACGCAACGAGGGCGCCAATAGGCGCCCTCGTTGCGTTCGACGTCGTCGATCAGGTGACGACGGTGTCGCGGGTCTTGAGATACTCGAACTCGCCCACGTCGCTGAACGGGCGAACCAGCGCCTGGAACGCGCTGTAGGACTCGTAGACCTTGGCCGAATCGGGGTCGTTCTCCACCTGCTGCAGGATGACCCGCTGCGACGACTCGTAGAGCGCCTCGATGACGTCCTGGGGGAAGGTGCGCAGCTGCACGCCATGCTCCTCCACCAGGGTGGCCAGCGCCTGGGCGTTGCGATAGGCAAACTCGCTGATCATGTCCAGGTTGGAAGCCTTGGCGGCCTCGCGCACCACGGCCTTGAGGTCGTCGGGCAGGGCATTCCAGGCGTCCAGGTTGACGGTGCCCTCGAGCACGGCAGTCGGCTCGTTCCACGGCGAGGTGTAGTAGTAATCGGCCACCTGATGCAGGCCGAAGGCCATGTCGTTGTAAGGGCCGACCCAGTCGGCGGCGTCGAGCACGCCGGTCTGCATGGAAGTGAAGATCTCCCCGCCCGGCATGTTGACGGTGGTCACGCCGATGCCGTTCATGGCCTCGCCGGCCAGGCCCGGCAGACGCAGGCGGATGCCCTGCATGTCGGCCAGCGAGTTGATCTCGCGCTTGAACCAGCCGGCCATCTGGGCACCGGTGTTACCCACCGCGAACGGCTTCAGGTTGTGCTTGGCGTAGATCTCGTCCCACAGCTCCTGACCGCCACCGTGGTAGAGCCAGGCGTTCATTTCGGTGGTGTTCATGCCGAAGGGCACGGCGGTGAAGAACTGCGAGGCGGCGACCTTGCCGCGCCAGTAGTAGGCGGCGGAGTGTCCCATCTCGGCGGTACCGGCGGCCACGGCATCGAACACCTCCATGGCGGGTACCAGCTCGCCGGCGCCGTGCACGCGAACGCGCATGCGGCCGTTGGAGAGCTGTTCGATACGCTGGGCGAATGCGTTGGCACCGGTACCCAGGGCCGGGAAGTTGGTCGGCCAGGAGGTGACCATGTCCCAGGTGATGGTTTCCTGCGCCTTGGCAGTGGAGACGAAGGGGGCAGCGACGACGCCGGCAGCACCGAGGCCGGCGGTTTTCAGGAATTTACGGCGTTGCATGGCGGGCATGACTCCAGGTGGTTATTCTGAGTCGCGTCTAAGGAAACACTGCACAAATGCCTGCGCGAGCGAATTGCTGTGTTGCGCGGTGCGCAGAATCCTCACATATACCCCATATGCTCCGGTTCTTGTGCTCCGTGCGCCTTGCACTTCATCTCGCTCGTCGATTTGTTCAGCGCTTCCCTAATCAAGCGCGATGTGTCCGTCAGTGAGTATGCTTAATGGCAATTTGGCCAGCAAGCGCGGCTTTTGACGTAGACGTCAACGTACCCAGGGATACGCTGAGCTCTCTATAATGGAGTGAGCTTGGCGAACCCTAGCACCAGCCACTTGTCGCCTTCGCCCTCGAAGCTGACCTGCACCCGGGCCCGCGCGCCCTCGCCCTCGGCGTTGAGTATCACCCCCTCGCCGAAGACGGGGTGATGTACCCGCTGGCCGAGACTCAGGCTGGGCAGGTCGTCGCCGCCGTCGACCGAGGTCTGACGCGACAGCCCCACCGCCGGACGCATGGCCGTCACCGGACGCGAGATCTGCCCGCGCAGCCGCACCTCCTCCAGATACTCGGCGGGGATCTCGCGCAAAAAGCGCGACGGCCGCTGGAAGGTCTCCTTGCCATGCAGGCGGCGAATCTCCGAATGCGTGAGGTAGAGCTTGCGCATGGCGCGGGTCAGGCCGACGTAGCACAGCCGGCGCTCCTCCTCGAGCCGGCCGGGCTCCTCCAGCGACATCTTGTGCGGGAACAGCCCCTCCTCGACCCCGGCGATGAACACCACCGGGAACTCCAGGCCCTTGGCCGAGTGCAGGGTCATCAGCTGCACGCTGTCCTCGAACTCGTCGGCCTCGTGCTCGCCGGCGTTGAGCGCCGCCTCGGCGAGGAAGGCCTCCAGCGCCACGGCGCCCTCGCCGGCCTCGGGCGGGTCGAAGGATTCGCCCTGGGTGAAGGCGCGGGCGGCGTTGATCAGCTCTTCCAGGTTCTCGACCCGAGCCTGTCCCTTCTCGCCCTTCTCGTTGCGATGATGCTCGACCAGCCCGGAGCGCTCGTTCACGTGATCGATGATCTCGTGCAGCCTCAGGCCGGCGGTGTCGTTGTCGAGCCCTTCGATGAGATCGGCGAAGGCCTGTAGCGACGCCCCGGCGCGCCCCTTCAGCGAACCGTCGGCCAGGCCGTCGTGCAGCGCCTGCCACAGCGACACCCCGGCCACGCGCGCCCGCTCGCGCAGCTGCTCCACGGTACGGGTGCCGATGCCCCGCGGCGGCACGTTGATGATGCGCTCGAGCGAAGCGTCGTCGTCGCGGTTGAGCAGCAGGCGCAGATAGGCCAGGGCGTTCTTGATCTCCAGCCGCTCGTAGAAGCGATGACCGCCGTAGATGCGGTAGGGCATGCCCTGGCGGATCAGGGTCTCCTCAAGCACCCGCGACTGGGCGTTGGAGCGGTAGAGAATGGCCACGTCGCGGCGCCGGTAGCCCTCGTCGACCTTCTCCTTGATGGTGTCGACGATGAAGCGCGCCTCGTCCAGGTCGTTGAAGCCGGCATACACCGAGATCGGCTCGCCGCGGGCGCCGGCCGTCCACAGCTCCTTGCCCATGCGCTCGGCGTTGTGGCTGATCAGGGCGTTGGCGGCATCGAGAATGGCACTGGTGGAGCGGTAGTTCTGCTCCAGGCGCACGGTATGGGTGCCGGGGAACTCCTGCTCGAAGCGACGGATGTTCTCGATCCGCGCGCCGCGCCAGCCGTAGATCGACTGATCGTCGTCGCCGACCACGGTCATCGGCGTCTGCATGCCGGTGAGCAGCTTGAGCCAGGCGTACTGCAGGGTGTTGGTGTCCTGGAACTCATCGACCAGCACGTGGGCGAAGCGCTCCTGGTAGTGGGCCAGCAGCGCCGGGGTATCGCGCAACAGCTCCAGGCTCCTGAGCAGCAGTTCGCCGAAGTCGACCAGGCCGCCGCGCTCGCAGGTGAGCTGGTAACGCTCGTAGAGCTCGACCATCTGGGCCATGTAGGCATCGCCGTGCACGTCGACCTGATGCGGACGCAGCCCCTCTTCCTTGCAGCCGGAGATGAAGTACTGCACCTGGCGCGGCGGGTAGCGCTCGTCGTCGATCCGGTGATCCTTGAGCAGGCGCTTGATCAGACGCAGCTGGTCGTCGGAGTCGATGATCTGGAAATGCTGCGGCAGCCGCGCGTCCTGCCAGTGGGTGCGCAGCAGGCGGTGGGCGATGGAGTGGAAGGTGCCGACCCAGACGTTGCGCAGCGACAGCCCCAGCAGCGCCTCGAGCCGCGTGCGCATCTCGCGTGCGGCCTTGTTGGTGAAGGTCACGGCGAGCACGGCATAGGGCGACAGCCCCTCGGCCTGCATCAGCCAGGCGATGCGATGCACCAGCACCCGGGTCTTGCCGGAGCCGGCTCCGGCCAGCACCAGCATGTTGCCCTGGGGGGCGCTCACCGCCTCGCGCTGGGCCGGGTTCAACTGATCGAGAATCGCCGTGACGTCGTCCATGGAAGGGGTCTGCCGCTGGAAAAAATGAGCGCCCAGCTTAGCATATCCGCCCGTCCAATCCTCGACCCGAGCGGCGCCGGGGACAGGTCGAAGCGGAGGTCATCCTTCAGGGATGAAGGATGTAGCGCCCAGGGAAGGGTTCACAGCGCCTCCGCCTAGACCTGTCGCCGGAACAGCCGCGGGCTAGGCCGCTAGGGCTTGCCCTCCTGCTCCGGAAACCTCAACGGCGTCAGGCTCTTCTTGACTGCCTTGAGCTGCTCGGCGAGCTTCGGCCCGCGAGTCTTGGCCACACCCACGGCGAGCACGTCGATCAGCACCAGATGGGCGATGCGCGAGCTCATCGGCGTGTAGATCTCGGTGTCCTCGTGCACGTCGATGTAGAGCGGCAGGGTCACCTCCTCGGAGAGCGGCGAACCGCTGGGACACAGGCCGATCACCGTGGCACCGGCTTCACGGGCCAGGCGCACGCTGGCCACCAGGGCGCGGGTACGTCCGGTCTGGGAGATCGCCACCACCACGTCGCCCTCCTTGAGGGTCACCGCCGACATGTTCTGCATGTGGGGGTCGGCGTAGGCCGCGGTGGAGATCTGCAGACGGAAGAACTTGTGCTGGGCATCGAAGGCCACCGCCCCGGAGGCGCCGAAGCCGTAGAATTCGACCCGATTGGCCATGGCCAGCGACTGGATCGCCCGGCTCAGGGCTTCGTTGTCGAGGCGGTCACGCACCGACAGCAGGGTACCCACGGTGGAGTCGAAGATGCTCTGGGAGAACTCGGCGACGGAGTCGTCGTCGTTCATCGAGAACTGGGCGAACTGGCTGCCCGAAGCCAGCATCTGCGCCAGCTTGAGTTTGAAGTCCTGAAAGCCGTTGCAGCCCAGGGCCCGGCAGAAGCGCACCACGGTCGGCTCGCTGACCTTGGCCTCGGTGGCCAGATCGACGATGCGCATGTGAATGACTTCATCGGGATTGCGCAGCACGAAGCGCGCCACTTTCTGCTCGGAGCGGCGGAAGAGCTCCATGCGGCGTCTCATTTCATCGAACAGGGCGCGGCTCACGCTGAACTCCTTGATTGGCCAATCGCTGGGTTCAGTATGCACGATACCGACTCGCTTGGGGGAGTTTCGCTCCTCAGCGTGGAAAGAGTCACTTCGTCACGATTCTGTCAAGTAGGGTATAGTAAAGATGCTGTGATTTGATCTTGCCGCACTGACGAAGATAAGGCACAGAAGAAGAAGGGAGAGTCGATCATGAGTAAGGTCGAACGAGTCACTTCCGTCAAGAATGAACTTCTCGACATCTTCATGAGCATCAACGTCGCCGAGCATGAGAAGCGCTCCCGCAGCGCCGCCCAGCGAAACCTGCGCGCCCGCCGCGGAATCGAGCTGCATCAGGAGTTCAAGCAGCTGGAGCGGGACATCGCCGATCTGGTCGACGAAGAAAGACACTGAAGCGGCCGCCCAAAGGGCGGCCGCGACAAGCAGGAAATCCGGCCCCGGCATGCGGGGCCAGCTAGGCTCGTCACCCAATAATCCCTGGCTCATCCCAACAGGGAGTTGACGAACACCAGGATCACCCCCAGCGGCGCCACGTAGCGCGCCACCACCAGCCACACCTGTTCGCTGCCGCCGGTCAGATTCAGCTCGGCGGCCACGCTGCGGCGATCCAGACACCAGGCCACGAAGACGATCGCGCCCAGCCCCGTCAGCGGCAGCAGGATCTTGCTGGTGAAGGTGTCCAGCAGATCGAACACGTTGAGTCCGAACATCACCGGCTCGGGCCAGACGTTGAACGACATCAGCGCGGCAATGCCCAACAGCCACACCGCCACGGCGCTCACCAGCGTAGCCATGACCCGTGTCAGCGGCGTGCGCTCCTCGACGAACTCCACCACCGGCTCGAGCAGCGAGATGGCCGAAGTCAGCGCGGCGAAGGTCAGCAGCAGGAAGAACATCAGCCCCAGCAGCATGCCGCCGGTCATGTTGCCAAACGCCAGCGGCAGGGTGACGAAGATCAGCCCCGGGCCTTCTCCGGCACTCAGGCCGTTGGCAAAGACGATGGGGAAGATCGCCAGGCCGGCCAGCAGGGCGATGCCGGTATCCAGGATGATCACCGTGCGTGCGGTGCCCAGCAGGTTGACGTCCTCACCCAGGTAGGAACCGTAGGCCATCATGATGCCCATGCCCAGCGACAGGGTGAAGAACGCCTGCCCCATGGCGGCCAGCACCACGTCGCCGGAGAGCGCGCCCCAGTCGGGGCGGAACATGAAGGCCAGCGCCTCGCCGAAATGACCGGTGGTCATGCCGTAGCCGACCAGCACCACCATCAGCACCACCAATGCCGGCATCATGGTGCGTACCGCACCTTCCAGCCCCTTGGTCACGCCGCGCGCCACGATCCATACCACCAGCGCCATGAAGGCGGTATGCCACAGCAGCAGCAGTCCGGGACTGCCCAGCAGCCCCTCGAAGATGGCGCCGACGCCGTCGGCATCCTGGCCGGTAAAGGTACCGGTGACCGAACCCAGGGTATAGGAGAGCGACCAGCCGCCGATGACGCTATAGAAGGAGAGGATCAGAAAGGCCGCCAGCACGCCGCTGGCACCCACCAATGCCCACGCCTTGGGCTGGGCGTTCTTGCCGGCCAGCTCCGCCATGGCGTTGATCGGGTTCTTCTGGCCCCGCCGGCCGATCAACCACTCGGCCACCAGCACGGGGAGGCCCACCACGGCCACGCAGGTCAGGTAGACGAGGACGAAGGCGGCGCCGCCGTTGTCTCCCACCATGTAGGAGAAGCGCCAGATATTGCCTAGCCCGACGGCCGACCCGGCGGCCGCCAGCACGAAGGTCATCTTCGATGACCACTGCGCATGGACGAGTTTAGACATGAGTCACCTGTTGTTATGTATCCGATTGTTGATCTGCCTCAAGCACAAAAACCCGGAAAAACGATAGGTAATTGCACCGAATGGTGGCAAATCTATCCGATCATACGCTCGAAGGCCAGCGGCAGAGGACTCAGAACAGCGTGGTTTGACGCTCTCCGGCGAAGTCGTTGAGCGGCGGTTGGTCGAGGTGGGCGATCAGCTCGCCATGGAGGCGTCGGGCGAGCTCGGGGGCCTGTCGGTTATTCGCGGTATGCACAAAGAGAAAAGGGGTTTTCCCCTGTTTTATCCACAGCCTCAGCTGGTCTATCCAGGGTCGGAAGTAGTTGAGGTTGATCGCTTCATCGAGGTGTCCGATAAAGCGGACAAGCGGCTCGTTTCCCGTGGAAAGCACGTGTAATGGGCACCGTGGCTTTTCACTCTGCGCTTGTGCAAGCGCGGGGCAGCCCGCCGCCGAGGTCGAGAACAGCGGCCTCACATCGAGCATGACACGGTTGGCGCCATGAGTTATCAACAGGCGGTTGAGAGCGATCTCGGCCGCCCCCTTGTGGAAAAATTCAGGATGCCGGACCTCCACGGCGCAGGGAATCGCCGCAGGCCAGCGTACCAGCAGCGCTTCGAGCCGGGGCAGTAGATCAGGGCCGAAGTCCCGCGGCAACTGGACGAGCAGTGGTCCCAGCCGATCGTGCAGTGGGGTCAGGGCCTCGACGAAGGCATCGAAGTCCGTCTCGATACCCTCGAGACGACGCTCGTGGGTCAGCGCCGCCGGCAGCTTGAAGCAGAAACGGAAATCAACAGGCGCCAGGCGCGACCAGCCAGCCACCGTCTCGGCCCGGGGCGCCCCGCTGTAGAAGGTCGTGTTGCCCTCCACCGCGTTGAACACCCGCGCATAGTCGGCCAGCCAACCCTCCTGGCCGCCATAGGGTGGGTAAAGGGAGCCACACCAGTCGGGGTTGGCCCACATGGCCAAACCCAGATACAGTCTGGACAACCTTGTCATGCTCCTGTAACAAAATTAATCGGAAACACCGCCCGGCGAATGGCAGCATGGCTGCCTGCTCAAGAATGCACAAGGAAGCGCGCCCAGCGCACCCAGCCCATGGATACGACTCTCAACCTTGCCCTGTTCGCCCAACTCAACGCGGCGCCCGGCAGCGACCCACGGCTGCTGCTGATGGCGGAAGTCTTCGCCGTGTACTTGATCTGGCTGGTGCCGGCTCTGCTGGTCATTGGCTGGCTGCGCGGCAGTGAGCGCCTGAAACGCCCGCTGTGGGAGGCCTTCATCGCCACCCTGCTCGCGCTGGCCGCAAGCTGGGTGATCGGCTGGCTGTGGCCGACGCCACGGCCGTTCATGATGCCCGTGGGACAGACCTTCCTGGAACACGCCCCGACCCCGGCATTTCCCAGCAATCACGCCACCATCATGCTGACCATGGCCTTCAGCCTGCTGCTGCATGCCGGCACCCGAAGGATAGGGCGCTACCTGCTGCTGTTGACACTGCCGGTGGCCTGGGCGCGGGTCTTCCTTGGGGTGCATTTCCCCCAGGACATGCTCGGCGCCCTGGTGCTTGCGGCGGCGATGGCCACGCTGGTCGGCGCCAGCCGCAGCTGGCTGATCCTGCCCTTCTATCACCGGGTGGCCATGCGGCTGTATCGAATACTGTTCGCGCCGTTGATCCGCCGCGGCTGGGTGGAGCGCTGAGCGCTCCACCCAGCCCAGTCTTCAGCGCTGCTTCGCAGCGGCTCAGAACTGCTCCAGCAGCCACTCGCCGGGTTCGCCGTTCACCAGCAGCTGGCCGTCCTGTAGCTGCACCTTCAAGGTGTAGCTCCCGTCCTGCTCGCGGCGAACGACGCCCATCTCGAGCATCGGCTCCACGCTTCCGGCAACCACCTCCTTGGCCATGGCATCGAGCTCATTGCCCGAAAGCATGCCGTTGTACTGCTGTCGCAGGACTTCACGGGCCACCCGATGCAGCAGCATGGCGGAAGCCTCTACGCTCAGATCCAGGCGGTTTTCCGCATCGAGCAGAAAGCTGTCGTCGAAACCGGCAATGTCCTGAAGCAGCAGGTCGGCTTCCAGCGCCAGCTCGATGTCCGCATCGCCCATGCTGAACGACGCCGGCTTGATGGCGAGTACGGAGCGGTCCGCCATCAGCGCCTCGCCAGCCTCCTCCATGCGCTCGAAAATGGGCAGCAGGGCCTCGGGATCGTCCCACTGGAAGCTGGCAATGGCTTCGTAGATCAGGCTCCACAGGGTGTCGTACTCGGTGCGCGACAGCTTCCCGTAGCTGGACTCGACATGGAAGGCGATCGACTCCTCCAGGCCCTGAATCTGCAGCCCCTCTGCCGCCCACAGCTGCGCCAGCTGGAAGTGCGCCTCGGACTCCGGCTCCAGTCCCAGGCGAACCGTGGCGCTTTGCGCAGTAAAACCCGGCGAGTACTGCTCGCGCACCGTCAGGCCGTCGAGGCTGAGGCCAAGCTGGCCATACCAGCTGCTGTCGCCCTGGCGAGTCGCCGTGAAATCGGCCGCCAGACCGTCCATGGTGAGGTAAAGATCAGGCGCTTCGGACTCGAAGCCCTGCATCTCCAAGTGCGCCACCAGGTCGGCGAAGCGGCCCTGCTCATCGAACAGCAATTTGACCTCGACGCTCTGCCCTTCGATGCGGGAGTTGCCCACCTCTTGCAGATCGCGGCTCTCCGTCGACATCGGCGCATCGTCCGAGCGCAGCGCGATTTCACGCAGCACTCCCTGGGGGAAAGAAATCACCAGGTCGGTGGTAGAGCCCTCGAAGGTGTGAACGGCCGAAGGCTCCACCAATCGGGACTGCCCCAGACGATTCGTACTGCGATACTCACCCGAGCTTGAGTCGTAGCGGAACTCACCGCCCAGGTATTCACCCTGGTAACGCATCTCCACACCCAAATCATTGAGTAGCGGACCCGAGGCCAGCGTTACCGCCATGGGCTCCCATTCGCCTTCTACCACTTGGTCAAAACCGACCCTGCCGGCATAGCGGGCGAAATCCTCGTCCTCTTCCAGGTGGATCGCCTGCTCGAACAGCCAACCCGACGCCTCGGCTCGCCCCTCGAACGTGGCCAGAGCGCCCACGAAGGGGCCATGGGTGATGCGGTCGTTGACGACTATTCTGAGCGGCTCTCCATCGAATGACAGCCCCATCTCTGCGCCAAGAAGACGCTCGTAAGCCTGCGCAAGTTCGGGCTCGATGATGAGTTCATAGCTGGCACTGGCTTGGAACCAGTCACGTTCATAAACCAGGTTCTCGACCTGGATATAGCCGAAGCGCTGCAACTGTTGCAGATAATCGGCGTAATGCTTTTCCACCTGCTGGCCCAACCAATAGGGAACTCCCAGACCCACCACAAGCACGGGCCCTGCGCCAATCACCAGCAAGCGTTTCAGGAAACTTCCCTGACGTTTCTGTCCGTTCCCCACGTCGATATCCTTTTCTCGTTCTTCGTTTAATTGAAATTAGGCAGCAACAAGTCTCTTGTTACTGCCTAGTTCAATGCCGAAGTTTAACGATAGGAAACGAGAAAAGTAAGCTGAAGTATCCTGAGTTCACTCCACCGTTACCGACTTGGCCAGATTACGCGGCTGATCGACGTCGGTACCCTTGAGTACCGCCACGTGATAGCTCAACAGCTGCAGCGGCACGGTATAGAGAATCGGCGCCAAGGCGTCGTGCACATGTGGCAGATGCAGCACCCTGACGCCATCTTCCTCCACGATGCCGACCTGCTCGTCGGCGAACACGAAGAGTTCGCCGCCACGGGCACGCACTTCCTGCAGGTTGGACTTGAGCTTGTCGAGCAATTCGTCGTTGGGAGCGACGGAAATGACCGGCATCTCGCTGTCCACCAGCGCCAGCGGGCCGTGCTTGAGTTCGCCGGCGGGATAGGCCTCGGCGTGGATGTAGGAGATCTCCTTGAGCTTGAGCGCGCCCTCCAGGGCGATGGGGAAGTGCGCGCCGCGCCCGAGGAAGAGGGCATGATGCTTCTCGGCAAAGGCAGTCGACAGCCGCTCGATGGCATCATCCAGTTTCAGCACCTGACCCACCAGTTGCGGCAGCGAGCGCAGCCCGGCCACCAGTTCGGCCTGGGTCTCGGCCGCCAGCCCCTTGACCCGCCCCAGGGCCAGCGTCAGCAGCATCAGGGCGGTGAGCTGGGTGGTGAAGGCCTTGGTCGAGGCCACGCCGATCTCGGGGCCGGCCTGGGTCATCAGGGTGAGATCGGACTCACGTACCAGGGAGCTTCCCGGCACGTTGCAGATGGCCAGGCTGCCGAGATAGCCCCGCTCGCGGGCGAAACGCAGGGCCGCCAGGGTATCGGCCGTCTCACCGGACTGCGACAGCGTGACGAACAGGGTGTCGTCCGGCACCACCACCGTGCGGTAGCGGTACTCCGAGGCGACTTCCACCTGCACGGGGATGTCGGCATAGCGCTCCAGCCAGTAGCGCGCCACCAGACCGGCATGATAGCTGGTACCGCAGGCGACGATGTGCACCTGCTTGACCCGCTCGAACAACGCCTCCGCATCGGGGCCGAAGCACTCGACCGGCACCGCGCGCTCGCTCAGCCGCCCTTCCAGCGCTGCCGCGATCACCGCCGGCTGCTCGTAGATCTCCTTCAGCATGTAGTGACGGTATTCGCCCTTGCTGGCGGCGCCGTCGCCATGCTCGAAGGTATGCGTCTCACGCTGCGCGGCTTGCCCCTGCGCATCGCAGATCTCGATCCGGCCGCCGTCGGAGAGCCGGACCACGTCACCCTCCTGCAGGTAGATGAAACGGTCGGTGACCTGCAGCAGCGCCAGCGGGTCGGAGCCGAGGAAGGCTTCGTCGATCCCCACACCCACCACCAGCGGACTGCCCTTGCGTGCACCCACCACGACGTCGGGCTCGTCGGCATGCACCACGGCCAGGGCATAGGCGCCTTCGAGGCGAGCGAGCACTCGCTGTACGGCGGCCAACAGGCCGCCGCCACGGCGGTATTCACGCTCCAGCAGGTGCGCCACCACCTCGGTATCGGTCTGCGAGGAGAAGACATAGCCGTCGGCTTCCAGCGCGCGGCGTAGCGGCTCGTGATTCTCGATGATGCCGTTGTGCACCAGCGCCAGCCGGCTTCCCGACTGGTGCGGATGAGCGTTCTCCTCGCTGGGCTTGCCGTGGGTGGCCCAGCGGGTGTGAGCGATACCGCAGCGCCCCGGCAGGGCTGCCTCATTAAGCATGGTCTCGAGGGCTGCGACCTTGCCCAGCGCGCGGCGGCGCTGCAGCTCGTGATCAGGGGAGATCACCGCCATCCCGGCCGAGTCGTAGCCACGGTACTCCAAGCGCCTCAAGCCTTCGAGCAGGATGCCTTCCACGTTGCGCTGGGCAACGGCACCGACGATTCCACACATGACGATTCCTCGCGCTGGTTGTCAGTCTCGGGTCTTCTTGGCCGGTCGCACCCAGTCGGCCTTGCCGATCTGGCGTCCACGGGAAACGGCCAGGGCGTTGTCGGGCACGTCCTTGCTGATGGTCGAACCGGCCCCCACCGTGGCACCTCGCCCAACGCTGACCGGCGCCACCAAGGCGGTGTTGGAGCCGATGAAAGCATCGTCGCCGATGTCGGTGTGGTGCTTGTTGGCCCCATCGTAGTTGCAGGTGATGGTACCGGCGCCGACGTTGACGCCGCGACCCAGTCGCGCATCGCCCACATAGCTAAGATGATTGATCTTGCTGCCCTCGCCCACTTCGGCATTTTTCGTCTCGACGAAATTGCCCACCTTGGCGCCCACCGCCAGGCGCGTTCCCGGACGCAGCCGGGCAAAGGGACCGATACGGTTGTGGCCGGCTGCCACGGCTCCTTCGATCACGCTGTGCGGCTCGATGACGGTTTCGGCGCCGATATGGCTGTCGCGGATCACGCAGTGGGGTCCGATGCGAACGCCTTCGCCCAGCTCCACCTCGCCCTCGAACACGCAGCCGACGTCGATCTCCACGTCATGACCGCAGTTGAGGCGACCGCGCACGTCGAGGCGCGCCGGGTCGATCAACGCCACGCCCTGGGCCATGAGTTCATCAGCGATCCGCATCTGGTGGGAACGCTCCAGGCGGGCCATCTGCTGGCGGTTGTTGACCCCCTCCACCTCCATGGCATCGGCCGGCTGGGCCGTGGCGATGGCTACTCCCTCGGCGGCTGCCATGGCAATGACGTCGGTGAGGTAGTACTCGCCCTGGGCATTGTCGGCGGAGAGCTGCGGCAGCCAGCGCTTCAGTTGTGACGCGGTCATGGCCATGATGCCGGTGTTGCATTCGCGGATTGCCAGCTCACGCTCGCTGGCATCCTTCTGCTCGACGATGGCCACCGCCTCGCCGTCGGCGTTGCGCAGGATCCGGCCGTAACCGGTGGGGTCGTCCAGGGTCACGGTGAGCAGCGCCATGCGCGATTCGCTCACTTCGGCCAGCAGTGCCGCCAGCGTCTCGCGACGGATCAGCGGCACGTCGCCGTACAGTACCAGCACCTTGCCTTCGCCCAGGCCATCCAGCGCCTGGGCCACGGCATGGCCGGTGCCCTTCTGTTCGGCCTGCAGGGCAAAGCGTACCGGGTAGTCGCCGAGTGCTTCGCGCACCCGCTCGGCACCGTGGCCGACCACGACGTGCAGGCGCTCCGCCTCGAGTTCGAGGGCGGTATCGAGTACGTGACGCACCATCGGCTTGCCGGCCAGGCGATGCAGCACCTTGGGCAGGGTAGAACGCATCCGGGTACCCTGCCCGGCGGCAAGGATCACCACATCCAGGGTCATCGAAGACTCCTTGTCCATTCGATTGGCTCTTCAGTTCATCAGGGACCAAACGGCACCCATTGCTCAACATGGCCGTGCACCGCCCTTATTCGGCGGTTCAGCGCACCTCGAGGTTCATTTCTTCGCTCAGTTCCCCACCGAAGCGTTCCGCGAAGGCCGGGCTCGCCACGCTGCGCCAGCCTTCGCCTTCACGTACCAGCAGCAGCACCTTGAGGTCCTGCTCTCGGGCCAGGGCCATGCTCTCCTCTTCACCCAGCACCAGCATCGCCGTGGCCCAGGCGTCGGCCCAGGCATTCGAGGGATGCGCCACCGTCACCGAGGCCACCCGATGCTCGATGGGCCGACCGGTTCGCGGGTCGATGGTGTGCGAGAAGCGCCGCCCCTCCTCTTCGAAATAGTTGCGGTAATCGCCGGACGTGGCGATCGAGATGTCGTGCACCGGCACGATCTGCGTCGCTTCCTGACGGTCGTCCAGCGGTGCCTCGATGCCGATGCGCCAAGGCTCACCGTCGGCATCTCGATAGCCACGCGCGATCAGATCGCCGCCCAGGTTGACCAGATAGTGCTCGATGCCTTCGCCATCGAGGTAGGCGGCCACCCGGTCGGTACCGTGACCCTTGGCCACGCCGCCGAGATCGACGAACACGTCGCGCAGCCGGCGTGCCTGCATGGCGTTCTCGTCGACCTCGATGCTGTCGGGCCCCACCTCGGCAAGGCGGGCCTGCAGGGTCTCGTCATCCGGTACTTCGCGCGGTCGCGCCTCGGAACCGAAGCTCCACAGGTTGACCAGTCCGCCGATGGTCACGTCGAAGGCGCCGTTGCTGCTTTCGGCCACCGACTGGCTGATCGCCAGCACCTCGATCAGCTCGTTGGAGAGCGGCTGCCATTCGCCCACCGGTGACTGATTGAAGGCTATCAGCTCCGCATCTTCACGATAGATCGACATCGATGCATCCACCTGCTCGAGCACCTCGCGCAGCCCCTCTTCCAGTTCGCGCGCCTGCCCCTGGGTCAGGCTGTCGGCGATGGTCACCTGATAGAAGGAGCCGAAGATGGCGCCTTCGAGGCGCACCGGCGAATCCAGCGGACGATCGTTTTCCGAGCATCCGCTGAGCAGCAGCGCCAGGCTCAGGGCCAAAGCCACCATGGGGCGCAGGAAAGAGGTCATGATATCAAGACTCCTCGATAGAGTGGGTGGGCTACCAGAAGATCCACAGCAGCCACAGCCCAAGCACGATGCGGTAGACAACGAAAGGCTGCATTCCGATCCGCTTGATGAAAGCGATGAAGTAGTGAATGCAGATATAGGCGCTCAGCCCCGACAGCACCACACCCACCGCCATCGCCTGCCAGTCGATCTCGCGCGGCACCTGCAGCGCTCCGTGAATCTCCAGGCCCGAGGCCAGAGCCGTGACCGGGATCGACAGCAGGAACGAAAAGCGCGCCGCGCCCTCGCGGCTCATGCCCAGCAGCAGCGCCGCCGTCATGGTGATACCGGAGCGCGAGGTACCGGGGATCAGCGCCAGCGCCTGGGCAGCGCCGATCAACAGCGCGTCGCGCAGGGTAAGCTGGTACTCACTTCTCCCCGCTCGCTTGTTCCAGTCAGCATATCCCAGCAGCAGGCCGAAGCCGATCAGGGTAACGCCGATCAGGATCGGCGAACGCATGCTGACGCTGATGGCGTCATGCAGAACGAAGCCGGCAACGCATACGGGTATAGTGGCCAGCAGCACCCACCACGCCAGCCGGGCGTCCGGATCTTCGACGCCCTGGCGCAGGCTGCGCCGTCGTAGCGACATGGCCCAGCTCGCGCCCATGCGGCGCAGGTCGTGACGGAAATAGAGCACCACCGCCAGCAGGCTGCCCAGATGCACCGCCACGTCGAAGGTCAGCCCCTGGTCGTCCCAGTCGGTGAGTACCGGCACCAGGATCAGATGGGCGGAACTCGAGATCGGCAGGAACTCGGTCAAGCCCTGAACCACTGACAATACGACGACCTGGAGCCAATCCATTCCTGGCATTCTCCCGATGGCAAAGCATATGCAGTGCAGCAAACGCACGACCGGACGCGAAGAGGATACACGCCCCCTTGCCGATTGTCCGCCGTCGCTCGTTACAATTCCGCGGCTCGTGCCGATATTGCGGATCGCCGATGACCGGCCTAGAATGCCCGCGCCACCTCAGGAAGCGCTGCACAAATGCCTGCGCGAGCGAATCACTGCGTTGCGCGGTGCTCAGAATCCTCACATATACCCCAATATGCTCCGGTTCTTGTGCTCCGTGCGCCTTGTGCTTCATCTCGCTCGTCGATTTGTTCAGTACTTCCCTAATGGCGGCGACACCCAATTTTCCCGAGGACGTTATGGAACCTCCGAGTCGACAGACAACGACGGACATTCCAGCTATCAGCGCTGCACCGCCGCGCGCGCCACGGCCCTTGCCTGACCTGATTCTCTAAGGTCCCGCCAAGGCTTCTGCGCGCACGTGCCGATGCGCGCCAGGAGCCCGACCATGAGCTATGCCATTCTCGCTGCCTCACTGCGCAGCGCCATGCAGCGTCGCGATCAGGAAGCCATCGAGCGCCTGATCGCCGACATGCAGCCGGCCGACCTGGCCGAATTCGTTCAGCATGAGCACACCGATACCGTGCTTTCGCTCTTGCAGCACCTGCCGCTCGATCAGCGCGCGGTGGCGTTCGGCTACCTCAGCGAAGCGCTTCAGGAGGAGATCGCCCTTCGCCTGAGCGACACCAAGCTGGCCGAGCTGCTGCTGCACATGAGCGCCGACGAGCGCACCGACCTGTTCAAGCAGCTCGACGAGGATCGTCAGCAGGCGCTGCTGCGCACCCTGGCCAAGGAGGAGCGGGAGGATCTGCGCAAGCTGGCCAGCTACGAGGAAGGGACGGCCGGGGCAGTGATGACCTCGGATTACATGGCCGTGCCCATTGACATCCCGGTGACGGAAGCCTTGAAACTGGTACGCACCAAAGGGCCGGATGCCGAGACCATTTACCAGATCTACTGCATCGACGAAGCCGAACGTCTGGTCGGTACCCTTTCTCTGCGTGAGCTGATTCTCGCCGCACCGGACGCCCTGGTACGGGATCTCATCACCGAAGAGATCGTCTGGGCCAGTGTCGACACTCCCCAGGAGGAAGTGGCCAAGCTGATTGCCCGCTACGACCTGCTGGCCCTGCCCGTGATCAATGGCGGGGAGCGCCTGGTGGGCATCGTCACCTACGACGACGCCATGGACGTGGCCGAGGAGGAGGCCACCGAGGACATGCACAA
>JAAQTN010000027.1 GCA_011742915.1 Billgrantia desiderata | reverse complement strand
CGGTGGCGGGATGGTCAGATTCTACCCCGCCGGAGCCGAACAGGCAGCTGCGTCGGGATTTGTGCAGCGTTTCCCTAACTGGCCGGCCGGTCAATTAGCTGGAAAGGCACTGACACGCAAAAGCGTCATCCCCGCGCCAGGATGAAGACACCACAGAATGTAGGGTATAATCCCCGCCCATTTGCGACCCACTCAACCCGAGAGCGCCCATGACCGCCACCTCAGGCAAGGTGATCGTCGGCATGTCCGGCGGCGTCGACTCCTCCGTTTCCGCCCTGCTGCTGCTGGAGCAGGGCTATCAGGTCGAAGGCCTGTTCATGAAGAACTGGGACGAGGACGACGGCACCGAGTACTGTACCGCCAAGGCCGACCTGGCGGACGCCCAGGCCGTGTGCGAGAAGCTGGGCATCAAGCTGCATACGGCCAACTTTGCCGCCGAATACTGGGACAACGTGTTCGAGCACTTCCTGGCCGAGTACAAGGCCGGTCGCACGCCGAACCCGGACATCCTGTGCAACCGCGAGATCAAGTTCAAGGTGTTCCTCGAGTACGCCGAGATGCTCGGCGCCGAGAAGATCGCCACCGGCCACTATGTTCGTGGCGGCGTACGCCACGGCCGGCCACGGCTGCTCAAGGGTATCGACGCCAACAAGGACCAGAGCTATTTCCTGCACGCCGTGCCGGAAGCCGCCATCGCCCGCACGCTGTTCCCGGTAGGCGAACTGGAGAAGCCCGAGGTACGCGCCATCGCCGAACGCCACGGCCTGGCCACCGCACGCAAGAAGGACTCCACCGGTATCTGCTTCATCGGTGAGCGGCGCTTCCGCGACTTCCTGCAGCAGTACCTGCCGGCGCAGCCGGGCGTGATCGAGACGCCCGAGGGCGAAGTGATCGGCGAGCACATGGGGCTGATGTACTACACCCTGGGCCAGCGCCAGGGGCTCGGCATCGGCGGGCTGGCCAACCACCCCGAGGCGCCCTGGTACGTGGCGGGCAAGGATCTCGAGCGCAACGTGCTGGTCGCGGTGCAGGGCAAGCACCATCCCTTGCTGTACACCGATACGCTGGCCACCGAGGCGATGGATTGGGTAGCCGGCGAGCCCCCCGCCGCCGAGGGTCGCTTTACCGCCAAGACCCGCTACCGCCAGAGCGACGTGCCGTGCCACATGCGCACGCTCCCGGATGGCGGCGTCGAAGTGCACTTCATCGATCCCCAGCGCGCCGTCACCCCCGGCCAGTCGCTGGTGCTCTACGACGGCGAGATCTGCCTGGGCGGCGGCGTGATCCGCGACATCTGGAATGCCGAGGAGACCGGCGCATGAACACCACGCCCATTCATCGCGCTCCCGACACCCCCGCTGCGCGCCAGGCGCTGGCACTGGCCGGCGTGTTCCAGGCCGCCAGCCTGGTCGACGAGCTGGCCCGTACCGGCCAGGTCGAGCCGCGCCCCTGGGAAACCCTGATTCGCGCCACGCTCGACACCGACCCGGAAAGCTTCGAGGCAATCTACGGCGGCCATCCCAACAATCTGCGCCGCGGCCTGGAAGTGCTCGAAGCCGTGGTGGGGCGCCGCCAGGCCAATCCGGTGGTGCTGCGCTATGGTTTCTCGCTGCTGCTGCTGATGAGCAAGCTGCGCAACGACAACGCCATGATGAGCACCCTCGGCCAGCACCTCAGCCGTATCCAGGGCCAGGCCGAGCACTTCGGCGCGACCCACGAGAACGTCGTCGCCAGCCTTGGCGAGGCCTATCAGGAGACACTCTCGACCCTGAAGACCCGCATCGTGGTACAGGGCGACCCTTCGATACTGCAAAGCCGCATGATGCCCGAGCGGGTACGCGCCATTTTGCTCGCCGGCATCCGCTTCGCCCTGCTCTGGCACCAGCAGGGTGGCCGCCGCTGGCGGCTCGTACTCCAGCGCGGCGCCCTCAAGAACGCCCTGGACCAGTTGGGCTGATACCCGTTTCCCTCACTCCATTTCCTACACGCACCGGATAACGACCATGCAAGCCGCTTCCCTGCCCCTCACCGCTCTTACCGCCCTCTCTCCTGTCGACGGCCGCTATGGCAACAAGGCCGAGAGCCTGCGTGAACACTTCAGCGAGTTCGGCCTGATCCGCGCCCGCGTGATCGTCGAGATCCGCTGGTTGCAGCGCCTCGCCGAGCAGGGCGGCATCGTCGAGGTGCCACCGCTCTCGGCCGAGGCCACGGCCTTCCTCGAGGCGATGATCCGCGACTTCTCGCTGACCGACGCCGAGCGCATCAAGGAGATCGAGCGCACCACCAACCACGACGTCAAGGCGGTGGAGTACTTCATCAAGGAGAAGATCGTCGCGCAGCCGGAGCTGCACGCCATCACCGAGTTCGTGCACTTCGCCTGCACCAGCGAAGACATCAACAATCTCTCCTACGGCGTGATGCTCGCCGACGGCCTGAAGACACTGCTGCCGGTGATGCACCGGGTCGCCGACGAGATCGCCAAGCTGGCCCACGAGCACGCCGCCCTGCCGATGCTCTCGCGCACCCACGGCCAGACGGCCAGCCCCACCACCCTGGGCAAGGAGATGGCCAACGTCGCCTATCGTCTGCGCCGCCAGCTCGCCCAGATCGAGAACGTCGAGATCCTCGGCAAGATCAACGGCGCGGTAGGCAACTACAACGCTCATCTGGCCACCTATCCGGACGTCGACTGGGAGGCCAACGCGCGCACTTTCGTCGAGGGCCTGGGGCTGACCTTCAACCCCTACACCACCCAGATCGAGCCCCACGACTACATTGCCGAGCTGTTCGACGCCGTGTGCCGCTTCAACACCGTATTGATCGACTTCGACCGCGACGTGTGGGGCTACATCTCGCTGGGCTACTTCAAGCAGAAGACGGTCGAGGGCGAGATCGGCTCCTCGACCATGCCGCACAAGGTCAATCCCATCGACTTCGAGAACTCCGAGGGCAACCTGGGCCTGGCCAACGCCGTGCTCGGCCACCTGGCGCAGAAGCTGCCGATCTCGCGCTGGCAGCGCGACCTCACCGACTCCACCGTGCTGCGCAACCTCGGCGTCGGCCTGGCCTACGGCCTGATCGCCTACGAGGCGGCGCTCAAGGGCATCGGCAAGCTCGAGGCCAACCCGGCGCGCCTGGCCGAGGACCTCGACGCCAGCTGGGAGGTGCTCGCCGAGCCGATCCAGACGGTGATGCGTCGCTACGGTATCGAGAAGCCCTACGAGAAACTCAAGGAGCTGACCCGCGGCAAGCGGATCGACCAGGCCGGCTTTGCCGCCTTCATCGATACGCTGGAACTGCCGGCCGAGGTCAAGACCGAGCTCAAGGCGCTGACGCCGGCCACCTACATCGGCAACGCCGAGGACCAGGCCCGCCGGCTGTGAGCCGGCCGGCATCGTACCAGGAGGCGCCATGGTCAAGCTGACCAAGATCTACACCCGCACCGGCGACAAGGGCGACACCGGTCTCGGCGACGGCACCCGCGTGGCCAAGCATGACCTGCGGGTGGAAGCCTTCGGCACGGTGGACGAAGCCAACGCCACCCTCGGCCTGGCCCAGCTGCATGCCGAGGGTGAGCTGCATGAACTCCTGGCCCGGCTGCAGAACGACCTGTTCGACGTCGGTGCCGATCTGTGCACGCCGGAGCAGGAGAATCCGCCGTACCCGCCGCTGCGGGTCACGGCTGGCCAGGTCGAGTATCTGGAAGCACGCATCGACGCCTGCAACGCCGAGCTCGCCACCCTGCGCTCGTTCATCCTGCCCGGCGGTACGCCGCTTGCCGCCCATCTACACCTGGCCCGCACCGTGGCCCGCCGCGCCGAGCGCGCGGTCACGGCGCTGATGACGGAACAGCCGGTCAATCCCGAGGTGCTGCGCTACCTCAACCGCCTCTCCGATCTGCTGTTCGTCCTGGCGCGGCGGGCCAATGGCAACGGCGAGCGCGACGTGCTTTGGGTGCCCGGCGCCAACCGCTAAGCCAAGACTCTGTCCGAAAACTGGCTGCGCTCGGCCATACGGCGTTAAAATTCGGCTCAAAGTACTCATTTACACTCCGTAAACTCCGTCTTCTCGCCGATTTTTGCCTTGTCTGGCCTTCGCTCGCCGATTTTTCAGACAAAGCCTGGTTCAGCGCAATACGCTACCATGACGCTTTTACACCGCAGGGCCCTCACGCCCTGCGGCTCTTCGTGCCATCTGCCGAGTAGTGAGACACCATGCCAAGCGACGCCCCTCTCAGCCTGCTGGGCGGCCTCACCGCCGCCGAGTTCCTGCGCGACTACTGGCAGCGCAAGCCGCTGCTGATCCGCGGAGCCTTTGTCGACTTCGAAAGCCCCCTCGACCCCGACGAACTGGCCGGGCTCGCCTGCGAGGAGGGCATCGAAGCCCGGCTGGTGGAAGAGGATGGCCCCGACGGCCCGTGGCAGGTCAGCCACGGCCCCTTCGACGAGGCCGTGTTCGGAGAACTGCCCGAGCGCGACTGGACCCTGCTGGTGCAGGCCGTGGACCACTACGTGCCCGAAGTAGCCGAGCTGCTCGAGCACTTCGACTTCCTGCCGCGCTGGCGGCTCGACGACATCATGATCAGCTACGCCCCGCCGGGCGGCAGCGTCGGCCCCCATGTCGACCAGTACGACGTCTTCCTGATCCAGGGCCTGGGGCGGCGGCGCTGGCAGTTGGGCGGCAAGGTGCCCGACGACGCGCCGATCATCCCCGGCATCGACCTGCGCATTCTCGAGCGCTTCACGCTGGAACCGGGCGACGATTGGATTCTGGAGCCCGGCGACATGCTCTACCTGCCGCCGGGCTGGGCGCACCACGGCGTCAGCCAGTCCGACGACTGCATGACCTACTCGGTGGGCTTTCGCGCTCCCTCGGCGGACGAGGCGGTCACCTCCTTCGCCGACTTCATCGGCGAACGGCTGCCGCCCTCGCTGCGCTACGCCGATGCCGGCATGACCCCACCCGCCGACCCGGCGGAGCTCGACGATGCCGCCCTCGAACGCATGCGCCGGCTGATCCTCTCCACCCTGGACGAGCCCAACCAGCTCGCCCAGTGGTTCGGCCGGGTGATGACCCAGCCCAAGTACGTCGACCAACTGGTACCCAGCGACACCCCGACGGACGTCGATGAGCTTGTCGCTCTACTACAGGAAGGCGAGGAGCTGCTGAGAAGTCCCGGCTCACGCTTTGCCTGGCGCGCCCTGGATGACGAAACCGCCACGTTGTTCGCCGACGGCGACGGTATCGCCTGTGCGCTGCCGCTGGCACGCGCCGTGGCCAGCGACGAACCCCTGGATGCCGAGCTGCTGGCCCATGAGGGGGCCGCCGAGCTGCTCGCAGCCCTGTACGATGCCGGCAGCCTGACCTGGGCCGAGGAAGAGTAAGAGATTGAAAAAAGCGGAAAAGGAGAGACGCCATGAAGGAGCGGATCGAGATCCGTGAAGGCAGTTGGGCCGAGCTTGGCGAGGTGGCCGGCGAAATCCGTCGTATCGTGTTCATCGAGGAGCAGCAGGTGCCCCGCGAAGAGGAGTGGGACGGCCGCGACGACGCGTGCCGCCACTTCCTCGCACTGCACGACGACTCGCCACTGGGCACCGCCCGGCTGCTGCCCGACGGCCACATCGGTCGGGTCGCCGTGCTGCGCGAAGCACGCGGCCTGGGTATCGGTGCGGCGCTGATGCGGGCTGCCATCGCCTCGGCCCGCCGCCTGGGCCACGCCCAGGTCGAACTGGCCGCCCAGACTCACGCCCTTGCCTTCTATGAAAACCTCGGCTTCACGGCCTACGGCGAGGTTTTCCTCGACGCCGGCATACCGCACCGCAACATGCGCCTTTCCCTGATCGACTGAACACCCTCCCTACCCTTAGAAAGGCGAAATTCGACTACAGGATTCAGGCGTAAAGCCATGGTCTTGTAGTCGAACTACAACCCTACCTGCCCCCAAGTGATGATTGTGAGACTCAGTCTTCATGCGGCATAGTGATATCAAGGCGAAGTTAAAACGACCGTTCGATAACGTTCGCAATGTGTCGAAAACAGTAAGCGTCTTAACGTTCATCTGAGTTCGACCAACGCCGTAGAGACAAGCAGGACGTTCTGGTTGACTCTGACATGACTTCGCAGGTGCAGCATAGTCCGGGAAGTCCGGTCGAATGCCGCCAACTGACGAGGCAGCGAGCGCCGCCGCATGGCAATCGAAGCCGAAGACCCCACCTCAGATCGGAAGGATGGCAACATGTCATACAAAGACGACATCAAGGCACTGGCTCAACTGCGTGAAGCCCAGCAAGGCAAGTGGGCCAGCATCAGCCCCGAGAATGCCGCCCGCATGCGTGCCCAGAACCGCTTCAAGACCGGTCTGGATATTGCCAAGTACACCGCCAAGATCATGCGCGAGGACATGGCCGCCTACGACGCCGACAGCTCACAGTACACCCAGTCGCTGGGCTGCTGGCACGGTTTCATCGGTCAGCAGAAGCTGATTTCGATCAAGAAGCACTTCGGCACCACCAAGCGTCGCTACCTCTACCTCTCCGGCTGGATGGTCGCCGCCCTGCGCTCCGAGTTCGGCCCGCTGCCCGACCAGTCCATGCACGAGAAGACCAGCGTGCCGGGTCTGATCGAAGAGCTCTACACCTTCCTGCGCCAGGCCGACGCCTGGGAGCTCAACCACCTGTTCCGCGATCTCGAAGCGGCCCAGAAGGCCGGCGACAAGGCCAAGGCCGAGGCACTGATCGCCAAGATCGACAACCACGAGACCCACGTGGTGCCGATCATCGCCGACATCGATGCCGGTTTCGGTAACGCCGAGGCCACCTATCTGCTGGCCAAGAAGATGATCGAGGCGGGCGCCTGCTGTATCCAGCTCGAGAACCAGGTTTCCGACGAGAAGCAGTGCGGCCATCAGGACGGCAAGGTCACCGTGCCCCACGAGGACTTCCTGGCCAAGATCAATGCCGTGCGCTACGCCTTCCTCGAACTGGGCGTGGATGACGGCGTGATCGTCGCCCGCACCGACTCCCTGGGCGCCGGCCTGACCCAGAAGATCGCCGTGACCAAGGAGCCGGGCGATCTGGGCGACCAGTACAACAGCTTCCTCGACGGTGACGTGATCGAAAGCGCTACCGACATCGACAACGGCGACGTGGTGATCAAGCAGAACGGCAAGCTGGTCAAGGTAAAGCGTCTGGCTTCCGGCCTGTACCAGTTCAAGCCCGGCACCGGCGAAGACCGCGTGGTACTCGACTGTATCACCAGCCTGCAGAACGGCGCCGACCTGCTGTGGATCGAGACCGAGAAGCCCCACGTCGGCCAGATCAAGGGCATGGTGGACCGCATTCGCCAGGTGGTGCCGGACGCCAAGCTGGTCTACAACAACTCGCCCTCCTTCAACTGGACGCTCAACTTCCGTCAGCAGGTATTCGATGCCTGGGAGAAGGAAGGCAAGGATGTCTCGGCCTACGACCGCGCCAACCTGATGAGCGCCGAGTACGACAGCACCGAGCTTGGCAAGCTGGCGGACGAGTGGACTCAGAACTTCCAGCGCGACGCGGCCCGCGAGGCCGGCATCTTCCACCACCTGATTACGCTGCCGACCTACCACACCGCCGCCCTGTCCACCGACAACCTGGCCAAGGGTTACTTTGGCGCCGAGGGCATGCTGGCCTACGTGGCGGGCGTACAGCGCCGCGAGATCCGTGAAGGCATCGCCACGGTCAAGCATCAGGACATGGCCGGCTCCAACATCGGGGACGACCACAAGGAGTTCTTCCACGGCGAGGCGGCACTCAAGGCCGGCGGCAAGGACAACACCATGAACCAGTTCGGCTGAGCATGGCGATACGGTAGAACGACTGGAACCCTTGGGAGGCCTCGTGCCTCCCTTTTTTCGTCACGCCCTCCGGCGCTGCCGCCCTCAGCTTGCACAATGTTTACCCCTTTTTCTGCCGCTGTGAGCGGCACTTGCAGCACTTGGCTCTGGTCAAATGAAGCATGAGTGGCTAAGCTAGTTAGCAAACAGTGTTTCCCTAAACAATGGCAAAGACGATTCCCCAATGCGCTATCGGCTTGCCTTCAGGAGGTGTACATGAAGCGTCTTCTTCCCGTGCTGGCTATCGGCATGCTGACCCTGGCCGGCTGTGCCAACACCTCAACCATGGGCGGCGATGTCTACCGCGGCACCCAGGCTGGCACCGCCCAGACCGTGACGTTCGGCACCATCACCGCGCTGCGCCAGGTGCAGGTCCAGGCCGACAGCCGTGCGGGCGGCATCATCGGTACCGGCGGCGGTGCCGTGGTCGGTGGTCTGCTCGGTCGTCAGGTGGGCGGCGGTTCCGGCCGGCAGCTGGCCACCGCCGCTGGCGTGATCGGTGGCGCAGTGGCGGGTAGCGCCATCGAAGAGTCGACCAACCGCGTGCGCGCCTGGGAGATGGAGATCCGCCGCGACGACGGTCAGAACGTGGTGATCGTGCAGAAGGCCGACCGTCCGTTCCAGGTCGGGCAGCGGGTACGCATGATCGGCAGCGGTGCCAACGTCACCGTGGCGCCCTACTGAGAGTTCGAGACAGCCAGTCTCAGCGCCCTTTCTCAACGTAAAACGCAACTGGCCCGCGGCGAATGCCGCGGGCCAGTTGCGTTCGATGAGAAGCCATCTCAGTGGAAGTTGGCCCGCCCCATGGCCCAACACACCAGCTTCCAGCCAATCAAGCCCAGCAGGGCGATCACGATCAGAGTCAACAGCATGTCGATGGGACGCACCAGCGCGGTGGCACCCAGCACGGCAAGCGCCACGCTCCACACCCAGCGGTTGCCGTCATCGCTCTTGATGACACGTGGCACCACCTTGTTCAAAGCGGCACTGACGGTCGCCTCCCACAGCTTGATGCTGAAGAACAGAATCAGGGCAAAGGCAATCAGCCAGATCACGATTTCGGTCATGGGCACGGCTCCAATCAAAGTTAGAAGTGGGACGAAAATTTTGGGTCACGCTAGGGTAGCCGCGAGGCTCATGCTGCGCAACTCGTCAAAAAGGCGTGAACGGAACTCAGGAAGAGCCGGCCAAAGCTGAAAAAACCGCATCCCCCCTGACAGCTCCGGCATCGCGCGTTACCATGGTCCCTACATGCACTCACCGAAAGGTTCATCAATGCAGATTGCGCAGAATTCAGTCGTCGCGTTTCACTACACCCTGACCAACGATGCAGGTGAAGTGCTGGACAGCTCGGAAGGTCGTCAGCCGCTGACTTATCTCCACGGTGCCGGCAACATCATTCCCGGTCTCGAGAAGCAGTTGGAAGGGCGTGAAGCCGGTGAAAAGCTCAATGTGACCGTCTCCCCCGAAGAGGGTTACGGCGAGGTGCAGCCGCAGCTGGTGCAAGAAGTGCCGCGCGATGCCTTCCAGGGCGTCGAGGCCGTCGAGCCGGGAATGCAGTTCCAGGCCCAGACGCAAGGCGGCCCGCTGATGGTCACCGTGACCAAGGTGGAAGGCGATACCGTCACCGTCGACGGCAACCATCCGCTGGCCGGCCAGAAGCTCAACTTCGACGTCGAGATCGCTACCGTACGCGAAGCCAGCCAGGAAGAGATCGAGCACGGCCACGTGCACGGTGAAGGCGGCGTCGAGCACTGAGCCACCGCGTGACGCTCGAGAGTCATCCCGAGGAGGGCAGCCACGCGCTGCCCTCTTTTCTTTGCTGTCGGCCTGGGGGTCACAGCGTCTCTTCGAGCCGCCGCAGGGTGCGGTAGCCACCCCACAGCCGCGTGGCGGTAGTGATCAGGCACGCCACGGCAAACAGCGTGGCCAGCAGGGCGAAATGGTTCGGCCACAGGCAGAAGAGCACGAAAGCCAGAATGGTTTCCGTGCCCTCGGTCAAGCCATGCAGATAGTAGAACGCCTTGCGCTGGAAACGCGGACGCTCGAGCCCGTGCCGGGTGGCCATGATGGCAAAGGCCAGAAACGACGTCCCGGTGCCGATGAAGGAAAACAGCAGAAAGGCGGCGGCCAGCGCATTGGCTGCCGGATCGGCCAGGGCGAACCCCAACACCACGGCGGCATAGAAGACGAAGTCGAGGCCGATGTCGAGAAAGCCCCCGGCATCGCTCGCCTTGCCCGTGAGCCGTGCCAGGGCGCCATCCACGCCGTCGCCCACCCGATTGAGCAGGATCGCGGCCAGGGCCACGAGGTAGAACTCCAGCGCCAGCAGCGGCAGGCTGAGCATGCCGATGCCAAACGACACCAGCGTCACCCGGTCGGGGCGAACGTTGCAACGCTGCAGCCAGCCTGCCACGACCTGCAGCGGGGCCTGCACCAGCGGCATGGTCCAACGATCAAGCATCCTTCCTCCTCGTCTCCGTCGAGGCCGCCCTCGTCTCGCTTCGATGGACCCCACGCCGCCAGGCGAAGTAGCGTGCCAGCCAGCGCAGCAGCCGCTCGGGCTTGTGCGCGTTCTTCCATAGACCGGCCGTGGCCTTGGCCGCCTCGGACCAGGTGGGGTACGGATGCACCGTGCCCAGCAGCTTGTTCAGCCCGATGCCGTGGGTCATCGCCAGGGTGAACTCGGCCAGCAGCTCGCCGGCCCCCTGCCCCACCACGCTGGCACCGAGAATGCGATCCCGGCCCGGCACCGTCAGTACCTTGACGAATCCTTCGGTGCGTCCCTCGGTGATGGCCCGGTCCAGCTCGGCGAGCGAATAGCGCGTGACCTCGAACTCGACGCCCTGACGGCGCGCCTCGCGTTCGCTGAGGCCGACCCGGGCCACCTCGGGTTCGGTGAAGGTGACCGCCGGCAGCGCTCGATAGCTGACCCGAAAGCGCTTCAGCTCACCGAACAGCGCATTCACCGTGGCATGCCAGGCCTGGTGAGCGCTGGCATGGGTCAGTTGGAACGGCCCGGCCACGTCGCCACAGGCCCAGACATTGGGCAGCACCGTCTGCAGACTTTCGTCCACCGCCAGAGTGCCATCGGCATTCGTCTCCACCCCCAGCGCTTCGAGCCCGAGGCCGGTCACGTTGGCCTGGCGCCCCACCGCTACCAGCAGGCGATCGAACGGCAGCCTATGCACCTCGATCTCGCCCGAGGGGAGGCGACGCTCCACCTCCAGCACATGCGCGTCATCGGCGCCCGGCCCGACGCGCAGCGCACGGGTGTCGAGCCATAGCTCCACGCCTTCGCTGACGAGGCGCTGACGCAGCAGGTCGGCGGCATCGACGTCCTCCCGTGGCAGCAGTTGAGGCCCCATCTCGACCAGGCTCACCCGACTGCCCAGGCGGGCGAAGCTCTGCCCCAGCTCGCAGCCGATGGGGCCGCCGCCCAGCACCACCAGGCGCTCGGGAAGGGCCTCGAGCTGCCACAGATTGTCCGAGGTCAGCACCTCGATGGTCTCGAGGCCAGGCAGCGGCGGCACCTTCGGACTCGCGCCGCTGGCCACGATCACGTGTCGGGTGGTCAGCACACGCTCACCATCGGCTGCGCGGACCCGGACGCGCCAGGGATCGTCGAGCCGCGCCTCTCCCGCCAGTACCTCGACCCCGAGGCCCTCGTAGCGCTCCCGGCTGTCGTGGGGCTCCACGTCGCGGACGGCACGCCGCACGTGCGCCATCACGGCGCCGAAGTCGACCCGGGGTTCGCCGGCCTGGATACCGTAGCGGCCGGCCTCGCGCACCTCCGCCGCAGCCCGCGCCGCGCGAATCAGCGCCTTGGACGGCACGCAGCCGGTATTCAGGCAGTCGCCGCCCAGGCGGTCGCGCTCCACCAGCGCCACCCGGGCCTTGACCGCCGCCGCGATATAGCTGGCCACCAGGCCCGCGGAGCCCGCGCCGATCACCACGATGTCGTAATCGAAGCGTGTCGGACGCGCATGACGCAGCGCCAGCCGACGACGCTTGACGATGGCCACCAGGCCCCGCGCCAGCCAGGGGAACAGTCCGATCAGCACGAACGAACCGACCAGTCCGGGCGAGAGGATGTCGGAGAGCGACTGCAGATTGCCGAGTTCACGGCCGGCATTCACGAACACGGCGGTGCCCGGCAACATGCCCAGCTGGCTGACCCAGTAGAAGGTCCACAAGCGCATGCGGGTGAGCCCCACCACCAGATTGATGACGAAGAAGGGAAACAGGGGGATCAGGCGCAGGGTGAAGAGATAGAAGGCGCCCTCACGTCGAATGCCCGCATTGATGCGCTCGAGCTGCGGTGCGAAGCGCTTCTCCAGCGGCGCCCGGGCCAGGGTGCGGGCGATCAGCGCCGCCAGCGTAGCGCCCAGGGTACTGGCGAAGGAGATGATCAGCAGCCCCCAGCCGAAGCCGAACAGCGCCCCGCCCAGCACCGTCAGCAGCGTTGCCCCGGGCAGCGACAGCGCGGCCATGAGCACGTAAAGCACGAAGAAGCCACCCACGACCACGACCGGCTCTTCGGCCAGCCAGGCCTGAAAACGGGCCTGCTCGGCTTGCAGGTTGGCCAGGGTCAGCAGCTCGTTGGCGCCGCTGAGAAAAAAGAGCGCTACGATGGTAAGCAGGACGAGAACAAGCACAAGACGGCGGCGCGTCACGGGTGACTCCGGTGCAGTGACTTTAAACAGAGGTTATACGGAACCTCAGTCGCTTGACAGCTTCCAACCTTACACAACGATACGAACCCCAAGAGGCGAACCGTCATGATCGGGATACGAAGCCTGGCCCTGGCTGGCGCAGTGCTGTTGGCGCTGCCCTGGGCAAAGGGCATGGCCAGCAGTGAAACCGCCACCGCCGTGTTCGGCGGAGGCTGCTTCTGGTGCGTCGAGGAGGCCTTCGACAAGGTGGAGGGAGTGACCGCCACGACTTCCGGCTTCAGCGGCGGGCACGTCGAGAACCCCAGCTACCAGCAGGTAGTGGCCGGCAACACCGGTCATGCCGAAGTGGTCTTGGTGGAGTACGACCCCGCGGCGGTCGACTATGCCACGCTGCTGCACGTGTTCTGGCGCAACATCGATCCGTTTGCCGTCGACCGTCAGTTCTGCGACGTGGGCGAGGCCTATCGCAGCGCGATCTTCTACGCCAGCGACGCGGAACGCGAGCTGGCCGAGGCCACCCGCGACGAACTCGCCGTGCGCTTCGAGCGCGACATCGCCACCGAGATCTCCCCCTTCGAGGTCTTCTATCCTGCCGAGGAGTATCACCAGGATTACTATCGCAAGAATCCGGTGCGCTACAACTACTACAAGGCGGCCTGCGGGCGCGAACGCCGCCTGGAGCAGGTGTGGGGCGACGAAGCCGGCGGACTATCGCAACGCTGACAGGCGCTCGAAGCCACGCTCGCCGCGCCACAGCCACAGCGCGATGGCGAACGTCAGGCTGAGCAGCAGCCAGGAACCGATCGCCACGCCGAACCAGCCGCCGCGCTGCCAGAACGGCTCCAGCCACAGGCTGCCAAGACTCGCGCCCAGGTAGTAGAACACCAGGTAGAGCGCCGAGGCGCTGCCCCTCGCCCGCTCCGCCTGACGACTGACCCAGCTCGACGCCATGGAGTGGGCGAGAAAGAAGCCCACCGCATTGACGGTCAAACCGGCAATGATCCAGGCCAGCGAGTCGGCCAGGGTAATGAGGGTTCCGGCCATCAGGATGAGAATGCCCAGCGCCATGCAGGCCGGCTGGCTGAAGTGGCGTGTCAGGCGGCCGGAGAGCGCCGAGCTGAAGGTTCCGCCCAGGTAGGTCAGGAAGATCATGCCCAGCCAGCGGGCGCTGAGCCCGAACGGCTCATCGGCCAGGCGGAAGGTGATGTAGCTGTACTGATTGATGAAGATGAGAAAGTTGATGCCGCCCAGCAGGTAGGCGGCCAGCAGCAGCGGATGGCGCAAATGCCCGCCCAGATCGGCCAGTGCGCCGCTCAGCTCGAAGCGCCGCGGCTTGAACTGGCGCGGTGGCGGCAGCAGCCTCCAGAACAGGGCCACCCCTGTCAGGGTCACCAGGCCCACCGCCAGAAAGCCGGCACTGGCGCCCCCCAGCTCGCCGATGCCACCGCCGATCAGCCGCCCACCGATGCCGCCCAGGGTGTTGGCACCGATGTAGAGCCCCACGGCCGCCATCAACGCCGGCCGGTCGAACTCGTCGCCCATCCAGGCAATGGCCACCGCCGGCAGCCCACCGAGCACGAAGCCCTGAACCAGGCGCAGCGCCAGCAGGGTCTCGAAGTTGGGCGCGAAGGCCAGGCCCAGCGAACAGAGCCCGGTCAGCAGCAGCGTCACCCGCATGATGCCACCGCGGCCAATGGCATCGGACAGGGGGCCGAACACCAGCAGTGCCCCCGCCAGGGCCAGGGTGGCAACCGACATGATCAGACTCACGGCCAGGGTCGAGACGCCATAGGCCTGGCGCAGGTCCGGCAGCAGCGGCTGCGGCGCATAGAGATTGACGAACACCAGAATGGAGCCGAGACAGAGCGCCAGAGTGGCCCGCCACCAAGCGGGGGAACGCGCAGATATCATGCCGGTTTCCTGAGTGGGGAAGCTTGGCGCTCATGATCCGCCATGACATATGATAAGCCAAACAGAATAAAAAGATCGCAGTCATCTGTTATTCTTATCACCGTTCTCATGATCGTGCTTATCAGGAAGCGCCATGGCCCTGCCCTTCGACTTACGCGCCCTGCGGGTCTTCGTCACCGTCGCCGACCGCGCCGGTTTCAGCGCTGCCGCCCGCGAGCTTCACGTGGCACAGTCCGCCATCAGCCAGACGATCGCCAACCTCGAACGCCAGTTGGAGCTGATCCTGTTCCACCGCCACGAGCGGCGTATCACCCTGACGCCGGAAGGGGAGGAGCTGTACGCCCATGCCCGCGAACTGCTCGAACGCGCCGAGAGCACCCACCTGGCCATGCGCGAGCTGCACGGTCTGGTCAAGGGCGAGGTGCGCATCGGTATCCCCTCGATGCTCGGCTCCTACTACTTCCCGCCGCTGCTGATGGGTTTCAAGGCACAGCATCCCGGTATTCGACTCACCGTGGTGGAAGCCGGCGCACGCCGGCTACAGCGCATGATTGCCGCGGGCGAGCTGGACTTGGGGGTCGTGGTCGATGACGAGCAGAGCCGGCCCATGCAGCGGCAGCATCTGACCCGTGAAGAGATGGTGGTTTGCGTGCCGCGCACCCACGCCTTTGCCAGGCGCCGCAGCGTGACGGCGGAAGAGTTCTTTCAGGAGCCGCTGGTGCTGTTCCAGGACGGCTACTTTCATCGCGAGTTCGTCGAGGCCCTGTCGCGCCAGACAGGGCTCACGGCCAACGTGGCCTTCCAGTCGAACCTGATACCGCTGACCAAGGCCATCGTGCGTCAGGGCTTCGGCATCACCACCTTCCTGCGCCGGGTGGTGGACGAACCCGGACTCGCAGCGGTCTCCTTTGCCAACCCGGCGTGGCTCGACCTGTCACTGGCCTGGGCGCAGGACGCCTACCTGTCGCGAGCGGAGAGCGCCTTCGTGGAGTACGTCATCGCTCACCGCGAGGTCTTGTAAGAGTGAAGCGCCAGCGCTCGGCCATGCTGCGTTAAAAATCGGCGCGAAGTTGTCATTTACCCCAGTAAACTCCGCCTTCTTGCCGATTTTTGCCTTGCCTGGCCATCGCGCTGACGCTTCTTGAGGGGTAGCCAGAGATGCTTCTCAGCCCTCGCCCGGTTCGGTGACGCGCTGTGCCAGCGTAGTCGGTTCCAGGGTCCGGCGCGCCTGCCAGTAATAGCGCTGCCAGTAGCTGTTGCCGAGCTGCGAGAGCCTCACACCCCGGGACGTGGAGGCGTGCAGGAAGTAGCCGTCGCCGACGTAGATGCCCACGTGGTCGTAGCGGCCCGGCGGACGGAAGAAGACCAGGTCGCCGACCTGCAGCTCATCGCGGGAGATCTCGGTGCCCTGACGCACCTGCTCGCCGGTGGAACGCGGCAGTTGCAGGCGGAAGGTTTCGCTGAAGATCGTCTGCACCAACGCCGAGCAGTCGATCCCGTTGCGACCGGTACCACCGATCCGGTAAGGGGTCCCGGCCCAGCGCTCGTGCTGCGCCAGCAGCGCTTCGCGGATCAGCTCGGGCGGCGGGTTGTGCAGGCTGCTGACCCGGAGGATGGGATTGTCCACCGGAGACATCATCGGATTGAAGGAGGACGACATGCCGGGCAACTGTCGTGCAAAGTAGTCGTCGGGCGCCTCCAACGACGTTTTCGATGGGCCGGCACATCCGGACAACAACGCCAACAATACACCGAGTAGAGCGATACGACTCGATCCCGTGGCTACCATCTTGCGAGGTCCTCGTTTCCCTGAGCCGCACGCATGCCCGGGTCGAGCAAGAAGCTCTACCTGACTGCCCGAGAGGATCGCTGTGGTAGTGATGCCTGGCGACGTATCGCCCGTACCACTGCCAAAGCGGCCTTGCGTTGGCTCGCGATTTAGCCGTTTCCAAGCCCCCTCAGCGGGGAGCCGGTTTCAATAAACTTGCTGACTATAAACCACACTTCCCGACCGGAGCGAGCCCTAATGTAGCGTTTTGACATCGCCCGGTAACGTGTCGATATGCATAGGTGCCCAATGGCGCGGTCTCGCCCCGGGAAAGTCCAGGCTAGCCCAGGGGCCCGTCAACGGTGGTGCCCCCGAAAGCCACGCCACCAGGGCCTGGCGGAAGCTGCCCAGGAAGGCCTCCCGCTCGGGGGTCTCCCCCATGAAGAACGAGAACCCGGCGTAGAGCCCGCTGGCATAGGCCGTCCAGCTGCCGTAGTGTGCCGCGGCCAGCCCATGGGCCCGTTCCAGCACACGGCTGAAGGCGTCGTCGTCGAGCCAGCCCAACTGTCTTCCGGCAATGGCCAGATCCACCGCCTGGGCCACGTCCCAGGCGGTCATGTCCAGCTCGTTGCAGCCATCGGTGTTGTCGCGAACCCGCTGCAGACGCAGCAGGTGGTTGCGATCCTCTTCGCTGCAGTCGCCGCTCTCCAGCATGGCGATTTCCGAGGCCAGCCGCTGGCCATTCAAGGTATAGGGGGCGTAGTTGATCTGATACTCCTGCCGATCGCCCGCCTCGAGCAGAAAATCGAGAAACTCGGCGAGTTCGCGCCGTCCATGCAAGCCGTAATGGCCGTCGATCCACTCTCGAATGGATGCCGCCTCACGCTCGCTCTCCACATGCGGCTCGCTCCAGGCGGCATTGTTGAGCGGCCCCACCAACGCCATGGCCGTGAAGCGCGACAACGTGGGGCGAGGCCCCGGCTCATGCCACTGGGAAGAGTGCCAGTCGAGCCAGTGGAACGGGCTGCCCGGGTCCTCCAGGTGCCAGCGAATCTCATGGATCAACGGGGGATGCTCGCCTTCGGGCAGCAGCGTCTCCCACTGCGCCCAGGCCTCCAGCAGGCGCCGGGCATCGGGATAGAAGCGGCACAGCGTGCCACGCAGCGCCTCGGCCAAGGTCTCCAGCGCCTGGGAATCGAATGCCTCGCTGTCCATGGCCATCTGCAGATAGAAGGCATACTTCTCGGCCATGTGGATGGTCGCCGCATGACGACTGCCCTGCTTCATCGCTTCGAGCATGGCCCGGTCGGCGGAATTGGGACGACCGAACGGCGTCTCGGTATCGGGCAGGATACCGTGGGCGGCATCGGCGGCCAGCTGATTGAGGTGGTGGGCCTGGGCAGGCAGCCAGTAACGAGTGAGCGCTTGCACACCTTCGTCGGGGTGCAGGCCGAGGGTCTCTTCGAGATAGCGCAGCGCATCGCCGCGCCGCTCGGCGGTAACCGCCACGGCGACGCCTTGACGCATGCCGAACTCGGGCTCGCGTACCGCGGCCAGTGCCAGCACCCAGTGCCTGGGTGAGCGCCGCCAGGCCATGATGGAGGCACGCGATGCCTCGCGCTCCGCTTCGCTCATCAGCTGCTGCAACGGCATGCGCCAGGGGCTGACCGGCGAGTTGAACAACAGCCCCCAATCGCGCTGCATGTCGCCCAGCCGGTCGCGCCCTTCGAACAGACTGCAGCCGCGCTGGTAGGCCCGCGCCAGCGCCGACCAGTCGCTGTAGCGGCGCAGCACCAGATCGGCGGCATGCGCGGCCAGCTGCTGGGCCTCGGCGACGCTCAGCCAACCGGCACAGGCGCCGGCCCAAGCCAGATCGACCATGCGCAGCCAGTCCCAGGCAGCCCACTCGAGCGGCTCGCCGTGCTCGATGAAGCCCAGCAACACCCTGCCATAGTCGCGCTCAGCGGGTGCCAGGCCGGCAAGCCACTCCTGGCGCTCGGCGCTCGAGGCCGTCAACAGACGAGCGGCATCGAGATCCCAGCCCTGTCGATGGCCATAGCCCGCCAGCCACAGCAGGGTCTGGATCGCTCCTTCGCGGTTCTCCAACTGCCAGTAACGCTCCATCCACTCCGCCACGCCGGGCCAGTCGATGGCGGCAGGCGGAGCCTCCAGCACCGGAGAGAAGGCCGCCCGCAGACGCCAGATGCCGGCATGCTCCTCGTCGGCCCAGAGCGAGGGGCGCGGCTCCTTGCGCCGTTTGGCCACCCACGCGGTCAAGGCGTCCCAGGTGATGCCATCGCCATCGCGCTCGAGTGCCGCCAGCGCCTCGCAGGCTTCCCAGAAATCGTCGTCACCGCGCACCCAACCCTCGGCGCTCTTGGCGTGACGCAGCGCCTCGAGCCACTCCTCGAGGCTATCGTAGCGACTGACGATCTCCTCGGTCAGACGCATCAACCAGCCGCGCAGGCGTGGCTCGGTCAGCCAACTGGCCGACCCCGCCAGAGCAAGCAGCTCCAGGGCGGCCAGCAGCCGGGCCGGGTCGGCCGTATCGGTGCCGAAGGCCTCGATGAGCCGCCAGCCCAGCTCGCCGCGATCGGCCACGCCCAGTGCCTGCAGTCTGGCACTGGCCGCCTGGGCATCGATCATGTTGGGTTCGGGCTCGAAGGCCCAGTCGCACAGGACCAGCTGCTGAGCCCACCAGGCGAAAAGGGGATCGACCAAGTCTCACCTCGACGTTCAACCAGCATAAGAAGGAGCGGCATCGCCTCTCCCGGGAAACCGGCGCCTAGTGTAGCGGAAAGCGCCGCGCGCGCCGATGATCTTGGCGCGGAAAAAAGCTCATGACGCGTGCTCTCAGGTCTTGGCGAGGCGTTTTAAATAATGCACACTCGACAGACAAGATAATCAACACCGGAGCTTTCATGTCCCTCCCTGCCGACATCTTCAGCGACAAGGCCTTCATCGGCGGCCAGTGGCGCGACGCCGAGCGGCGATTCGACGTGACCAATCCCGCCAACGGGGAAACGCTTGCCAGCGTGCCCGACCTGAGCGCAGACGACGCTCGCGACGCCGTGGCGGCCGCCGAGGCCGCGTGGCCGGCCTGGCGTCGTCAGACCGCCAAGCAGCGCGCCGCCCTGCTGCGAGCCTGGTTCGATGCCATCATGGCTCACCAGGAGTCGCTGGCACGTATGATGACCCTGGAACAGGGCAAACCGCTGGCCGAGTCCCGCGGCGAGGTGGCCTATGGCGCTTCCTTCGTGGAATTCTATGCCGAACAGGCCAAGCGCATGGCCGGCGAGACCCTGCCGAGCCACGGTGCCGACAAGCGCATTCTGGTGTTTCGCGAGCCGGTCGGCGTGGTGGCGGCGATCACGCCGTGGAACTTCCCGCTGGCGATGATCACCCGCAAGTGTGCGCCGGCCCTGGCCGCCGGCTGCCCGGTGGTGATCAAGCCTGCCGAGGCCACGCCGCTGACCGCCCTGGCCCTGGCCAGGCTGGCCGAGCAGGTCGGCTTTCCCGCCGGCGTGCTCAACGTGGTCACGGCGAGCCGCCCCGCCGAGATCGGCGAAGTGCTGACCAGCGACCCGAGGGTACGCAAGGTCTCCTTCACCGGCTCCACCGCCGTCGGCAAGCGACTGCTCGCCCAGTGCGCCGGTACGGTGAAGAAGGCTGCCATGGAGCTGGGCGGCAATGCGCCCTTCATCGTCTTCGACGACGCCGATCTGGACGCCGCCGTCGAGGGTGCGGTGGCTTCCAAGTATCGCAACTCCGGCCAGACCTGCGTGTGCACCAACCGTCTGCTGGTACAGAGCGGGGTCTACGAGGCCTTCGTCGAGAAGCTCGCCGCACGCGTGGCTCAGCTCAAGGTGGGCAACGGCCTCGACGAGGGCGTGGTACAGGGGCCGCTGATCAACCAGGCCGCGGTGGACAAGGTGCAGTCCCACATTGCCGACGCCCTGGCCAAGGGCGCCCGCCTGGTCTGCGGTGGCGAGCCCCATGCGCTCGGCGGCACCTTCTTCCAGCCCACCGTGGTCGCCGACGTCACCGATGAGATGCGGGTGGCCCGCGAGGAGACCTTCGGCCCCCTGGCGCCGGTGTTCCGCTTCGACAGCGACGAGCAGGCCATCGCCATGGCCAACGCCACCGAGTTCGGCCTGGCGGCCTACTTCTACGCCCGCG
Organism: Billgrantia desiderata; assembly: GCA_011742915.1. Taxonomy (GTDB): domain Bacteria; phylum Pseudomonadota; class Gammaproteobacteria; order Pseudomonadales; family Halomonadaceae; genus Halomonas; species Halomonas desiderata. Next base: position 48,863 of record JAAQTN010000027.1, on the reverse strand, counting down.
ACTATCGCCGGATCTGGCATGTGATGGAGGGTCTCGAATATGGCATGGTGGCCGTCAACGAGGGGATTCTCTCCACCGAGCTGGCGCCCTTCGGCGGCGTCAAGGAGTCGGGCCTGGGTCGCGAAGGCTCACATCACGGCCTGGATGAATTCACTGAACTAAAATACGTCTGTGTCGGCGGCCTTTGATCGCCTGCAACGTCCACGCACGAAGGGAGGCAAGATGAACAACGCACAGCTCAACGAACTCAAGCAGCGCTACGTGGCCAACGGCGCCGCCAGCCCCGCCACCCAGTTCGCCGACCGCGCCGAGAACGCGCTGATCTGGGACGCCGACGGCAACCGAATCATCGACTTTGCCGGCGGCATCGGCGTGCTCAACATCGGCCATCGCCATCCCAAGGTGGTGGAAGCGGTGAAGGCCCAGCTCGACAAAGTGATGCACACCTGCCAGACCGTGATGCCGTATGAAGGCTACGTCAAGGTGGCGGAAAAGCTCAGTCAGGTCACGCCCGTACGTGGCCACGCCAAAGTGATGCTGGCCAATTCCGGCGCTGAGGCGCTGGAGAACGCGGTGAAGATCGCCCGCGCCGCCACCGGCAAGAACAACGTGATCTGCTTCGATGGCGGCTATCACGGCCGCACCTTCATGACCATGGCCATGAACGGCAAGGTCGCCCCCTACGCCAGCGACTTCGGCACCATGCCGGGCAACGTCTTCCGCGCCCCCTACCCGGTGCCCTACCACGGCGTCAGCGAGGACGAGGCGATCCGCGGCCTGAAGATGGCGATCAAGACCGACGCCAACCCCCGCGACACCGCCGCCATCGTGCTCGAACCGGTGCTCGGCGAGGGCGGCTTCTACCCCGCCCCGGCCAGCTTCCTCAAGGCGATCCGCGAGATCTGCGACGAGCACGGCATGTTGATGATCGTCGACGAGGTGCAGTCGGGCTTCGGCCGTACCGGCAAGCTGTTCGCCATCGAGCACAGCGGCGTCGAGCCGGACATCATCACCATGGCCAAGAGCATGGCCGACGGCATGCCGATTTCCGCCGTGGTGGGCACCGACAAGGTCATGGATGCCTCCGGCCCTAACTCGCTGGGCGGCACCTATACCGGCAACCCGCTCTCCTGCGCCGCCACCCTGGCGGTACTCGACGTGTTCGAGGAAGAGAACATCCTCGAGAAAAGCATGGCCCTGGGCGACAAGCTGGCCAAGCGCTTCGCCCAGTGGCAGCGCGACTTCGACTGCGTCGACAACGCCCGCAACATGGGCGCCATGGCCGCCCTCGACCTAGTGACGGACAAGGCCAAGCACACCCCGGACGCCGATCTGGCTGCCGCGCTATGCAAGAAGGCCCGCGAGAAGGGGCTGATCCTGCTCTCCTGTGGCCTCTACGGCAACACCATCCGCTTCCTGATGCCAGTAACCATCGAGGACGAGATCCTCGAAGAGGGCCTGGACATCGTCGAAGCCGCGCTCACGGAACTGGTCGGTAGCAAGGCTACCGCCTGATATACGCTGACGGAAAAGCGCCTGCCGCTGCGGGCAGGCGCTCCTCCTAGGATAGCCGTCATGAGCGAAGACGAGACAAGGCGAAATCTAACGAGAGAGCGGAGTTTACTTTAGTAAATGAGCATCTCGAGGCAGATTTCAACGCCGTATCGTCGAGCGCAATAGGCTATCAGGCCGGCATGTCGTTGGCTTTGGGGTCGCGCGCCCACACCCTGTGCTGCGCCATGGCATCGCGCAGTGCGGTGAAGACGTCATCCAGCGAGGCGCCGGTCAGCACGCCCTCCTCATTCGTCGGGATGTCCGCGGCATCCAGCAAGAGCTTGCCGTCGCCCACCGCGGCGATTGCCTTGAGGTGCTTGTAGGCTTCCTGCACGTAGTAGCGACCCAGCCCCGAGCGGGCCAGCGCATCCACGCTGTCGCTGCCACCGGGCACGATCACCGCGTCCACCGCCACCGACGGCATGCCGTTGAGCATGGCGTCGGGGGTCACCGGCTTGCCGTCGGCCGCTTTCAGCGGGGCCATGCTGGGGGCAATCACCTTGCCCTCGGCGCCTTCGGCCTCGAGCTTGCGCTTGAGCGCCTCGACCTGGCCGGCATCGACCCCATCGGCGGCCAGGATGGCCACCTTGCGGTACTTGATGTTGCCGGGAAGGCGCGCCATCAGGCTCAGGGCGGGCGACTCCTGCTGTGAACTCCTGCCCAGCTCCTCGGCAGGCGCAGGCTTTGCGCTCGGCGTCTCGATGCCGTGGTTCTCGCCGACCCGGCGGGCCAGCTCGAGATCGATGTTGGGCAGGATCTCTTTGATCACCCGCTCGCGGATCCACGGCCGCTGCACCTTGGAGAGCTCGAAGGTGTAGGCGGCGATGATGTGCTCCTTCTCCACCTCCGTCTGACTGTTCCAGAACAGCGTAGCCTGGGAATAGTGGTCGCCGAACGAGGGGCTGCGAGCGCGCACCTTGTGCGCATCGATGCGCTCGTAGTGGGACTCGAAGCCGCCGTGCTCTGGCCCTGGCGGGGTCTCGCTGGGCCAGCCGCCGTCGATGGAGTTGGGCTCGTAGGAGGCCTGCCCCTTGTTGATGGTCTGGCGGTGCATCGAGTCGCGCTGATTGTTGTGGAACGGGCACACCGGCTGGTTGATCGGGATCTCGTGGAAATTGGGCCCGCCCAGGCGCAGCATCTGGGTGTCGAGATAGGAGAACAGCCGCCCCTGCAGCAGCGGGTCGTTGCTGAAGTCGATACCCGGCACGATATGCGCAGGGTTGAAGGCGACCTGCTCGGTCTCGGCGAAAAAGTTGTCCGGATTGCGGTTGAGCACCATCTTGCCGATCGGTATGACCGGCACCTGCTCCTCGGGGATGATCTTGGTCGGATCGAGCAGGTCGAAGTCGAACTTGTGCTCGTCCTCCTCCTCGACCACCTGGATGCCGAACTCGTACTCGAGGAAGTCGCCGTTCTCGATGTCCTCCCACATCATGCGCCGATTGAAGTCGGGGTCGCGGCCCCACAGCTTCTGCGCCTCGTCCCAGATCAGCGAGCAGGTGCCGGCCAGCGGCTTCCAGTGGAACTTGACGAAGCGCGACTTGCCCTGCCTGTCGATCAGGCGGAAAGTGTGCACGCCGAAGCCTTCCATGTTGCGGTAATGCCGCGGGAAGGCGCGGTCGGACATGGTCCACAGCACCATGTGGGTCGACTCGGGCATCAGCGAGACGAAGTCCCAGAAGGTGTCGTGGGCCGACTGCCCCTGGGGAATCTCGTTGTGCGGCTCGGGCTTCACCGCATGCACGAAGTCGGGGAACTTGATCGCATCCTGTATGAAGAATACCGGCATGTTGTTGGCCACCAGATCCCAGTTGCCCTCATCGGTGTAGAACTTGGTGGCAAAGCCGCGCACGTCGCGCACGGTGTCGTTGGAGCCGCGCGCGCCCTGCACGGTGGAGAAGCGCACGAAGACCGGCGTCTTCTTGCCGGGGTCCTGGAACAGCCCCGCCTTGGAGTACTGGGCGGCGTTGTCGTAGGGCTGGAAGTAGCCATGGGCCGCTGCACCGCGGGCATGCACGATGCGCTCCGGAATACGCTCGTTGTCGAAGTGGTTGAGCTTCTCACGAAAGATGAAGTCCTCGAGCAGGGTCGGCCCCCGCTCGCCTGCCTTCAACGAGTTGTGGTTGTCGGCGATGCGGGTGCCGTGATTGGTACGCAGGTCGTGCCCGGTGGCATCGCTGCGGTACTTCTCCAGATTCTCGGACTTGCTGTGTTCGCTGGTCTTGAAGTCGGTGTCGTTGGGTTGGCCGCTATTGGACGTGGTGTGGGGGTTGTTCGCCATGCTCGAACTCCTGTAGTGACAGTGGGATCCATCCTCCCTGGCGCACGCTTGCGCTCCGCCTTGGCTCGGCAGTTATGATTTCTCGAACTCCGACTGACAAGGTAGTTCCAGCCCCGCAGGCCGCCAATCGCCACAAACTATGGCAACAAAAGAAAACATTAATCGCTTCAAGCCGTCTCCCGCTCCGGCCGATACTGGGTAACTGAACGAGGCGGCCAGTACCGCGAACGATGGCAGGAACGAGGATTGAATCGATGCAAAGGATGATGGCCACCGGCGTGATCGCCACTCTGTGCCTGCTCGGTATGACCCAGGCCCAGGCTCAGGACAGCAACCGAATAACGCTGGGGGCGGTTGCCGGCACCACCGGCGTGGGCGCCGACGTGGCGTGGCGTTTCACCGATCGTCTAGGGGTCTCGGCGCGCTACACCGGCGGACTGGAGTGGAACACCGACTACAGCACCAGCGACGTCGACTACGACGGCGACGTCAACCTGGCGGCCAGCAAGCTGACGCTGGACTATTACCCCTTTGCCGGCGGTTTCTTCCTCAGCGCCGGTCTCATGCTGTCGGATATCGATGCCGACATCGTGGGCCGCCCGCGCCATGACCTCAACATCGACGGCCGGAGCTTTTCGGCCGACGAGATCGGCACCCTGAATGGCACCATGACCCTCGCCGACGGCGTGCAGCCCTATGCCGGGGTGGGCTGGCGCCAGTCGCACCGCAACGGCTTCGGCGTGTTCGCCGAGGCCGGCGTGATTCCCACCGACCCCGAGGTGTCGCTGAGAACGTCCGTCGGTTATGAGGATACGAACCTGCCGGGCTCGGGGCTGCTGCGTCAGGAGCTGCGCCGGGAGGAGCAGCGGCTCGAGGATGAAGCGAAGAGATGGCCGGTCTATCCGGTGGCCGTCATCGGCGTGAGCTACACCTTCTAGCAGCAGGCTCCAGACGACTCGGCCCGGGCAGCTGCCCGGGCCGAGTCGTTTCACCGCATCGAGGCTAGGCCTGCCGTACCTTGGAGATGATCCACAGCAGTACTACGGCGCCGACAGTCGCCGTGACCAGCGAGCCAATGAAGCCGCCGGCCTGAAGCCCCAGCAGACGAAACAGGAAGCCACCGATCACGGCTCCCACGATCCCCACGCCGATGTTGGGCAGGATGCCGAATCCGCCACCGCGCATGATGTTGCCGGCGATCCAACCCGCCAGCCCGCCGATGATCAGCCAGGCGATAAGTCCCATGTCGTCTCTCCTCTCCTTTTGGTCGGTCCTGTCCCCAGAGGGGCTGATAATGGTGCCTGAGCGCGGCTTCCCTGCAAAGCGTAGCTCAGAACGACGAGCCGGGCTGTTCGAGAAACGCCAGCTCAGCGGCGCTCGACTCACGGCCGAGAATGGCATTGCGGTGCGGGTAGCGGCCGAAACGCAGCAAAATGTCACGGTGCAGGTGCTCGAAACGCAGGTTGTCCTCCAGCCCCGGCTGGTCGAACAGGCGCAGTGCCTCGTCGTGCACCTTGAGCGACTCGCTGTGCATGTAGGGCATATAGAGAAAGCTGCGCCACGTCACGTCGAGCTCGCCGTCCAGCCCTTGAGCCACGGCCTCCTGAGCCAGCACCAGCGCCATGGCGTCCTGGGCGAAGGACCGAGGGTCGTTCCGGTATAGATTGCGCGAAAACTGATCGAGTACCAGGATCTCGGCCAGCCGCCCCTGCGGCGACTCGCGCCAGTGCCACAGCTCACCGGCCGCCGCCGCGCCGTGCAGCACGCTGAAGCGCTCGCGTATCGTGCCGTCGAGCGTTTCGTCCTTGCGAAACCACTGGGCAGGTTCGAGCTCCTCGAACCAGAAGGCAATCACCGCGTCGCGGCCGGGCAGGCTCTCGCTCATGTCGTGTCCTCAGGTTTCATGCTCTTGATATCATGGGCCCGGGCTGCGTTTATTTCACCCTCCGTTCACTTCGGGAGACACCATGACGCCCATGCTCGGCATGTTCACCTTCATCTTCAATCTCATCGGCCTGGTGATCTGTCTGGCCGGGCTGACCCTGGCACAGCGCCGGGGAAAGCTTCAGCAAACGCGCTGGCCCGGTTATACCCTGGCCGGGCTCGGCTTCCTCGTCGCCACCACGCCGATCTGGATCCAAGGACTGCTGGTCCAGTAAAGCGGCCGGCCGGATGTCTTAATCGGTGGGATATCGGTCATTGCAGACATCCAGCCGTCGGCGGAAACTGGCAAGACATCTCGCCATGAGCGTTGCCATGCCGCATACCGTCGTCATCCTCGCCTATCCCGGGTGCCAACTGCTCGATGTCAGCGGCCCCTGGCAGGTCTTCGCCTCGGCCAACGATCTGAGCGGCCGTGAACTCTATCGCTTGCATCTGGCCGCCGATGCGCCGGGCAGCGTGGCAACCAACGGCGGCCTGCCGCTGCTGGCCGACACGGCCTGGAGCGATCTTGCCTCGCTCGGCCCGCTGGATACGCTGCTCGTGGCCGGCGTCGCGGTATCGTCACCCAGCGACAGCGCCCGGCACTGCTCGCCGCCTTGCGCGATCAGGCACGCCAGGTTCGCCGGCTGGGCTCGATCTGTACCGGCGCCTTTCTACTCGCCGATGCCGGCTTGCTGGACGGCCACCAGGCCACCACCCACTGGCGGCACTGTACCGAGCTGGCCAGCGAGTACCCCAAGATTCGCGTGGTGCCCGATGCCCTCTACGTCGAGTCGGCCGGGCGCTTCACCAGCGCCGGGGTCACCGCCGGCATCGATCTGGCCCTGTCGTTGCTCGAAGCGGACCATGGCAGCACTCTGGCCGGCCAGGTCGCCCGCGAGCTGGTGCTGTTTCTGCGCCGCCCCGGCGGGCAGTCGCAGTTCAGTGAGGTGTTGCGCAGTCAGAACCGCGCCCAAGGGGCGCTGCGCAAACTGCTCGACCGCCTCCACGCCGACCCCGGCGCGCCCCACTGCCTGGAAGGCATGGCCGAGTCGATCGGGGTCACGCCGCGCCACCTGTCGCGGCTGTTCCGCCAGCAGCTCGCCACCACGCCCGGCGCCTACCTGACCCGACTGCGCCTGGAGCAGGCCCGCCTGGCGCTGGTGGCCAGCGAGCGGTCGCCGCCGCTGGAACCACTGGCACGGCAGTGGCGACTGGGCGGCGCGGAGCAGCTGAGACGCCTGTTCCAGCGCCATTACGGCATTTCGCCCAGCCTCTACTACCAGCGCTTCGGCCCCAAGGGCCCGGTTGCGACAGCGACAGCCACCACACCTCGACTCTCGAACGATGGATGAGCGCCCCCAGGAGGCCACCATGCCCTTCAACGTCATGCTGCTGTCGCTGTGCCAGGCCCTGCTGGTGAGTGGCAACATTCTGCTGATCGCGGTTTCGCCGCTGATCGGCGCACGCCTCGCCCCCGACCCGGCCTGGTCCACGGCGCCGGTCGCCACCCAGTGGCTGGGGCTGATGTGCGCCACCATTCCCGCCTCGCTGATCATGGCGCGACTGGGGCGCAAGCGCGGCTTCCTGCTCGGCAACCTGCTGGGACTGGCCGGCGTGGTCGTGGCCGCCCAGGCCCTGGTAACCGAGACCTTTACGCTGTTCATGCTGGGCACCTGGCTGATCGGCATCGGCATCGGCTTCGGTCAGCTGTATCGCTTCGCCGCGGTGGAAGCCGCACCGCTGGCCCTGCGCGACCGGGCCATCGGCCTGGTGATGGGTGGCGGCGTGCTGGCCGCCTTCTTCGGCCCGTGGCTGGCCCGCATCAGTCGCGAAGCGGCCGTCACGCCTTTCCTCGGCAGCTTCATCGGTCTGGGTGTGCTCTACCTGGTGGCCCTGCTGGTGCTTCTGGCGACCCGGCTGCCACCGGCCGAGCAAACCCATGGCGACGGCCAGCCGCGGCCGCTCGGCGAAATCCTGCGCCAGCCGGTGTTCGTGGTGGCGGTGCTCTCGGCGCTGATCGGTTACGGCGTGATGAACCTGGCGATGACCGCCACGCCGCTGGCCATGGCCGGGGCCGGCCACCACTTCGACCACGTCGCCACCACGATCCAGTGGCACGTGCTGGCGATGTTCCTGCCCTCGTTCTTCACCGGGCATCTGACCGCACGCTTCGGCGCACCGCGCATGATCGTCGCCGGCTGCGTGCTGCTGGCGGCAAGCGGCCTGGCCGCCCAGGTCGAAGCCGGCGTGGCGGGCTTCCACTTCGCCTTGATCCTGCTCGGGCTGGGCTGGAACTTCACCTTCCTGCCCGCCACCGGGCTGCTCACCGAGACGTACCGGCCGGTGGAGAAGGCCCGTACCCAGGCTGCCAATGAGTTCCTGGTGTTCTCCACCGTGGCCGTCACCGCGCTGCTGGCCGGGCCGCTGGTCAACCAGCTCGGCTGGGCGCTGCTCAACGCCCTGCTGATGCCGCTGTCGCTGGTTCCCATCGCGCTGCTCGGCTGGCAACGCCTTGCCAGACGCCGCCAAGACCCTCACATTAGCGGCTGACACTGCTGTGAAGGGATTCCTCGCCAATGCGCCAGTCGCTCACCCGGGAGCTGACCAACCTGATCGAACGTGGCCGCGACCGCCAGCTGCGGCTGGCGGTCACCGGGCTTTCGCGTTCGGGCAAGACCGCCTTTCTCACTTCGCTGGTCAATCAGCTGCGTCATGCCGGTCTCGAGGCACGGCTCGATCTGATGCCGGCTGCCCGTGAGGGGCGTCTGCTGGGGGCCCGCCGGGTCAGTCAACCCGACCTGGGCGTGCCGCGCTTTCCCTACGACCAGGCCATGGCGGCGCTGGATGCCGAGCCGCCGCGCTGGCCCGAGCCCACCCGCGGTATCAGCGAACTGCGCCTGTCGATCCGCTATCGACCGGCACGCCGGGGCCTGCTGCGCGCCGACACCGCCGAGCTCAATCTCGATCTGTTCGACTACCCCGGTGAGTGGTTGCTCGACCTGCCGCTGCTGGGTCACGACTATCTGAGCTGGAGCCGCGCCATGCTGGCCGGCGCCGGCGAGCAGCGCCGCGCCCTGCTGGCCGAATGGGAGCGCGTCGCCGCCGGGCTCGACCCGGCCGCCGAGGCCAACGAGGCCGAACTGGCCGAGGTGGCCGCACTCTACGCCCACAGCCTGCAGGCGGCCCGCGAGGCGGGCTTCGCCAACCTGCAGCCGGGCCGCTTCCTGCTGCCGGGCGACCTGGAAGGCGCCCCGGTGCTGCAGTTCTTTCCGTTGCCGGCACTGGCAGATGCCGACGATTCAGCGCTGGCCAAACTGCCCCCGGAGAGCGTCTACGCCACCCTCGCCGCCCGTTTTCGCCACTATCAGCAGCATATCGTGCGCCCCTTCTATCGCGACCACTTCCGCCGCTTCGACCGTCAGATCGTGCTGGTGGACGTGCTCGGCGCGCTGAATGCCGGCCCGGAGCGCTTCGAGGATCTCTCCCAGGCACTCGCCACGCTGATGCAGAGCTTCGATTACGGCAAGCGCAGCCTGCTCTCGCGGCTGTTCTCGCCGCGTATCGACAGGCTGGCCATCGCCGCCACCAAGGCCGATCACGTCACCCCGGAGCAGCATGCCAACCTGACCACCCTGCTCGAGGCCCTGCTGGCCGAACCGCTGCAGGACCTGCGCTACGCCAACGTGCCGGTCAAGGCGCTGTCATTGGCGGCGATACGGGCCACCGAAGCGCACGAGGTGAGCCACAGGAACGAGCGCAGCCCGGCGCTGCGCGGTACTACCCTGGCGGGAGAAGAGGTGCTGGTGTTTCCCGGCGAGGTGCCGGCGAAGCTGCCCGAGCCCGGGTTCTGGGCTCGCCAAGGGTTCGACTTCCGCGCCTTTCGCCCCGCCCCGCGGGAGGGCGGCGCCCTGCCCCACATCCGGCTCGATGCCGCCCTGGACTGGTTGATCGGAGACAAGCTGCAATGAGCGATCGTCGTCACGAGCCGCCGGGGGACGACCCGCGTCCGGCTCGCCGTTTCACGCTCGACGAGCCGGCCACGCCGGGCCCGGAGATACCGCGGCCGCGGCTCGACTTCGACAGCCATCTGCCCTCCCGGCCGTTGGAAGAAGAGGCTCCCGTCAGCCGCGCCGAGCGCGACCTGGAGGCCAGCCTCGGACGCCCGCGCAAGCGCCGCTGGGGGCTGCTGACGCTGCTCGGCGGCGGCATCGTACTGGGCAGCGTCGAACTGGCCTTGCGCCTGCCAGAGGCCCTGCTCGGCGGCGACTGGCTCAGCGGCGGCTGGCATCTGCTGGGGCTTGGTGCCATCGCCCTGGGTGCCGGAGCGCTGCTGCGTGAGGCATGGCGGCTGCGTCGGCTGAAACGCCACGACGCCCTGCGCAGCCGCCTGGCCCGGCTGCCCGAGGCCGACGCGGCGGAAGCGCTGAGCCTGGCCAAGGTGCTCAAGCAGCAGCTCGGGCTCGACGACGATCATCCCCACTGGCAGGCCTTCCTTGCCGCCCGGGAGCCGCATCACGGCGGCGCGGAAATTCAACAGCTGCTGGCCCACCATCTGCTCGCGCCCCGCGACCGCCAGGCCCGGCGCCTGATCTCGCGCATGTCAGGCGAAACGGCGGTGATGGTGGCGGTCAGCCCACTGACGCTGGTAGACATGTTTCTGGTGGCGTGGCGCAACCTGGCGATGATCGATCGCCTGTGCCGTCTCTACGGGCTGGAGCTGGGTTATGCCAGCCGCCTGCGCCTGCTGCGCAACGTGCTCTACAACATGGCCTTCGCCGGCGCCACCGAGATGGCCAGCGATGCGGGGGTGGAGCTGCTCTCGCTGAACCTGGCCGGGCGCCTCTCGGCACGCGCCGGCCAGGGCATGGGCGTGGGGCTGCTCACCGCCCGCCTCGGCCTGCGCACCCAGCGCCTGACCCGCCCACTGGTGTTCGGCGAGAGTGAGGCGCCGCGCATGGCCGATCTGCGCAGCGAGCTGTGGCAGCAGTTGAGACGGCTGGAAAAGCAGGAGTGATGCCGGGATCCGACCCTCCCTTGACCCGGATCATGACACTCTCTGCTCAAGGGTCTAGGCTCTTGAATATGGACAGCTCAACAACATAAGGAAACCACCATGTTCAAATCGATCCTGGTTCCCGTCGATGGCTCCGAGGGCGCCAAGAAAGCGCTCGACGTCGCCTGCCAATTGGCCACTCAGGCCGACGCCACACTACATCTCCTGCATATCCCCGAGGAGCTCTCCCACGAGACGACGCTGGTCTGGGGCATCGGTGCCATCGCCATCGAGGCCTCCCGCACGGAGCGGGAAGACATCGGCCGGCAGGTCGTCGAAAAGGCAGCCGAAGCCGCGCGTGCCAATGGCGTGTCCCAGGTAGAGACCGTCGTCGGCCAGGGCGATCCGGCACGTACCATCGTCAGCGAGGCGCGGCGGCGCGGCGTCGAAGCCATCGTCATGGGCAGTCGCGGCCTGAGCGACCTGCGCGGGCTGGTGGTGGGCAGCGTGTCGCACAAGGTCAGCCATGTGGCCGAGTGCACGGTGATCACCGTACGCTGAAGCCGTAACGTCGGCATGCACACAGGTCGCCTGCCTGGGCAGGCGACCTGTGTCTTTAACGGAACAGGCGGCTCAGGCCAGGCGCTTCTCCGTCTCGCGGTCGAACATGACCGCCCGCCCCATGTCGATACGCAGCGTGAGCCGCTCGCCCGCCTTCACCCGACACTTGGGCCCGACCCGGGCCGTGGCCTCGCCGTCACCCAGCTTCAGCTGCAGCAGGATGTCCGCCCCGGTGGGTTCCACCACCGTGATGCGCGGCGTGAGTGCCACCCCCTCGGCGTACTCGCCGAGCCGCGCGTCGTCCTCGGTGAAGTGCTCGGGGCGCAGCCCCAGGATCACGCGCTCGCCGACCTTTTCGCCCAGCGCCGGGGTTTCACGCTCCTGCGGCCAGGGCAGCTCCAGCGTCTCTTCTCCCGGCGTCTCCACGCGCAGCCGGTACGCCCCGCTCCCGCCCACCAGCGTGGCGCTGATGAAGTTCATCGACGGCGAGCCCATGAAGCCGGCGACGAACAGGTCGACAGGATCGTTGTAGACCTCGTCGGGCGAGCCGAGCTGGAGGATGCGACCGTCGCGCATCACTGCGATGCAGTCGGCCAACGTCATCGCCTCGATCTGGTCGTGGGTGACGTAAACGATGGTGGTGCCCAGGCGCTGGTGCAGCTTCTTGATCTCGGTGCGCATGTCCACGCGCAGCTTGGCATCCAGGTTGGAGAGCGGCTCGTCGAACAGATAGACCTTGGGCTCGCGCGCCAGTGCGCGGCCCATGGCGACTCGCTGGCGCTGGCCGCCGGAGAGCTGCGAGGGCTTGCGCTCGAGCAGATGCCCGATCTGCAACAGGTCGGCGACCCGCTCCACCGCCGCCTCGCGCTCGGCCTTGGGCACCTTGCGCATCTCCAGGCCGAAGCTGATGTTCTGACGCACGGTCATGCTCGGGTAGAGCGCATAGGACTGGAACACCATGGCGATGTCGCGCTCCGCCGGGGTCTGCCAGGTTACGCTCTCGCCGGCGATGCGGATTTCGCCGGAGGTGACCGGCTCGAGCCCGGCAATGGCGTTCATCAGCGTCGACTTGCCGCAGCCCGAGGGCCCCACCAGGATCAGAAACTCCCCCGAGTCGATTGCCAGACTGACGTCCTTGAGTACCTGCTCGCTGCCGAAGTCCTTGCATACGTTGTTGATTTCAAGCGCTGCCATGTCGAAAACCTCTTGTTATTCGGTGGTACAGAGGGTCTCAGCCCTTGACCGAGCCTGCCGTAAGCCCACGGACGAAATATTTTCCCGCCAGCACGTAGACGATCAGCGTGGGCAGCGCGGCAATCATTGCCGCCGCCATGTCGACGTTGTATTCGCGTGCCCCGGTGGAGGTGTTGACCAGATTGTTGAGCGCCACCGTGACCGGCTGGGTGTTGTGGGCCGAGAAGGCCACGCCGAACAGGAAATCGTTCCAGATCTGAGTGAACTGCCAGATCACCGAGACCACGATGATCGGCGCCGATACGGGCAGCAGGATGCGCCAGAAGATGCGAAAGAAGCCGGCCCCATCGAGCTTGGCCGCCGATACCAGCTCGGTGGGCACGGCCACGTAGAAATTGCGGAAGAACAGCGTGGTGAAGGCGATGCCGAAGATCACGTGGACCAGGATCAGCCCCGCCCGCGAACTCGACAGCCCCAGCCAGCCCAGCGTCTGCGCCATGGGCAGCAGCACCACCTGAAACGGGATGAAGCAGCCGAACAGCATCAGCGCGAAGAGCAGCTCCGAGCCCTTGAAGCGCCACTTGGTCAGGGCGTAGCCGTTGAGCGCGCCGATGGCGGTGGAGATCAAGACCGCGGGCACCACGATGGCAATCGAGTTGAAGAAATAGACCCCGATGCCCTCGCAGCGCATGCCGGTACAGGCCTCACCCCAGGCCTTGACCCAGGGCACCAGGGTCGGCTCCCGAGGCAGCGAGAGCAGCGTGCCGGGGGTGATCTCGGCCAGCGGCTTGACCGAGGTGATCAGCATCACCGCCAGCGGCAGCAGATAGAACAGCGCGGCCAGCAGCAGCACGGCGTAGAGCATGGCCCGACCGAGCCGCGCGCCCAGCGTACGGCGGCGAATCACGTTATCCATGACGGCGGCTCCTCAACTCCGAGTAGAGATAGGGAATCAGGATCGCCAGCACGCCACCCAGCATCAGCATGGCGCTGGCCGAGCCCAGACCGATCTGCGCCCGGGTGAAGGCGTGGGCGTACATGAAGGTGGCCGGCAGATCGGAGGCGTAGCCGGGCCCGCCGCCGGTGAGCGCCACCACCAGGTCGAAGCTCTTGATGGCGATGTGCGAAAGGATCATCACCGCGCTGAACACCACCGGACGCAGGCAGGGAATCACCACCCGCCAGTAGATGCGCGGCAGGCTGGCGCCATCGAGCTGGGCGGCCTTGAGAATGCTGTCGTCGATGCCGCGCAGCCCGGCGAGAAACAGCGCCATGACGAAGCCGGAAGCCTGCCACACCGCGGCGATCACCAGGGTGTAGACGGCCATGTCCGGGTCGACCAGCCAGTCGAAGCGGAAATTCTCGAAGCCCCAGCTGCGCACCATGGCCTGGATGCCGAGACCGGGGTTGAGCAGCCACTTCCACACCACGCCGGTGACGATGAACGACAGCGCCATGGGATAGAGATAGATCGTACGCAGCGCGCCCTCCTGCCGAATGCGCTGGTCGAGCAGGATGGCGAGCACGAGGCCCAATGCCAGGCAGATGGCCACGAACAGACCGCCGAACACCACCAGGTTGGTGGAAGCCACCCACCAGCGGTCGTTGGCCATCAGCCGCGCGTACTGGGCGAAACCGACGAACTCGTAGCTGGGCAGCATGCGCGAGTTGGTCAGCGAGAGAACGAAGGTCCACAGCATGAAGCCATAGACGAAGAACAGCGAGATGGCGGCAGAGGGTGCCAACACCAGCTTGGGCAGCCAGGCCTGGAGCAGGCCTGAGTGGCTGCGCCGGGCAGTGGAACCGGCGGTCGGGCGTGCCGCCGAACTTGACAGGGACATAGCGGGAGACCTCGGGCTTGAGCGGCGTACCACCAGGGCGAACCTGGATTGCAGGTTCGCCCTATCGGTTGGCTACGGTCAGAGCGCGGCCTGGGCGGCGTTGACCATCCGACGAGCGGCTTCTTCGGCGGCCATGTCACGCGAGTTGAAGTAGTTGGTCACCACGTCGAAGATGGCGCCCTGGACGTCGGCACGTACCGCCATGCCGTGGGCCATGCTGGGTACCAGGCCGCCCTCTTCGGCGGTGCGCTGGAAGTCGTCCATCGACTGTTGTGCACACACGTCGAAGCCGCTCATGTCGAGATCGGGCCGGGCGGGGATCGAGCCCTTGGCCAGATTGAAGGCCTCCTGGAAGGTCGGTTCCAGCACCAGCCGTGCCAGGGCCTGCTGCGCTTCGCGCTCCTCGCCCTCGACGCGGAACATGGCCAGGCTGTCGATGTTGAAGGTGAAGGCGTCCTGAGTGCCCGGCGCCGCGGCGCAGAGATACTCCTCGCCGGCGGTGAGACCGGCAGCGGTGAACTCGCCCTTGGCCCAGTCACCCATCAGTTGCATGCCGGCGCTGCCCTCGATCACCATGGAGGTGGCGATGTTCCAGTCGCGACCCGACATGTCGGCGTCCATCAGCTCGCGCAGACGCTTGAAGGTCTCCAGCGCCTCGATCATCCGCTCGCTGCCCAGCGCCTCGGGGTCGAGCTCGACCAGCGCCTGCTGGTAGAACTCGGTGCCGCCGCTTGCCAGCAGCACGCTCTCGAACACGGTGGCGTCCTGCCAGGCCTGGCCGCCGTGGGCCAGCGGAATGTAGCCCGCCTCGCGGATCGCCTCACCGGCCGCGAACAGTTCGTCGAGAGTGGTGGGCATCTCCACGCCGGCGGCGGCGAGCACTTGGGGGTTGGCCCACAGCCAGTTGACCCGGTGCACGTTGACCGGCACCGCCACATAGCTGCCGTTGTGACGCATGACGTCGGCCACCGTAGGCGGCAGCAGCTCGTCCCAGCCTTCGGTCTCGGCCACCTCGTCGAGCTCGCCGAGCAGACCCAGCTCACCCCACTCCTGAATCTCCGGCCCCTTGATCTGGGCGGCCGACGGCGGGTTGCCGGACATGGCCCGTGACTTGAGCACGGTCATGGCCGTTTCGCCGCCGCCACCGGCCACGGCAAAGTCTTCCCAACCGTAGCCTTCGGCTTCCATCAGCTCCTTGAGTACGTTGGCCGCACGGGCCTCGCCGCCCGAAGTCCACCAGTGAAGGACCTCCACCTCGGCGGCCTGAATGCTGAACGTCAGTGACGCCGCTGCGGCGGTGGCCAGCGCCAGGGCCGTCTTGCGGAAGGGATTCGCGAGAAGGGTCATCGGCATGCTCCTGCTGTTGTTATTGGCTGCTGTTGAAACCGGTCATGGCCGGCATGCCAGTAACGTTAACCGAGAGCGGGTGTGAGCAGGGTTACCTAGTCCTGCAAAGCATTGCAGCCCTATTACAGCGGCGTAACATCCTGCGGACGCGGCAGCGTGAGCGTCACCACCAGCCCGCCCTCGGGGTGGTTGGCCAGCGCGATGTCGCCGCCCATGGCGCGGGCGATGTGCCGGGCGATGCCCAACCCCAGACCGCTACCGCCGGTGTTGCGACTGCGTGAGGGTTCGAGACGCACGAAGGGAGCGAATACCCGCTCGTGCTGGGCCTCGGGGATGCCCGGCCCGTGATCGCGGATGGCGATCGTCAGGCGCTGCGGCGAATCGACCAGCGTCACCTCGGCACGCCGGCCGTAGAACACCGCGTTCTCCAGCAGATTCGCCAGGCAGCGCTTGAACGCCAGCGGCTTCGCCGGCAGCGCAGCGGCATGCCCCTGGAGCGTCACCACTCCGCCCTGCAACGTCAGCTCGTCGGCCAGCTCGGCCAGCAGTGCGCCAGGCTCTACCTCCGCCATCTCCTCGTGCAGGTCGAAGCCCTTCACCGAGGCCAGTGCCCCCTTGACCAGCAGATCGAGTTCGTCGAGCGAGGCACAGAAGCGCTCGCGCTGTATCGGATCGTCGAGCATCTCGGCCCGCAGACGCAGCCGGGTGATGGGAGTCTTGAGATCGTGGGAGATCGCCGAGAACAGACGCTCGCGCTCGTCGACCTGGTCGCGAATGCGCTCCTGCATGCGGTTGAACGCCGCCGCCGTGGCGGCGACCTCCCGCGGCCCGCTCTCCCGCAGCGGCGGCGCATCGAGATCGTCGCCAAGCTGGCGCGCCGCTCGCGACAACCGTGCCAGCGGTCGGGTCACGCTGCGAATCCCGAGCAGAGCCAGGCCGATCACCGTGAGCAGCACCATCAGGCTCGCCAGCAGCCGCTCGCCCGACAGCCAGCCATGTTCGTTGAACAAGTCGGGCACCGGCAGCAGCGTGGCCACGTAGAGCCAGGTATCGGGGCCGAGCTCCATCTGCACCACCAGGATCGGCGGCGACAGCGGCTCCATCAGCAGGCTGTGCTGGCCCCAGCGCGGCGGCAGGTCATGCAGCAGCACCTCGTTGTTGTAGACGCGCAGGGTCTCGGCGCGGGAGAACTCCACCAGCACGTCGTCGATGTTCAGCTCGGCGGTGAGGATCTCGCGGAAGTTGTCCACGACCAGGCGTTTTTCCGGCCCTGTGCCGATGTCCTCGACCGGGATGCGCCGCTCGTTGACGCTGACGAAGAAGCGGGTGCCGCCCATGTTGCGCAGCTGATCGAGCACGATATGACGATATTCGAAGGGCAGCGAACGGAAGAACCGCATGGTCGAAGCCACGCTGAAGGCGACGTTGCGCGACAGCTCGTCGAGCTGCTCGAGCTGGCTGGAACGCACCTGGGAGGTCCACACGACGTAGCTGGCCAGCTGGGCACTGAGCACGCCGACCAGCATGATCAGCACGAAGCGTCCGCGCAGGGTACGCGGCAGCAGGCGCGCCAGGCGGCGCTGCCAATGGCGGCGCGCCCCCTCGTTCACGTCAGCGCTTCGACCCGGGCAGTGAAGACGTAGCCCGCACCGCGTACGGTACGGATCATCTGGTGATAATGGGCATCCTCGCCCAGGCGCTGACGCAGCCGACAGACATGCACGTCGATGGAGCGATCCAGCGGCGGTGCAGGACGCCCGCGGGTCAGCTCATACAGCGCTTCCCGCGAGAGCACCTGCTCGGGGCGCTCGAGAAACACCTGCAGCAGTTGGAAATCGGCCCCCGAAAGCGGCGTGCGCTCGTCGCGCTCATCGATCAGTTCGCGGGTCATGCGGTCGAGCCGCCAGGCACCGAAGGCCACCAGCCGCGCACGGGACGGATCGGCCGGCGAACCGCCGCGGGCGCGCCGCAGCACCGCCTTGATGCGTGCCAGCAGTTCGCGCGGGTTGAACGGCTTGCCCAGGTAGTCGTCGGCGCCCAGCTCCAGACCGAGAATACGGTCGGTCTCGTCGGCGCTGGCGGTGAGCATGATGATCGGCACGTCGCTGTCGCGGCGAATGTCGCGGCAGATGGTGAAGCCGTCGTCGCCAGGCAGCATGATGTCGACGATCAGCAGGTCGGGGGTTTCGCTCGTCAACAGGCCGTGCAGCGCCTCGGCATCCTCGGCGGCCAGGGCGCGGTAGCCGTGACGTCCGAGGTAGTCGACCAGCAGTTCGCGGATTTCGGGGTCGTCGTCGACCACGATCAGAGTGGCGGGCGTTGTGGTCATCGTCTTCCGATGGCAGGGGCGATGCCTGAAGCAGGCAACGCCGTGAATCGTTGTCGTTATGGCATTCGATGATGGGCATGCACGCGCGGCACGGCAAGGGGGCCTAGACCAACGTCGCAACGCTCACGCCATCCTAGAGGGAAAAGCGCTCCTGCAGGTGTCGGGCCACGGCGCTTTCGGCGTGATGACCGATGCGGCGAGCCACGGGTACCCGCTCGAACAGCGCGGGATGGGCATTGGCCATCACGTGGGCTTCGCCGGCGAGACTGAGCATCTCGGTATCGTTGAGGTTGTCGCCGAAGGCCAGGCAGTGCTCGCTATCGATGTCGAGCGTGGCCAGCAGCGCCTCGAGCGCCGTGCCCTTGTTGACGCCGCCGGCCATGATCTCCAGCGAATTGACCGTGGAATAGGTGACGTGCAGGCGCTCCCCGTGGCTTGTGCGCACCTGGGCCTCGAGCCCGGCCAGCCGCTCGGGCTCGCCGATGTAGAGCACCTTGCCCACCCCTTCGCCGTCCAGGCTCGCCGGCTCGACCACGCGATAGCCGAAGCCGGTGTGGGCATGGTAGGCCAGCAGGCGCGGCTCGGGGGCGTCGATCAGCCACTCGTGTTCCAGATAGAGGTTGAGGCGCACGCTGTCGTGGCGCTCAAGGGCGATCAGCTCACGGGCCAGTTCCGCCTCGAGATGACGCGAGGCCAGCAGGTTGCCTTCCGGCCCATGCAGGTAGGCACCGTTGGTGCTGATCACGTGGAGCGGCACGCCCAGCCGCTCGCGAAAAGCCAGCATGTCGCGGAAGTGACGCCCCGAGGCGAAGGCCAGATGGTGCCCCTGCCCGGCCAGCAGGCGCAGGGTCTCGACGGTCTCGGGGTGCAGGTCGTGGTTGGCGTCGAGCAGGGTGCCGTCGAGGTCGGAGACGATCAGGTGCGGTGTCATGGGGTCCATTCCTTCGAATACCCGATACAGGCTAGGCAGCCTAACGCAGCCGGCAAGGCTTGCCCAGCGCACGCGGCACTTCTGCCCTGCCCCTCGCAGCGCTGCGGCAACCGATTGTTTTGCCGTGGCCGGCCCGGCAACGTTTGGCGCCGGCTGCTGGAATCCGTATAGTGGCCCTCCTATCCCGCCACACGTTCGTGATCATGCTGCAGAACAACCCGCTGCTCGCCCAGCTCAAGCAACAGATTCGTGAGACCACGCCGCGCGCCGAGGGGGTCATCAAGGCCACCGACAAGGGCTTCGGCTTCCTCGAAACCGACGACGGCCAGTCCTACTTCGTGCCGCCGCCTGCCATGAAGCAGGTGCTGCATGGCGACCGCGTCCAGGCCGTGATTCACGAGAATGGCGACAAGACTTCCGTCGAGCCCGACACGCTCCTCGAAGCGGGCCTGAGCCGTTTCATCGCCCGGGTGCAGAAGCGCGATGGCCGCCTGGCCGTGGTGCCCGACCACCCGTCGATCAACACCGCCCTCAAGGCGCGTATCAAGAACAGCCTCGACGAGGCCAGCATCGGCGACGCCGACTGGGTCGTGGCGCGCCTGGTGCGCCATCCGCTCAAACCCGACGATCGCGCCTTCTTCACCCAGATCGACGAGCTGGTGGCCAAGGCCGACGACCCGGCCGTGCCATGGCGGGTGACCCTGGCGCGTCATGCGCTGGAGCAGGAGTGCCCCGAAGCCGGCAACGACTGGCCGCTGCGCGACGAGGGCCTCGAGCGCGAAGATCTCACCGCCGAGCCCTTCTTCACCATCGACAGCGAGAAGACCCGCGACATGGACGATGCACTGCGCATCGAACCGCGCGAAGGCGGCGGCTGGCGTCTGACGGTGGCCATTGCCGACCCCACCGCCTACGTCGAGGAGGGCCATGCCGCCGACCTGGAGGCACGCACTCGCGCCTTCACCGTCTACCTGCCGGGTCAGAACGTCACCATGCTGCCCGAGCAACTGGCCGACGACCTCTGCTCGCTGCGCGAAGGCGAAGAGCGCCCGGTGCTGGCGTGCACGCTGGAAGTGGAAGCCGACGGCAGCCTCGGCGACTATCGCTTCTTTGCCGCCCGCGTGAGCTCCCGGGCCAAGCTGGTGTACGACCGCATCTCCGACTGGCTCGAAGGCCAGGGCGAATGGGCTCCGGCCGAGGAGATCGCCGGTCAGCTGCAGGCCCTGCGTGACATGACAGAGGCGCGCAGCGCCTGGCGCACCGAGCATGCGCTGGTGTTCAAGGATCGTCCCGACTACGTGTTCGACCTGGACCCCGCCGGCAACGTGCTCGACGTACGCATCGAGCAGCGGCGTATCGCCAACCGCATGATCGAGGAGTCGATGATCGCGGCCAACGCCTGCTGCGCCGACTATCTCGCCGAGCATGTCGGTCACGGCATTTTCAACGTGCATCGCGCCTTCGATCCCGAGAAGGCCCAGGCCGCCCATGAGTTCCTCACCGCCCAGCAGATCGAGATCGAACTCGAGGCGCTCTCCGAGCTGCCGCGCTACAAGGAGCTCAAGCGCGCGCTGGAGAGCCGCGACGACGCCTGGCTCGATGCCCGCCTGCGCCGCTTCCAGGGCTTCACCAGCATGTCGGCCCGTCCCGGCCCGCATTTCGGCCTCGGGCTGAACGCCTACGCCACCTGGACCTCGCCGATCCGCAAGTACGGCGACATGGTCAACCACCGGCTGATCAAGCGCGTGCTCAAGGGCGAGCAGGCCCCGGCCGAGGCGACCCAGGCATTGACCGAGCAGCTCACCGAGCGTCGCAAACTCAACCGCATGGCCGAACGCGACGTCAAGGACTGGCTCTACGTGCGCTACCTGACCCCTGCGGCCAAGGAGCAACAGGCCTTCGAGGCGGAGATCTTCGGCATCACCCGCGGCGGCATGCGCGTGCGTCTCACCGCCAACGGCGCCACCGCCTTCGTGCCCGCCCCGATGCTACACAGCGACCGCGACAAGGTGGCCATCGACGAGAAAGAAGGGCGCATCCAGGTCGAGGGCGAAGAGCGCTACAAGCTCGGCGACGTGATTCGCGTGGCACTGATGGAAGCGCGCGAGGAGACCCGTTCGCTGGTGGCACGTCCCGCTGAGTAGGTCGCTCGAGCATAGAGCCACCAACAACGCCCGGCCGCACAGGTCGGGCGTTCTTCGTCTTTGGTCCCTACCTATCGCTTTGCGGCCCGCTTTGTGGCATTTTTAGCTGAAAAACATCGCACCTTGAGGCTGACTTTCATCAGTCTCGTCACCGCAGGGATCTCAACACCATGACCGCTCGATGGGGGCTGCGTGGCAAGTCGATCGCGACCTTGCTGCTCGCCTGTCTTCTCGCGTTGATCCCCGCCGCCCTGCTGGGCTGGAAGGCGGTCGACGACGTACGTCGTCACTTCGCCAACGCCTATGCCGAGAACTACACCCTCCTGCATATGCAGAAAATTCACGCGCCGATATCGCGTGAGCTGGCCCTGGCCCAGCGCTTCGCCGACAACCTGGCGATGCGCCAGTGGCTGAACGATGAACGTAACCCGCAGCTACAGGCGCGTTTCTTCGAGGAGGCCGAAGGGTTTCGCCAGGACTTTGCCGACCGCTCCTACTTCGTGATCGCCGACGCCAGTGGCGACTACTACTACATCGGCGCTGCGGACATCGTGAGCACTACGCCTGCACCGCGCTACCGTCTGGACGCCACCCAGCCCAACGATGCCTGGTACTTTCAGATCACTCGGAGCAAGGAACCTTACAATCTCAATGTCAACGTCGACCATGAGCTCGACGTGACCAAGGTCTGGCTCAACGTCCAGGTGCGCGAGGGTGACACCTTGCTGGGCCTGGCCGGCACCGGTTTCGAGCTCGGCGACTTCCTAAACGCCTTCATCCGCGACGAGGCCGAGGGCCTGACCCCCATGATCGTCGACCGCCAGGGCGCGCTGCAGGCCCACCCTTCCCTCGAACGCATTGCCCTGGGCTCGGGGGCGGGCGAGGTCGCCGAGGAGCGTACCATCCACGCCCTGCTCGGCAGCGACGAGCAGCGCAACCTGCTTGCCGCAGCCATGCTGGCTGCCAATGCCGCTCCCGATGACGTCCAGACCCTATGGGCCACCCTCGAAGGACGCGAACGCCTGCTCTCGGTGGGCTACATCCCCGAGCTGGACTGGTATCTGATCACCGCTCTGGACATGAGCGTGGCCAACATCCTCGACCAGCGCTGGCTCTGGCCGCTGCTGATTGCCGCCGCATTGATCCTCGGCGTTCTGCTCACGGTCATCGCCCTGGCCACGGAGAAATTGATCCTGGCGCCGCTTAACCGCTTCAAGCAGTCGGCTCAGGCCATCGCCTCCGGCAACTACGACTCGCCATTACCGACCTCGCGCCACGACGAGATCGGCGAGCTGTCCCAGGCCTTTTCGCACATGGCCAACCAGGTACAGCGCCACACCCGTGAGCTGGAAGAAAAAGTGCGGGAGCGTACCCGCGCCCTCGAGCTGGCCAATGCCGAGATGGCCGCCACCCAGAAGAAGCTCAACGACTCCATCGACTACGCCAGCTTCATCCAGCGCGCCATTCTGCCCGATCGCCAGTTGGCTCTGCATCTCGAGCATCATCACGGCGTACTGTGGCGGCCGCGGGACACGGTAGGCGGCGACTTCTACCTTTTCCGCCCCGGCCGGGGCGGCTACCTGTTCGGCGTGGTGGACTGCGCCGGTCATGGCGTTCCCGGTTCGCTCATGACCATGCTGGCCAGGGCCATTCTCGACCATGCCATCCTCAAGCTCGGGCACGAGGATCCGGCAGCCATCCTCAACGAGACCGATCGCCAGAGCCGTGAAGTGCTGCGTGCCGACGAGCTGCCGACATCCGTTGCCACCAACATGGATGTCGGTCTGGCCTGGGTGGATCTGGATTCGCGCATGGTTACCTTCGCCGGGGCCAAGATCGGCCTCTACGCCAGCAACGGCACGGCACTGACGCATCTTCAGGGCGACCGTCGGCCGCTGGGCCACAAGCGCCGGATCGAATACCGCAACCAGAGCGCCGAACTTAGCCCTGGCTGGACCTATTCGCTGTGCACCGACGGGTTCCTCGACCAGGCCGGCGGCAGCGAAGGCTTCGGCTTCGGCAACTCGCGCTTCGAGGCACTGCTCAGGCAGTACGCCCAGCGCCCCCTGCCGGAACAGATGGCGGCCTTCGAGCAGGCGCTGCGCGACTACCAGGGCGATCTGCCACAGCGCGACGACATCACCCTGATGAGTTTCCGCTTCACCGAGCAGGACCGCCCGCCCGGCAGCGACCCAACCACTCCGCTCCCTGCCATGGCAGGCGCCACATCACAGGAGAATGTGTGATGAACCTGTTGAGCATGCGCAAAAGCTATCTCGAGCAGCGCATCATGCTGTGCTTCAATGGCCCGATTTCGCGTAGCCTGATCGAAGAGATCGGCAACGCCCTGCGCAATTACCTGAACTCCCAGCAAGCCACCCCGACGGACGCCATGGACGTCTTCGCCGCTTACATCGAAATGACCCAGAACATACGGCACTATGCCATGCGTCTTGGCTACGATGAGGAGACCGCTTCGGCCACGGTGGCGGTGGCCAAGGATGCCCAGGGCCACTACCTGGTTTCCGCCGGCAACCTGGTGGAATACAGCGACGGCGAAGCGCTGCTCCGCACCATCGAGTCGCTTGCCAAACTCGACAAGCAGGAACTGAAACAGGCCTACAAGAAACAGCTGCGCATGCCTCGAGGCAACGAAAGCTCCGGCGCCGGCCTGGGACTGCTGGACATCGCACGCAAGTCGAGCGAGCCGATGCGGGCCTCTCTCGAGCCACTGCCCAACGGAAGAGGCTTCTTCAGCCTCACCGCCGTGATCTGATCAGCCGAGTGTTTGTAATGACCAACGACCTCAATATTCCCGGCACCCAGTCCACACCCACCATCATCAGCGACTGGCAGGCTGGCCTACTCTCCATGCAAGGCGACTCCTATCCGGAGAACTCCTTCGAACTGTTCGATCAGGTGATCGACTGGGTCAAGCGCTTCCTTCACGACGAGTCACGCCCACTGACGCTGGAGCTTGCGCTGGTCTATCTCAACACCAGCTCGGTCAAGGCCATGATGGATATCTTCGATCTACTCGAGGAAGCGCATGGCAACGGACGCGACGTGCGCGTCACCTGGCGCTATGACCCGCGCAACGAGCGTATTGCCGAACTCGCCGAGGAGTTCCGCGAGGACTGCACCTTCGCGTTCACCATTACCCCTGCGCAGGCCCTGGAATGACACGCGAGGAAACCGAGCTGATGGCGCAGGTCGACGCCCTGCTGGACGATCCTGCGCATGCCGACAACCCGCTGCGCCCGGCCCTGGCGCGCCTGCATGCTTTTCACCGCGCCGAGAAGCAGCGGCTGGAACGACTGGTGACGATCGCCGATGGCTACCAGCGCTACGTGCGTGAGGACGAACGCAAGGCTCAGCATCGTTATCAGAAATCGCTGCGCCGACAGGAGAAGCTGTCGCGTATTTCCGATGGCTACCAGCAGTTGATGCACGAACGCAACAGCGCCCTGCGTGAGGCCTCGACCCACGATCCCCTCACCGGGCTACCCAATCGGCGCTTGATCGACGAACGGCTGCCCAAACTGGACGAGCGCAAGCGTTACACCCTGGTGATGCTCGATATCGATCACTTCAAGCACATCAACGATCGGCACGGGCACGAAGCCGGCGACCAGGTGCTGGTATCCATCGCCCAGACCATCCGTCAGGAGCTGCGCGACTATGACCTGTGCGCACGCTGGGGCGGCGAGGAGTTCCTGCTGCTGCTGGCCGACACCGGTCTCTCCGAGGCCAGTACCATCGTCGATCGCTTGCGCCAGCGCCTGGCCGAGCAGTCGGTCCAGGTGGGTGACAGCCGGCTCTCGATTACCGCCAGCGCCGGGCTGAGCGAATACCGCGACGGCGAGGATCTGCTCAATCATACGCTGCTACGCGCCGACCAGGCCCTGCTCCAGGCCAAGCGTAGCGGGCGAGATCGCAGCTGCGTCGCCGACTGAGCCTGCAGCTTTACTGCAAAAAAGAGCCCTCAGCGCGCTGCGAAAAGAGCCTTCAGCTTTCTGCACAGCGCCCTCAGCGTTCAGCACGCCTCCGCTTCTCTGCCGTCCAGTCGACGCTGGGCCCCGTGAGGCCATGCCCGCCGGCGTATGGCGAGGGCACCGGTGGCTGCCAACCGGCCAGCAGTTCAGGCGCGAGAGAGAACACCTCGACCCCGATGGGGTGACAGGTCAACAGCGGATCGCCGGCATCCGGCCCCCACAGCTCCACCGAGAGATCGCCCCCCGGACAACAGGAGAGCGCGCACAGCAGGTCGATCTCGGCGAATAGCTCGAGGTAGTCGCCCTCCCGTGCCGGACAGGCTTTCATGAAATACTGGTCGTCCTCGTTGAGGCCGGTGCACTGGAACACGTTGAGCACGTCGTGCACGTCGAACTCGGTGAGGCCATGCGGCAGCACGGCGCGCACCAGGTTGGAGTGGCAGTGATGATCGAAGTCCTCGCCGGTGAGCAGGCGATTGACGTAGGGGTCGCAGCGGGTTCCCAGCAGGTCGTGTATACGTCCGCCCTGCTCGTCCACGCCATAGCCCGCCAGGCTATCGTCGATGATCGTGGCCATGGGGCGCAGATAGGGCAGCGTCGACCATAGCCGATCGAAAGTGGAAACGTGGGCACGCTGCAGCTGGCGGGTGCGCGAGGCCCAGAAGCGTTCCCTCGGGTTGTGCCGGTTCCACAGGTTGAGGTCGCCGACCTGCGGCCCCTCCAGGGTCGTGAGGCGCATCACGTGCCCTGCGGGCACCTGCCACGCCCGCCCCTCGCGAATCGGCACCACCAGCGAGTCGACGCGCTCCCGCGCCGACGGATCGGTCAGCCGCGAATAGAACGTTGTGTCGACGTCGAGGACGGATCCTCGGGTCGCCTGATAGGCGGCGGGTACCTTGTCCATCGTCGTTCTCCAGACTGGTTCGCCATCAGCGTAGCCGATAGCGCGCCACCTCACGTCAACGCAGCCGGACGGCTAGCCGCGCATGGCCCGGGCCAGGACGTCGCTGAACGGCTCGAGCAGGTAGCTGGCAAAGCTGCGCTCGCCGGTATGGATCATCACCTCGGCCGGCATGCCCGCCACCAGCCGCATCTCCTCGGGCAGCCGCGTATCGTCAACGGCGATGCGTGCCAGGTAGTATTCGCTGCCCGTGGTCTCGTCCACCAGGCTATCGGCGGAGAGATGAACGAGCTCACCTTCGACGGCATGGCTCGCGCGCTGGTCGAAGGCAGTGAAGCGGATGCGCGCCGTCTGCCCGGGATGCAGGCTGTCGATCTCGTGGACCGGAATGCGCGCCTCGACCACGAACCCTTCGTCTGCCGGCACGATGTCCAGTACCGCATCGCCCGGATCGATCACCGCACCGCTGCTGTGCAGGCGCAGGTCGACGACGCTGCCCGCCACCGGCGCTCGCACGGCGGTACGCCGCACCTCGTCCGCGAGTGCGGTGATGCGCTCCTCGGCCTCGGCGATCTGCGCCTGCACGTCCCGCAGCCGCTCGCCGGTCTCCTGCTGGAACTCCTGACGCAGTATCTGCCGCTGCAGACGGTTCTCGCTGATCTGCGCATCGATGCTCGCGGCATTCGACTCCTGCTGAGCCGTCTCCCCTTCCAGCTCGAGGAGGTCACGCTCCAGCTCGCGCAGACGCTGTCGGTCGCCGTGGCCACGCTCGAACAGGCTGCGCAGATCGTCCGCCTCTTCGTCCAGCGAGGCGATACGCTGCCGGCTGACCTCTATCAGCGCTTCCAGGCCCTCGCGCTGCTCACGATACTGATGGGCCTGCTGTTCGAGGGTAGCCAGGGTGCCGTCGAGGGTCTGCCGACGGGCGAAGAACAGCCCCTGCTGCACCGCCAGCGCTTCGCGCACACGGCGCGACTGGCTGTCGTGCAACTCGGCAGGAAATGTCAGCGTCTCGCTCCCGGCCAGCTCGGCCGACAGCCGCACTTCACTGGCTCGGTTGAGCAGGTACTGGCTACGTGCCAGCTGAAGCTGCGAACGCGCCCGGGTGTCGTCGAGCACCACCAGGACCTCGCCCGCCTCGACGCGATCGCCATCGGCCACTCGGATCTCGCTGACTATGCCGCCTTCGTAGTGCTGCACCGAGCGCGTGGACGAAGCCGCCGCCACCTTGCCCGACGCCACGACCCCCACCGCCAGATTGGCTGCCACCGCCCAGCCGCCGAAGCCGCCGAAGGCAATCAGCAGCACCAGCAGGCCGATGCGCTGCCAGGGGCGAGGATCGACGGGCGGTGCCGATGTGGTCGCAGCAGGTGGCGCCGGTTCCTGCGGATAGATCATGTCCCCGCCTCGCGCGCCGTTCGCCGGGGCGGCGAGGGTCGACTAGGCGATCGTGCCGAGGCTTCGCGCCTGCTCGCGGCGGCTTCCAGCCGGGCCAGCACTTCATCACGGGCTCCATGCAGACGCAGGCGACCCTCGTCGAGCACCAGCAGCGTATCGACGCTTGCCAGTACGCTGCGCCGATGGGAGATCACGAACAGGGTGACGCCATCCCCCTTGAGGCGTTCCAGCGTCGCCATCAGCGCCCGCTCACCGGCATCGTCGAGATTGGCATTGGGCTCGTCGAGCACCACCAGCACCGGGTCGCCATACAGCGCCCGGGCCAGGGCCACCCGTTGACGCTGCCCACGCGACAGCATGAGGCCGGAACGACCGAGCCGGGTCTCATAGCCCGCCGGCAGACGCAGGATCATGTCGTGCACGCCAGCCTTGCGCGCTGCCTCGACCACCTGCTCAGGGCACGGCTCGCCGAAGCGGGCGATGTTGTCGCTGACCGTGCCGTCGAAAAGCTCGATCTCCTGGGGCAGGTAGCCCAGGAAGGGGCCCAAGGCGGCGCGATCCCACTGCTCGAAGCTGGCTCCATCGAGGCGTATCGTCCCCCGCTCCGGCGCCTGGGCGCCGGCCAGCAGACGGGCCAGGCTGCTCTTGCCGGCAGCGCTCGGCCCGACGATGCCGACGTGTTCGCCGGGCTCGACGCGAAAGGCGATGTCTTCGAGCACGGCCCGGTCAGACCCCGGCGCCAGCAACGTGGCCGACTCGACCGCCACCTCCCCTCGGGGGGCGGGCAGCGCCAGGCGCTGCCGTTCGGCGGGCATCTCCCCAAGCAGCGTCGCCAATCGCCGATAGGCGTCGCGGGCGCTCACCAGCCCCCGCCAGCCGCCGATCATGCCGTCGATGGGCGCCAGGGCGCGGGCCAGAACGATAGAAGCTGCAATCATGACACCCGGCGTGATACGCCCTTCGAGTACCAGCAGCGCCCCCAGGCCGAGAATCAGCGACTGAAAGGTCAGGCGCAGGGTCCTGGCGAGCTGGGTCAGGCCGCTGGCCCGGTCGCTCGCGCGAGACTGCAAGACGAGGGCGGCTCGATGTCTGGCCAGCCAGCGCTGCCGCAGCGTCGGCAGCATGCCCAGCGAGCGGGCGACTTCGGCACCGCTCAGGCTGTCCGCGACCTGCTCGCGCGCCTCGCGATAGCGTTCTCCCGCGTCCCGCATGAGCCCCCGGGTCAGTTTTTCATTGGTCAGTGTCAGGCCGAGCAGCACCAGCCCTGCCAGGCTGGCGAAAACGCCGAGCCAGAGGTCGAAGAGGAACAGCAGGGCCAGATAGAGCGGGACCCAGGGGGCATCGAAGAAGGCGAAGAGCGCATTGCCGGAAACGAACTGGCGCAGCGTGCGCAGGTCGTCCAGCGGTTGCACCGAGGTACGTCCCTCGCCGGCGAGTTGCCGGTCGAATACGGCTCGATGCAAGCGTTCCCCCAGCCAAGCATCGAGACGGTTGCCGATACGCACCAGCAGGCGTGACCGCACCACATCGAGAAAGCCCATGACCGCCATCAGGAATAGAACGACCAGGGTAAGCAGCAGCAGCGTCTCGCGGCTGCCGGTGGTAATGACCCGGTCGTATACCTGCAGCATGTAGAGCGCCGGCACCAGCATCAGGGCATTGACGAAAAGGCTGAAGCCGAGCACCCACAGCAGAGTCGGCCGGCACTGGCGCAGCGCTCTCGCGAGATCGTCGACGGTCTCGGAGGCCATGGCATGCATCCCTCCCGCAGAGATACTCCTGCTCGCACTCGTGGCACGCGAGCGGCGGTATGAAGGCTTGAAGCGGGGCAGCCTAACAGAGCTGCAGCGAAGCGATGACTACGGAATGATGGTTTTCGTAACGACGGGTCTTGTTATGTTGCCCGCCCCTGTCAGCGCCTCTCTTCGTTCACCAAAGCCATCCGCCTCAACCATCGTGCCTCGATGAATTTTCCTAGGCGAAATTAAGCGTTACAAAGCCGGCGAGGCGGTCCGATTTCCACCCGTTCGACGTGGCGACCGCCTGTTTTTCTCGCCGCTCAGCGTTTAGCATCTCGCCGCCCGTCACATCGCAAGCCTCGCAAACCGAGCCTCGAAGCCGAGTCTCGATACAACGTTCACGAGGAGAGACGACATGTCCGTGTTAACGGCTGGCCCTTCCACGACGGCTGCGGCCCTGCAGACCCTGATCGATGACGCGCCGAGCGGTGCCACCATCGAACTCTCGGCGGGTGATTACAGGCTCGACGGCCCTCTGACCATCGACCGTTCCGACCTCACCCTCACCGGAGCCGGCTCCGACGCCACCCGCCTGACCTTCACCCGCAGCGCCCTGGATCAGGGCCATGCCATCAAGCTGGACGGCACCGCCGACAGCCTTGATCTTGGCACCCTCGATGCCGCCGCACGGCAGGGTGAGACGAGTATCGCCATCGACGCCGAGCTGGAAGTGGGCGATACCCTGCGCCTGTGGCAGGACAATGACAGCGCCTTTCTCGATGAAATAGGCGACAGCGCGTGGCGCAAGCAGGAGCATGCGGAGCTGCGCACCAGCATGGCCAAGGTCACGGCAGTGGAAGAGGGACGAGTCAGCCTAGACCGTGGGGTACATTTCGATTTCGAAGCGGGCAAGACCCAGGTGGAAAGAGTGGCCAGCGTCGATGACGTTGCCCTGTCGGGCTTCGGCATCGATTTCGATATCGGCACTCCCGACGCTGCAAGCTTCCAGAATACCGAGAGCGAGCTGACGGGCTTCAAAGGTGTATATCTCGATGGCACCACCGGTTCGCAGCTCCACGATATCGAGGTCAAGAATGGCCCATCCACCGCCTTTCATGTCTCGCGCTCGATGGATGCCGACGCTGCCGACATCTCCTCCGAAGGTGCTCTCAACAAAGGCAGCGGTGGCAACGGCTATGCTTTCGAGCTGCGCGAAAGCTACGACGGCTCCTTCACCGGCCTGGAGGACAGCGGCATGCGGCATGGCCTGGTGTTCGCCTCCTGGCGCTCCTCCGTCGACAACGACGTCGAGATCGCCCGTACCGATCGCGACGTCAACTTCCACGGTGGACGCGACCACGGCAATCAGGTGCGGATCGAACGCTCGCTGCGCGACCCGGAAAGCGACGGCCTGTCACCGACCCTTTGGGTCAACGAGGAGGGAGAGGCATTCGGCGCCCCCACCGACCCGGACGCCAACCAGGTCCGTTTCGACTATGTCGTCGGTTCCCGCCGCGACGACGTGATTCGTGGCAGCGACGATGGGATCTACCTCAACGGCGGCCTGGGTGACGATACCTTGATCGGCGGCGCCGGCAACGACATCCTGCAAAGCGGCCCCGGCGACGACTGGAACGACGGCGCAGACGTCCTGATCGGCGGCGGCGGTACCAACACCGCCCGCTATACGAGCGACTTCGACGCTTACCGCATCGACTTCGCCGACGACACGGTACGCATCCGCGACGACAAGGGCACCGACGATACCCTCAGCGACATGCAGTATGCCGTGTTCGGTGACGGCACTACGCTGCACTTGGCCTCACGCAGCCTGTTCAACGCCGAGCCGATGCCCGTTCCCGACGAACGGGAAGTGCTGGCGAGTGACGATGGCCTGCTGCCGCCGTTGATCGACGATTCGGCCGAGCTGGTCGTGACCGGCAATACGCTCAAGGAATGGGGTGACGGCCATAGCGCCGAAATCTTCGTCGAGAACGTAACTCAGGAGACGCTGGCGCTGCCCGATCTCCGTTTCGAGCTGGACGACGAGCTGGACACGCTATGGAACGGCGACTTCAGCCGTGAGGGCGAGACCTATCGGGTCGGCGACTCGCGCGAGCTGGCGCCGGGCGAGGCCTGGCGCTTCGCCTACCGGGCCCAGGGCGACGACAAGCAACTGCCGCAGGCCATGGAAGCCGACGATCTCGAGCTTCAGCTGCTGGGTATGGATGCTCCACGCTTCGACGAGGCACTGGCCTGAAGGCTAGCGGACGCTGGAAAAAAAGGGGCGCCTCGATGAGGCGCCCCGTGTGGCCAACCGCTGATGAAGCCAGGCTTACCAGCCGGTGACGTCCTTCAGCGCGTCGCCGATCTGGGCCAGGGAGCGGACGGTACGCACGCCGGCATCTTCCAGCGCGGCGAACTTCTCGTCAGCGGTACCCTTGCCACCGGAGATGATCGCACCGGCGTGGCCCATGCGCTTGCCCGGAGGCGCGGTGACACCGGCGATGTAGGACACCACCGGCTTGGTCACGTTGGCCTTGATGTAGGCAGCGGCTTCTTCCTCGGCGGTACCGCCGATCTCGCCGATCATGACGATGGCCTCGGTCTTCGGGTCCTTCTCGAACATCGCCAGGATGTCGATGAAGTTGGAGCCCGGGATCGGGTCGCCGCCGATGCCCACGCAGGTGGACTGGCCGAAGCCGTGGTCGGTGGTCTGCTTGACCGCTTCGTAGGTCAGGGTGCCGGAACGCGACACGATGCCGACCTTGCCCGGCTTGTGGATATGGCCCGGCATGATGCCGATCTTGCACTCGCCCGGGGTGATCACACCCGGGCAGTTCGGGCCGATCAGGCGCACGCCCAGCTCATCGCACTTGACCTTGACGTCGAGCATGTCGAGGGTCGGGATGCCTTCGGTGATGCACACGATCAGCTTGATGCCGGCATTGGCGGCTTCGAGGATCGAGTCCTTGCAGAAGGCGGCCGGTACGTAGATCACGCTGGCCTCGGCGCCGGTCTTCTCGACCGCTTCCTTGACGGTGTTGAACACCGGCAGGCCCAGGTGCTCCTGGCCGCCCTTGCCCGGGGTGACGCCGCCGACCATCTTGGTACCGTAGGCAATCGCCTGCTCGGAGTGGAAGGTCCCCTGCCCGCCGGTGAAGCCCTGGCAGATGACCTTGGTGTTCTTGTCGATCAGGATGCTCATTACTTGCCCTCCGCTGCCTTGACAACCTGCTGAGCCGCATCGGTCAGGCTCGTGGCAGCGATGATGTTCAGACCGCTGGAGGCCAGCTTCTCGGCACCCAGCTCGGCGTTGTTACCTTCGAGACGCACCACCACCGGTACGTTGACGCCGACCTGCTCGACGGCACCGATAATGCCCTCGGCAATCATGTCGCAGCGCACGATGCCGCCGAAGATGTTGACCAGTACGGCCTTGACGGAGTCGTCGGAGAGGATCAGCTTGAAGGCCTCCGCCACGCGCTCCTTGGTCGCACCGCCGCCCACGTCGAGGAAGTTGGCAGGCTGACCGCCATGGAGCTTGATGATGTCCATGGTGCCCATGGCCAGACCGGCGCCATTGACCATACAGCCGATGTTGCCTTCCAGGGCCACGTAGTTGAGTTCCCAGGCAGCCGCCTCGGCCTCACGCTCGTCTTCCTGAGAGGGATCGCGCATCGCCTGCAAGTCCGGATGCCGGTACAGGGAGTTGCTGTCCAAGTTGATCTTGGCGTCGAGGCAGTGCAGGTTGCCTTCCTCGGTGATCACCAGCGGGTTGATCTCGAGCAGTGCCAGATCCTTCTCGTGGAACAGACGCGACAGGCCCAGGAAGATCTTGGTGAACTGCTTGACCTGGTCGCCCTTCAGGCCCAGGGCGAAAGCCAGCTCGCGAGCCTGGTACGGCTGCGCACCGACCAGCGGATCGATCTCGGCCTTGAGAATCTTCTCGGGGGTTTCCTCGGCGACCTTCTCGATCTCGACGCCACCTTCGGTGGAAGCCATGAACACCACGCGACGAGTGGTGCGATCGACCACAGCGCCCAGGTAGAGCTCGTTGGCGATGTCGGTGCAGTTCTCGACCAGGATCTTGGCGACCGGCTGACCGTTGGCGTCGGTCTGGTAGGTCACCAGGTTCTTGCCCAGCCAGTGCTCGGCGAAGGCCTTGGCCTCTTCCGGGCTCTTGATCAGCTTGACACCGCCGGCCTTGCCGCGGCCACCGGCGTGGACCTGGGCCTTGACCACCCACATGTCACCACCGATCTTTCTGCAGGCTTCCGCCGCTTCCTCGGGGGTATCGACTGCGAAGCCCTTGGATACCGGCAGACCATAATCGGCAAACAGCTGCTTGCCTTGATACTCGTGAAGGTTCATCGATTCATGCCATTGGTTGCATGTGACTCGAACGGCAACCGCGAAACACCGCCTGCGACGGTCGGTGCCGGGTTACCCCCGTCCGCGCCCGATACATGGCCGGGCGCGACGCGCCATCCCTATGGATGGCGCTCGTTGTTACGTCTACTGCGTACTGCCCGTTCCGACCGCCTAGCGCTTCTTGCGGTTGGCCATGTGGATGGCATGGCCGTCCACTGCCAGCGCCGCCTCGTGAATCGCCTCGGAGGTGCTCGGGTGAGCGTAGCAGGTCAACGCCAGATCCTCGGCGCTGGAGCCGAACTCCATGGCAATCACCCCTTGGGCAATCAGCTCACCGGCATGCTGGCTGACGATGTGCATGCCCAGGATACGGTCGGTCTCGGCATCGGCAATGACCTTGGCCATGCCTTCCGGCGCGTTGTTGGCCAGCGCCCGGCCGTTGGCCGAGAACGGGAAGGACCCGGTCTTGACCTTGATGCCCTTGGCCTTGGCTTCCTGCTCGTTCATGCCGACCCAGGCCACTTCCGGCGAGGTGTAGATCACGCTGGGAATGGCGTCGTAGTTCATCTCCGCCTTGTGGCCGGCGATGATGTCGGCCACCATCACGCCCTCTTCCGAGGCCTTGTGGGCCAGCATCGGGCCGCGCACGCAGTCGCCGATGGCGTAGATGCCGGGCACGCTGGTGCGGCACTGGTCGTCGACGTGAATGAAACCGCGCTCGTCGAGGCCTACGCCAACGTTCTCGTCGACCACGCCCTTGGTGTAGGGGCGGCGACCGACGCAGACGATCAGCTTGTCGAAGGTCTGCTCCTGCTCACCGTTGCCGTCGCTGTACTTGACCGTGACCTCGTTGCCCTTCACCTCGGAGCCGGTAACGCGTGCGCCGAGCTTGATGTCCAGGCCCTGCTTCTTGAGCAGCTTCTGGGTCTCCTTGGCGATGGCGGTATCGACCATCGGCAGGAAGGTATCCATGGCTTCGAGCACGGTCACCTCGGCGCCCAGGCGGCTCCACACGCTACCCAGCTCGAGGCCGATGACGCCGGCGCCGATCACGCCCAGGCGCTTGGGAACCTCGGTGAACTCCAGCGCACCGGTGGAAGTGACGACGATGTCCTCGTGCAGCGGCGTCGGCGGGATCTCCACCGGCACCGAACCTGCGGCGATGACGATGTTGTCGGCTTCGTAGGTGGTCTTGCCGCCGTCATGGTCGGTGACTTCGACCTGCTTGGCGGCAACGACCTTGCCGGTGCCGTCGATGGCGGTGACGCCGTTGGCCTTGAACAGGGCGCTGATGCCGCCCACATTCTTGGCGATGACGGAGTTCTTGAACTCCAGCATCTTGGCCACGTTGGCCTTGGGCGGCTCCAGGTCGATGCCGATCTCGGCGAAGTGATCGCGCGCTTCGACGAACTTGTGGGATGTCTCGAGCAGCGCCTTGGAGGGAATGCAACCCACGTTGAGGCAGGTGCCGCCGTGGACGGTCTTGCCTTCCTTGTTGACCCATTTCTCGACGCAGGCGGTCTTCAGCCCCAGTTGGGCGGCACGGATGGCGGCCACGTAGCCCCCGGGGCCCGCACCGATGACGATCACATCAAATTTGTCGGCCATGTGGTTCTTCCTGTTGATCGGTTCGCGTTTGAGTCCGTTGATTCGGCGCCGTCAGACATCCAGCAGCAGGCGCGCCGGATCCTCGAGCAGCTCCTTGATGGTCACCAGGAACTGCACCGCATCCTTGCCGTCGATCATACGGTGGTCGTATGACAGGGCCAGGTACATCATCGGGCGGATCTCGACCTTGCCGTTGACGGCCATGGGACGCTCCTGGATCTTGTGCATGCCCAGGATGGCGGTCTGCGGCGGGTTGAGGATCGGGGTCGACATCAGCGAGCCGAAGATGCCGCCGTTGGTGATGGTGAAGGTGCCGCCCTGCATCTCCTCGATGCCGAGCTTGCCGTCACGCGCCCGCTTGCCGAAGTCGACGATACCCTTCTCGACGTCGGCGATCTTCATGCTGTCGGTGTCGCGCAGCACCGGCACCACCAGACCGCGGTCGGTGGAGACCGCCACGCCGATGTCCTGGTAGCCGTGGTAGACGATGTCGGTGCCGTCGATGGAGGCGTTGACGTCCGGGAAGCGCTTGAGCGCCTCGGAAGCCGCCTTGACGAAGAAGCCCATGAAGCCGAGCTTGACGTCGTGTGCCTTCTGGAAGGTGTCCTTGTACTGCGCACGCAGATCCATCACCGCGCCCATGTCCACCTCGTTGTAGGTGGTGAGCATGGCAGCGGTCTGCTGGGCCTGGACCAGACGCTTGGCGATGGTCTGACGCAGACGGCTCATCGGCACGCGCTTCTCGGGACGCTCGCCCTCGAAGGCAGGCGCAGCCGTGGCGGCCTGCTTCGGCGCGGCGGCAGGCGCGGCGCTCTTCTTGGCCGTGCCGGCCTGAACGGCGCGCTGCACGTCTTCCTTGAGGATGCGGCCGCCCTTGCCGGTGCCCTCGATCTTGCTCACGTCGAGGTCGTGCTCGGCAACCATCTTGCGTGCCGCCGGAGCCAGGATCTTGTCGCCGATCCGCTCGTCGCCCGAGCCGTCATCGGCGGAAGCGGCCGGGGTGGTGTCTGCTGTCGTATCGGCACCGCCCGCGCCCTCGGTGAAGATGGCCAGCACCGCCTCGGAGGCGACCTGACTGCCCTCTTCCACCTTGATCTCAGCCAGGGCACCATCGGCCGGAGCCACCACCTCGAGCACCACCTTGTCGGTCTCGATGTCGGCCAGCACATCGTCGCGCTTGACCGCCTCGCCCACCTTCTTGTGCCAGGTGGCCACGGTGCCTTCCTGGATCGACTCGGGGAAGGTCGGCGCCTTCACCTCATGAGACTTGCCGCCGGCGGCCGGCGCAGCCTTGGCCTCGCTCTGCGGTGCAGCCTTGGCGTCGGCCTTCTCGCTCTTCTTCTCAGCGCCCTTGGTGCTGCCTGCACCGATCTTGCCCAGCACCTGCTCGGACTGCACGGTGTCGCCCTCTTCCACCAGCACCTCGGAGAGGGTGCCGGCTTCCGGTGCCACCACTTCGAGCACCACCTTGTCGGTTTCGATCTCGACGATCAGCTCATCGCGCTCGACGCTATCCCCCGGCTTCTTGTGCCAGGCAGCCACACTGCCTTCGGCAACGGACTCCGGAAAGGTGGGCGCTTTGATATCGGTAGCCATGTCGTTTCCCTTATATGTTCTCTACGTCCCGGTGGATTTGCTCAGACGTTGAAGGCGTCTTCCACCAACTGGCGCTGCTGTTCGGTATGCACGGACATGTAGCCCGCCGCGGGTGCTGCCGATGCCGGACGCCCGGCGAACTTGAGCTCGCCGCCCAGGCCGTTCTTGAGCATGTCGGCCACCGTCCGCATGTGGTGCTGGCTGGGATACCAGGCGCCCTGATTGAGCGGCTCTTCCTGACACCACACTACGGTG
Source organism: Billgrantia desiderata (assembly GCA_011742915.1). Lineage (GTDB taxonomy): Bacteria > Pseudomonadota > Gammaproteobacteria > Pseudomonadales > Halomonadaceae > Halomonas > Halomonas desiderata. The sequence continues at coordinate 11,896 of JAAQTN010000027.1, read as the reverse complement.
TCGAGGTTGACGTAGGCCTTCAGCGCCTCGAACAGCTCCTCCTTGGGGAAGGGGTAGAGCTGCTCGATACGCACGATGGCGGTGTCGTCGCGGCCGTTCTCTTCGCGCCAGGCCGCCAGGTCGTAGTAGACCTTGCCGGCACACATGATGACGCGCGTCACCTGCTGGGCCTCGAGGTTGCCCTGGTCCGGCAGCACCATATGGAAGTGGCCGTTGGCCAGGTCGTCGAGGCTGGAGATCGCCTCCTTGTGGCGCAGCAGGCTCTTGGGCGACATCACCACCAGCGGCTTGCGCAGCGGACGGATCACCTGACGACGCAGCAGGTGGAAGATCTGCGCCGGCGTGGTGGGCACGCACACCTGCATGTTGTGCTCGGCGCACAGCTGCAGGAAGCGCTCGAGGCGCGCCGAAGAGTGTTCCGGCCCCTGCCCTTCGTAGCCGTGAGGCAGCAGCATGGTCAGGCCGCACAGCCGTCCCCACTTGGTCTCACCGGAGGAGATGAACTGGTCCACCACCACCTGAGCACCGTTGACGAAGTCGCCGAACTGCGCTTCCCAGATCACCAGGTCGTTGGGTGCCGTCGTGGCATAGCCGTACTCGAACGCCAGCACCGCCTCCTCGGAGAGGAAGGAGTCATGGATGGTGAAACGCGGCTGGCCGTCGGCCAGATGCTGCAGCGGCACGTAGGTACTGCCGTCCTTCTGGTTGTGCACTACCGCATGGCGGTGGGAGAAGGTGCCGCGACCCACGTCCTGACCGGTGATACGCACCGGATGCCCCTCGTCGAGCAGGGTGGCGTAGGCCAGGGTTTCGGCGAAGCCCCAGTTCAGCGCCAGACCGCCGGCCTGCATCTTGCGGCGGTCCTCGTAGAGCTTGGCCACCTGGCGCTGCACCTCGACACCGTCGGGAATCTCGCACATGCGCGCGGCCAGCCGCTGCAGACGCTTCATCTCGACGCTGGTGTCGGCGTAGCCGCTCCACTCGTGACCGAGATAGGGCTTCCAGTCGACGAACAGGGTGGTATTGGGCTCCTGGACCAGGGCGTTGGCCACGTGGTTGCCCGCCATCAGGTCCTCACGATAGGTCTCGGTCATCGCCTGGGCGTCTTCCTCGCTGAGCACGCCCTGCTCCACCAGGCGCTGCGCATAAAGCGTGCGCGAGGAGGGATGATCCTTGATCTTCTGGTACATCAGCGGCTGGGTGACGGAGGGCTCGTCGGCCTCGTTGTGGCCGCGACGGCGGTAGCAGACCAGATCGATGACCACGTCCTTGCGGAACTGCTGACGGTAATCGAGCGCCACCTGGGTGGCATGCAGCACCGCATCCGGGTCGTCGCCGTTGACGTGGAAGACCGGTGCCTGGACCATCTTGGCGATGTCGGTGCAGTACTCGGTGGAGCGAGTGTCCTGCGGGTGCGAGGTGGTGAAGCCGACCTGGTTGTTGATGACGATGTGGACCGTACCGCCGGTCTTGTAGGCGCGGGTCTGGGACATCTGGAACGTCTCCATCACCACACCCTGACCGGCGAAGGCGGCGTCGCCATGCACGTTGATCGGCAGGACCTTGGTGCCTTCGTAGTCGTCGCGGCGGTCCTGACGGGCGCGCACCGAGCCCTCCACCACCGGAGAGACGATCTCCAGGTGCGAGGGGTTGAAGGCCAGCGCCAGATGTACCTCGCCGCCCGGCGTCATCACGTTGGAGCTGAAGCCCTGATGGTACTTGACGTCACCCGAGCCACGCTCGATCAGCTTCTTGCCGTCGAACTCGTCGATCAGCTCGGAAGGGTTCTTGCCGAGGATGTTGACCAACAGGTTGAGACGACCGCGGTGAGCCATGCCGATGACGACTTCCTTGACCCCGTAGCCGCCGGCCCGCTGGATCAGTTCGTCCATCATGGGGATGAACGACTCGCCGCCCTCGAGGCCGAAGCGCTTGGTGCCGGGATACTTGGAGGCCAGATAGTTCTCCAGGCCCTCTGCTGCGGTCAGCCGCTCCAGCAGGTGCTTGCGCACGTCGTCGCTGTACTTGGGCGCCGAGCGCACCGACTCGAAGCGCTGCTGCAGCCAGCGTTTCTCCTCGGTGTCGACGATATGCATGATCTCGCAGCCGATGGAGCGACAGTAGGTCTGCTCCAGCGCCTCGACGATCTCACGCAGCGGTGCCTTGTCCATCCCCAGAAAGAAAGAGCCGGTCTGGAACTCGGTGTCCAGATCGGCCGTAGAAAGCTGGTGGAAGGAGAGGTCGAGGTCGGGAACCGGCGCCTGGCTACGCAGCTTGAGCGGGTCGATATCGGCTTTCTGGTGTCCCCGGAAGCGATAGGCGTTGATCAGCTGCAACACCTTGACCTGCTTCTTGTTCTCGCCGCTGTCGGCAGCGACCGCCGTGGTCCGGCGGGCGCGGGCCAGCTGCTGGAACTGGTCGCGTACCGGACTGAGAGGGACGTCATGGGTGGCGCTGCCATCGACGCTCGGCAGCTGATCGAAGTAGGTTCGCCACTCGTCGGGCACGGAACCTGGGTCGGCGAGGTATTGCTCGTAGAGCGCTTCCACATAGTGAACGTTGCTGCCGCTCACGTGGGAGCTGTTCCACATCAACTCCATTATGCCTTGTTGCATCTCTCGGTCACCCTACACTGATGGGGTGTTGTCGGCGCCGTCACGGGCCAGCCGCGGCGGCTTGGCTGGTGCCCTGCCGGTGGGGCGTCTTCTCTTCCGGCGGATCCAGCCGCGAGGCCGGAAACCTTGAAATTCATGCTCAAGAGCCGGTACCTGTGGCACCGGCTCTGTCGCTACTGTGCGAACCGACCGCGACACAAGGTCGCGGCCGAACTGCGGCCGCTATGATAGCAAGCTACGCGCCACGATTTAAGTGGCATTCGCCAGCAGCATGTCACGGATCTTGCCGATGGCCCGCGTCGGATTGAGCCCCTTGGGACATACCGCAACACAGTTCATGATGCCGCGGCAGCGGAACACGCTGAACGGATCTTCGAGTTCCGACAGGCGTTCACGGGTCGCGGTGTCGCGCGAATCGGCCAGGAAACGGTACGACTGCAGCAGACCGGCCGGACCGACGAACTTGTCCGGGTTCCACCAGAACGACGGACAGGAGGTCGAACAGCAGGCACACAGGATGCACTCGTAGAGGCCGTCGAGCTTGTCGCGATCCTCGGGCGACTGCAGGCGCTCGATGGCCGGCGCCGGGGTGTCGTTCTGCAGGTACGGCTGGATGCGCTCGTACTGCTTGTAGAACAGCCCCATGTCGACCACCAGGTCGCGCACCACCGGCAGACCCGGCAGCGGGCGCAGCACCAGCTTGTTGTCCTTGACCACGTCGGACAGCGAGGTGATGCAGGCCAGACCGTTCTTGCCGTTCATGTTCATGCCGTCGGAGCCGCACACGCCCTCGCGGCAGCTACGGCGGAAAGCCAGGGTGGTGTCCTCGGCCTTGAGCATCTCCAGCACGTTGAGCACCATCAGGTCGCGGCCCTGGGTGTCGAGCTGGTACTCCTGCATGTAGGGCGCGGAGTCGGTTTCCGGGTTGTAGCGGTAAATGGATACCTGAAGCATCTCGTGACTCCCCCTTAATATGTACGGACTTTCGGCTCGAAGGTGTCGACGGTCTTCGGCTTGAAGTTGACGTCACGCTTGCCGACCCGCTTCTCGGCCGGGAAGTACATGGAGTGCTTCAGCCAGTTGGCGTCGTCGCGGTCCGGATAGTCGTAGCGCGAGTGGGCGCCACGGCTCTCCTTGCGCTCCAGGGCCGCGATGGCGGTAGCCTCGGCCACTTCCATCAGATTGTCGAGCTCGAGCGCCTCGACGCGAGCGGTGTTGAAGGCACCGGACTTGTCGACCAGGTGCGCCTCGCCGATACGGCCGCGCAGATCGGCCAGTTTCTTGACCCCTTCCTGCATGTGATCTTCCTGACGGAACACGCCGAAGGAGTTCTGCATGATGCTTTGCAGCTCGGTCTTGAGCGCTGCCACGGACTCACCGCCGGTGGACTCGTTCCAGCGGGTCATGCGCTTCATGGCCGCCTCGACGTCGGACTCGGAGGCGTCGAGGTAGTCGATACCCTCGTTGAGCGCGCTCTCGATGAACATGCCGGCCGCACGACCGAACACCACCAGGTCGAGCAGCGAGTTGCCGCCCAGGCGGTTGGCGCCGTGCACCGACACGCAGGCTGCTTCGCCACAGGCGAACAGACCGTTGACGATGCGGTCGTTGCCGTCGGCGTCCTGCATGATCGCCTGGCCGTGCACGTTGGTCGGTATACCGCCCATCATGTAGTGGCAGGTCGGCACCACCGGGATCGGCGCCTTGACCGGATCGGCGTGAGCGAAGATCTTGGACAGCTCGCTGATGCCGGGCAGGCGCTTGTTGAGCACCTCTTCACCCAGGTGGTCGAGCTTGAGGTAGACGTGATCGCCCTTCTCGCCGCAGCCGCGGCCCTCGAGGATCTCCATGACCATGGAGCGTGCCACCACGTCGCGGCCGGCCAGGTCCTTGGCGTTGGGAGCATAGCGCTCCATGAAGCGCTCGCCGTCCTTGTTGACCAGATAGCCGCCCTCACCGCGACAGCCCTCGGTGACCAGCACGCCGGCACCGTAGATACCGGTGGGGTGGAACTGCCACATCTCCATGTCCTGCATCGGGAAGCCGGCGCGCAGCGCCATGCCGATGCCGTCGCCGGTATTGATCAGGGCGTTGGTGGTGGACGCATAGATGCGACCGGCACCGCCGGTGGCCATGACGGTGGCCTTGGACTTGACGTGCACCACTTCGCCGGTCTCGATGCACATGGCGATGCAGCCCACCACGTCGCCGTTGGCGTTCTTGACCAGATCGACCGCGAACCACTCGTTGAGGAAGGTGGTGTTGTTCTTCAGGTTGTTCTGGTAGAGGGTGTGCAGCAGCGCGTGGCCGGTACGGTCGGCCGCGGCGCAGGTACGTGCCGCCTGGCCGCCTTCACCGAAGTTCTTGGACTGGCCGCCGAACGGACGCTGATAGATGCGGCCGTTGTCGAAACGCGAGAACGGCAAGCCCATGTGCTCGAGCTCGAAGACCGCCTTGGGCCCCTCGGAGCACATGTACTCGGCGGCGTCCTGGTCGGTGATGTAGTCGCCGCCCTTGACGGTGTCGTACATGTGCCAGCGCCAGTCGTCGTTGGGGTCGGCCGAGGCGATGGCGCAGGTGATGCCGCCCTGGGCGGACACGGTGTGCGAACGGGTCGGGAAGACCTTGGACAGCACGGCGGTCTTCTTGCCGGACTTGGCCAGCTCGAGCGCGGCGCGCAAGCCGGAGCCACCACCGCCGATGATGATGGCGTCGAAGGACAAGGTACGCATGTTAGACATGAATCAGGCTCCCCACAGAACGGTAATGCCCCAGACCAGGAACACGAACACGGCCAGGATGATGACGACCTGGGCACCGAGGCGAACGGGCGTGGACTTGAGGTAATCGGTGGTCACGGTCCACAGCCCCACCCAGGCGTGCGCAGCGAGCGAGATGAAGGCCAGCAGGGAGAAGATCCGCATCCAGGTCTGGGCAAACAGGTTGCTCCAGGTAACGTAATCGAGCCCGGGGTTGAACAGCAGATACGCGACGATGAAAACCGTGTAGAGCGCCAGAATGACGGCCGAGACCCGCTGGATCAGCCAGTCGGACAGGCCGCTGCGACCCAGATTGGTGATGTTGGTTACCATACCCAGACTCCCGCCAGAATGATCAGGACGGCACTGATGACCACGGTGGCCTGTGCCTTCTTCACGCCCCCCTCGAGGGTCACGCCATATCCGGCATCCATCAGCATGTGCTTGATGCCGGCAACGAAGTGAAAGGCCAGGGCCGACAGCAGCCCCCAGGCGATCAGCTTGGCCAGAATGTTGTTGGCCAGGGTGTCACGCACGGCGAGGAAGCCTTCCGGAGACGACAGCGACTTGTCGAGGGCCCAGAACGCGAAGATGAGGCCAACGAACAGGATTACGCCGGTGATGCGGTGGGCGATCGACGTCAAGGCGGGAAGTGGGAACTGTATCGTGGTGAGGTCTAGGTTGACGGGTCGTTTGCTATTCACGGCTCTATACACACTCTCTTGGCTCGCTCTTCAACCGATGGGACCAGGCTCGAGCGGGCGGTGGTTTGAGGTAGGGGGCTCGCCGCTGCCGGGACGGGCATGACAACGAGTACCTGCCAGTCGCGCGGTGTGGATTATAGGGACATGAAACCCTAGTGACAAATACCCACCGCGCTAACTCGACCATGGTTCAAGCTCGTCACGCCAGGGGTGGCAAGCAGAGACAGGCTGATCGAGCCGTAACCGGCAGCCCATGGGCACTCTCGTGATGCAAAGCACCATTTTCTATACAAAAGCTATCGAAAAAAAATATTCATGCACAACTATGCGGTCACTTTGGCCTAATTGACAATCCCGGGAACGCTTCTATAGTGGGCTGACCTTTTTCGCGGGCCAGGACTCCAACAGGGTTTGCGAAATAATGAGTTAACGTTCCATATCGACTTCGAGAGGAGGCCAGAATGGCTGACAGGAAAGCGACACTGACGGTAGACGGCCTGGAAAAAGCGATCGAGCTGCCCGTCTACTCAGGAACCCTGGGCCCTGACGTGGTCGATGTTCGCGGTCTGGGCGCCGAAGGCCTGTTCACCTACGACCCCGGCTTCATGGCAACCTCCTCGTGCCAGTCGGCCATCACCTACATCGATGGCGCCAAGGGCGTGCTTCTGCATCGCGGTTACCCGATCGATCAGCTGGCCAAGGAGTCCAACTTCGTCGAGGTGTGCTACGCCCTGCTGTTCGGCGAACTGCCGACCGACGAGCAGTACGCTGACTTCGAGTCGCGGGTGCGCAACCACACCATGGTCCACGACCAGATCAACAACTTCTTCAAGGGCTTCCGCCGCGACGCCCACCCGATGTCGATCCTGTGCGGCGTGGTCGGCGGTCTGGCCGCCTTCTACCACGACCACCTGGACATCACCGTCGAGGAAGACCGCATCATCAGCGCGATCCGCCTGATTGCCAAGATGCCGACCATTGCGGCGATGTCCTACAAGTACAACGTCGGCCAGCCGTTCAACTACCCGCGCAACGATCTGAGCTATGCAGAGAACTTCCTCTACATGATGTTCAGCAACCCGTGCGAGGAGTACAAGGTCAACCCGGTCTACGCCAAGGCCATGGACCGCATCTTCATGCTGCATGCCGACCACGAGCAGAACGCCTCCACCTCCACGGTGCGCCTGGCCGGCTCCACCGGCGCCAACCCGTTCGCCTGTATCAGCGCCGGCATTGCCGCCCTGTGGGGCCCGGCTCACGGCGGTGCCAACGAGGCGGTGCTGAAGATGCTCGACGAGATCGGCGACGACTCCGAAGAGAACATCCAGCGCTTCATCGACAAGGCCAAGGACAAGGACGACCCGTTCAAGCTGATGGGCTTCGGCCACCGCGTGTACCGCAACTTCGACCCGCGCGCCAAGGTCATGAAGGAGACCTGCGACGAGGTGCTGGCCGAGCTCGGCATCGACGACCCGCAGCTCAAGATCGCCAAGCGCCTGGAGCAGATCGCCCTCGAGGACGAGTACTTCGTCGAGCGCAAGCTCTACCCCAACGTCGACTTCTACTCCGGCATCATCCTCAAGGCCATGGGCATCCCGACCAACATGTTCACGGTGATCTTCGCCGTGTCACGCACCATCGGCTGGATCTCCCACTGGCACGAGATGCTGTCCAACGACTACAAGATCGGCCGCCCGCGTCAACTCTACACCGGCCACCCGCAGCGCGACTATCCTGCCAAGTAAGTCGGCAGGACGCGGCCTGCGCCGCAATGCACTGGAAAGCCGCCTTCGGGCGGCTTTCTGCGTCTCGCACTTCATACGCAGCCACGCGTGCCACGCTGGGCTCCAGGCTGCCACCAACAAGAGAGGCAACAGCACATGCATGAACAGATTTCCACCGTCGCCTTCATCGGCCTGGGCGTGATGGGCTATCCCATGGCCGGCCACCTGGCCCACGCGGGGCTTACCGTGCGCGTCTACAACCGCAGCGAGGGCAAGGCCAAGGCCTGGGTCGAGCAGTTCGGCGGCAGCCACCACGCCACGCCTGCTGAAGCCGCCCAGGGAGCCGATCTCGTGCTGGTGTGTGTCGGCAATGACGACGACGTCAGACAGGTCACCGTGGGCGAACGGGGAGCGCTCTCCGGCATGCATGCGGGCAGCCTGCTGGTCGACCACACCACTGCCTCTGCCGATCTCGCCCAGGAACTCGACGCCGCCTGCCGCGAGCGCGCCATCGGCTTCATCGACGCGCCGGTATCCGGCGGCCAGCAAGGCGCCGAGAACGGCGCCCTGACCATCATGTGCGGCGGTACAGAAGCGGATTTCGCTCGCGCCGAGACCACCCTCGCCCACTATGCCAGGGCGGTGACCCTGATGGGACCGGCCGGCAGCGGCCAGCTGACCAAGATGGTCAACCAGATCTGCATAGCCGGCCTGGTACAGGGGCTTGCCGAGGGGCTGCATTTTGCCGAACGAGCCGGTCTCGACCAGCAGCGCGTGATCGACGTCATATCCAAGGGTGCTGCCGGCTCGTGGCAGATGGAGAACCGCCACAAGACCATGATCGCCGACGAGTACGAGCACGGCTTTGCGGTCGACTGGATGCGCAAGGACCTGGGGATCTGTCTCGAGCAAGCGCGTCGCCTGCAGGCTCGCCTGCCGGTCACCGCACTCGTGGACCAGTTCTATGGCGACGTTCAGGTCATGGGAGGTGGACGCTGGGACACCTCTTCGTTGCTACGCCGCCTGCGCGGGCACGGCGACTGATCCGCCTCACGTAGCTTACACGCCTAGGGGCGTCGCCTACTCGCGACGCCCCTAAGCGGAAAGCACTAGAAACGGGTTAACCGCTACTTGACAGCCATCACTTTACACGGAGCGCGCCCCGCCATCGGCAAGGCCGGCACGTTTTCCACACATTTTGTGGATAACCCTGTTCACAACCTCAAGAAAACACCATCAAATCGGCATGAGAAGGGGCTTGCAGTTAGATTGGCTATTTTTTGACCAACAATAACCCATTGAAATCATTCGTTTTTTGCAGTCGCACACTCAACAGGAGCCAATTCGGGGATTTACGCACAGGGGCGCAAGCCGCACACTGAGCAAGTGGACAAGTCAAGTGGGAAAAGCTGAAAAAACGGCTACTTCAATGGGCTTTTCACGCAGACCAGCCCGCCCAAATGAGAACCGATTGCATGGCTCAAACAGGCGAATGCGTATTAGTGCAGAATGATACGGAGCGGAGTCCGAAGGAGGAAAGTGGCGTCCCATAGGGGGTTCGAACCCCTGTTCCCGCCGTGAAAGGGCGGTGTCCTGGACCACTAGACGAATGGGACGCAATGTCGTTCAAGTATCGGCACAAGAGATTTGGTGGAGCCTAGCGGGATCGAACCGCTGACCTCGACACTGCCAGTGTCGCGCTCTCCCAGCTGAGCTAAGGCCCCACATGTGCCTTGAAGACGGGGCGTATATTACCGATTTACCCCGCCGCCTGTCAAGGCCCGTGCGACTCAGCCGAGATCGCGGTACTCCTTCTCGAAGCGCTTGGCCTGCTTCTTGGACACACCCCCCAGCACTTCGATGGCATGACGCAGCCGCGCCCGGGTCACGTCGGAGCCGAGGATGGCCATGGCGTCCATCACCGAGGTACTGGCTGCAGAGCCGGTGATGGCGATGAACACGGGCGCGAGGAAGTCCTTCATCTTGAATCCGAAGTGACCGGCCAGCAGCTTGACCTCGGCGAGCAGCGCCTCCTTGTGCCAGGCCGGCACCGCCTCGAAGCGCCAGACGAGGAACTGCAGCAGCCTGACGAGCTCCTCGCGCTCCAGCTTGATGCCGTCGAAGTCCTGCTCCCTCACATCAGGCACGCCGCTGAAGAAGTGGCCGGCCAACGGCGCCACCTGCGAGAGCGTCTCCACCCGGGTACGCACCTGGGGCAGGATCTGACCGACGTACTCTTCGTTGAACGCCCATTCCATGAGCGCCTTGAGAAATGCCCTATCGTCGAGGTCCTCGCGAATGTAGAGCCCGTTGAGCCAAGTGAGCTTTTCCAGGTCGAACACCGGCCCACCGAGCGATACGCGCTGGATGTCGAAATGCGCCATCATCTCGTCGAGCGAGAACTTCTCCCTCTCATCCGGCATCGACCAGCCCATACGCCCCAAGTAGTTGATCACCGCCTGGGGCAGGAACCCCATACGCTTGTAGTAGTTGATGGAGGTGGGATTCTTGCGCTTGGAAAGCTTCGACTTGTCGGGGTTGCGCAGCAGCGGCATGTGGCATAGCACCGGCATTTCCCAACCGAAGTACTCATATAGCAGTTGGTGCTTGGGCGCCGAATTGATCCACTCCTCGCCGCGCAGCACATGGGTGATGCCCATCAGATGGTCATCCACCACGTTGGCCAGGTGGTAGGTGGGCATGCCATCCGACTTCAACAGCACCTGAGCGTCGACCTGCGCCCAATCGACTTCGATGGTGCCACGTAACATGTCATCGATGACACAGGTCCCGCTGCTCGGCACCTTCATGCGCACCACGTACGGCCACCCTTCCCGCTCGCGACGCGCCACCTCGTCATCCGGCAGAGCCAGATCATCAGGCTTGAGCGCCAGGTGCATACCGGAAGCCTTGCGCGCCTCCCTCAGCTCGTCCAGCTCTTCGCTGGTGCGGTAGCACTTGAAGGCATGTCCAGCCTCGATCAACTGGCGCGCATATTCGGCATAGATATCGCCGCGCTCGCTCTGCCGGTAAGGGCCGTGCGGCCCGCCCACGTCGGGCCCCTCGTCCCACTCGAGCCCCAGCCAGCGCAGCGAGTCGAGGATCATCCGCTCGGACTCGAGCGTGGAGCGCACTCGGTCCGTATCCTCGATGCGCAGGATGAACTGCCCGCCGTGCTGTCGCGCAAAACAGAGGTTGAACAGCGCGATGTAAGCGGTACCTACGTGGGGGTCACCGGTGGGTGACGGCGCAATACGAGTACGTACGGTCATGTCGTCCTTATCCAGTCGGGAAAACTCATGGCGGCATTATACGCACCTGGAACGACGGGGGCAGCCGCACCGGCCGCCTTGCTTCCGTCAAGCATCGCCGTGCCGTCCCGCGGCAGGATCATCGCCGCCACCGCTCCCGGCACGATCAGAAATAGTGTGCAAAGCGTTGAACCGCCAAATTTGCACACTTAACACAGATCATTGACAATCACATTCCTTTGGTTCCTCAGTCTTCAGGTTGATGAAATGGACTCACTGGGCAATAGAATCAAGCAATTAAGATTGCAAGCAAATCTCAACAAAGCTGCGCTTGCCAGGAAGGTCGGCGTATCGGATGTCACGATCTCATACTGGGAGTCGGGTGCGATCAAACAGATAGGTCATGAGCGACTGGTAGCACTGGCAGACGCCCTCGGCTGCACCCTGGGGCAGCTGCTCGAAGGCGAGACGCAGCTCGTGACGACCCCGCTTTACCTTCGCGGCCAGCCCCCGGCACCCTGGCAGGCTGCCAGCTCGAATCGTATTGCGTTGTCCCGGGAGATCTTGAATGGCGTCAGCTGGGACGGCGAGTGCTACCTCGTCACCCCCGCACCAGGCGAGCGTTTCGATTATCTCGAGAATGGCGATCTTGCTGCCTTCGGCCCCACGGAGAACTGCGACCGACCGGGACACTATCTGATCGAAGGTGCCGGCGGCTTCTATATCGGCCAGTTGGAACTCAGTGAAAACGGCCAGCCGGTGTGCCGTGTCAAGCGACATCAGAAAGTGACCCCCTGGCGACAGTGAAATCTGACCCCCTTACCCTCTGACGACCTGCTCGTG
>JAAQTN010000026.1 GCA_011742915.1 Billgrantia desiderata | reverse complement strand
GGACCCTCCAGGTGAGCTCACGGAGGGGTCAGTTTTCCGTGTCGCCTGGGGGTCAGTTTTACGTGTCGCCTGACACGAATGAATTGGCAATCAGATTGAGCGGATGATCCGAAAGATGTAGCTGACATTCGACTTTAGGGTTTTCTTCAATGAAATCGGCAACGAACCTTGACACGTACCGCCGCCCGAAACCGAAAGGGGCGTTGATACGAATTAGCCCCTCGGCCTCATCGCTCTGCTGACGAAGGAGCTTGTTCATATCCTCTATCGTCGTTGTGACTTTCCTGGCATAGTCCAGATAAATCCGCCCGTTGTGCGTCAAGCTCATCGAGCGTGTGGACCTCGAAAGCAACTGGCATCCGACAGCCTTCTCAATGCTAGAAAGCCGTTTACTTGCTGCTGCGGGTGTAATATCCAATTCCCGAGCCGCCTGGGAAATACTTCCAGCCTGACAAAGATAAATAAAAAACTCGAAGTCGCTGCTCGACATGGACATTAACCCTCAAGTTATTACTATTTCAACCCTAAGTATATTGCATGAATCATGGTGTGTCACCTACCTTGAAACATCATCACCAAAACAGATCTAGTATAAACTTGGAGAATTGAACATGCGGAGCCACCGTATCGCCGTAATTCCCGGAGATGGCATAGGCCAGGAAGTCATAGAAGCCGGAAAAAAAGTACTCTCGGCATTGGCGGAGAAAAGCGGTGACTTGCGTTTCGAATTTGTAGATTTTGACTGGAGCTCGCAGCGCTACCTCGAAAAGGGCGAATATATTCCAGCAGGCGGACTGGATGAACTTTCTCGATTCGATGCCATATATTTTGGTGCCGTGGGCAGCCAAGACGTACCTGATCATATCTCGCTCTGGGAGCTCAGGCTTGCTATCTGCCAGGGCTTTGACCAATACGCGAATGTCCGTCCGGCACGCGTGCTGCCGGGAGTCAATAGTCGACTAAAAGGTGCCGAGGACATCGATTGGATAATCGTCCGCGAAAATAGCGAGGGAGAGTACTCAGGTAATGGTGGTAGAGTGCATCAAGGTTTCCCCGACGAGGTTGGAACGGAAGTTTCCGTCTTTACCAGGAAAGGCGTGGAGAGGATACATCGCTTTGCCTTCCAGTTGGCCCAAAGCCGCCCACGCAAGCAGTTGACCCTAGTGACCAAGTCCAATGCGCAGCGTTATGGAATGGTACTCTGGGACGAAGTGTTCTTTGAAGTTGCGAAGGACTATCCAGATGTCAGTATCGATCGAGAGCTTGTAGATGCCGTCACCACTCGCATGGTGTTAAAACCCGAGACGATGGATGTCATTGTGGCCACCAACCTTCATGCCGACATTCTTTCTGACTTAGCCGCCGCACTCTCAGGAAGTCTCGGCATTGCCCCAACAGCTAACCTGAATCCCGCAGGGACTTTCCCTTCCATGTTTGAGCCGATCCATGGATCCGCATTCGACATCGCAGGGAAAGGTATCGCCAATCCGGTTGGTTCCTTCTGGACGGCAGCCATGATGCTGGAACATCTAGGCGAGAGCACTGCGGCTGAACGGCTCATGGCTGCCATTGAAAGACTGACAGCCTCTGGTCTCCAGACCAAAGACCTCGGCGGAACCGCCACGACTCGAGATGTGACCCAAGCGATCTGTGCAGACATCGAGAGGCAGTGAACGGTATCGAGCATTGAAATCGTCAACAATTCATGAGCCGTAGCTGATTCAAATGATCGATCGTCGCTTGAACGCGACCAGACCACAGAGGCCCCCACGCAACGTCAGAAAAATGAAATTACAAGTATAATCAGATGGAGCACACACCATGAAACTTACCAATCTCACACTTTTTGTGTTTTGCACTGGCGTTACACTAGGTGCCAGTGCTGATAGTGATCGCGATAGTTGGCCAAGTAGCCTGACCATCGGCACGGGCAGTCAGGGAGCCACCTATTACATTTATGGCTCTGGCTGGGGGAACCTGGCAAGTGAGGCAACCGGCGCTTCCTTTGGCGCCGAAGTAACAGGCGGCCCGGTTCAGAACGTGACACTCGTGCAGATGGGTGAGCATGAGTTCGGGATGGTCACCACAGGGCCGGCCTACGAGGCATGGCGCGGCAACAGCGAGCTGGCACCCGGAGTCGAGCATACCGATATACGTGCCGTTTTCCCGATGTACCAAACCGCTTTACAAGTCATCGCTCTGTCGGGCTCAGGCATTTCTTCGATTTCGGACCTTGATGGAAAGACCGTAGGTATTGGCCCAGCAGGCGGCACAGGCGACATGTATTACCCCCAGCTCTTCGAAAAGCTGGGGCTGAACGTACGTACACGAAATGCCGGCGCTGCCGATCAGGCTAGTCAAGTACAAGATGGCCTCTTGGATGCCTTTGCGTTTGCTGCGGGAATACCGGTTTCTGCATTTAGCCAATTGGAAGCGCAAGTGGATGTCAACATCTTCTCCTTTTCCGAAGAGGAGATGGAGGTGTTTCTGGAAGACTTCCCAGAGTTTAGCCCAGCCACGATTCCAGCCAGCGCCTATAGCAGCCTGGATGCAGACACCTCTGCCATTTCATTGTGGAACTTTGCGATCACACACAAGGACATGCCTGAATCGCTAGTTTACGAGGTCACGAAAGCGGTAATGGAAAATCATGAGCGCATGGTGCAAGTACATGGCTCTGCCAGTGAAACGGTACCCGAGAATTTCGTGGAGAATACCTTCATACCATGGCACCCGGGTGCCGTTCGCTGGTTCGAAGAGAACGGCTACGACATTCCGGAAGAGCTGCGCGGTTGATAGACGAGCCTTGCGACGCCGGCCCAAAGCCGGCGTCGATCTCACCCAAACCGGGGTGGCAACCTTGCTCAACCAATGTCCAGACGTTTACCCATGATGCAGAGGCTGTACTCCTTGCCATCCATTTCCGCGATGTCAGGAAGTCGCCCCCACTCCTGGTATCCAAGCGCCGACAGTAGCCGCATGCTCCGGGTGTTATGCGCAAATACGTAACCCACCAAGGAACGCAACCCCAGCGCTGGCGCCAATTCTTCTGCCTTCTGTAACAGTCGCTTGCCGATGAGTCGGCCTTGTTGCTCCGGTGCGATATAGACACTCAGCTCGGCGGTGTGTCGGTAGGCCGGTCGGCCATAGAAGTCCTCGAAGCTCATCCAGGCGACAACACCTTCTTCTCGCTCGTATACGAGCAATGGTCTGCGGTCGGGCTCATGGCGAAAAAACCACGCCTTGCGGGACGCTACCGACACGGTTTCAGTATCTGCCGTAGAACTCCGCGTAGGAATCGCTGCATTGTAGATTTCCACGATCCTTGGCAGATCGTACTCAACTGCGTGTCGGATGCTCATTGGTGTCTCCCTGCTGCATGCCCTCGGTTGCCTACGGCTCGATCATGGCTTCAAGGGGCTTTAAGGATATCCCGCCGCCAATGCCAGGAATGCCAACCCGGCCACCAGGGGCTATTGTCCGACTCGCCGCCCCGATGAGTCGACTGGCAGCGCGCATTTTCAGTTATGGCTTACGTGCAGAGAGAGAATCACTGACAATCCATAGCTCATGAGCTGCACGCAGATACGCGTCCAGACGTGCGTCAAGGCTGGAGCAAAACCGTGCCTACTGTTCCCAGGGATCGTAGGTGCCGAAGTTCCAGAGATGGCCTTCCAGGTCGCGACAGCTGAAGCCCCTGCCGCCGTAATTTTCGTCCTTGATCTCCATGACGATCTCGGCACCGGCCGCTTTGGCGCGGGTGTAGACGGCGTCGGCATCCGAAACGATGAGATAGGCACACTGCGTTTCGGCACCACCGATCTCATCAGGCTGTTTCATCAGGCGCCCGAACTCACTGTCCGTGGCAGACCCCAGCATGAACATTCCGTTGCCGAACGTTAGTTGAGCATGGGCTATGGAACCATCATCGTTGGCGGCCACGAACTGCTGCTCGAAGCCGAAGACCTGGCAGAGCCACTCGATCGCCGCTGGTGCATCCCGATAGCGCAGGCATGGAATCACCGTGGCACGCGTGTTCTTTGCGTCGCTCATCTTACTTCCCTCTTGCTCCCTTCTTGCGCGACCGCGCTTTCCAGTGCCGGCCACCATGACCGGCCGGCTCCATTTCGATGGCTGCCTTGAAGCGTAGCCCGATGCGGATCGATTCACTGAACTTTGCGCTGTGATATACATCGGCCATCTTGATGGAAAACCCTTCCATCGCGCATGCTAGGAGTCTCCTTCCGCTCGCTCACCGGAGACACGACATGACACAGCCCCGTCTCGGTTTCATCGGTATCGGCCTGATGGGTGACCCCATGACGCGCCGCCTGCTGCAGGCCGGCTTTGCCGTGACGGTGTGGAATCGCACTGTGCAGAAATGCGCCCCGCTGCGCGAGGCCGGCGCCACGGTGGCGAACTCCATCGCTGAACTGGTAGCGAACGCGGATGTGGTGATGCTGTGCCTGGCCAACACGGCCGTGGTGGAAGAGGTAGTGTTTGGCGACGGCGGCGTGGCGGCGCACGGTCGCTCGGGTCAGCACCTGGTCGACCTCTCCAGTAGCGACCCGGCGGCAACGCGCCTCTTTGCCGAGAGATTGGCAGAAGCGTGCGGCATGCGCTGGGTGGACGCGCCGGTCTCCGGTGGCGTTGCAGGAGCCGAGGCCGGGAGCCTGGCAATCATGTGCGGTGGCGAGGAAGCGGACATCGCGGCCGTACGCCCCCTGCTCGCACCTCTCTCGGCCAGGGTCACCCACATGGGCTCCGTGGGCGCCGGCCAGGTCACCAAGGTGTGCAACCAGATGATCGTCGGCTGTCAGGCGGCGGTGATTGCCGAGATGGTGGCCCTGGCCGAGGCCAGCGGCGTGGATGCCTCGCGCTTGACCGAGGCGCTGGCCGGCGGCTTCGCCGATTCCAAGCCGTTCCAGATCCTGACCCCACGCATGGCGGCAAGGGAGTTCGACAACCCGGCCTGGCACCTGCGCACCCTGCTCAAGGATCTCGACATGGCCGTGGCCCAGAGCCAGCGCGCCGGCAGCGGCACACCGATGACCGGCCTGGCAGCACAGTTGATGCGCACCCACGTCGGCCACGGGCACGCCGAGCACGACCCGGCAACGCTGATAGAAGCGTATCGCCATGAGCCGTAATGGAAGCCGCCTTCAAGCGGCAAACTCATATCACCGGTAAACCGGCGGCCTTCCACTCCGGATAACCTTCCTCGAAACGCCTGATACGGTATCCAAGTTGGCGAAGGCGTACTACGGCCTCGTGAGAAAGCACGCAGTATGGGCCGCGACAGTAGGCGACGATATCCCGATCCAACGGCAGTCGATCCAGCATGGCTTCCAATTGCTCCAGCGGTATGTTGATCGCCTCGGGCAGGTGGCCAGCCTGAAACTCCTCCTCGGGCCGCACATCGAGCAGCACTACCCTGCCGCTCTCCATCCCTTCAAGCAGCTCATTGCGAGAAACGGCCTCCAAGGCGCCGGCGGCATCCTCCTCTGAGAAGAGCTGGCTGACCAGGCGCTCCATTTCCGCCAGATTGGTTTCAGCGATCTGCCGGAGCAGCCCCATCAGGATGACGATACGCTCATCGGTAAGACGATAGATCATCTGTTTGCCGCTGCGGCTGGCAGTGACCAGCCCCGCCCTTCGAAGCTGCTGGAGGTGCTGTGACGTGTTACCCACCGTAAGACCGGTAGCAGCAGCCAAGACCTCTACCGGCGCTTCGGCTTGGGCCAGACGCTGCAGCAGCGCCAGCCGGTGACCGCTGCCTAGCGCTCGGCCAACCTGAGCCAAGGTGTCTAGAAGCTCCTGCTGCGATGCCATGGCCGTACCTCTGCTATTCAAACCGGCTAATGAGTCGAGAAGTGTATCACTTGACAGAACGTAACAGCTCCGGCCAACATTCTATCATTCAATAGAATGACCATAAAAGGAGTAAGATCGTGCGCTCTCTCATCATCATCAACGACCCACCCTACGGTACCGAACGGCTCTACAACGCTCTTCGCCTGGCTCAGGCGCTGCTCACGCGCGACAGTGAGGTCACCGTGTTTCTGATGGGAGATGCCGTAGCAGGTGCTAAGCTTGGGCAAAAGACGCCCGACGGTTTCTACAATACGGAGCGGATGGTCAGGCGGGTCACGAACAAGGGGCGTGTCCTGCTGTGTGGCACCTGCATGGATGCACGAGGAATCACTGAGGAAGAGACCGTGGCTGGCTCCGAGCGCAGCACCATGGATGCTTTGGCCGAGGCAATAGAGCAGGCTGACAAGGTTCTCGTATTTTGACCTCGCTTCCCGACCAGACCACAAGGAAACCGACATGGCATCTCCATCTCACGAGAGATCCAACGTAGCCATTCTGGTCACCGGCCAGACCCTATTCTTGATCGCCGCCATCACCGTGATGACCCTGAGCGGTGTGGTGGGCCATCAGCTGAGCCCCGATCCGGGGCTGGCCACGCTGCCCATCGCGCTGATGATGGTGGGCACGGTGGTTTCCACGCTGCCCGCTTCGCTATTCATGAAGAGCGTGGGGCGGCGGCTGGGCTTCATCACCGGCGCTGCCCTGGGTGGTGTAGGCGGTGGCCTGCTGAGCTTCGCGGCCATCGCGGCGGGCTCGTTCTGGCTGTTCTGCGCCGGCAATCTGCTGCTCGGGCTCTACCAGGGCTTCGCCATGTACTACCGCTTCGCCGCCGCCGACGTGGCCAGCCCCGCCTTTCGCAGTCGCGCTATCTCGCTGGTGATGGCAGGCGGCGTGGTGGCCGCTTTCCTGGGGCCGTGGAATGCCAGCGCCACCCTTGACTGGGTGGCCGGGGTGCCTTCGGGCGGCCCCTATCTGGTGATTGCCGTGCTGGCTGTGGCGGCCATCGGCCTGTTGACTCAACTACGCGTGCCGCCAAGCGGCGAGCCAAAACCCGGCGACATTTCCCGTCCCATGGCGGTGATCGGCAGCCAGCCGGCCTTTCTGGTCGCTGTGCTGGCCGGCGCCGTGGGCTACGCCATCATGATACTGGTCATGACCGCCACACCGTTGGCCATGCGGGCGGCAGGTTTCGAGATGAGCCAGGTTGCCTTCATCATGCAGTGGCACGTGCTGGGCATGTTCGCTCCCTCGTTCGTCACCGGCAGCCTCATCGCCCGCTTCGGCGTGGACCGCATCCTGCTGGCCGGTGCCGCCATGTTTGCGGCTGCCGTGCTGCTGGCCAATCTGGGCCAGACGATGGCCCATTTCTGGGTGGCCCTGGTGTCGCTCGGCATCGGCTGGAACTTCCTCTTCGTCGGCGGCAGCGCGCTGCTTTCCACCGTGCATACCGAGGCAGAGCGGGGCAAGGTACAGGGCATCAACGACCTGATCATCTTCTCGCTGGTTGCCATCGGCTCGCTGATGTCGGGTCACCTGTTCCACCGGCTGGGCTGGGAGGCACTCAATCTGGCCATGCTGCCGTTGATCGTGCTGGTGGCACTGTCCGTGCTGGCCTGGCTGCTGGTGCGGCGACACGCCTCGCGCCCCAGCGTCGATTGAGCGCCTCTTCCCGTCTCGTTGTGAGCCATGGCGGACGCGAGCGTCTCCGCCGTTGTATTTGTCGCCTGCCCCACCCTTCCGTACACTTGTTTGATTATCCCCTAAACGATCTATCGCCGAGGCACCCATGGCTTTCGATTCGACCTCTACCTATGTGGCTACCGATGCCTTGAAGCAGGCGGTGAACGCCGCCGTGACCCTGGAGCGCCCGCTGCTGATCAAGGGCGAACCTGGCACCGGCAAGACCCTGCTGGCCGAGGAGTTGGCCCGCTCGCTGGGCACACGACTGATCACCTGGCACATCAAGTCCACCACCAAGGCCGCCCAGGGGCTCTACGAGTACGATGCGGTGAGCCGTTTGCGCGACTCCCAGCTTGGCGTCGAGGGCGTGGAAAACGTAGAGAACTACATCAAGCCCGGCAAGCTGTGGGAAGCCTTCACCGCCGACGAGCGCGTAGTGCTGCTGATCGACGAGATCGACAAGGCCGACATCGAATTCCCCAACGACCTGCTCCAGGAGCTGGATCGCATGGAGTTCCATGTCTACGAGACCGGCGAGACCGTTCGTGCACGCCACCGGCCGATCATCGTGATCACTTCGAACAACGAGAAGGAGCTGCCCGACGCCTTCCTGCGCCGCTGCTTCTTCCACTACATCGAGTTCCCCGACCGCGAGACGATGCAGGCCATCGTCGACGTGCACTTCCCCGACATCGCGCCGAAGCTGGTCAGTGAGGCGCTGGAGGTGTTCTTCGACCTGCGCCAGGCACCGGGGCTGAAGAAGAAGCCCTCCACCTCGGAGCTGGTGGACTGGCTGAAGCTGCTGATGGCCGACGAGCTGGCCCGCGAGGCGCTCTACCACCGCGACCCGGTGAAGGCGATTCCGCCGCTGGCCGGCGCCCTGGTGAAGAACGAGCAGGATACCCAACTGCTCGAACGGCTGGCCTTCATGATGCGCCGCCAAGGCAATCAGAGGCGCTGAGCCATGTTCATCGGCCTGTTCGAAACCCTCAAGCGCGCCGGCGTACCGGTCTCGCTGCGTGAGCTGCTCGATCTGCATGCCGTGGTGGAGCACGGCGTGGTGTTCGCCGACATGGAGGCGTTCTACCAGGTGGCGCGCACCGTGATGGTCAAGGACGAGCGCTACTTCGACCGCTTCGATCGCGCCTTCGCCGCCTGGTTCGACGGTCTGGAAAATCTCGACGCCGCCATCGAGGCGCTGATTCCCGACGACTGGCTGCGCCGCGAGTTCGAGAAGCAGCTCTCCGAGGAGGAGAAGGCGCAGATCGAATCCCTGGGCGGCCTGGAGCGGCTGATCGAGACCTTCAAGAAGCGGCTGGAGGAGCAGAAGGAGCGCCATGCCGGCGGCAACAAGTGGATCGGCACCGGTGGCACCAGCCCCTTCGGTGCCTATGGCTACAACCCCGAGGGCATTCGCATCGGCCAGGAAGGCTCGCGCCACCGCCGTGCGGTGAAGGTGTGGGACGAACGACGCTTCCGCGACTATGACGACTCGCTCGAGCTCGGTACGCGCAACATCAAGATGGCGCTGCGCCGCCTGCGCAAGTTCGCCCGCCAGGGCGCGGCCGAGGAGTTCGACGTCGACGCCACCATCCGCGACACCGCCCGCGACGCCGGCCTGCTCAACGTGCGCATGCGCCCGGAGCGCCACAACACGGTGAAGGTGCTGCTGTTCCTCGACGTGGGCGGCTCCATGGACGATCACATCCGCGTCTGCGAGGAGCTGTTCTCCGCCGCCCGCTCGGAGTTCAAGCACCTGGAGCACTACTACTTTCACAACTGCTTGTACGAAGGCGTGTGGCGCAACAACTACCGTCGCACCAGCGAGCGCATCCCCACCATGGACGTGCTGCACACCTACGGCCGCGACTACCAAGTGGTGATCGTCGGCGATGCCGCCATGTCGCCCTACGAGGTGACCCACCCCGGCGGCAGCGTGGAGCACTTCAACGACGAGGCCGGTGCCGTATGGCTCAAGCGCCTGGCCGACAAGTTTCCCCGCCTGGCCTGGCTCAATCCCATGCCGCCGCGAGCCTGGGAGTACACCCACTCCACCCAGTTGATCCGTCAGCTGATTGACGACCGCATGTACCCCATGACCCTGGAAGGGCTCGAAAACGCCATGCGCGATCTGGCGCGCTGATGCTTGCCCCATGCCTGGCTCACCCATATACTGTATATTCATACATGTTTCGTATGGCTGGCCACCTTGTTCGGCCAGCCCGGGCAAACGACAATGGCGAATGGACTCGCTATAGCCCTTTTTGGTTATTATGTTGAAAAATAGCCTTTAAGGGCTATTATCAGGACATCACCGACGCGTAGAGCAAGCCTATGGCGCAGCGCATTGCCGTTCTCACGGGCGATCTGGTCGACTCCCGCAAGGCCAGCGATCCCCAGCGGCTCTTCCAGGCACTCGATACCGCCATCGAGGCGATCACCGCGCGCTACGGCGGGCAGAGCGAGCGCTATCGTGGCGACGGCTTCCAGATCGCCCTGCCCGACCCGGCGGCCGCCCTACCCGCCGCGGTGCTGCTGCGTGCGGCTCTGATTCGCCATTCGGAGGAGCGCCAGCGCTGGGATGCGCGCATTGCCGTCGCCATCGGCCGGGATCCCTGGCAGCCCGGGCAGCGGGTCACCGAAGCCAGCGGCGAGGTATTCGTGCGCTCCGGCCAGACCCTGGATACCATGAGCGAAGGCACGGCTCACCTGGCGCTCAGCCTGGTCGAGGAGCCCGGAAGCGATTGCCTGGCGCTGCTGACCCGCTTCGTCGACGATCTGATCGACGGCTGGTCGCGCTACGCTGCCGAGGCCGTCTACCTGAGCCTGTGGCACGAGGAATCCCAACAGGCGCTGGCCAAGCGGCTCGGCATCAGCCAGCCCAGCGTACACAAGCGGCTGCGGGCCGCACGCTGGGCACTGCTCGACGACTATCTGCGCTACCTCGGCCAACGATTCAAGGACGACCCACGATGAACGCCGACATCTCGCTGCTGCTGGGGCTTGTGCTGGTCCATCTGCTTGGTGACTTCGCCCTGCAGCCCAGTCGCTGGGTCGAGGCGCGTTACATGCACAAGGTGCGCTCCGCCCAGCTCTATCTGCACGCGGCATTGCACGGCGCTCTGGCCTTGGCGGTACTGAGCGCGGCCACACTGACTCAAGCCACTGGCGCTTCCTGGAACATGGTGCTGAGTGGCGCGGCAGCGATTGCCGTGAGCCATGCCGTGATCGACCTCGGCAAGGCCTATCTGTCGCCGATGCGGCTGCGCTGGTTCATGCTCGACCAGTTGCTGCATCTGCTGGTGCTGGTGGGCGTATGGCTGGTCTGGCTGGGCCACTGGCAACCGCTGGTGGCGTTCTGGCACTGGCTGTTCACGCCGCGGGTGCTCGGCACCGCCGTCGCCTATGTGCTCGTCACCCGCCCGCTGTCGATCGTCATCGCCTTGGTGATACAGCGCTGGAGCGCCCAGATCGACAATCCCGGCACACTCATTGCCGCCGGCGCACGTATCGGCATGGCCGAGCGCGTACTGGTGCTGACACTGGTGCTGCTCGACCAGTTGACCGCCATCGGCTTCCTGCTGGCAGCCAAGTCGGTGCTGCGCTTCGGTGAGCTGCGCGGCGCGCAGGATCGCAAGCTGACCGAATACGTGCTGATGGGCACCCTGCTCAGCGTCTCGACCGCCATGGTGCTCGGTTTGCTGATACGGCTAGCGGTTCAAGGGGGCTGAACATGCCGATACGCTGGACCGCCATTCTCATTCTCGCCCTGGCCGGCGCGTGGCTGGCCGGCTGCGCTGCACCGGAACAGTTGGAGCGGCGCAGCGGCTATGCGGTGGATCACTCCTGGGTGGCTCCCTCGCACAACAGCCGGGTGCGCCACCTGGTGATGCACTACACCGATATCGACGAGGCCGAGTCGCTGGCCGTGCTCACCGGCCCCCATGTCAGCGCCCATTACGTGCTTCCGCTGCCGCCGCGAGACCACCGCGGCATGCCGCTGGTCTATCAGTTGGTCGACGAGAACCGCCGTGCCTGGCACGCCGGCGCCAGCGCCTGGCGGGGGCGCACCAACATCAACGACACCTCCATCGGCATCGAGATCGTCAATCTCGGGCCCGACCGCCCCTATGCCGAGGTGGAACG
This sequence comes from Billgrantia desiderata, assembly GCA_011742915.1. GTDB lineage: Bacteria > Pseudomonadota > Gammaproteobacteria > Pseudomonadales > Halomonadaceae > Halomonas > Halomonas desiderata. The sequence continues at coordinate 60,791 of JAAQTN010000026.1, read as the reverse complement.
CCTGCTGGAACAGAACCCGGAAGCGTCGGTGGATATCCAATGGGCACCCTATCCCAAGGCTCAGATCGAGGCGCTGATCGCACTATCGCGGGACATCATCAAGCGCCACGGCATCCACCCCACCGACGTGGTGGCCCACTCCGACATCTCGCCCACACGCAAGATCGACCCCGGCCCGCGCTTCCCCTGGCGCGAACTGTACGAAGCGGGTATCGGGGTGTGGCCAGAAGACGATGCGGTAGCAAGCTGGCAGGCGCGCTTCGAGGCGCAGCCGCCGGCGCTGAGCCTCTTGCAGGAGGCGCTAAGGGTATGGGGCTATCCGCTGAAAGAGACTGGCGAGCTGGACCGTGAAACCCGCGCCGTGCTGCGGGCCTTCCAGATGCGCTTCCGCCCCAGCGACTATCGCGGCACGCCGGATGCGGAAACCGCTGCCATCCTCTGGGCGCTGCTGGAACGCTATCGTCCAGCAGCGCTGGAGGGCCTCGACCAGCCGTTACAGACCAGTTAGCCGTTACGAAACAGTTAGCCGTTACGAAACAGATAGCTGTAGGCGTTCAGCGCCGGCACTCCACCCAGGTGGGCGTAGAGCACACGGGATCCCTCAGCGAATTCACCGTTGCGCACCATGTCGATCATGCCCTGCATCGACTTGCCCTCGTAGACCGGGTCGGTCAGCACGCCCTCGAGGCGCGCACAGAGACGGATCGCCTCCAGCGTCCCTTCGCTGGGCAGGCCGTATTCGGGGCCGCCGTAGCGGGTATCCAGTACCACATCCTCATCGGCGATCCCCCCTTCCAGCTCGACCAGTTCGGCAGTGTGGCGGGCAATGCGCAGGATCTGTTCGCGGGTGCGCTCCGGCTTGGCCGAGGCGTCGATGCCGATTACCCGCCGCGCCCGGCCGTCGGCGGCGAAGCCGACCACCATGCCGGCCTGGGTGCTGCCGGTCACCGAGCAGACCACGATGTAATCGAACTTGAAGCCGAGCTCCCGCTCCTGCTGGCGCACCTCCTCGGCGAACCCCACGAAGCCCAGGCCGCCATAGGGATGCTCGGAACAGCCGGCGGGAATCGGGAATGGCTTGCCGCCGCGCTTGCGCACGTCCTCCAGCGCCTGCTCCCAGCTAGGGCGAATGCCGATGTCGAAGCCCGCCTCGTCGAGGCGCACCTCGGCGCCCATGATGCGCGACATCTCGATGTTGCCGACTCTGTCGTACACGGCGTCCGAGTAGTTGACCCAGTCTTCCTGTACCAGCACGCATCGCATGCCGAGATGGGCCGCCACGGCAGCGACCTGGCGCGTCTGGTTGGACTGGATGCCGCCGATGGAAACCAGTGTGTCACAGCCCTGTTCCAGGGCCTCGGGTATCAGGTATTCGAGCTTGCGTGTCTTGTTGCCGCCGAAAGCGAGGCCGCTGTTGCAGTCTTCACGCTTGGCGTACAGCTCGACCTTACCGCCAAGATGTTCGCTGAGGCGCTTCAGCGGGGTGATGGGTGACGGTCCGAAGGTCAACGGGTATCGGGGAAAGCGCTGCAAGTTCATGGAGTTTCTCCTACTGACGAAGCAAATGGCATGGTCGGTCCGCTCGGCCACCGGAGCTCGACCTTTTTTCATACTAACCGTCAGAAAGAGTTGCCTGGTTGCAAAACAGGGGCAATTATTCAAACTAAAGGACGCCCTTCCTCGATTGTTGTGAATATTGATTCGTTAAGCACCACAAACAGGAAACGAAATTGCGCGACACAACCACTCACCCCACTTCCGCAACTGCCATCGAGCTGGATCGCATCGACAAGCGCATTCTCAGGCGGCTGCAGCAGGACGCCTCGATCTCCAACGTGGCGCTGGCGGCCGAGGTCAATCTCAGCCCACCCGCCTGCCTGCGGCGCGTCGAACGGCTAAAGCGGGAAGGTCTGATCCGCGGCATCGTCGCGCATCTCGATCCCGAACGGCTCAATGCCGGCATGGTGGTATTGATAGGGGTTGTGCTGGATCGCTCGACGCCGGCATCCTTTGCCGCCTTCGAGGAGGCCGCGCAGCGCGTCACCGGCTGCATGGAGTGCCATGTCGTCACCGGCGAGTTCGACTACTTCATGCTGGTCAGAACCCGGGATAGCCAGAGCTTCAACAAGCTGCACGCCGAGCAACTACTCTACTTGCCCGGGGTGCGCCAGATCCGCTCGTTCATGGGACTGAAAGAAGTGGTTTCGACCCACCGGGTGCCGCTGTAACACCATAGGGCAGCACCTGGCAGGTCGAGGGAGGGCCCTCGCCAATTACAGCGTGGCCAACCGCTCCTTGTCGTTGATGCCGGCCATGCGCACCAGCGCCAGGGCCTCGTCGAGGCTTTCCACCTCTTCGACCCGCAGCAGTTCGCTGTCGAGCCGGACCCGCTTGCCGGCCTTCTCCGAAAGCAGCTTCTCGAGGGTCGGCACATCCATGCTCTCGTCCATGATAAGGGTATCGACACTGGCCGTATCGTGGGTGCCGGGAAGGTAGATGGTGCCGTTGGAGAAATCCACGGCATAGGCGATCACGCCAGGGACGATGAAGAACAGCAGGCCCACGCCGTTGGCAATGGCGACCACCGGGTCGATACGCCCGCTCATCTGTCCCTTGCGCTCGGGGTGGAATACGGTACCGCAACCCACCAGGGCGGTGATGGAAACGCCAAGCACCAAGCCGGTCAGGGCACGACGGATCTGAGTCCTCATGGAAGGCATGCTCCGCAGAATTCGGGTTACCGGCGCCAGGGCAATTGCCGCCCTGGGCGCCGCCATGGAGAATGGCGGGAGATTACCACAACCACCAATGATACGAGCGTTTAGATCTTTCACGGAGGCCCACATGAGCGATATCGGATTACATACCCTCAAGGGCAGCGCCATTGAGCCGCGGCTGGATGAACTGGCACATTTGCGCATTACCGTGTTCCGTGACTATCCCTACCTCTACGACGGCAGCTTCGCCTACGAGGCCGACTACCTGCGCCGCTACGCCGAGTGCCCCGACAGCCTGTTCGTGCTGGCAGAAGATGGCGATGCGCTGGTGGGAGCGGCCACGGGCATGCCGCTGGCCAAGGACGTGGCGGAGTTCCGCGCCCCCTTCGAGCAGGCCGGTTTCGATGTGAACAGCGTGTTCTACTACGGCGAGTCGGTGCTGCTGCCGAGCTACCGCGGCCGCGGCATCGGCAAGGCCTTTCTTGCCAAGCGCGAGCGCCACGCCACCGAGCGCGGCTTTACCACCGTCGCCTTCTGCGCCGTGGAGCGCCCTGACGACCACCCGCTGAAACCGGCAGGCTATGTGCCGTTGCACGGCTTCTGGCGCTCCCAGGGCTACGAGCGCCACCCGGAGCTCGCCACCACCTTCCGCTGGAAGGACATCGGCGAGCCGACGGAGACCGACAAGCCAATGGTGTTCTGGCTGAAATCGCTGCAGTAACCTGCACAACAAGCTGAGCCACCGCGAACGAGGGGCGCCGGGGACAGGGCGCAGAGGAGGTCTTTTGCCATGGATGGGTTTACAGCGCCTCCTCGGAGCCCTGTCGACGGATAAGCCCCGAGCAGCCATGCCAGGTTGAGCAACGCTTTTGCCGCCGTTCCCCGTTGGCCTTACAATGCCCCGAACGCCGCTCGCCGCGGCATCTCGACTCATGTCAGCCCACGCTGAAGGAAACGCCGGACCCATGCGCGCCACCCAACTGTTGATTGCCACCCTCAAGGAAACGCCTGCCGACGCCGAGGTCATCAGCCACCAGCTGATGCTGCGCGCCGGCATGATCCGCCGCCTCACCTCGGGCCTGTACACCTGGCTGCCGATCGGCCTGCGCACCCTGCGCAAGGTGGAACGCATCGTGCGTGAGGAAATGGACCGCGCCGGCGCCCAGGAGGTGTTGATGCCGGCGGTGCAACCCGCCGAGCTGTGGCAGGAGTCGGGCCGCTGGGAGCAGTACGGCCCCGAGCTGCTGCGCCTGAAGGACCGCCATGAGCGCGACTACTGCGTCGGCCCCACCCATGAAGAGGTGATCACCGACCTGATGCGCCGCGAGCTCTCCAGCTACAAGCAGCTGCCGGCCAACTTCTACCAGATCCAGACCAAGTTCCGCGACGAGATCCGTCCGCGCTTCGGCGTGATGCGCTCGCGCGAATTCATCATGAAGGACGCCTACTCCTTCCACCTGGACCAGGACTCCCTCAAGGAGACCTACCAGGCGATGTACGATGCCTACACGCGCATCTTCACCCGCCTGGGCCTGGATTTCCGTCCGGTGCTGGCCGACAACGGCGCCATCGGCGGCACCGGCTCCCACGAATTCCACGTGCTGGCCGACTCCGGTGAGGACGACATCGCGTTCTCCACCGAATCGGACTACGCCGCCAACATCGAGAAGGCCGAGGCGCTGCCCGCGCCGTTGGGCACCAGTCCCGAGCGCGCCGCGCCGAGCGAAGAGCTGCGCCTGGTCGACACGCCCAACGCCAAGACCATCGCCACCCTGGTGGAGCAGCACGGCCTGCCCATCGAGAAGACCATCAAGACCCTGATGGTGCGCGCCGCCGAGGGCGGCCTGATCGCCCTGCTGGTGCGCGGCGATCATGAGCTCAATACGGTCAAGGCCGAGAACCTGCCCGAGGTGGCCGCCCCGCTGACCATGGCCACGGAAGAAGAGATCCGCGCCGTGGTGGGCGCCGGCCCCGGTTCGCTGGGCCCGGTGAACCTGAACATGCCGATCATCGTCGACCGCAGCGTGGCCCTGATGAGCGACTTCGGCGCCGGTGCCAACGTCGACGGCAAGCACTACTTCGGCATCAACTGGGAGCGCGACGTGGCGCTGCCCAAGGTGGCCGACATCCGTAACGTGGTCGAAGGCGATCCCTCGCCGGACGGCAAGGGCACGCTCTCGATCAAGCGCGGCATCGAGGTCGGCCACGTGTTCCAGTTGGGCAAGAAGTACTCCGAGGCGATGAACGCCACGGTGCTCGACGACACCGGCAAGGCGGCGCATCCCTGGATGGGCTGTTACGGCATCGGCGTGACCCGCGTGGTGGCAGCTGCCATTGAGCAGAATCATGACGAGAACGGCATCATCTGGCCCAACGCCATCGCCCCCTTCCAGGTGGCACTGGTACCGATGAACGCCCACAAGTCGCAGCGCGTGCGCGACGAGTCCGAGCGGCTCTATGAGGCGCTGACGGCAGCCGGCATCGACGTGCTGCTGGACGACCGCGACCTGCGCCCGGGGGTGAAGTTCGCCGACCAGGAACTGATCGGCATCCCCCACCGCCTGGTGGTCGGCGACCGCGGGCTGGACAATGGTGAGCTGGAGTACAAGGGGCGGCGTGACAGTGAAGCGACCATGGTCCCGGCCGATGGCATCGTCGAGTTCCTGCGCGAGCAGATCGGCGCCTGACCGACGCCTGGCCGCCGCGGCCCTGCTGGCCGCGGCCGGCCTTTTCGCCCCGCCATTGACGGGTGAAGAACGACTCGTCGGAGGTGGTAGCGAGCCAGCGAACCTGGCTGACGCCCTGCCCGTGGCCTTGCAGAGCCCGTCCGCCCAGCGCGTGCGGGTGGAGCCCGACATTCCGCCCTCGTTGCGCCAGACTCTCGACACCCTGGTTGCCGTGCCGCCCTCGCCGGATCAGGTCTGGGCGGCGCGGCGCTGGATGAGTCAGATGGAACCCAAGCTCGCCCGCTTCATCCCCGACGAGGCGCTGCGTGGCGAAATGCTCACCCGCATCTACCACGAAGCGCGCCTGGCCGGTCTGGCGCCGGAGATCGTGCTGGCGGTCATCCAGGTGGAGAGCGCCTTCCAGCCCGAAGCCGTCTCCTCGGCCGGCGCGGTCGGGCTGATGCAGATCATGCCGTTCTGGATTCGCGAGCTGGGCCGCTCCGCCGACGACCTGATGGACCCGTGGCTGAACCTGCGCTACGGCTGCACCATTCTTGCCCACTATCTCGCCGTGGAGCGCGGCGACCTCACCCGCGCCCTGGCCCGCTACAATGGCAGCCTGGGCCAGACCTGGTATCCCGAACGGGTAATGCGCGCCTGGCGCGACAACTGGTGGCTCGCACGCTGAGCCGCGTCACTCCGAACCGCGGCGACGCTCCCACCACAAGTGAGCAGCCAACGGTGCCAGCGCCAAGGCCGGCGCCAACAGCGTGAAGCCGACCCGGGTCTGATAAACCGACGTGAACATGTTCTGCTCGATGGCCACCACGCTGCTGGCGATGCCGATCGCCACCGCGGCCACCAGGATGACGAACCAGGCCAGGTGCGCCCGCCGCAGGCCGCCGATACCGAAGCGCAGAAAACCGATGGCCAGTCGCCAGGCCGCCAGAATGCCGAGCAGCTTGACCAGCATGCCCAGATCGAACGCCAGCAGCGTGGCCTGGAGATCCGGAATCGGATAGGCCACGTAGGTGAGCGGCACCAACAGCGCCATCAACAGGGTCAGAGGCACCAGCAACAGCACCACCTCGGCCAACAGGATCCGCTTCCTGGCTGTCAACGTCATGCGTTCTCCTCCATGAAGCGCCGGGTGACCTCGGCCAGCGGCCCCGGTGCCGTGAATACCAGCGTATGGGCAACATCCGGGAGTATCAGTAGCTCGCCCCGCGGCAGACGCCTCGCCAGCATCTCGGCGAATGCCTGATGGGTAATGGGATCGTGTTCGCCACGCACCACCAGGGTCGGCGCCTCGATATGGCGCACCTTCTCCTCGACGGGATCGGTGACCTGAAAGACATAGGAGCGGATCATGCGCCACAGCCCTGCCTTGCCGTACTCGGGGGCCGTCACCTCCCCCAGCATCTCGGGGTTGTAGGGCTCGTTCTGACGCCAGCGGATGAACTGCCAGAAGGTCGAGCGCTCGTCGGGCGGTGTGGTGGGCCCCTGCAGTATCAGGCGATCCACCCGCTCGGGGTAGCGCATCGCCAGATCGACGATGACCTGGCAACCGAAGGAGTTACCGAGAAAAGAGGCGCGCTCGAGGCCAATGGCATCCATCCACGCCACCAGCCAGTCCGACATCTGGGGGATGTTCAGCACTTCGCCGGGATCCTCGCTGTCTCCGTATCCCGGTATGTCGGGCACGTAGACGGGAAAATCCTGTGCCAGCAGGCGGGCGGTGGGCACCATGTAACGCCCCGAGAGCCCCGAACCGTGAATCAGCACCAGCGGCGGCGCATCGGCAGGTGCGGCTTCGGTAGCGACCAGCGCATGCAGCGAGACGCCGTGTACCGACGTTCGCCTTGGCTCGAGCGGGCCGAGGTCCATCCACTCGTGGAACGGAGGAAATTCAGGCGCGAGGAGTTCATCGTCGGTATCGCCACAGCCACCGAGCATGACGCCTAGGCCACCGGCCCCGAACAGCTGCAGAAAACGGCGGCGATCAACGTTGCCGGCGGCATGGATGCCGCAGTGACGTTCGGGCGTTTCCCTGCCCTCGTGCGGAGTCACCATCCGACTCCCCCTTCCCTTCCGTGGCGCTGAAGAATGAACGTTCTGTATGGGAGAATGTGCTTAGGCTCTGTCTGAAAAGTCGGCGAGCGAAGGCCAGACAAGGCAAAAATCAGCGAAAAGACGGAGTTTACGGGGTGTAAATGAGGACTTTGAGCTGATTTTTAACGCCGTATGGCCGAGTGCAGCCAGTTTTCGGACAGAGCCTAGTACCCACCCTAGCCAGCCATCTCACGGCTGTCCAATGCCGCCACCTGCCAACCGTCGCGCCCCTTCTCCTTGACCTCGTACAGTGCCACGTCAGCGGCGGCATAACCTCTCTCGTAACCGGCATGGTCCGCCTTGAAACGTGCCGCTCCGACGCTGAACGTCACATACGTGGAATGCGGGTGTGACGGATGGGGCAAGGCAGCAGCACGCAGTGACTCGACGAGGTTGCGACAGCTGTCATCCAATGACCGATCCTCCTGGCACTCGAACAGTACGGCAAACTCATCGCCCCCCAGGCGATAGAGCTGTACCCCCTGCCCCATGGCCTGCTGGATCAATTCGACCAGACGACGCAGCAGCCGGTCGCCATCGGGATGGCCAAGGCTGTCGTTGTACTGCTTGAAATAATCGATGTCGACGAGCAGCAGCCCCATCTGCCGCCCATGCTTGGCCACGACGTCATCATGCAGCGCGCTGCGGTTGCCCACGCCGGTAAGCGGGTCTCGCAGGGCTCGGCTCATCCACTCGAGGCTTTCTTTCGCCGACCTGGCGGCACGGCGGCGCTGCAGTTCGTGCATCAGCCAGAAGCCCAGCCCCAGCACGAAGATCACCAGGCTCCCGGCCAGCACCTGCCCCTGGTGACGACGCGTCTTGTCGACGAACTCCGCCGTGACGGCGCTGCGCCGGTCCAGCTGGTGCATCTCGATCCGGGTGAGGCAACGCATCGGGGCGAGCACGTTCTGTCGCAGGTGGGTGGCCGTGACAGGTTCATCGCCCTCGAGGCGTACGAGCAACTCGTCGATGACAGCGAGACTCGGCAGGGTGCAATCGTACTCGCGCCGATAGAGACCGATATCGAACAGACTGTAGGCAAGCTTTATCTGGAAGTGGGCCTGTTGCCGGATGTCGGCATCGTCCGGCGCCTGCAGCAGCAGATCGAGCCCCTGCTGCAGGTAATCGCGGGCACGCGTGGCCAATTGCTGACCGGTGAGGTTGCCCGACTGGCTGAAATAGGCATGGATCTCGGGGTAGACCCATCGCGTCTGATAAGCGATCAATAGCATCAACGCCACGAAGCTCATCAGGCTGAGCCACAGCCAGCGCACGTGCCGCCACCAGGGTTGCCCCGGTTCTACCATACCGCCTCGATGCTGCGGATCATCCACACCCAGTCGTTGAAATTGCGCAGATTGGCAGGATCCCGGCTACCGTAGTCACGCTCTACCAGGCGCACGGGGCCACGCTGGCGAAGGCTGATCGGCTCGTCGTCCTGGTGGGTGACGAGAATCCAGTTCGGATCGTCCCAGTCTGACAGCGTCACGTCGTAATCGTCCCAGGCCTCGAAATGCAGTTGGGGCGGCACCCGACCGAAGTGTTCGACGAGAAGATCGCGGAAGACCAGCCCACGGATGCTTACCTCTTCGCTCAGATAAGGCTCGAAGAAACGAAACTCGACGTCGGCCCGCTCCCGCAGCGACTCGATGGAGAGTTCGATTTCCCGTTCACCATCGTGCAGCAGCAGCGAATCGGGGTTGGCCTGTACCGCCGGAGCCAGCAGCAGAACTCCAAGCAGCACTGCCAGGGCACGGCCGTAAACGTCGCGTCCAGACTGGAACATGATCAAGACCCCTCGTTCTTTTTCTTGCTGTTATCGATCACGCCATCGGCGTATCGTTTCGCTGGAGTCTAACACGAAAAAATGCCGGCCCAATTGGGCCGGCTACTGGGGGGAAAACTCCCCCCTCCCCTGACGACTTGCCTACAGGCTGATTCAGTGCTTGCGCTTGCGACGATGGTCGCGAATCACGAAGCCGACCCAACCTGCCATGAATGCGATCATCATCGCGACGGTTACCAGTCCGAAAATTACGGCATCATCCCAGTACATATCGTCTTCTCCCCGTCACTCGATGCGATGAGTTCACTCTAGCCCGTTGAAGGCAGAGGAAAACTGACCTGCATCAAATTTCGCCTCAGCCATGACGAGTGGCGCTCGGCGAATTGATGCAGGTCAGTTTTTCAGGGGGATTCGAGTGGATTCGGCTCTAAGAAAAAGCCTAGGGGTGCTTGCGATCTTCGACCTGGGAAGGCGTCACATCGTCGGGAAGCGGGTGCCCCTTGGCCAGTTCGGCACGATTCGCCTCGCGCACGCTCAGCACTTCCAGGGCATAGCTCAGGGTTTGGCCGGCCAGCGGGTGGTTGGTGTCGACCAGCACCTCGTCGTCGCTGACTTCGAGCACGGTGACGACCTGCGGGCCGTCGTCGCCCGGCGTCTGGAAGCGCATGCCCGGCGTCAGCTCCTGCTGGGGAAAGGCGCTGCGACCGAACGACTGCACCAGTTGCTCGTTGCGCTCACCGTAGGCGTCCTGCGGCGGCAACGTCACGTCAAGTCTGTCGCCGGGTTGGTGGCCCGCCAGTGCGCGCTCGAGGCCGGCCATGATGTTGTCGTGGCCGTGCAGATACTCGAGCGGCTTGCCGCGTGCCCGCGAATCATCGAGAACCTGGCCCTGCGCATCGCTCAGCACGTAATGAAGGGTCACGACCCGCTGCGGGGCGATGTTCATGGCGATCTCCTGGGCTCTGTGAACGTTTGGGTAGTGTGGGGGTAAAGGTCGTCGCAGGCTCAGCTGCCGGGGCGCAAGCTGGCCACGGGCATCTCCAGCTGCTGCTGCCGGTTGAGCAGATTGAGCAGCACGATGGCTCGCTCATCCCCCTTGTGGCTGGCAAAGACCGCCTGCAGGTCCTTGAACGGCCCTTCGGTGATCTCCACCTTCTCGCCGGCGCGGAAATAGACGTTGACGGCGCTCTCCAGTCCCTGCGAGCCCTGTTCTCGCAACATCGCGATGAGCTCGTCGTCGACCGGCAACGGATGGTTGCCGAAATTGACGACACGCAGCACACCGCGGGTCGAGCGAATCGGCCGCCAGTTGCTGGCAATGCGATCGAGGCGAATGAACAGATAGTGCGGGAACAGCGGCTCGTCCAGCCAGACCAGCTTGCCGCTGCGCTTCTTCTGCACTTGCAGAATGGGATGGAACAGCTCATAGCCCTGATTTGCCAGATGCTGGGCGGCACGGAAAGATTCTCCACCCTTGCACTGAACGACATACCACCGAGGCAGGTTATCGTCCGTGTCATCGATCGGCTGACGTTCGCTATGGCTCATGAAGGCCTCCTGATCGGAATTACCTGCTGGCATCGATGCCGGTGCTCTGCAACAATCGAGCGGCCGGACGATGGGTCCTCCTGGACCGTCCACCTCCGCCGAACGGCTGGTCATTCTATCATCGTTATCGGCCCCGGGCCGCCCCCTGGCCATCGTCACATCGAGGAGTTTCGCCACGCATGACAATCCCTACCGCTCAGCGCAGTTGGGGAGCCGCCCTGGCCATCTACCTTCGCGCACCCGTGATCACCATGCTGTTTTTGGGTTTCTCGGCCGGGCTGCCGTTCCTGCTGGTCTTTTCCACCCTTTCCGCATGGCTGCGCAGCGATGGCATCCAGGTGGCCGCCATCGGCTTCTTCTCCTGGATCGGCATGCTCTACTCGATCAAGTTCTTCTGGGCTCCCATCGTCGACCGCCTGGCCCTGCCGGTGCTGACCCGCACCTTCGGCCAGCGCCGCGGCTGGATGCTGCTGGCCCAGGCCATGATCGCCGGCGGGCTCATCGGCCTGTCGAGCCTCGATCCACAGCAGAACCTGGCCCTGGTGGCTGCCTTCGCCCTGCTGGTCGCCTTCGGCTCGGCAACCCAGGACATCGCCATCGACGCCTTTCGCATCGAGTCGGCGCCGGACGACATCCAGGCGGCCATGGCCTCCACCTACATCATCGGCTATCGCGGCGGCCTGCTGGCGGCCGGTGCCGGCGCCCTCTACGTGGCCTCCTGGATCTCCTGGCAGGCGGCCTACCTGACCATGGCCCTGCTGGTCGGCGTGGGGGTGATCACGGTGCTGCTGCGCCCGGAGCCCAAGCGACTGTCGCTCACTACTCAGTTGATTCACGAACCCAAGGTGCGAGCCTTCATCCGGGCCAGCCGCGGCAAGCCGCGAGCGCTGCGCCGCCTGGGGGCGTGGCTGATCGGCGCGGTGATATGCCCCTTCACCGATTTCATTTCCCGCCATCGCCTCAAGGCGCTGTGGCTGCTGGTGTTCGTGGCCGTGTTTCGCATCAGCGACCTGGCCATGGCGTCGATGGCGAATCCGCTCTACATCGATCTGGGCTTCTCGCTGGCGACCATCGCCAACGTCACCAACGTGTTCGGCATTGCCATGAGCATCAGCGGCGGCATTCTCGGCGGGCTGCTGGTGGCGCGCTACGGCATCGGGCCGATTCTGGTGCTGGGCGCGGCGGCGGCCACTCTGACCAATCTGCTCTTCGCCGCCCTGGCACTGGCCGGCCAGAGCCTGCCGATGCTGGTGATGGCCATCGTCGGCGACAACCTGGCCAATGGCCTGGCAAGCGCGGTGTTCATCGCCTTCCTGTCGAGCTTGACCTCACGGGCCTACACCGCGACCCAGTATGCGCTGTTCTCTTCGCTGATGACGCTGCCGGGCAAGTTCCTGAGCGGCTTCGGCGGGCTGGTGGTGGCGGCAGAGGGCTACGCCACCTTTTTCGTCATCGCCACCGCGCTGGGATTGCCCGCCATTGCCTTGGCGATCTGGATCAGCCGCGACAAGGACCTGGTACCACCACCGACGCCGCGGGCCGCCTGACAGAATTTCAATCGTCGATCTGGCTCTGCAGCCAGGCCAGCGCCCCCGCCGTGGCACGCCACTGGTCGCGCATCAGGGTGCGGTACTGCCACGCTTCGGCGCGGGTGCCGGGCTCGGCGACGTTGTCCGGACCCAACTGAACCGGACGGGTCTGCTCGGCGCAGAGCATCGGCAGCGCGTGGGGATTGTGGCGATGCACGTCGCGCAGCGCCTCGTTGGCCTCGTCGATGCGCTGCAATCGAAACAGAGCCAGTGCCCTACCCAGGAGAATGCCCAGCACCGGCGTGTCGTCGCGCTGGGTCTCGGTCACGCTCAGCGCCTCACGGTCGCGACCTTCCCGCAGCAACTGATCCAGCACCAGTTCCTGCAACCCCAGGCTGTCCTGATCGTCGAGCGTCAATAGCCGCTCGGCCAGGCGCCGGGAGCGCTCGCGTGCCCCCCGCTCCATGCCGACCACCAGCGCCAGCCCGGTGCGCAGCAGCACGGCGTTGTCGGCGCTGTCCCACAGAAACGGCCCCTCGCCCTCGCCGCGAATTCGCTCCAGCCAGCGCTCGAGACGGTCGGAAAGCGGTTCGAACAGGCTGGGCGACATCCACGGCAGGCTGCCGAAACGACTGGTCAGGGCCAGGGTGAGCGCCTGCACCACCCGCGGCGAATCGAGCCACTCCGGATGCGCGCAGAGTTCACGCAGCCAGTCGCCGGCCTGCAGCCAGGGGTCGCCCTTGAGCCCCAGCGCGCTGTCGTCGTCCACGTCGACCTGGAAGTGCTTCTGCCAGGCCGCGAACAGGGTGTCTTCACGGGCGCTGCTGCGATATTCCAGCTCGCCGTTCTCGGTCTCGCCAATGTTCAGCCCTGGGGCCGGTGGCAGCTCCGCCAACAGGGCCTGCAACGAAGCCAGCGGCTCTGCCAGGTCCTCTTCGGCGTTGAGCAGCTGATCGGCCAGCGTGGCGCCCGGATTCTCCGCCAGGTCGGCCAGGAACTGCAGCTGCTCGGGCTCCAGGTCGCCCTTGCGGGCCAGACGCCGGAACCAGAAGCGGGCTCGCTCGGCGGCTTCCTGCTCGTGCCCTTCGTGCAGCAGCAGCATGGCTTCGATGTAGGCCAGGGTCGGTGAGTCGGGCAGCGCCTGCTGGGCGCGCACGAAGGCGGCCCGGGCGCTGTCCAGATCGTCGCTGTCGAGGTGCATGAGACACAGGCGCTCCAGCGCCACCCCGCGCAGGAACAGCGGGCCGCGGTCGAGCACTTCATCGAGCAGCTCGGCCCGCTTGCGCGTGAAGCCGCGCTCCTGATAGAGATCGATCAGCAGCTCGAAGGCCGGCTCGGCCTGAGCGGGAAGGCGCGACCAGTCGGCGCGCTGGAACAGCGATTCGAGGATCTGCTGGGCGCGCCCGCGCTGGCCGGTCTCGGCGGCGATCAGCCCCGCTTCGAGCAGGGCCTGAGCGGGCGCGTGGCCGCTCTCCAGGGCCGCCTTGAGGGTGGGTCCCTTCCAGTCGCGCAGCGAGAGCATCCACATCAGGTGATCCGGCACTTCGGCCGGCATCGCGACGGCTCCGCAGCAGTGCTTGGTCTTGCGCCCGGAGTCGCACCAGCAGGGTTCGTTGCGCCCCGGACGTGCCAGCGGCTCACAGGTGAAACCGGCGCGCTCCAGCGGGGTCTGGCTCCACAGAATGGGCGCCAGCGCCTGGGCCATGGCCAGATCGCCGCCCATCAGCTCGGCTCCCTCCTCGCGCGCCCAGGCCATGAACGCCGGATAGCGCTCCTCCTCTCGGATGGCTGCCAAGGCACCCGAGGCAAAACCCAGCAGTTGCTCCACCCATACTGCCAGCATTCACTCTCTCCGCCAGTTCGAAAATGGCGCATATAGTAACAGGGAAGCGTGACTCGGTGTTGTGCGCAAGGAGCGCTCACACCCGTTTCGGGCTCCGCCCCCTGACCTCAACGGCGCGCCCATTCCAGCAGCGGTCGGGTGCGGGCATGCATGTCCAGGCGGGCCCCCAGGCGCACGAGATTCCAGTAGTGCCCGTTCAGGGTGCGCGAGAGCAGTAGCACGTCGGCAGGCGGCTGCAGGCGGTCCATGGCCGCCCACACCTTGGGCGAGAGGTCGCGCAGACGGCGATGCACCCTGACATCCGAGAAATCCTGAGGGCCCGGCTCGAACAGCGGCGCCACGGCCTCGGCAGATTCACGATACAGCGCCAGCGGCGCTCCCTGGCCCTGGCGACCGCCCAGCCGGCGCAGGGCATCGTCCATCGCCATGGGGTCGCCGGCCAGGGTGGCATCGAGCAACTGCATCATGGCGCGGAGATGCGCTTCGGGCACCGGGATCACCGCCCCCAGGTCATAGATCACCAGCCGGCCATCGTCGGCCACGGCAAAGTTGCCGGCATGCGGGTCGGCATGCAGTTCGCCGTGGGTAAATAGCTCTTCGGTGAGCCAATCGGCAAGCGTTGCGGCCACGCGTTGGCAGGTCGCATCGTCGGCCTGCTCCAGCTCGCGCAGCGGCGTGCCGGCCACGTAGCGCATGGCCAGCACCCGCGGTCCGGAAAGCTCGGGCAGCGGCTCGGGGATGAGCAATCCCTCGAGATGGGCGTAGCGCTGCCGATAGCGTGCCAGCGCGTTGGCCTCGGCATGGTAGTCGAGCTCGCCGCGCAGGCTGGCGGCAAGCTCCTCGAACAGCGCATCCAGACGCACCTGGGGCACCTTCAGCCAACGCCCCAGCCGCATGATGCGTCGCAGCTGGGCCAGATCGCCTTCCAGAATCTCGGCCAGGCCCGGATACTGCACCTTGAGCACCAAAGTCTCGCCGGCATGGGTAACCGCGCGATGCACCTGCCCCATCGACGCACTGGCAAAAGGCCGTGTCTCGACTTCGCGGAAATGATGCTCCAGGTCACCGTACTGCTCCACCAGGGTACGGCGAATGCCCTCCCAGGGCATCGGCTCGGCCTGGCGCTGCAGCCGGGCCAGCTCCTCGGCGAGATCCGGTGGCAGCAGGTCGTCCCACTGGGCCACGATCTGGGCCAGCTTCATGGCCGGCCCCTTGAGCTCGGAGAGACCTTCGAACAGCGCCTCGCCCAGGGCGCGCCAGTCGGCTTCGCCACCCAGACGACTGCGCAGAAAAGCGCCGCCGGTACGCGCACCGAGACCGAAAAGCCGCCTCGTCCTTCCTCGTTCACGCATGTGATGCTCTCCTGGCCTTGTTTCCGCCGCACTACGATACAGGTACTGTACAGCTTTTTGCCCACCGGGATCTGGCCTTGTCGTCCGGATACTGTAAGAATATCCATTAACGAACTCTGCGAGGCCGAGTCCCCCCATGCGTCTGATCATTGCCGAGAAACCCAGCCTTGCACGGGCCATCGCCGACGCTCTGCCGGGCGGCACCAAGCGCGAGGATGGTGCCCTGCGCGGTCACGATACCGTCGTCACCTGGTGCCTGGGTCATCTGCTGGAACAGGCGCCGCCCGATGCCTACGATAGCGCCTACAAGCAGTGGCGGCTGGACCATCTGCCGATCCTGCCGACCCGATGGCAGCTGGCGCCACGCGCCAAGGCCAGAGGCCAGCTTGCCGTCATTCGCAAGCTGCTCAAGCAGGCCCGCGAAGTGGTGCATGCCGGCGATCCGGACCGCGAAGGCCAGCTGCTGGTTCAGGAAGTGATCGAATACCTGGGCTGGAAGGGGCCGGTGGCACGCCTGCTGATCAATGACCTCAATCGGCCTGCGGTACAGCGCGCCTTGTCCCGCATGGAGGACAACGCCCGTTACCAGCCGCTCTACCGCGCCGCCGAATCGCGCTCCCGGGCCGACTGGCTGTACGGCATCAACCTGACCCGCGCCTGGACCCTGACCGGCCGCCAGGCCGGCCACGACGGCGTGCTCTCGGTGGGCCGCGTGCAGACGCCGGTGCTTGGCCTGGTGGTACGCCGTGATGCCGAGATCCGCGACTTCAAACCCTACCCCTTTTACGTGCTGTGGGCCGATCTCACGGTCGCCAACGGCAGCCTGCGCGCCTGGTGGCAGCCCGGCGAGCAGCAGCGTCTCGACGAGCAGGGCCGCCTGCTGGAGCGCGCTCCGGCCGAAGCGCTGGCAGCACGTCTGCCAGGCGCCGAGGGGCGCCTGACGTCGCTCGAGAGTCGCCAGAAACGCCAGGCCGCCCCGCTGCCCTACTCGCTCTCGGCACTGCAGGTGGACGCCGCACGGCGTTTCGGGCTCTCCGCCCAGGCGGTACTGGATATCTGCCAGCGGCTCTACGAGCGCCACAAGCTGATCACCTATCCGCGTTCGGACTGTCGCTACCTGCCCGAAGAGCACCTGGCCCAGGCGCGCGCCACCCTGACCGGCGCCTGCGCCCAGGACGAGACGCTGCGCGGCTGGCTCGCCGGTGCCGATTTCACGCTGCGCTCCAAGGCCTGGGACGACAGGAAGGTCGGCGCCCACCACGCCCTGGCGCCTACCGGCAAACCGGCCGAGCTCGCACGCCTGGAGCGTGCCGAGGCCGACGTGTTCCGGCTGATTGCCCGCAACGTGCTGGCCCAGTTCTACCCGCCGCTGATCGCTCGCGAGGTGAAGGCGGAATTCACCATTCTGGGCGAGCGCTTCCGCGCCAGCGGGCAGGAGCTGCTGCAGCCGGGCTGGAAGCCGCTCTTCACCACCCGCGACGAAGCCCCGCCGCTGCCGCCCCTCAGCGAGGGGGAAGGCTGTCGGGTGACGGCAAGCGCAGTGGAAGATCGTGAGACTCGCCCGCCAGAGCCCTTCACCGATGCCAGTCTGATCAAGGCGATGATGAACATCGCCCGCTACGTCGATGACCCCGAGGTCAAGCGCACCTTGCGCGAGCACGACGGGCTGGGCACCGAAGCGACCCGTGCCGGCATCATCGAGACCCTGATCGAACGCGGCTATCTGGTACGCCAGAACAAGGCGCTGCGCGCCACCCGCCTGGGCAGCGGCCTGATCGCCTCGCTACCCGAGACCGCTACCCGTCCCGAGCGCACGGCCTTGTGGGAACAGCGCCTGACGGCGATCGCCGAACGCGACGATGACCCGGCCCCCTTTCTCAGCGCGCTGGTCGACGACCTGCGCGGCCTGCTGAGCAAAGCCGACACGCAGCGGCTGCGCCAGGCCATGGCCGCGGCCCAGGGCGAGGCGGCGGCGGCGAGCCCGCGCACCGCCCGACGTAAATCGCCCGGCAAGCGGCGGCGCAGCCGAAGCGAACCGGGCCGGAGCCGTAGCAACGCATGACACTCGTTCAATCGAGCGGCCACGAACGCGGCACCAGCGCTGGGCGCGGTCGCCGAAAACGCGGTACGGGAGACAACCGCCGCACCAGATAGTAAGAGAGGCCCGCCCCGAGCAGCAGCGCCGTCGTCGCGGTGCGGTGACGCATCAGCATGGCATAGAGGCTGTGCTCCAGAGTGAAGCCATAGCCGCCCCGCTCTTCGAGAACGTTGCGTGGCTCGTAGAGCGCTCCCCGGGTGGTGTGGGAGAGGCGCTCCCGACTGTGCTGCATCCACGGCATGAGGTGGCTCATGACCTTGTCCGCCAAGCGCGGCGCCGCATTTCCCAGGGTCGTTACCGCCTTGCCGCCGCCCCCCACGACGATTTCCCTCTCCTGGTGCTCCACGGCATGAAAGATCGCCCGCGCCACGGTCTCCGGCGCATAGACCGGCGGCGGGTTCTTGGGTCCCCGGTAGGTGTAATTGGCAGCATGGTCCTGGTAAGGCGTGTCGATGGCGGCCGGCTTGATCAGGGTGACCGACACCGGCGCCCCCGCCTGTTCCAGCTCCATGCGCAAAGCATCGGTATAGCCGAGTACCGCCGCCTTCGAGGCGCTGTAGATACCCTGCACGGGGATGGCACGCTCCGAGAGTACGCTGCCGACGTTGATCAACTTGCCGCCACGCTGGCGCAAGTGCTCGCAGGCCACCAGCGAACCGTGAACCATGCCCCAGAAGTTGGTATCGAACAGACGTCGCTGATCCTCCAGCGGGACATCCTCCAGATTGCCGTAAATCGCCGCAGCGGCGTTGTTGACCCAGGTGTCGAAGCCACCGAAGTGCGCCACGGTAGCCTCGGCCAGCCGGCGTACGTCCGCCTCGCTGCCGACATCGGTGACCGTGTGGATGGCGTCGCATCCCTGCTGGCGCAGTTCGGCCACCAGCTCGTCCAGCGCCTCTTCGCTGCGCGCGGCCAGCGACAGCCGTGCCCCACGTCGAGCGGCCAGTCGCGCCGTGACCAGACCGATACCCGTGGTCGCTCCGGTAAGCACGATGACCTGTTCGTGCAATCTCTTCAGCTGCATGCAACCTCCCTGGCTTGCTGCCTCGTCCTTGCTGCGGTTCCCGTACATGCCAGCACCGCGAAACCCTGTTACTGTTCCAGCTGACTCCTGAACCGACATAACCATGAGTGTAGAGTCGCCAAGCGGCCTCATGCTGTATGTCTAGGTAACCAAGACCTCTCATGAATGACGCAATGCATCTGATCGTCGGTCCCGGCGCCCTGGGCCGGCTCGTGGCCCTGCACCTGGCAGGGGTAGCGCCGGTCGCGGTAGCCGGACGGCGGACCTTGCCTGCGGCACAGACCCTCGTCACGCCGGAAGGCATCAGGCGCACCGTGCCTCTGGACATGACCACCCTGGCGGAGCTGCCGCCGCTGGCACCGGCGTATCTGCATTTGACCACCAAGGCCTACGACGCCCACGCGGCCTACGAGAGCGCCATGGCCCGGCTCGCCGGCGACCCTATCCTGGTGCTGTGGCAGAACGGCTATCAGGTCCAGCCGGAACTTCAGCGCCGCCACCCGGGCCCCGTACTGTGCGCCTCCACCACCGAGGGCGCCTGGCTGACCGGCGACGAGGGCGTGACCCATGCCGGCCGCGGCATCACCTACCTCGGCGACCTGAGCGGCCACCATGTCGAACGCTGCAGAGAGCTCGCCGCTACGCTGAATCGCGCGGGCCTGACCGCCGAGGCGGTGGCGGACATCGAGACGCGGCTATGGCACAAGCTGGCGATAAACGCCGCAATCAATCCCCTGGTGGCACGCTACCGCATCCGCAACGGTCAGCTGCGCGACCGGCCGTTTCGCCCCATGGTGGAACGTGTCGTCGACGAGGTGGCCGCGATCATGGCGAAAGTGGGCGTATCTCCACCACCGGCCGGCTGGCACGCGCTGGTGTGGCAGGTGATCGAGGGCACCGCCAACAATCGCGCCTCGATGCTGCAGGACGTGCTCGCAGGCCGGCCGACCGAACGCGATGCCATACTCGGGCCTCTGCTCGCTGCCGCCCAGCGACATGGCCTCGACACGCCTTGTCTCGAGGCGCTCTTCGGCTACCTGGCGCGCGGCTCGGTTACGCTTCGTTGACGCCCGGCCTGGCACTACCCGGGCCAGGCTGCTAGGCTTTTGTGGGGATCCCGAAGGCGTGCTTCACGATCGTTTCAGTCAGCCTGAGGTATCACCACCGACTCACCGCACAGGGAAATGGATCTGAAAACATGAAAGTGTGTTTCAGAGGTGCCGTGGCCATGGCCGCCTGCCTGACGCTGTTGCCGCTATCGGCCGTGGCGGAAGACGGCATGACAGTCGCGGATGAACCCTTGGCATATTCCCATGCTTCTCTCGACCTGCTGGCCGCCCTGTCGCACACTCCGTTGAACGCCCCCGCCTATGCCGGCAAGACCAGCGACCTGATGTATCTCGACAACGGTCTCGTGCTGGAGGGCAGCGACCTGCAAACGCCGGATGGCTACACCTCGGGCTTTCGGGTGACGGCAGGCTTCTCGCCGGTCAACCTGCCGCGGCTCGACCTCGGGGCCGAGTTCACCTACCGCGAAAGCGACGAGGTGCCGACCCGCCACGCCGACCAGGCACTACTGGTGAATACCACGACTCTGGGCGGTAGCCTGGTGGCAGGCGTGCGGCTGGGCCAACTGGGTCTCTATGCCAAGTCGGGCTTCGCCGAATGGGAGGGCGATCCGGTGACCCAGAGCGAGTCGCTCTACATGGCGACCGCCGGCACCGCAAGAATTCAGGGCTTCGGCGCCCGGCTGCAGCACAACCGCCTGGTGAGCCGACTCGAGTTCGAGGAGATCGACGCCCCGAGCATGGCGCATCTGAACCTCATCACCGCCTCTCTGCACTACGCCTTCTGAGCCCCACGTGGCTCTCACCGCTGCACTGGCCATACGCAAAGCCGCCGCTTCTCGTCGAAGCGGCGGCGGTGTTTCGGCAGGGTGGCCGGTAGCCCGTCAGCCGGTGTTGCGCAGGCCTGCGGCGATCCCCGCCATGGTGACCATCAGGGCGCGCGACAGCTCACCGCTGATGGCACCGTCGGCATCGCGGTTACGCTGCAGCAGCTCCGCCTGCAGGCCGTGAAGCGGGTCGATGTAGGGGTTGCGTACCTCGATGGCCTGACGAATCAGCGGCGTCTGCTCCAGCAGCTGCGGCTGGTCGAGAATGGTCAGCAGCACCGACTGCAAACGGGTGAAGCGCTCGCGCAGCTGCGCGCCCAGCTCCTTGAGCGCCGGCTCGTCGACCAGACGCTGTTCGTAGTAGGAGGCGATGCCCACGTCTGCCTTGGCCAGCAGCATCTCGAGCATGTCGAGATAGGTGCCGAAGAAGGGCCAGCGGTCGCGCATCTCGCGCAGCACTTCGAGTCCGCCCTCCTCTTCCAGGCGGGTGCCGAAGGCCTCCCCGCTGCCCAGCCAGGCCGGCAGCATCAGGCGGATCTGGGTCCAGGCGAAGATCCACGGAATCGCTCGCAGCGTCTCGACGCCGCCGTCCTGACGGCGCTTGGTCGGGCGTGAGCCCAGCGGCAGGTGCCCCAGCACGCCTTCCGGCGTCACCGCACGGAAGTAAGGCACGAAATCGGGGTCCTCACGCACCACGCCGACATAGGCCTGATGGGCGAGTTCGGCGAGGCGATCCATCTCCTCGCGCCAGTGAGCCTCCGGCGCCGGCGGCGGCAGCAGAGTGGCCTCGAGTACCGCACAGGCGTAGATCTCCATGGAGCGCAGGGCGATGTCGGGCTGGCCGAACTTGAAGCGGATCATCTCGCCCTGTTCGGTGACCCGCAGGCTGCCGTTCACCGAACCCGGCGGCTGCGACAGGATGGCCGCATAGGCCGGACCGCCACCGCGACCGACGGCGCCGCCGCGGCCGTGGAACAGGGTCAGCGCCACGCCATGGCTGCGGCACACCTCCACCAGGCGCTCCTGGGCGCGATACTGGGCCCAGGCCGCGGCCAGCTGGCCAGCGTCCTTGGCCGAATCGGAATAGCCGATCATCACTTCCTGACGGTCGCCGACCAGCGCCCGGTAGCCCGGCAGCGCCAGCAGGCGGTCGACCACGTCGCCGGAGCGGTTGAGGTCGTCCAGGGTCTCGAACAGCGGTGCGATGGGCAGCGAAACGACGCCCCCCACCTCTTTCATCAATAGCGCGACCGTGAGCACGTCGGAGGGCTGGCCGGCCATGGAGATGATGTAGGTACCCAGCGCCTCGGACTGTTCGTTGGCGATGACCAGGAAGGTATCGAGCACCTCGCGGGTCTCCGGGGAGCACTCCCAGCGGCGCGGAATCAAGGGGCGCCGCGACTCCAGCTCGGCCAGCAGGAAGGCCTGGCGCTGCTCCTCGCTCCACTCACGATAGTGACCGAGACCCAGGGTCTGGGTCAGCTCCTCCATGACCATGGCGTGACGACTCGCCTCCTGACGAATGTCGAGCTTGGTCAGGGTCACGCCGAACACCGCCACCCGGCGCAGGGTATCGAGCAGCGCGCCGTTGGCGATGGTGTCGAGCCCCACGTCGCACAGCGAGCGGTAGCAGGTGAGCAGCGGCGCATAGAGCTGATCGCTGCTCTCGATGATCGCGCCGCCCTCGTAGCTGCGCCCGTCGAGCTGCGCCTTGGCCCAGTCGCGGGTGGCCTCGACCCGCTGCACCAGCCGCTTGAGCAGTTCGCGATAGGGCTCGGCCACGTTGCCCACCTCGGCCCGCAGCGCACTGTTGCACTTCCACATGGAGAGCTCGGCCTTGAGCTGCTCGAGATCGCGCAGGTAGAGATCCGCCGCCATCCAGCGCCCCAGCAGCAGTACCTCGCGGGTTACCTTGGAGGTCACGTTGGGGTTGCCGTCACGATCGCCGCCCATCCAGGAGGCGAACACGATCGGCGCGGCATCCAGCGGCAGGCGCTCGCCGGCGGACTCCAGCAACAGGCTGTCAAGATCGCGATGGAATGCCGGCACCGCCTGCCACAGCGAGTTCTCGATCACCGCAAATCCCCACTTCGCCTCGTCCACCGGCGTGGGCCGCTCGTGCCGGATCTCGTCGGTATGCCAGGCCTGGCTGATCAGCTCCTCGAGGCGCCCGCGGGCGCGACTGGCACGCTCGGGGTAGTCGAGCGACGACTCGATGACGGTGAGGCACTCGTCGATGGCGTCGTACTTCTGGATCAGGGTACGGCGAATGACCTCGGTGGGATGGGCGGTGAGCACCAGTTCGACACGCATGCTGGCCAGGCTCTCGACCAGCTTGCGTGGCGTGTGGCCGGCGCCGCGGGCCCGCTGCAGCAGCTCGGAGAGCACCGGCTGTGAGCCCGGCTTGTAGTCCTCCACGCGGCGAAAGCGTGCCCGGTAGTGCTGCTCGGCAATGTTGGCCAGGTTAAGGAACTGGTTGAAGGCGCGGGTCACCGGCAGCAGGTCGCGGTCCGGCAGCTTGCGCAGGTACTCGATCAGCTCGCGGCTGCTCTGTACGTCTCCCTGCCGGCCGCTCTTGGCCAGGCCGCGGATGGTCTCGATGCGGTCGACGAAGCCCTTGCCCAGGTCGTCGGCAATGGTGCGGCCCAGGCTGTCACCAAGGATGCGTACGTTGTCGCGTAGGGATTCGTGCAGATCGCCGCTCATGGTCGATCTCCTCCTGAAGACGGTTCTGTTGGTTCGGCAGATATCGGGGAAACGCTGCTCTCGAGCCGCTTGGCCTCCTGCCAGTGTCGCTCCATGGTGTCCAGGTCGACGTCGCGGGTGGTCATGCCGCGCTCGGCCAGGGCGCGCTCCACGTGGCGAAAGCGGCGTTCGAACTTGGCATTGGTGTCGCGCAGGCACTGCTCGGGATCGGCCTTGAGAGTGCGCGCCAGGTTGGTCACGGCAAACAGCAGATCGCCGACTTCCTCCGCCGCATGGCGCCGATTGCCCTCGGCCAGGGCCTGCTCGACCTCGTCGAGCTCTTCGCGGATCTTGGCGATCACCCCCGTGGCGTCGGGCCAGTCGAAGCCGACCCGGGCCGCGCGCTTGGAGAGCTTGGCGGCACGCGACAGCGCCGGCAGCGTACGCGGCACGTCGTCGAGCACCGACACGCCAGCGTCGGCCTCGGTACGCTCGACGCGCTCCTCCGCCTTGAGCGACTCCCAGCGGCTGTTGACCTGCCGGGTCTCGACCTGTTCGGCGCTGACGCCGGGTGGGCGCCGCGAGGCCAGGGTGCCGTCGGGAAACACATGCGGATGGCGGCGCACCATCTTGGCCGTCAGAGTATGCACCACGTCGTGAAAATCGAAGCGCCCCTCTTCGCTGGCGAACTGGCTGTAGTACACCACCTGGAACAGCAGATCGCCGAGTTCGCCGGGCAGCTCGCCCCAGGCGCGGCGCTCGATGGCATCGGCCACCTCATAGGCCTCTTCCAGCGTATGCGGCACGATGCTGTCCCAGTCCTGCTTGAGATCCCACGGGCAGCCCTGCTCGGGGTCTCGCAGCACCGCCATCAGCGTCAGCAGGTCGTCGATGCCGTGGCGATTCTCGCTCATGAACCGCTCCCCTTGCGCTTCATTCCCTTGGCCCCGGTGCGCAGGCGCTGGACCTCGATCACGTTGGAGAGCTGCTGGATGCGCGAGAAGAGCCGGCCCAGCGTTTCCAGTCCGTCGACTTCCACGGTGATGCGCATGCGGGCGATGCCGTCGCTGGTGTCGGTCAAGGTGTTGACCGACAGCACGTTGACCTTTTCGTTGCCGAGAATGCCGGTCACGTCGCGCAGCAGGCCGGAGCGGTCCCAGGCCTGGATCTCGATGTCCACCGGGTACTGGGTGCGGGCGCGCTGCCCCCACTCCACCTCGATGACCCGCTGCGGTTCGTCGATACGCAGTTGCAGGATGTTGGGGCAGTCCTGGCGATGCACGGTGACGCCGCGGCCCTGAGTGATGAAGCCGACGATCGGCTCGCCGGGCACCGGGTGGCAGCAGTTGGCCATGCTGGTCTTGAGGTTGCCCACGCCGAGCACGGTGATGTCGCTGCTTCCGCCCTTGGCCTGGTCGCGTTTGGGCTTGGCCAGCAGACGGTCGAGCTGCTCCTGGTCGTCGGTCTCGCCGAACAGCTGCTGGGCCTGATGCAGCACCTGGCCGATGCGCAGGTCGCCGGCGCCGAGCGCGGCGTACATGTCCTCGGGCGAGGTGTAGTTGACCTTGTTGGCCAGGGTCTCGAGGTCCATGTCCTCCACGTCGAGGCGGCGCATCTCACGCTCGAACAGCGCCTTGCCCTCTTCCACGTTCTGCTCGCGGGCCTGATGCTTGAACCACGACTGGATCTTGGCCCGCGCCCGCGAGGTGCGCACGTAGCCGAGGCTGGGGTTGAGCCAGTCGCGGCTGGGCCCGCCCTTGCTGGCGGTGAGGATCTCGACCTGCTGACCGGTCTTCAGCTTGTAGGTGAGCGGTACGATGCGACCGTCGATCTTGGCCCCGCGGCAGCGGTGGCCGACCTCGGTATGCACGCGGTAGGCGAAGTCGATGGGCGTGGCGACGCGCGGCAGGTCGATGACGTGGCCGTCCGGCGTGAAGACGTAGATGCGGTCCGGCGCCACGTCGCTGGAGAGCCCCTCGCGCAGGTCGCCGAAATCGCCCACCTCGTCTTGCCACTCGAGTACCTGACGCAGCCAGGCAATCTTCTCTTCGTAGCTGGAGCTCTTGCCGCCGGTATCGTGGCCCTTGTAGCGCCAGTGGGCGCAGACGCCCAGCTCCGCCTCGTCGTGCATGGCAAAGGTGCGAATCTGGATCTCCAGCACCTTGTTCTCGGGCCCCAGCACGGCGGTGTGCAGCGACTGGTAGCCGTTCTTCTTGGGATTGGCGATGTAATCGTCGAACTCGTTGGGCACGTGGTGCCAACGTGAGTGCACCAGCCCCAGCACGGTGTAGCAGTCGGTCACCTCCGGCACCAGGATGCGCACCGCCCGTACGTCGTTGACCTGGGAAAAATCGATGCGCTTGCGCTTCATCTTGCGCCAGATCGAGTAGATGTGCTTGGCGCGGCCGTTGACCTCGTACTCGGTGATGCCCTGGGATTCCAGCATGCCCTTGAGGGTTTCGACCACGTCGTGGATGTAGCGGTCGCGATCCAGGCGCTTCTCGGCCAGCTGGCGGGCAATCGCCTTGTAGTCGTCCTCGTGCAGATAACGGAACGAGAGATCCTCGAGCTCCCACTTGACCTGGCCGATGCCCAGGCGATGGGCCAGCGGCGCGTAGATGTCGAACACCTCGCGGGCCACCTGCAAGCGCTTCTCGCGCGGGGCGTCCTTGACCTGACGCAGGGCGCAGGTACGCTCGGCGATCTTGATCAACGCCACGCGCACGTCGTCGATCATGGTCACCAGCATCTTGCGCAGGTTGTCCTGCTGGTCGTGCTGCACCAGGCCCTGGCTGGGAGTCTGGGCATTGCTGATGGCGGCCATCTGCAGTACGCCGGCAATCAGCTCGGCCACCTCCTTGCCGAACTGCCGGGTCACGGCGTCGATGGAGATCAACCCTTCGCGCACGGCGCGATAGAGCACCGCCGCTTCGAGCGCTGCCTGGTCGAGCTTCAGCAGGGCCAGAATGTCGGCCATTTCCAGGCCCATGCGATAGGTGGTGTCGCGGGGCAGCCACGCCTTGTGGGGACGGTCCGCCTCCAGGGCAAGACGCTTGGTGAGTTCACAAGCCTCGCGCATCTCGTCGGGATCGCGCAGCTTGACGTCTTCCTGCAGCCGCTCCAGCCAATGGCCGATATCGACGTCGCCATCGTCGGTCAGCGGCTGGTCGTCGCGGACTTTCACCATCTTGTCAGACTCCTTGCGATGACGGCTGGCCTGCACCATGTTCGAGCAGGAGCAGGGACTCCAGGTGCGAAGTGTGCACGAACATGTCGGCTACCACCGCCTGAACGATGCCATAACCGCCATGCACGAGTCGTGCCGCATCGCGCGCC
Source organism: Billgrantia desiderata (assembly GCA_011742915.1). GTDB lineage: Bacteria > Pseudomonadota > Gammaproteobacteria > Pseudomonadales > Halomonadaceae > Halomonas > Halomonas desiderata. Next base: position 34,201 of record JAAQTN010000026.1, on the reverse strand, counting down.
AGCGTGGCAGGATCACAGGCAATGTAGACCAGCTTCGGCACCGGGCGTTCGACCAATGCGCGACATACCGCATCGGCACCGTCCCGGGGCGGATCCAGCACCACGATATCGGGCGCCAGGCGTGCCAACAGCGCCGCTACGGCAGTTTCATCGTTCAGGTTGGCTTGGTACGCCTCGAGCTCGAACGCGCTATCGCGGGCATTGGCTTCGAGCCGCGCCACCATGGCGGGATTGCCCTCCACCGCCGCGACCCGGGCACCGTCGGCGGCCAACGGCAGGCTGAAGTTGCCGATGCCGGCAAACAGATCCAGCAGGCGCTGGCCGGTGGCGGGAGCCAGCCACTCCCGCACGGTACGCACCATCTCGCGATTGATCTCTTCGTTGACCTGGATGAAGTCTCCCGGCGCGAAGCCCAAGCGCAGCTCGGCCTCGCCGAGCTGCAGCCGGTAGCCTAGCGATGCCGGCTCCCCCAGCCATTCGAGGGTGGGTTCATCACGTCCCAGCAGACGCGCGACGACAACCTCGTTGGCCTGGCCGAACTCCCGCCAACGCTGCAGGTCGGCGGGGTTCTCGCGCAATTGGCGAACCACCACCACACGGGTCGAGTCGGCGGCAATCAGCTCCAGGTGGCCGACCAGTCGCGGCGCCTCGAGCTCGCTCAACTGAGCCCGCAACGGCATGAGCAGCGCCGCAAGCTCGGGAACGAGCACCTCGCAGGCCTGAATATCGACCAGACGGCTGGCATGCCGGGCCCGAAAGCCCAGATGAACGTCGCCCTGGGCGTCCACCTTGACGCCCAGACGCGCACGCCGCCGGTAACCCAACGATTGTCCCGCCAGCAGGCCGACGGGGTGAGCGAGTTCGATGCCCTCACGGCCGAGAAGGTCGGTGAGCACGCTACCCTTGTGCCGGCGCTGCGCCGCCACCGCCAGGTGCTGCATGTCGCAGCCACCGCACTGACCGTAATGGGCGCAGGGCGGCGTGACCCGCTCGGGCGCAGGCTCGAGCAGTGTACGCACATGGGCTTCGTCGAAGCGCTTGCGGGTACGGTGCACCGCCACCTCGACACGTTCGCCCGGCAGCGCTCCCTCGACGAACAGCGTCTTGCCGGCAGCGCTGCGAGCCACGCCCCGGCCATCGTGGGCCAGGCGCTCGATGCTCACTGCCTCGCCGTCGGCTTCGAGCTCTGCCGGACGCTGGGCTTCGGCGTGTCGCTTGTGCAGCCCTGAGACACCGGAACGTTGGCGTGCCGGCCGCCGCTTGCCAAGCAATGCCAACTCAAACCTCCGGGGCGAACAGCCCGGTCGAGAGATAACGATCGCCGCGGTCGCAGACGATGAACACGATCACGGCGTTCTCGACTTCTTCGGCGACGCGTAGCGCACCGGCCAGGGCACCGCCGGAGGAAACCCCGGCCAGAATCCCTTCCTCGCGCGCCAGGCGACGCATGTGCTCCTCGGCTTCGTGCTGGCCGATATCGAGCACCCGGTCGACACGGGTAGCATCGAAGATGCTCGGCAGGTACTCCTTCGGCCAGCGGCGGATACCGGCGATGCTGGCGCCATCCTCCGGCTGCAGACCGACGATCTGCACCTCCGGATTGCGCTCCTTGAGATAGCGCGACACGCCCATGATGGTACCGGTGGTGCCCATGGAGCTGACGAAGTGCGTGATGGTGCCGCCGGTCTGTTCCCACAGTTCGGGGCCAGTGCCGCGATAGTGGGCCAGCGGATTGTCGGGGTTGGCGAACTGATTGAGCGGCTTGCCTTCGCCCCGCGACACCATGGCTTCGGCCAGGTCGCGAGCCTCCTCCATGCCGCCCTCCTTGCTCACGGTGATCAGCCTGGCGCCATAAGCGGCCATGGCCTGCTTGCGCTCGCTGGAGGCGCTATCGGGCATGATCAGCACCATGCGATAGCCCTTGATGGCGGCCGCCATGGCCAGAGCGATACCGGTGTTGCCGGAGGTGGCCTCGATCAGCGTATCGCCCGGCGTGATGTCGCCGCGCGCCTCTGCCTGCTCGAGCATCGACAGCGCCGGGCGGTCCTTGACCGAGCCCGCTGGATTGTTGCCCTCGAGCTTGGCGAGCAGCGTATTGTTGCGCCCCGCGGTGATTCGCTTGAGTCGCACCAGCGGTGTGTGACCGACGACATCCTCGATGGTGGGAAACTGCATGTAAGCGTCCTTAGGCTAACGTCTTTTCCGTAGTATATCCGTGCCGTGATCGACTGGACAGGCATGCCCTGTCAATGTGGCATACTGATATGGCTTGCCCGTGATCAAGGAATACCGATGTCGCTCGGAAATCGTCTGACACTATGGATACTGTGTCTCCCTCTACTGGTGCTGCTGCTCGTGGGTGTCTCGGCGCTGAAACTGGATACCGAGTGGCGCAAGGCAGCCCTACGCGACCGTATCGTCACCGCCGTCGAGCTGCAGAGTCCGGAAATGGCGCAGGCCCTGTTCGATGGAGCCCAGTCCCGGCTCGACGGCATGGCCCGGCGCCTGCTGGAGATCGACGAGACACGCGGCGTCGGTATCTACACCGACGAGGGGCAGATCGAACTGGAGATGGGCCGCAATCGCGCCCAGGTGGCCACTTCGCCCCCGCACACGACACAACTCGACACCGGCGGCGACCTGTGGCGGCTGATGCTTCCCCTGACAGTAGCCGATGGCGAGGGCGCTGCCACACCTCAGGCGTGGCTGGAACTGGACATCGACACCCGCGCGCTCACGCTGGATTACTATCGGCGCCTGGCCACCGCTGGCCTGGGGCTGTTGATCCTGGGGCTGCTGCTGTTCGTGATCGCCTCCGCCCTGGGTCGCCGGCTCGACTCCAGCCTGGACAATGCCGCCGAGGCGCTCAGACGTCTGCGCACCGGCGATCTGGATATCCGCCTGCCGGAGGAGGGCGCCCCCGAGCTGCGCCGCCTGGCTCGTCACGTGAATGCCCTGGGCGACGAGATGCAGCAATCTCGCGAGAACATGCAACGCCAGATCGAGCAGACCACGTCCGAACTGGAAGAGTCGATGGAAACCATCGAGATCAAGAACATCGAGCTCGACCTGGCACACCGCAGGGCGCTGGAAGCCAACCGCATCAAGTCCGAGTTCCTGGCCAGCATGAGTCACGAGATCCGCACTCCGCTTAACGGCATCATCGGCTTCTGTCGGCTGCTGGGACGCTCGCGACTGGAACCGCGTCAGCGCGAGTGGCTCGATCAGGTGCAGGTCGCCTGCGACAACCTGCTGGCCCTGGTCAATGACGTGCTGGACTTCTCGCGCATGGAGGCCGGCCGTCTGGAGCTGGATCGCGCCGAGCTGGACATGGTCTCGCTGGTTGACGAAGCGCTTGCGCTTCAGGCTCCGCTGGCCCATCAGAAGGGCCTGCATCTGCTGGGCCTGGTCTACGACGACGTGCCCTCACCGCTGCGCGGCGACCCGCTGCGCATTCGTCAGGTGCTGACCAATCTGACCCACAATGCGCTGAAGTTCACCGAGCAGGGGGAGGTCATCGTCCGGGTCATGGTCGAGGAGCAGAACGATGAAGGGCAGGTCCTGTTGCGCGTCAGCATCAGCGACACCGGTATCGGACTCACCTCGCAGGAGCAGCACAATCTCTTCCAGGCTTTCCGCCAGGCCGCCGCCAGCCATCCCCGGCAATACGGCGGTTCCGGTCTGGGCCTGGCCATCAGCCGGCAACTGGTCGAACAGATGGGCGGACAGATCACCGTGGAGAGCGAGCCCTCGCGCGGCTCGACCTTCTCCTTCACGCTGCCGCTGGCCGTCGTGGGCAACGGCGTCGAGACGAGCGATGACATTCTGGGCAGCAATCGAGTCGCTCTCTTCGAGCCCCATGCCCCGACCCGCCACGCACTGAACCATTTGCTCACCTTATGGGGTGGGCAGGTGGAAGAGATTCACCAGCCGGACCTGCTGCCGCCCGCCCCTGCGCTGCTCGTCGCGGCACTGCCCACCGAACTGAATGCCGACGTGGTCGAAGAGTGGCGCGCTCGGCTCCAGGCCTGCCCCTGCCCGGTGCTGTTGCTGGTCAACATGGCGCCGCTGGAGCTACCCGACCTGCACCTGCCACGCGGCTGCGAGATCCTCTGCAAGCCGGTTTCGCGCCAGGCCCTCGCCGACGCGCTGCGCCGCTGCGGCTCGGCACGGCGGCGCCCCGCTGTGGAGGCGCGAGAGGAGCACAAGGCGCGGATTCTGGTCGTGGATGACAATACGATCAACCGGCGCCTGCTGCGCGAGCTGTTGCAGCGACCCGGCCTGGAGCTGGCCGAAGCCGCCAGCGGCGAAGAAGCCCTGGCCCTGGCCGAAGGCGAGGCCTTTCATCTGGTGCTGATGGACATCCGCATGCCGGGAATGGACGGCATCGAAGCGACCCAGGCATTGCGTCGAATGGGTGGGCATTGGGCGCGCTGTCCCATCATCGCCGTAACCGCTCATGCTCATGACAGCGAGCGAACGCGCCTCCAGGCGGCCGGCATGCAGGAAGTGCTGATCAAGCCGGTGGACTCCAATCGCCTCGAAACCATCCTGCAGCGCCACCTCGGATTCGTGCCTCCACTCCCAGCTCCCGCTCCGACACCTGCCCTGCCTGCGGCGCGTGAAGCCAACGTCGCCGCGGACCTGGCGGTCGTCGATCTGGAACTGGGAACTCGCCTGGCAAACGGCAGCGAGAGCCTGGCCTATGAGCTGCTCGACCAGCTCGTGGCCTCACTGCCCGACACGCTCGACCAGCTGCGTGAAGCACTGGCCAGAGGCGATTCCGAGGCGCTGCTGGATGCCGTGCACGCCCTTAACGGCGCCTGCCGCTACTGCGGCGCGCCCGAGCTTGCCCTGGTCGCCGAAACCCTGGAAACGCGACTGCGTTCGCGGGGAATGACGGAGGTCTCATCGCTGCTCGAAGATCTGTTCAGGGCCATCGACAGGCTCAGCGAGTGGCATGCCCAGCGCCAGGAAGCACCTCCCAGCACCGCCAGGTGAACCTTGCTGCGACGCTTAACCCCACCCGGTGGCGTTATCGGCACCGGCGCCGGGCTCAATCGTGATCGTGCTCATGGTGATGATCGTGCTCCTCGAGCGAAGCGACGAAGCCCGCCTCCTGCCCGGCGATGATCAGGCGCTTCATCTCGGCCACGGCCTCCTTGAGCCCGACGAACAGCGCCCGGGCAACGATCGCATGGCCGATATTGAGTTCGTGCAGCCCCGGAATGGCGGCGATCGCCTCGACGTTGTGGTAGTTCAACCCATGCCCGGCATTCACCGTCAGCCCCAGCTCCAGCGCCATCTCCGTCGCCGCCGTCAGCCGCGCGTGCTCTTCGCGTGCCGCTTGCCCGGAGCGCTCGGCATAGGCCCCGGTGTGCAGCTCTATGACCGGCGCTCCGGCACGCTTGGCCGCCTCGATCTGACTCGGCTCGGGATCGATGAACAGCGACACCTCGCAGCCGGCTGCAGCCAGACGACGAGTCGCCGCGGCAACGGCGTCGAAATTGCCGACCACGTCCAGCCCGCCCTCGGTGGTCAGCTCCTCGCGCTTCTCGGGCACCAGGCATACGTGCGCCGGGCGGATCTCCTCGGCCAGTGCCAGCATCTCCTCGGTCACGGCCATCTCGAGGTTCATGCGAGTGTTGAGCACCTCGGCCAGCAGGCGCACGTCGCGCGTCTGGATGTGCCGACGATCTTCTCGCGGGTGCACGGTGATACCGTCGGCGCCGGCTTCCTCTGCCAATAGCGCCGCCTGAACCGGATCGGGATATCGCGTGCCGCGCGCCTGACGCAGCGTGGCAATGTGGTCGATGTTGACGCCAAGCAGAATGCGCGGGGGATGCATGGTGGCCTCCAGCGGCTGGTCGAATGAGTGAATCAGTGTGAGGGGGGACGGCGCCGTTCGGCAAGCTGACGCATCAGCTCACGCGAGCGCAGCGGTCGCGTGCCGAGCAAGGGCGCCAGCGCCGCCCGCGCTACCGCCTTGGCCGGCCCGGCCAGCCCGGGAGCTGCCCAGTCGCCGCCGGCCAGCAAGCGCAGGGTGCGGCCATCGATCCCGGGCTCGCCGGGGACGAAGGCACGCGACGCGGCATCGAAACGGTAGCGCGCCTGGGGGTCCAGCTCCTCGCCTTCGGGCGTGGTGTAGCGCGGCAAGGCATCCAGTGCATCGAGCAGGGTGAATTCCAGGCGCCGCAGCGCCATGGCACGCCCCTCGGGTCGCGGCAGCGCCTCGAGCAGGGCGGTATAGAAGGCGAACACGTCCGCCACGGGCAGCTCCACCGGCAGCGTGCGTGTCAGCAGCTCGTTGGCATAGAGCCCGCACAGCAGCCCTTCGCCGGCCAGCAGCGCCGCTGCCCCACGGCTCTCCATCAGGCGCAGACGCTTGAGCTCCCCCTCCCCTACCCAGGTGACGTGCAGCGGCGCAAAGGGCTGCAGCCTGCCTCGTGAGCGCGAGCCCGGCCGCTGCACGCCCTGAGCTACCGCCCGTACGCGGCCGTGCTCAAGGGTCAGCAACTCGACCAGGGCGCTGGTCTCGCGATAGGGACGTTTGTGGAGAAGAAAGGCCGGCTGCGGCTGCATGATGAGTCGCCTGAACGAAAAAGGGCAAGCGCAGACAGGTGTTGGGCCGTGTCAGTCCAGATCGTAGCCGAGGCTCTTCAGCGCTCGCTCATCGTCCGACCAGCCGCGCTTCACCTTGACCCAGAGATTGAGCATCACCTTGGCGTCGAGCGCACGCTCCATGTCGAGCCGCGCCTCGCGGCCGATGCTCTTGATCCGCTCACCCTTGTCGCCGATGAGGATCTTCTTCTGCCCGGCGCGCTCCACCAGGATCAGAGCGCTGATGTGCACCACCCTGCCTTCGTCGCGGAACTCCTCGATCTCGACCGTCACCTGATAGGGCAACTCGTCGCCGAGCTGGCGCATGATCTTCTCGCGCACCAGCTCCGCCGCCAGGAAGCGCTGGCTTCTGTCGGTGACCTGATCGTCGGGGAAGTGGTGGATGCCCTCGGGCAGATGCTTGGCCACCTCCACCTCCAGCTCCGGCACGTTGGTACCGTGTTTGGCGGAGATGGGAATGATGGCGGCGAAGTCGCGGCGAGCGCCGACCTCGGCCAGCCACGGCAGCAGCGTGCTCTTGTCCTCGACCCGGTCGACCTTGTTGACGGCCAGGATCACCGGCGCCTGAACGTGCTCCAGACGCGACAGCACCACCTGGTCCTCGTCGGTCCAGCGCGTGCGGTCGATGATGAAGACCACGCAGTCGACGTCGCGCAGGGCCTGGGTGGCAGCCTGGTTCATGAAGCGGTTGATCGCCTTGTTGCGATCGCGCCCCAGAATATGGATCCCCGGCGTGTCGACGTAGATGAACTGCGCCTCGCCCTCGGTCTTGATCCCCATGACCTGATGTCGAGTGGTCTGCGGACGACGCGAGGTGATCGAGATCTTCTGGCCGAGGATGCGGTTCATCAGCGTCGACTTGCCGACGTTGGGACGACCGACGATGGCCACGAAACCGCAGGTCTCGCTCATGATTTCGCCCCTTTCTGGTTTTCGAGCTGGAGCAGGGCAAGCTCAGCGGCCTGCTGCTCGGCATGACGACGGCTGGAGCCGGTACCCAGGGTATGGGTGGCCAGCAATTCGACGTGACACTCGACCGTGAAGGTCTGGTCGTGCGCCTCGCCCTCGACGGAAACCACATCGTAGCGCGGCAGCGGCGACTGACGCGACTGCAGGAACTCCTGCAGCCGGGTCTTGGGATCCTTCTGGGTATCCTGCAGATCGATCGATTCCAGGCGCTCGGCATACCACGCCAGCACGCGGGCACGCGCCACGTCCATACCGGCATCGAGGTAGATGGCGCCAAGTACGGCTTCCACCGCATCGGCCAGGATCGAGTCGCGTCGATGCCCGCCGCTCTTCATCTCGCCCGAGCCCAGGCGCAGACACTCGCCGAACGACATCTCTCGGGCCAGCTCGGCCAGGGTCTGGCCGCGGACCAGACGCGCCCGCAGGCGCGAAAGCTGGCCCTCACGGGCCTGGGGAAAGCGCTCGTAGAGCGCCTCGGCAATCACGAAGTTGACGATGGAGTCACCGAGAAACTCGAGCCGCTCGTTGTTCTGGCCTCCGAAGCTGCGGTGCGTCATGGCCAGCTCCAGCAGCGTGATGTCACTGAAAACGTGGCCGATGCGGCGGCTGAAGGCGGAAAGGGATTTGCTCACGAAATTCCTGTTATTGCTGATCCATCAATGGATGCGGCGAACCTGGGTGAAACTGGGCAGGCCACCGTCCCAGTGCATCCATACGGCAAAGGCTCGGCCGACGATGTTCTCCTCGGGCACGAAGCCCCAGTAGCGGCTGTCGTTGGAGTGGTCGCGGTTGTCGCCCATGGTGAAATAGTGGCCATCGGGCACCACGATCTCACGAACGCGGGGGCCCGGGTCACGTGGATTATTGTAGATACGATGACTGACCTCGCCCAGGCGCTCCTCCAGCAGCCACTCGCCCGGCGCGGTGGGCGGCGCTTCGTCCAGCACGCGCTTGGGTACGGGCTCGCCGTTGATGAACAGCTGCTTGTCTTCGTAGCGCACGGTATCGCCCGGCAGCCCCACCACTCGCTTGATGAAGTTCACCGAGGGCTCGCTGGGGAAACGGAACACCATGACGTCGCCACGCTCGGGCTCACCCAACTCGACGATACGCGTGTGGGTCACCGGCAGGCGCAGACCATAGGCGTACTTGTTGACCAGGATGAAATCGCCCACTTCCAGGGTCGGACGCATGGAGCCCGAGGGGATCTGGAACGGCTCCACCAGGAAGCTACGCAGCAGCAGGACTACCAGCAATACCGGAAAGAACGAGCGCGCATAGTCGACCGGCCAGGGCTCCTTCATGGCCCGCTCGCGGGCAGCCTCGTCGAGCCCTTCCGTGGTACCCGCCTCCACGGCGGCCAGTTTGCGGTGGCGCGCCGGGCGCAACCAAGCCAGATCGAGCAGCCAGATCAGGCCAGTGATGGCGACTGCCACCACCAGCAGCAAAGAGAAATCCATAGTATCGCCGGTCCTAGTCGTTCACCTTGAGTACGGCCAGGAAAGCGTCCTGGGGAATCTCCACCCGACCGACCTGTTTCATGCGCTTCTTGCCCGCCTTCTGTTTCTCGAGCAGCTTCTTCTTGCGCGTCACGTCCCCGCCGTAACACTTGGCCGTCACGTTCTTGCGCAACGCCTTGACCGTGGAGCGAGCCACCACCTGACCGCCGATGGCGGCCTGGATCGCCACGTCGAACATCTGGCGCGGAATCAGCTCCTTCATCTTCTCCACCAGCACCCGCCCCCGCGTGTGAGCATGGTCGCGGTGGATGATGACGGCCAGTGCATCGACCCGGTCGCCGTTTATCAACACGTCCAGCCGCACCAGCCTGGCGGCCTCGAAGCGCTCGAAGTTGTAGTCCAGCGAGGCATAGCCCTTGGAAATGGACTTGAGCCGATCGAAGAAGTCCATCACCACCTCGGACATCGGCAGCTCATAGGTGAGCTGGATCTGGCTACCGAGGAACTGCATGTCCAACTGGTTGCCGCGACGGTTCTCGCACTCCATGATAACGTTGCCGACGAACTCCTGCGGCACCAGGATGCTGGCGCGCACGATCGGTTCGCGCATCTCGTCCACGTCGGCCATGTCGGGCAGCTTGGAAGGGTTGGAGACGTATTTGACGTCACCGTTCTTCATCGCCAGCTCGTAGACCACCGTCGGCGCAGTGGTGAGCAGATCGAGATCGTACTCACGCTCGAGCCGCTCCTGGATGATCTCCATGTGCAGCGTGCCGAGGAAGCCGACACGGAAGCCGAAACCCAGGGCGTCGGAGTTCTCCGGCTCGTACTCCAGCGAGGCGTCGTTCAGCGCCAGCTTCTCCAGCGCGTCGCGGAAGTCCTCGTAGTCATCGGCGCTGACCGGGAACATGCCGGCATAGACCTGCGGCTTGACCTTCTGGAAGCCGGGCAGACGCTCGACGTCCGGCGTCTTGGCGTGGGTGATGGTATCCCCCACCGGGGCGCCGTGGATGTCCTTGATGCCGGCCACCACGAAGCCCACCTCGCCGGCACGCAGGACGTTGGTCTCCTTGCGTATCGGCGTGAAGATGCCCACCTCGTTGGCCTGCCAGTCGCGGCCGGTCGACTTGATGCGGATCTTCTCGCCCTTCTTCAGGGTGCCGTCGAAGATGCGCACCAGCGACACCACGCCGAGGTAGTTGTCGAACCAGGAGTCGATGATCAGCGCCTGCAACGGTGCCTCGGGGTCGCCCTTGGGCGGCGGAATGTCGCGCACCAGGCGCTCGAGCAGCCCATCGATACCCATGCCGCTCTTGGCCGACACCTGGCAGGCGTCGGTGGCGTCCAGCCCGATGATCTCCTCGATCTCGTGGGAGACCTTGTCCGGATCGGCCTGGGGCAGGTCCATCTTGTTGAGTACCGGCAGCACCTCGAGTCCCTGCTCGATGGCGGTGTAGCAGTTGGCCACCGACTGCGCCTCGACGCCCTGAGCGGCGTCCACCACCAGCAGTGCCCCCTCGCAGGCATACAGCGAGCGCGACACCTCGTAGGAGAAATCGACGTGCCCCGGAGTATCGATGAAGTTGAGCTGGTAGGTGTTGCCGTCCTGGGCATGGTAATCCAGCGTGACCGACTGGGCCTTGATGGTGATGCCGCGCTCGCGTTCGAGATCCATCGAATCGAGCACCTGCTCCTTCAGTTCGCGTTCGGTCAACCCGCCGCAGCTCTGGATCAGGCGATCTGCCAGGGTCGACTTGCCGTGGTCGATATGGGCAATGATCGAGAAGTTACGAATGTGCTTCAGTTTTCCGTTGCTTGCTTCGTTGCTCATCTAACCCAGTCCGGTATTCGACACGAGCGCGGCAGCGGCAATCTTGGTCGGCGCCCGTTCACGTCATATGAATTCAATGGCCGGTATTGTACCGGCATGGCCAAGGGTTGGACAGCACAGCCGTATGCAGCGGCAAAAACGACGACACCTCCCGCATGAACGGGAGGTGTCGTCGCGATGGTCGGCAGTCTGTGCCGCTCAGCCGTTGCCCAGGCGCAGTGCCACGAACAGTGAGCGACCCTCACGGTAGAGGCGCACCGGCACGGCGCGATCGGTAGGCAACCTCTCGACCAGCTCGCGCAGTTGGGTCGGCTCTTCCACGGCATGGTGGTCGAGGCTGACGATCACGTCACCGGGCCGAATGCCGGCATCGGCTGCCGCGCCACGGGGATCCACATCACGCACCACCACCCCGCTGTCGATGCCGAGCCGCTGCCGCTCACCATCCTCGAGCTCGGCCACGGCAATGCCCAGGCGTGCCTGCGCATCCGAATCGCCACCGGGCCGCGCCTGCTCCGGCCGCTCGCTGTCGGGCCAGTCGCCGATGGTGACGGCAATGTCCTGGCGCTCACCGTCACGCATGATGGTCAATGCGGCATCGTTACCCGGCGTGACCCGCCCGATCAGACGCGGCAGGTTGCGCGAACGCTCGACCTCCTCGCCGTCGACCTCGAGCACGATGTCGCCCGCCCGCAGACCGGCACGTGCTGCCGGGCCTTCGGGGTCGAGATCGGCGATCAGGGCACCACTGGCGCTGTCCATGCCGAACGATTCGGCCAGGTCGCGCGAGACCGGCTGAATCATCACGCCCAGCCAACCGCGGCGCACGCGGCCGTCTTCACGCAGCTGATTGGCGACATCCATGGCCACGTTGATGGGAATCGCGAACGACACGCCCATGAAGCCACCGCTGCGGGTGAAGATCTGGGCATTGATACCCACCACTTCGCCATCGAGGTTGAACAGCGGCCCGCCGGAGTTGCCCGGATTGATGGCAACGTCGGTCTGGATGAAAGGCACGTAGGCATCGCGCGGCAGCGTGCGGTTGATGGCGCTGATGATACCGGCGGTCACCGAGTGATCGAAGCCGAACGGTGAGCCGATGGCCGCCACCCATTCGCCCACGCGCAGCCGATCGGAATCCCCCATGCGCAGCGTCGGCAGATCGGAAGCATCTACCTTGAGCAGCGCCACGTCGGTTTGGGTATCGGCACCGATCAGCTCGGCTTCGAGCTCGCGGCGGTCGTTGAGCCGAACGAGGATTTCGTCGGCTCCGTCGACCACGTGGGCATTGGTCAGGATGTAGCCATCCTGGCTGATGATGAAGCCGGAGCCCAGAGACTGGCGCTCCTGCCCACGCCCTGGCCCACCGCCACCGGGGGGTGCCGGGAAGCGGTCGCCGAAGAAGTGCCGGAAGATGTCCGGAATGTCCTGTCCGCCGAAATCTTCGAATCCCTGGGAGCGCCCCGGCATCATGCGGGTCGTCGAGATGTTGACCACCCCGGGGGCCGCCTGCTCGACCAGTACGGTGAAATCGGGCAACTCACGGGCAAAGGCAGACTGCCATGACAGCAGCATGGCCACCAGCAGCGCCCAAAGTGAGACCTGTCGCGTCAATGGCTTCATGAGAGCTCCTGCATCAGCGTTTCATTATCTCTCGCGGAACTTACTGTCCCTAGCGGTAACTCGTGTCCCTTGCGGTAACTCATTTCCTTGCAGTAATTGCGGCGGCCCGGATCGTTTTTCAAGGCATCGCATCGCCAGGCCTCCCATTCACGACGCCCTGACCGGCCAAGTCATTCCGCCATCTCGGATGCTTCGCGCCAGGTGAGACTTTCCGCCACCTGGGCCAGCACCCGCGGCGGCAGCTCACCCATTGCCACCACCTGCATGGGTCGGCCATCCGCCACTACATGACGTACCACGGCGAGCGAAATCCCCAGACGATGCAGCCCGGGAATCAGCCTCTCCCGCCCCTCCTCGATCGGCTCGACGAACAGGCTCAGGGTCGAAAGACCATCGCTGTAGATGCGATGTCCCACCTCCGGATCGTGCTGGTCGGTCTGCGTATCGACCGGCTGATCGAGAAAACCATTCGGCAGCCAGCCAGCCCGCCAGGCCTGCTGTGGGGGTGTGCGACTGGTATCGAGCACCACGCCGCCCTGGTAGAGCTGCGGCGGCTGCAGCTCGGTCAGCTGAAACGTCTCGACCACGCGCCCCCGGTCGTCGATCAACTCGCGCTTGAGCGGCAAGGCGGTGTGTTCATCGAGCCACAGGCGGTGGCCGAAGCGCAGGCCATCCAACGGCTCGATATCCAGGCGCACCGCACTGCGATTGGCGATACGTTCATCGCTGCCCATGGATAGCCGGTAGTACTGTTCGATATGCCGGGCCATGCCAGCCGGCGATGCCGGTACTTCCGGCTCGCCATTGGACCAGCTCATGCGGCCGATATGGCCACGGCGCTCGAAGAAAACGGGCGGCCCGTCGAGGAAACGCGCCACTTCACGCTCGATGCCGTCCTGGATGTCGCGGGAAAGCGCCAGGGTGCGAACGCCATCGATGCCGATGCGTACCGCCCGCGCCTGAAAGACATGACAGTGCCCCGCCCACAGGCTGCGCTCGAACCATTCCAAGGGCGAGTCGGGGCGCTCCCACTCGGCGAGCTGCCGACAGTCGAAGCGCTCGGTATCGGTTGGCTCATTCGACGTTTGGGCAATCGCTGCGGCACCGTAAGCCAGGAGCAAGGCACCGCTCAACGCAGCCAGGCACCTGGCGTCACGCCTGCTGACCATTAGCGCTGCCCCAGCGTCTCGTTACCCGAAGCCCGCAAGAGAGGCATCCAGACGTCGCCGCTCAAGTTGGTGGCCCCCTGAGAATGACGGTCGAGATAGGACTGCAGCAGGCGCGCCTGCTCCTGGTCGGTGCTGCGGGACTGGCGCGGATTGGGAGTCAGGAACAGGGGGTTGTCGAAACCGGCGCCAACCGGCATCACACCACCGGCCTGACCTCCCGACAGTGCCGGAGAGAACAGCGGCATGCCAACGGGGGTGGCCTGGCTGCCGCCTCCGGCCTGTGCCACGAGGTTGCGCTGTGTCTGACCCGCGGCGGCGGGGGTTTGAGTGTCGGCGAGCCCAGCATCACCGCCAGTACGGGTGAAATCGGTACCGTTGTAGAACTGCACCCCGGTGATCACCATCAGCGTGACCGCTGCCGCTATGCCCGCGCTGCGAGCAAAGGGCTGGAAGCGGCGCTGTGCAATACGAGGCGCTTCCATTTCGGGCACCGGCTCGGCTTCGAGCCTGGCCATGATACCGGCCGAGAGGTCCGTACTGACATCGATGTCATGATCCCGTCGCATCACGCTGCGCATCAGATGATAGCGCCGCCAGGCTTCGGCTGCGTCCGGCTGCTCTTCGAGTGACTTGAGCGTCCGGCGAAGCTCGAGATCATCACCTTCGTTGTCCATCAGGGCAGAAAGCGATTCCCGTGCATTCTGACTCATTCCTCTACACCCCCACATCGACAAGGCACCCTGCCTTGCTACCAATGTTTTCCGGCATTCCCGAACGCACCCAAACGGAATGCCGACAGCCCATGATTTGCCGCTGTCATACTGCGGTCAATGCTTCAGACGTCATCGACGCGAGACAGTTCAGCGCCAAGACGAAAACTTCTTGAAAAACTTCACTCCGTCACCGATTCCCGTGTCCGAGCCGTGGCCACCAGCGGCTGAATATGCTGATCCACCGCCTCACGCGCGCGGAAGATCCTCGAGCGCACCGTCCCTACCGGACACTGCATGATGTTGGCAATGTCCTCATAGGAGAGCCCATCGAGTTCGCGCAAGGTGATGGCCGTACGCAGGTCGTCGGGCAGGTTTTCGATGGCTTCGAAGACGGCCGTCTCGAGCTGATCCCGGGCCAGCGACGACTCCGGGGTTTCGATATCGGAAAGCCGGCCGCTATGATCGAGAATCTCGGCATCGACGATATCGAGATCGCTGCCGGGCGGGCGGCGACCCTTGGAGACGAGATGGTTCTTTGCCGTATTGATGGCGATGCGATACATCCAGGTGTAGAACGCGCTCTCGGCGCGGAACTTGCCCAGTGCACGATAGGCCTTGATGAAAGCCTCCTGGGCCACGTCCTGCACTTCGGCGTGATCCTGCACGTAGCGGCCGATCAAGCCGATGATCTTGTGCTGATACTTCTTCACCAGCAGGTCGAAGGCACGCGTATCGCCCTTTTGCGCACGTTCCACGAGCTGCTGATCGGTTTCCCGGTTGCCCATTCATGCCCTCCCCGACAGGGCAACGCCCCGAGGCGGGATGCGGGAGTAAAGCGTCGTTGGATAATCTGCTTGCATGGTTTCAACCTGGAGCCCGTTGGCCGCTGAATGTCCCTGGACGTCGTCGTCCGTCCCGACAAGTGTTCCTGTTTCTTGGCCGCGCATCAAGCCGGCCGCCATGCTGCCGGCGCTGAGACCTCTCGGGCAGCTTCGGGTTCCGTTCCGATTGCCGATTATTCCCTCGGCGGGTGTATAGTAGTTCATCTTCTTGCCTTCAACGCATCACGACACAGGTAGCAACATGTCAGATCAGCAGGTCAGCAACCTCAACGTCCTGTCCCAGGACGTACTGATCACTCCCGAAGCCCTCAAGAACGAGATCCCCCTCGGCGACGTCGCCGAGAGAACGGTGATCGAGGGTCGCCGGACCATTCAGAACATTCTCGACGGCAGCGACCCGCGCCTGCTCGTCGTGGTCGGCCCCTGCTCGATCCACGACGTCGATGCCGCCCTCGACTATGCGCGTCGCCTGCGCCGCCTGGCCGACGAGGTGAAGGACAGCCTGTTCATCGTGATGCGCGTCTATTTCGAGAAACCGCGCACCACCGTGGGCTGGAAGGGCCTGATCAACGACCCGCACCTCAACGGCTCCTTCGAGATCGAAGAGGGGCTGCACATCGCGCGCAAGCTGCTGGTGGAGCTCTCCGAGCTCGGCCTGCCGCTGGCCACCGAGGCGCTCGATCCGATCTCGCCGCAGTACCTGCAGGACTGCATCAGCTGGTCGGCCATCGGCGCTCGCACCACCGAGTCCCAGACCCACCGCGAGATGTCCTCGGGTCTCTCCAGTCCGGTGGGCTTCAAGAACGGCACCGACGGCAGCCTCGACGTGGCCATCAATGCCCTGCAGTCGGTCTCGCATCCGCACAACTTCCTCGGCATCAACCAGAGCGGCCAGGTGGCGATCATCCGCACCCGCGGCAACGCCTACGCCCACGTGGTGCTACGCGGCGGCAACGGCAAGCCCAACTACGACAGCGTCAGCGTGGCGCTGGCCGAGCAGGAGCTGAAGAAGGCCGGCATCAAGCCCAACATCATGATCGACTGCTCCCACGCCAACTCCAACAAGGACCCGGCCCTGCAACCGCTGGTGCTGGACAACGTCACCAACCAGATCCTCGAGGGCAACCGCTCGATCATGGGGCTGATGGTGGAATCCAACATCGGCTGGGGCAGCCAGAAGATCCTCGACGATCACACCCAGATGCAGTATGGCGTCTCCGTCACCGATGCCTGCATCGACTGGGCCACCACCGAGGAGACGATGACGCGCATGGCGAGCAAGCTGAGCCCGGTGCTGGCGGAGCGACGCCAGGGCTGACAGCCGCGACACAAGCAGCACGACAGAGAAGGGCTCGCACTGCGGGCCCTTCTCGTTGGGGCCCTACCCGTCGATCTCTCTCCTGAACGGCGGCAGCGCATCGAGCAGCGCCTGGCCGTAGCGCCGCGTGAGCACGCGTCGGTCGAGCAGCGTGATGCGCCCCTGATCGGCCTCCTTGCGGATCAGCCGGCCACAGGCCTGTACCAGTTTGATCGAGGCATCGGGCACGCTGATGCGCATGAAGGGATTGCCGCCCCGGCTCTCGATCCATTCTGCCAGAGTCGCCCCCACCGGATCGTCGGGCACGGCGAACGGCAGCCGCGTGATCACCACATGGGTGAGATAGTCGCCGGGCAGATCGATGCCCTCGGCGAAGCTCGCCAGACCGAAGATCACGCTGCCCTCGCCGCCATCCACCCGCGCCCGATGGCGCTCGATGAGCTCGCGCTTGGGCAAGCGGTCCTGCGCCAATACCCGCTCGCGCCACTTCGCCGGCAGCGCCTTTTCCACCGCGCGCAGCTGCGCTCGCGACGAGAACAGCATCAGCACGGCCTCCTTGTCGCCCAGCCCGCTGACGAAATCGACGATGGCCCGCTCGTGGGCATCGCGGTCGCCGGGGTCCACGGCCTGACGCGGCACGCTGAGCACCGCACGGGAATAATCGAAGGGGCTCGGCAGGCGCTGATAGCGGTAGCGATTGGCCAGCCCGGCACGCTCCTGCAGGCGCTCGAAGCGACCCAGCGCGGTCAGCGTGGCCGAGGTCACCACCGCACCGAAGCAGCTGCCCCACAGGCTCTTGGCCAAAGTCGGCGCCGCCGACACGGGGCTTGCCGAGAACACCAGCTCGGGTTCGCTACCGAAGCGCTCCAGCGTCAGCCAGCGCGCTTTCGGCGCCTCGCCTTCCATGTCGGTTTCGGCATACGCCTCCCACAGCCCGTGGGCCTCCAGCGCGCGGCCGTGCAACAGCGCCAGCAGCGGCAGCCACGCCTCGGCCTGCTCGCGTTCGAGCCCGGTGTGCTTGTCGGGGTCGAGGCTCTCACGCAGGATGTCGCTCATGGTTTCCAGCGTGCGTGAGAGTTCGGCGAAGCCCACCAGCAAGCTGCCGGCATGCTCGCGCAGCGCCTCGGGAACGCGCCCCATCTCGAAGCGAAACTGATGATTCTCCTCGTCTTCCGCGAGCCCATGTTGCCGTCCGGCCAGCTGATGGCCCAGGGAATAGGCCTCGCCCAGACGCGGCTCCAGCGCGGCGATGGTTTCCGGCAGGCCGGCCAGCAGCCGCGCCAGGGTCGGCTGTATCGCCAGCGCCTGGTTGAGTTCGGTCAGGGATTTCTTCAGGTTGCCCAGCCAGCGCAGCGTACCGTTGACGCCCACGCGGTGGGCGAAGTGGTTCAACGCCTTGTCCGGCAGATGGTGGCCTTCGTCGAAGACGTAGATGCAGTCGCCGGGTGGCGGCAGCACCACACCGCCGCCCAGCGACAGGTCGGCCAGCACCAGGTCGTGGTTGGCGACGATGATGTCGGCACTCTCGAGGTCGCGGCGGGCACGGAAGAAGGCGCAGGCGGCGAAATGACCGCAGCGGCGATTGGTGCACTGGCGATGGTCGATGGTCAGCCGCCGCCAGTCGCCATCGTCGATGGCCACCGGCCAGCTCTCGCGATCCCCCTCCCAGCGACCGCTACCGTAGGCCTCGGCCATCTCCTGCACCAGCGCCTGGAAGTGATCGCCAGCGCCCTGGGCCAGACTCTGCTCGAACAGCGACAGGGTGGGGTTGTCCTCGACCCCGTCGAGGGCCTGCTCCAGGCGCGTCAGGCAGAGGTAGCGACCGCGCCCCTTGGCCAGGGCGTAGTCGAAGTCGAGGCCGCTGTGGGCCTTGAGGGTGGGCAGATCCTGCAGCAACACCTGCTCCTGCAGGGCGATGGTGGCCGTAGCCACCACCAGGCGCTTGCCCTTGGCCTTGGCCACCGGCAGCGCCGCCAGCAGGTAGGCCAGGGTCTTGCCGGTGCCGGTGCCCGCCTCGAGCACGCAAACGTGCTCGTCGGAGTGCCGCTTACCGGCGTCGTCGGCCTCGATGCCGCCCAGCGTACGGGCGATCTCGGCGATCATCAGCCGCTGGCCGTAGCGTGGCGTCAGCCCCTGGGCCTCCAGCACGCGACGGTAGGCGGCCTGTATCTCGCCCTTGAGGGCCTCGTCCAGCATGGCCGTTACAGCAGCCCCTCGGGCGGGTGCTCGCAGGGCAGCTTGTCCTGGATGTAGCGCTCGATCTCCGGCAGCGAGAAGGCATCCTCTTCGCCGACGAAGCTGATCGACACCCCGGTGGCCCCGGCACGGCCGGTACGGCCGATGCGGTGGACGTAATCCTCCGGGTCTTCCGGCAGGGTGTAGTTGATCACGTGGCTGACATCCTCGATGTGGATGCCGCGGCCAGCCACGTCGGTGGCTACCAGTACCTGCACCTCGCCCTCGCGGAAGCGCTCCAGGGTCTTGATGCGCTGATTCTGCGGCACGTCGCCGGAGAGCATGGCCACGTTGATATCGGCCTTCTTGAGCAGGCCCTCGAGCTTGCGCACCAGGTCGCGACGATTGCCGAACACCATCACCCGGTCGAAGCTCTCCTGCTTCAACAAGTTGATCAGCAGGCGCTGCTTGTCGTCGTCGCTGACCATGTAGACGCGCTGATCGATGTTGGCCTTGTTGTCCACCGTGACCTCGATCTCGACGTGGGTCGGCTGGTGGGTCCACTGGCTGGCCAGGTTGAGGATGTCCTCGGAGAAGGTGGCCGAGAAGAGGAAGGTCTGACGCTCTTCCTTCTTCGGCGTGTGGCGAATGATGCGCTTGACGTCGGGAATGAAGCCCATCGACAGCATGCGATCGGCCTCGTCGAGCACCAGGATCTCGACCTGGGTGAGATCGACGTCGCGTTTCTCGTGGAAGTCGAGCAGGCGACCGGGAGTGGCCACCAGGATGTCGAGCTTCTTGCCCAGGTGCTCGCGCTGCTTCTGGTAGTCCATGCCGCCGACCACGCTGGCCACGTTGAGGTCGGTGAAACGCGCCAGTGCCTTGGCGTCCTTCTCGATCTGCAGCGCCAGCTCACGGGTCGGCGCCACGATCAGCGCACGCGGTGCACCGGGCTTCTGCCCATCCGGCACCTCCTCCTCGAGGAAGTAGGCCAGGATCGAGATCAGGAAGGCAGCGGTCTTGCCGGTGCCGGTCTGGGCCTTGCCCACCACGTCGCCACCCAACAGGGTATGGGTCAGCGCTTCGGCCTGGATCGGCGTGCAGTACTCGAAGCCCAGGGCATGAATGGCGCGCATCAGCGGCAGCGGCAGATCGAAGTCGTGAAAGCGCCACTTGCCCGCGACGGCAGGCACCTGAAACTGGCGCAGGTCCCAGTTCGACTGGCTGCGACGCGGCTTGCGACGACGACGCTTGGGCTTGCGGTTCTCGGCCGGGGCTGTGGTCTGTTCCGACTCGCTCATAGGCTGTATGTCTTGTCCGTAGCAATGGGGTGAACTTCGTACAGCCGCATATTGTACCAGCCTATGGCGAGGAGGGCGCGCCTCTTGCATCGGACTGGTAGAATGCACGCTCATGCTGCCATTCGACACCCATGGAGCCAGGCCTGATGACCCGCCGCAAGAAGACCCGCTCGCTGGCCGACAAGGTGACCATCCGCACCGGCAAGCGCAAGGACTACAAGAAGTGGCGCCACGAGAATCCCGACCAGGTGACCTCGTCGCGCCGCTTCACTCAGAAGAAGCGCCAGCAGCGCAAGCTGCAGGCGGCACGCAAGCTGGCCCGTCAGGAGCAGGGCGGCGGCATCGCCATCCACCCCACTCCCAGCTCGGAACAGAGTGCAACGACCCACGAGGAGCACGACGAGTGACACGCCTTGTCTCGTTCAACATCAACGGTCTGCGCGCCCGGCTGCATCAGCTTGAGGCACTGATCGCCACTCACCAGCCGCTGGTGATCGGCTTGCAGGAAACCAAGGTGCATGACGACGAGTTTCCCCGCGAGGCGGTCGAGGCGATGGGCTATCACGTCCACTACCACGGCCAGAAGGGCCACTACGGCGTCGCACTCATGTGCCACAAGACGCTCTGCCCGAACGGGCCGGAAGAGGTCTTCTTCGGCCTGCCGGGCGACGGCGAGGAGTCCCAGCGTCGCCTGATCGGCGTGCGTCTGCGCACCGCCGACGGCGAGCCGTTGACCGTGTGGAACGGCTACTTCCCTCAGGGCGAGAACGTCGACCACCCCACCAAGTTTCCCAACAAGCGCGAGTTCTATGCGCAGTTGATCGAGCTGCTGCGGGAGCGGCATCGCCCTGACGAACGGCTGGTGGTGATGGGGGATTTCAACATCTCTCCCGAGGACATCGACATCGGCATCGGCGAAGACAACCGCAAGCGCTGGCTGCGCGAGGGCAAGACCAGCTTCCAGCCGATAGAACGTGAGTGGCTCGGCACACTCAAGGCGTGGGGCCTCAGCGACAGCTATCGGGTGCGTTATCCAGAGGTGGACGACCGCTTCAGCTGGTTCGACTACCGCTCCCGCGGTTTCGAACGCGAGCCCAGGCGCGGCCTGCGCATCGACTATATCCTGGTCACGGCACCGCTGGCCGAGCGCGTGCGCGATGCCGGCATCGACTATGACCTGCGCGGCATGGAGCGCCCTTCCGACCACGCCCCGGTGTGGACCGAGTTCGCACTCTGAGCCACTCCTGACCCACTGGCTCTCGACTTGCTAGCGAGTCGAGAGCCAGTGCGGATCGATTTCCGCCCCTCGGCGCCGGGCTTGTTGCATCGCCTCCTGCGCCAGCTCGAGCCGCCCCCAGCCATTGGCCAGCAGCGCCAGGCGCTGCCAGTCGCCGCCCGCCTTGCTGCGCTGCGCCACCTCGCGCCAGGCATCCAGCGCCCGGTCGCGGTCGCGGGCCTGCTCCCAGGCGCGAGCCAGCAGGCGCCGATTGTCCAGAGTGTCGGGCAGCACCTCGTCGGCCAGCGCCGCTTCGAGATATTCCGCAGCCCGGGCCGGCGTGCCGGCAATCAGGTGCAGCTCGATGCGCTGACGAAAGTCCGCCTCTCCCTTCAGTACTCCCAGTCGCCAGCCGGCTTCCCAGATGGCCGCAGCGCGCTGGGCATCGCCCAACCCCTGGGCCAGTGCCGCCGCCCGTCGCCAGGCCTCGGGCGGAGCCTCAGCCCCCAGGGTAGCCTCCAGCCTTGCCAGGGCCTCTTCGCCGCGCCCGGCGTGCTGGAACACGCTGGCAGCCAGCATCTGACGTCGCTCATCGGGAGCGGGGTCGTCCGCCAGCGCACGCTCGACCCAACCCGCGGCCTCTTCCCAGCGTTGCAGCTCCGCCAGGGCACGCGCCAGACGCCAGCGGTCTTCGCTGCTGCCAGCGTGGCGTTCATGCCAGTCGAGCCACAGCGCCACCGCCTCTTCGGTCTGCCCCGAGGCCAAGCGCAAACGTGCCTCCTCGCGCAGCCAGCGGTCGCGCTGAGAGAGCGGCGCCTCCTGCACCCGCCGCGCCTGGCGCAGCTGATCGGCAGCGGATTCGCTGCGCCCTGCCCCGGCTTCTGCCCCCGCCGCCAGCTGGCGATACAGTGCAGCGGCCCAGCGGTCGGCGGTGTTGCCATCTTCCAGACGCTGCGCCTGTGTGCGTGCGCGCTCGGCCACGTTGTCATGCTCGCCCTGCTGCAGCTGCCGCTGGAGCTGCTCCAGATCGGCGATGATATCGCCTGGGAGTGCCGGCGCATCGGCTTGCGCCGCGGCGGCCAGCAGTAGACCGATACAGGCGATCAGGCGAATCGCGGCTCGCATCTTCATGGCCTTACCTCAGCTGGAACTCGAGACGTTGCCGCGCCCGGCGCACACCGCTGGCCGGCTCGAACTGCCAGCGCGCCACGGCCTGCTCGGCAGCCGAATCGAAGACGTTACGCGGCTGCGACTCGACCACGCGGATCGACGAACGGTCGACGCTGCCGTCGGGACGGATCAGGAACTGCAGCTCCACATGCCCTTCCAGCCCTCGACGCTGGGCGCGTGATGGATATTCCGGCGGCACGCGGCTGGTCGGGGCTATTTCACCCACGTCCACCGGCCCCGACTCGGCAGGCGCCGCCTGCTCGGTGGTCGGCCCCTCCTGCGCAGCGCTGGGCGCTGGGGCCGGCTGTGGCGCAGGCGCTGGCTCGGGGGCCGGCTGTGGCGCCGGCTCGGGCTGGGGTCGCGGTTCCGGCCTCGGCTCAGGCGGCGGTTCGGGCTGCGCCTCGGCAAGCTCGGGTAGCGTGGCGTCGAGCTCTACCGGCTCCATCGGCTCCGGCGGCAGCTCCGGCTCCGGCATGGCGATCGAACTCTCCAGCGGCGGCAGCGGCTCCGGCTGCGGAGGT
This sequence comes from Billgrantia desiderata, assembly GCA_011742915.1. Taxonomy (GTDB): domain Bacteria; phylum Pseudomonadota; class Gammaproteobacteria; order Pseudomonadales; family Halomonadaceae; genus Halomonas; species Halomonas desiderata. The sequence continues at coordinate 11,269 of JAAQTN010000026.1, read as the reverse complement.
GGAGTCGCCTCTACTTGCGGGGGCGGTGGCTCGGCACTGGGCTCGATCGTCTCCTCCAGCACCGGCTCCAGCGCCTCGACCATGCTCATGGTCATGCTGACGTCGACGACGTCGAACTCCTCCTCCGGCGGTGCCACCAGCAGCGCCAACAGCCAGAACAGCAGCAACGCCAGGGCCACCCCGCCGAGCGAAGAGAGAGGTATCCGCGTCACGACCGGCTCCGGCTGGCTGCCACTGCGACCTGCTCCACGCCGGCCTCGCGAATGCGGTCCATCACCTCGATCAACAAACCGGTGGTGGAGTCGCGGTCGGCCTGGATCACCACCGAGCCCTCTTCGCTTACCAGTCCGGCCACCTCGTTACCCACGCGGTGCAGATCCACCGCTCGGCCATCGACCCATACCGCCCCTTCGGGTGTGATGGCGACCATCACCTGGGCATCGGGCCGCGGTGTGGCGGCGCTCGACTCCGGCCGTTCGATCTCCACCCCGCTCTCCTTGATGAAACTGGTGGTGACGATGAAAAAGATCAGCATGATGAAGACGACGTCCAGCATCGGGGTCAGGTTGACCTCGCTGGCCTCGCCGTCGTCGGCGCCAATTCGGCGTCTACGCATCGGTATCCTCCACGGCGCGGGCCAGACGGTCATGCAGCCGCTGGTCCTCGCGTCGAATGATCTGCTCGAGGCGGCTGGTGAACAGCAGCCCCACCACCGCCACCGCCATGCCGGTCAAAGTCGGCAGGGTTGCGCGGGCCACGCCGTCGGCCATGGCGCGGGCCTGACTGGTATCGGTCATCGCCAGGCTGTCGAACACGGCGATCATGCCGGTCACGGTGCCCAGCAGACCCAGCAGCGGGCACAGCGCCACCAGCAGCTTGAGCCACGGCAGCGGACGGCGCAGGCGTCCGATCAGCTCGCGCGCCCAGACTTCGCGCAGGGTCAGGGCGCTCCAGCTCAGGTGGTCCTGGCGCGCCGCCCAGCGTGCAATAAGGGCGCGTCTGGCCCGGCGGTAGGTGAGGCGGAAATACCACACCCGCTCCAATGCCAGGCTGAACAGCAGCATCGCCACCAGGGCTATGACCACCAGCACCACGCCACCGGCCTCGACCAGGCGCTGGAGCGGTTCAAGCCCCCCTGTCTCAAGCCAAGGCGGCATCGCGGCGTGCGCTCCCGGTCGCGACATCGGGTCCGTGGGGGCGCTGTTCGAGCTGCTCGGCCAGGGCGGCGCTGGCCTGCCCCTCGACCAGGCCCGCCAGATGGCGGCTGCGACCGGCCAGGGCGGTGTGTGCGAACAGCAGCGGTACGGCGGTGATCAGTCCCAGCACCGTGGTCACCAGTGCTTGGCTGATGCCGCCGGCCATCAGCTGCGGGTCGCCGGTGCCGAACACGGTGATCGCCTGGAAGGTCACGATCATGCCGGTAACGGTACCCAGCAGGCCCAGCAGCGGCGCCACGGCCGCCAGCAGCTTGACCAGCGGCTGGCCACGCTCCAGGCGCGGCAGCTCGGCCAGCACTGCTTCGTCGAGGCGCGCCTCGAGCGCCTCCGGCACGGGATCGTCGCGCAGTGCGCGGAAGCGCAGCAGCACACGCCCGAGCGGGTTGTCCTCGCGCAGCGTCGTGAGGTCGCGCAGCTGGCGGCGCATGGCCAGCGTCACTTTAAGCAGGTAAGCGTACTGCAGCAGGGCGACCAGCAGGCCGAGAGCGCCGAGCCCCACTACCACGTAGCCGACCGCCCCGCCCTGGTGGAAGCGTTCGACCAGACTCGGCCGCTGGGCCAGCGCCGCCATGACCTGACCACGGGTTGGGTCGAAGGTCAGCGAGCGCGACTCACCGGCATGGAACGCGGCCAGGCTGGCGGCCACTTCCCGCGGGGTGCGCTCGACTACCGACAGGGCCTGATCGTCGGCACCGCGACGCAGCAGATGTCCCTCGGTGAAGGCAGTGAAGTCGCCCAGCCGGATCACCTCACGCGGCGCGATCACACCATCGGCAGCAGCCACCGGCGCCTCGAAGCGAACCACCCGGGCGGTATCGGCGGTCAGCGCCACCAGGCGGTCGGCGAACTCCTCGAGATGGGCGAGCTCGAGCACCTCGGCATCGTCGAACCGCGACGGCAGCCCCGCACCCTGCACGACCAGCCAGCTATCGGCCAGGCTGTCGCGCAGCTCACCGCTGTGTCGCTGCAGTGATGCCAGGATCGCCACCAAGTCGTCTCCCTGCTCCTGCTGACGCGCTTCGAGCTCGGCCTGCCATTGGCTCAGCACCTCGGCCTCAGCCTGTAGCTCAGTATTGCGCGTCTCGGCCTGCGCATGGGCGGCACGGGCCTCCTCGAGCGCGGCTTCCAGGGCGCCCCGATCCTCCAGCAGCTCGGCCAGGCGCGCCTGGTCGCGGGCCTCGGCGGCCTCACGCTCGGCGCGCAGAGTAGTCAGCGGCTCGGACTGAGCCATGACCGGAGCTGTCAGAAAGAGGGCGATCAGCAAGCCGGCCGTGAAAGAGAACGAGTGGCACAAGGTCTTCATGCGTCGCCCTCCGGAGCCCGTTCGAGCGGCTGCGAAACCGGCAGCGTAAGCAGTTCCGGCGCCCGGCGGTCGCGAGCGATACGCAAGCCGTTGCGAACCTCGCGGCGCTGGGCCTCGTTCAGCGGTGCCCAACTGCCGCTGTCGGCCTGCCAGACGCGCCCGGCGCGTCCATCCGGGGTCAGGTAATAGAAGCCCACGCGTCCCAGCCGCAGGTAATCCACCTCGCGGCGCGAGTCGCCCTCGCCGAGATAGCCGCGCCAGGCATCGACCTCACGACCGTAATCGAGCTCAGCGCGCCACGCCGAGACGATCCGCTGCCATCGCTCGGCGCCGGACAGTGCCTCGCCCTGAGAGCGCAGGCTGGCGACCCGCGCCAGCCGCTCTTCGCGCAGGAACGGCATGTCGCCATCGACCCACTGCTCGAGCCGCTCGATCAGACGCTCCTCCAGCACCGGCAAGGCTTCACGGGTCTCCGCCAGGGTATCGAGTGCCGCCTCACGGCGATCCAGCGTCTCGGCCAGGCGCTCGTTGCGCGGTGCGAGTTCGGCATTCTCACGCTTCAGGCGGCGCTCGGCGCGCTCCAGCTCGCGCAGCTCCTCGAGCATGGCCCGGGTCTCGTCATCGGCGGCGTCGATGCGCACCTGAAGCTCGGCCTGGCTGCGCTGGGCCTCACGCGACTCTTGATATAACGCGGGGTCGGCGGACGCCGAGGCGACCAAGCCCAACCCGAGAACAGCCCCCCAGAGGCATGGATGGCGAAACGGTCTCACGTGCTAACTCCCGGCTGAACGGCGTGTCACGAAGAAGCGCTGATACTGCATCAAAAACGCTCAGACGCTTCCAGCAAAGCGCATGACGATGCCACAAATGATAACAGTTATCAATATTGTTGCGAGCACCTCTTTCCCTGCAGATCACTACTCGGTGGAAGACAGAATGCGCGCGAATGGTTTTTAATAACGATTTTCAATCGCTTTCCACAGGCGACGCGACAGCCCAACACCAAGCAAAGGAATGGCTTTGCATGAACCTCAAGACGCATATTGCCTGGTTGGCGTCGGCAATGCTCGGCTCGACCCTGCCGGCACTGGCCTGTGCCCAGCCCCATGACGATACCGCCGCCGCGGTAGCCGGTGCCAACGCAGGCCTCGTCGCTCTCGACTGGACTCTGGCCGAAACGCTGGTCGCCCTGGACATGCCACCCGACGGAGTCGCTCAGGTAAGCGACTACCACAGTTGGGTCGGCGAGCCTCGACTACCGGGAAGCGTCATGGATATCGGTCTTCGCGCACAGCCCAATGTCGAACTGCTGGCTCAGCTCGACCCCGCGCACATCCTCATCTCCCCGATGTTCGGCTACCTGGCGCCTCGACTCGAGAGGATCGGCACGGTCGATACATGGGCGATTTACGCACCTCAGGGCGCTACCTGGAGTCAGATTCTCCACCTCACTCGCGAGCTTGGCGCCGCTTACGGTCGCCAGGATGAAGCCGAAGCGTCGATTGCCGCCACCGAGGCGCGCTTCGAGACGCTACGCCGGGCGCTGCCGGAAGAAATGCCACCTTTGCTGGTCGTTCAATTCATGGACGAACGGCATGTACGGGTCTTCGGGGAGCACGGTCTGTTCCAGGCCGTGCTGGACCGCCTGGGCCTGGAGAACGCCTGGCAGGGCGAGACCAACCACTGGGGCTTTTCGCTAGTCGGGCTGGAGGCGCTGCTCGGCTTGGACGCCCGCCTGGTGGTGGTGGAGCCCTACCCCGTCGGCATCGAAGAGAAGCTCGCCACCAGCGCGCTCTGGCAACGACATCCCAGCGTGCGTGACGGCAGCATGATCACGCTGCCGCCGGTCTGGAGCTTTGGTGCCCTGCCCTCGGCGCAACGCTTCGCCGAGCTGCTCGCTAGCGCGCTCGCCGATTCCTAGATGCTATCCCGAAAGGCACCCGACGCACCCGATGCTCACCGCAGCCGCTTGTTGGGGCGGTGCTCGGGCTTCAACGGGCAGCCGCCGCACAGCGGCTCGCCTGGCAGGCGATACTTGACGCAACACAACCGCCGCACCCGAGCCGGCGCTTCACCGCTCAGCTCGAGGTAGCGCACCGGCTGGAAGAGCGGGTTGCGCCGCCCGTCAGGAAACGTCTTGGTGTCGAGATAGCGCAGCAACGGCTCTCCGGCCGCGGTGAAGAATGGATGTCGTGAGCACAGCTGGCCCACGTATTCCACGTAGTGGCCCAGGTTGCTCCAGAACACCTTGGGCGAAAGCTCCGAGCGCTCGGCCAGCGTCTCGATCAAAGGCGTACAAAAATCATCGAACAGCGTCGCGAAGCGGGTCTCGAAGCAAAGTGACGTCAGGGAAGCGCCGCCATCACGCAGCCACAGGCGAGTTGCCTCGCCCCGGTCGCCCAGCTCGACGCGCAGTTGTTCCGGACTCACCGGCAGCTCCCGCCCCAACAGCAGATTGGCCACCAGGGCCGGTATCGAGACCAGGCTGAAGAGATACTTCGACCAGACCGACGCTGCCGCCATACGATCTGCCCCCTCACCGAAACTGGCCGTATAGCGTGCCATCAGCTCATCGAGTGTTGCCCGATCGAGCAACGCACTGCCAGGCAGCGTGGCCACTACCGGCGGACCGAACCCCGGGGCCTTGAGACTATCCAGGGGCGGCTGACGATAGAGCGCCAGTAGCGCCTCGACCGGATCCGCCTGGCGAGTGACGAGCTCGACTACGTGCGTCATGCGTATCTCCTGTAACCATCCCCTATCCACTGGGCATCGATACCCCTCACAGCCTCCGCAACCCCCACATGAAGTAGGCGCCGCCGATCAGCGAGGCAACCAGCCCGGCGGGAATTTCATAAGGGAAAATGATCTGACGGCCCACCCAGTCGGCCAGCACCATCAGCAGCATGCCTACCAGTGCCGCCCCCAGCAGATGCTGGCGCGCCCGGGACAGCCCCAGCAGCCTGGCCATGTGCGGCGCCAGCAACCCGACGAAAGAGAGCGGCCCCACCACCAGGGTGGCGCAGGCGGTCAGCAGGGCCACCAGCAGCAGCAACACCAAGCGAGCGCGATTGAGAGCAATGCCCAATGCCTGAGTCGTGGGTGCCCCCAGGGGCAGGATGTCCAGCCAGCGGGTCAGCGGCAGAGTGCACAACGCCAGCAGCCCGGCCAGGATTCCCACCACCAGGGCGCCGGTGAGATCGATGTAGTAGGTGGACCCCGCCAGCCAGGCGAGCACCTGCTGCCCGCGCGGATCTCCACCTGCCAGCATCACGCTGCGCACGGCATCGAACAGCGCCGTTACCGCCACCCCGGTGAGCAGCAGGCGCTCGGGCAGGAAGCCGCTGCGACGATTGAGCGCCACCAGAATGAGCAGCGCGGCAAATGCCCCCAGGGTGCCGATGCCGACCAGCACACCGCTGGTCGGCGCCGGCAGCAGGAAGATCCCCAGGATCAGGGCAATCGCACAGCCGCCGCTGATGCCCAGCACCTCGGGGCTGGCCATGGGATTGGCGGAGAGCCGCTGCAGAAGCGTACCGGCCACCGCCAGCATCAAGCCGCTGGCTGCCGCCGCCAGCACCCGGGGCATGCGCCACTGCATCACGCCCCAGTGATCCGGCGACAGCCAGTACCAGCCATTCACCCCCTGTCCCAGCAGCAGGCCCAGGGCGGCAGCCAACAGTAGACCGATGGCCAGGCGAGAGGCCAGACGCCCGGGTGCGGGATGTCGGCTGGCCAGCACGGCCGGCGGTTGTGGCGCCCGGTTACCCTGCAGCTTCAGACGCGTGATCAACCACAGCAGCAGCGGCGCCCCCAGCGCGCCGGTCACCGCGCCGGTGGGAATCAGCATCGGCAACGTGCCGGCAAGGCTCTGCAGCAGCAGATCGGTAGTGGCCAGCAGCACCGCCCCCAGCAGCGTGCCCCACAGCAGCCGCTCGCCGAGACGCCGCGCCCCGGCCAGGCGCACGATATTGGGCGCTACCAGACCGATGAAGCCGATGACCCCCACCACACTGACGATGCTGCCGGTGATGAACACCGCCAACCCCATGCCAGCGAAGCGCAGATAGGTAAGCGACACCCCCAGGCTCCTGGCGCTGGCATCGTCCAGCTCCAGCACCGCCAGGGGGCGCAGCAACAACCAGGCCGCCACGGCGGCGATGGCCAGCCGCGGCCAGAGTATCGCCACGCCGTCCCAACCGTTCTGGGCCAGTGAGCCGGCGCCCCAGATCAGCAGCCCTGACAGCGCCTCGTGATTGAACAACAGCAATGCCGTGGCCAGTGCGCCCAGGTAGAGGTTCACCACCAGCCCTGCCAGCACCACCACGATCGGTGCCAAGCCCCGCCGCCAGGCCAGCATGAATACCAGGCCCACCGCCAGTCCACCGCCGGCCAGCGCCACCCATTCGCGGCCAATGGTCAGCAGCCCAGGTGCCATCAGGGTGGCCATCATCAGCGCCAGATTGGCCCCGGAAGCCACGCCCAGCGTAGTGGGCGATGCCAGCGGGTTGCGCAGCACTTGCTGCATCAGGACCCCGGCCAGCGCCAACCCACCGCCGGCCAGCAGTGCAACCGAGAGTCGCGGCCACCAGGCGTAGTGCAACAGCAGTTGGTCGATATCCTCGAACGAAGGCGACCACAGCGCCTGGAAGCCCAGCGCCATACCGCCCTGGGCCTCCAGCCCCAGCCAGAACAGCACCACCAGCGGCAGGCTCAGCAACCAGCAGGTCAGCGCCGGCATACCACCGCGCATCGTGCGCCCCGTCATTTCCGCCTCTCCCGCGGCCCTTGCCGTACCCGGCGGCATCCTGTCGTCAGCCATGCGGCTCCTTGTGGCTCATCTTTGGCTCATCGATTCATCGGCCATCAACAAACGCTAACAATTATCATTGATATCTTTTTTGTTAATGATACTCTTTCCCATCCAACAGCACCACTACTCGAGTCTTCCAGGCAAGGGAATCCCATGAAGAAGCGCATAGCCCTCGGTTTCACCGTGGTTGCCGGCTCGGCGGCCATGACCGTTCACGCCCAAGAACACCAGGACACCATGGTGGTAGTGGGATTTCGCACTCCCACTCAGATCAGCCAGATACCCGGCGCGGTGTGGATAATCGAAAAGGAGGAGCTGCAGCAGCAGATCGAAGCCGGCGCCGATCTCAAGACCGCTCTGGGCAGGCTCGTGCCCAGCCTCGACATGGCTCCCGAGGGGCGCACCAACTATGGCCAGAACCTGCGCGGCCGCAGCGTGCAGGTATTGATCGACGGCGTGTCGATGAACAGTTCTAGGGGCCTGTCTCGTCAATTCGACGCCATCGACCCCTTCAACATCGAACGCGTCGAGGTGCTCTCCGGAGCCAGCAGTCTCTATGGCGGCGGCGCCACCGGCGGCATCGTCAACATCATCACCCGCAAGGGTCGGGCCGGAGGGCCGGATTGGCGCACCGAGGTCGGGGTCACCACCGGCTTCAATCGCAGCAGCGATCTCGACAAGCGGATCGCTCAGTCGGTCAGCGGTGGCAACGAACGGGTGCAGGCCTATCTCGGCACCGCCTTCCAGGACAATGGCCGCCAGTTCGACGGTCGCGGCAACGAGATCTTCCCCGATCTCGCTCAGACCGACCTGCAGGACAACCGCAGCATCGACGTGCTGGGCAACCTCACCTTCCAACTGAATGACGCTCAAACCCTGGAACTCGCTGCCCAGCTCTACCGCTCGGGCTACGAGGGGGATCGTGGGGTCTACTTTCCCCATCTGGACGCCGCCAGCCCCAGTCTGGCGGACGCCGAGATCCGTGACGGCTATCGTTCCGACCGCGACCCGGCCACCGATCGCAAGATGGTAAACCTGCAGTACCATCACGCCGACCTGCTGGGACAGAACTTCTATCTGCAGGCTTTCCATCGCGAGGAGGAAGCCAGCTTCCAGGCCTTCCCCTACCCGGTCGCGGGTGGCTCCGAGTTCCGCGCCTCCCAGCAGAACACCGAGCTCAGCGGCCTCAAGGCGCTGTTCGATGCACGACTGAACGAACGGATCGGTCTCATCTACGGCCTGGATGTCGATCGCGAGAGCTTCGACGCCAGCCAGATGACCTTCGACAAGGCCGTATCCGACGCCACCGGCGGGCTGGTACAGGAACAGGCCAGCATCGCACCACGCTATCCCGGCTACCGGGTCGACACTCTCGCCGCCTTCGCCCAGGTCGACTGGCAGGCGACCGATGCTCTCAAGCTATCGGCCGGTGTCAGGCGCCAGCACTCCGACGTAGAGGTCGACGACTTCAACGGCATTCCCGGCGGCGAGAACGACTACGACGCCACCCTGCTCAACGCCAGCGCGCTCCACGACTTCGGTAACGGCCACCAGAGCTGGCTGCGCTACAGCCAGGGATTCGAACTTCCCGATCCGGCCAAGTATTACGGCCGTCCCGGCATCAGCGTCGGCGCCAACCCGCTCTCCGCCATCGAGACCGACCAGGTCGAACTCGGCTGGCGTTACCAGGGCGGCGACTGGGTGGCCCAGGCGGCGGTCTACTACGCCTGGTCCGACAAGGCACTGGAAATCAACAGCGGCGACCTGAGCGTCGACGTGGTCGACGACAGGAAGCGCGACTATGGCATCGAAGGTGCCCTGACCCGCTACTTCTCGGATGGCCTCGAAGTCGGCGGCACCCTGCACCTGGTGCGCTCGGAGCAGGAGAACGACGAAGGCGGATGGGAGAAGCGCGATGCCCGCTACGCCTCGCTCTCCTCGGCGACCGCCTTCGTCGGCTGGCGAGACCACGTCCATTCGGCCCGCCTGCAGGCCAACCACACCTTCGATCTGGAGGATGAGGCCGAGCGCAAGATCGACGGCAACACCACCCTGGATCTGGCGCTCAGCCGACAGACCGACTTCGGCAAGTTCAGCCTCGGCGTGCAGAACCTGCTGGACGAGAGCTACTCCACGGTGTGGGGCCAGCGCGCGGCGATGTTCTACTCGCCCTACTATGGCCCGGAATACCTCTACGACTACCAGGGCCGCGGGCGCACCTACAGCCTGACCTGGTCGATGGACTACTGACCCGTCTTCATTGCGATGCCGCTCGCCCGCTCAAGCCCACTCTCGCAGTGGGCTTTTTCCTGCCCGCAATCCAGCTCTCTTCACAAGCCGATACATTGTCGCGCTTGACGGCACTTGCTTAACTAATAACAATTCTCAATTGTATTTACCAAGGAGCCGATCATGCGCTTCCCTCCCCTGTGGCGAATCAGTGCCTGTGCGGCATTGCTCGGCCTCGGCCAGAACGGCCTGCTGGTCGCGCTGCCGGTGCTGGTGGAGCGCTTCGGCCTGCCACTGTCGCAGTGGGCCGGTCTGATCCTGCTGGGTTCGATGCTGTTCCTGCTGGGCAGTCCCTTCTGGGGGCGGATCGCCGATCGTCACGGGGCACGCGGCGTGGTGATCCAGGCTCTGCTGGGCTACGTAACCAGCTTCGCCCTGATCGGCTTCGCTCTGTGGACGGCGGCCCACGGCTGGCTGGGCGACGGCGCGCTGCTGGCCCTGGTGGCGGCAGCACGGGTGCTGTACGGCCTGACGGTCTCGGGCATGGTGCCGGCCTGCCAGCAGTGGTCGCTGGCCTTGCATGACGGCGAGGAGCGGGTCAAGGCACTGGCCGCCATCAGCGCCGGACTCAGCAGCGGTCGCCTGCTTGGGCCGCTGATTGCCGCCGCTAGCTTGAGCCTTTCCGCCCATGCGCCCTTCGTGGTGATGCTGCTGTGCGGCATGCTGGCCCTGCTGCTGCTCCGGGGGATACCGGCCCCGACTCCCCAACTCCCGTCTGTCGCCAGTCGAGCCGCTCGACTGCCACGCGGCACCCTCGACCTGCTGCCCTGCCTGGCCATCGCACTGCTGCTGGCGATGTCAGCATCGCTAATGCAGTTGGGCCTTCCCGGTGCCCTGCAGGGCAGGCTCGACATCGACGCCACCCGGGCCGGCCACCTGATGGGGATCCTGCTGTCGCTCGGTGCACTGGGTGCCCTGACCATCCAGTTGGGTATCACTCGTCACCGTCGACTGTCCGGCTATGCCCTGCTGGCCCTGGGGGCGTTGGGGCTGGTAGCCGGTTACGGAGTGCTGACGATGGCCATCGTCCCGGCCAGTTTCGGCCTGGGCGTCATGATCGCCAGCGTCGGCGCCGCCCTGGCCGTGCCCGGATATACCGACGCCGCTACGCGTCAGCGCTCCCCGGGTGCCAGCGCCGGCTTGCTGGCCATGGCCCATACCCTGGGCTACGGCGCCGCGACACTGACGGTCAGTCTGGCCGCCGCCGCTCACCTGTTGCCACTGTCGCTCGCCGCCGCCTGCGTCCTCCTGCTGTTCGTTCCCATGACCAAGAACCACTTCCGGATCATGCCGGCGACCTCGTAGATCACGCCCACCCACGACTGACTCAGGCCCAACATGCGGGCCGCAAGGAGCCACGACACAACACAAAGAATCAAATGCTTCTCATTAGCCTTATATTTATCAACACGGAGGTTCCCATGGCGACAACTACCGATGCCGCTCCCCTGAACGAGGTCGACCCAGCCGCGAGCTGCTTCTTCAATGCCCTGCTGCGCGAGACCCGCGCCTGGCGACTCGATACCACCGGCCACGGAGAAGTGGCGCGTCTGCCCATCACCGAAGGCGAGCTGTCAAGCGACATCAGAAAGTGACCCCCTGGCGACAGTGAAATCTGACCCCCTTACCCTCTGACGACCTGCTCGT
>JAAQTN010000025.1 GCA_011742915.1 Billgrantia desiderata | reverse complement strand
TGATCAAGTTTACGACCGTCATCGTGGCGCATGTGTGTAAATATCCGATAAGCTTGGCGAACGGAGCCTACATTATAAATGATGTTCGCTTACTTTCGAACCCATTAGTAATTCACTCATGCTAGTGTCCACTAATAAATAGGTGGACACCTAGCGTCATCGAAGTCGCGGCACAGCGGAAGGTGTGTTCGCCGAACGGATACGTAGAAAAAGCTCTGCTCCAAAAAAACGATCCGGCCCAATGGAGCCGGATCGCTCGTGGCAGGACTGTGCGACTCGTAAGGCCTGCCACAGGGATAAGGGTCAGAGCCTCAATCGCCAGCATATACAACCAACGTGCTGCGTATTATTCATTGTCAATCTAAAAAATAATTTTTTATAACCACATGTTGGAACCTTTAAGCTGAGCAATGCCATGAAAAGCACTATAATCAGATTTCGCATGAGCCGGATAATAGTTTTAACTACAGCAAGTTAAGCTTTCAGCACGGCGATGTCGATCGTGATGCGATAGATATTCAAGCGAGCAACACATATCCGGCAAGCGACAAATTCAAGCCTCCGTAGACACTCTGACCGAAAAATACGCTTCATTGCCTATGCAGCCATAATTTTGACCACCACAGCAAGACACTGGTAGTCTAATAAAAACACATTAGATGGAGACTAGAATTTGCGATTCTTAGCCGGCGGACCATCAATTCCCGATGACCTACTTCTAGCCCGAGATCAGGGCCGAGTGATTTTCTTCTGCGGCGCAGGCGTATCGAGAGCGCGAGCGAATCTCCCGGACTTTTTTGGCTTAGCCAAAAGCGTAGTTGCCAAGCTTGGCGTTGATCAGAATAGTCCAGCTTACAAGCTTATCCAAGAAGCTCAGGAAATTGATCGACGTGTCGGCATTTCAGGAGTTATATCTGCCGACAGAGTTTTTGGACTCTTGGAAAGGGACTTTGCATCGCGTGACATTGAAGAGGCGGTTGCTTCTGCATTGAAGCCCCCTACTGATTGTGACCTTACCGCGCACAGGATTTTGCTCGACTTGGCAACCACGCCTGAAGGCGCGGTGCATTTGGTCACCACCAACTTCGATAGATTGTTTGACGATTGTGGACGAGGAGTTCAGGCATGGCAACCTCCGAACTTACCGGATCCTCTGCGACCTCAAGAAGTCAATGGGATAATTTATCTTCATGGTCGATCCACGCCGACATACAACGGCGCTGAGGGCGACGGCTTCATTCTCTCCAGTTCCGAATTTGGGCGTGCATATCTATCGGACGGATGGGCAACAAAATTTATTCAGGAAATACTTCAAAAATATGTCGTGGTATTTGTTGGATACACAGCTGACGACCCGCCCGTTCAATACCTCCTCGAAGCGTTACGGAGAGCTTCAGGGAAGCTCGAAAACGCTTTTGCTTTTCAGTCCGGTGACCACGATGACGCTGCTGCGCGATGGCGACACAAAGGTGTTGAAGCTATCCCGTATCGCTCTGATAACGGACATATTGCTTTATGGCAATCCCTGGAGGCGTGGGCAGTGCGTGCGCGTGACCCCGATTCCTGGTATGCGAACGTTATCGAGGCATCCAAGAAGGGACCGGAAAAGCTTCAGCCACATGAGCGAGGTCAGGTGGCACATATTGTTTCGACCTATGAAGGAGTAAAGAAGTTCTGCGATGGTGAGGCACTTCCACCTGCTGAGTGGTTATGTGTCTTCGACAAATATCGACGATTTGCTAAGCCTGGCCATACAGGTTCGTTTGATAGTAAAGGATCCTATGTTGATCCATTCGACCTATACGGCCTCGATTCAGACATCTCACCTGCCAAACCTGACCCTGAGGATTATTATTCCAAGCGCGAAGCACCACCCGATGCATGGGACGCCTTCGAACTTAATCATCTTGATCGATCACTAATCCGAGATGAAAATCTTGCGGCGTTTCGCGGGCATAAGGCCAACAATTTCCCACGTCTTATCCTTCGCATAGACCTGCTTGGAGTATGGCTCGCAAAGGTTTGCGACCAGCCTGCCGCCCTCTGGTGGGCTGCTCATCAAGTGTCACTTCATCAGAGTATTCAAAGACAAGTCTTATGGGAGCTAGAGCGAGGAAAGAGGCAAATCCGCCAAGATATTCGCAACGCTTGGCGATCGCTCTTTGAATCTTGGAGCTACGTCGAAGACTTTCATAGAGATTGGTACGCCTTACAAGCTTTAATTAAGTCAGACGGCTGGAGCAGCGCCGTCGTTCGGCGGTTTGGGGAAGTGCTTCGACCTCGCTTGTCTGCAAAACCGGATCTCTGGAGCAGACTAACGCCGCCTGCACTAGAAGCCGACAAAGGAGACAGCAATCGTTTGCTGTGGCTGGACGTTGAATATCCTCAGCCACACGACGAAATTCAGGTTCCGGACAAATGGTGTGCGGCTGTCGCCAAGATCTTACGACAAAATCTTGAGTTAGCTCTTTCACTTGAGCAAGAAGCTGGCGGCTATAGCCTCAACAATATAAGCCCAATAATTCAAGACAACATCGAAGGAGATGACTATCATCGAATGCACGGTCTATCCGCTTCAGTTTTACGATTTACAGAACTTTTCACGCAATTGGAAAAAATCAATAAAGCAGAAGCCAAGCATGAATTTTTTTCTTGGCCTACAGATGATGACACCATCTTTTCCCGCCTACGTATCTGGGCATCAGGAAAACGAAGCATAGTCACGGACAAGGATTTTGGACACGTTATAGCGTCTTTGAGCGATGCCGCATTCTGGGACAGCTATCATCAACGTGACCTGTTAATCGTCGTTGCGGGGAGATGGAAGAAGCTCAGCAATGCGTCTCGAAAATTGATTGAAAAAAAGCTGCTGAGGGGGCCAAAGCGATGGCGTCGGGAGAAGGTTGCGCCCTTCGAAAGCAGACGGGACTGGTCGATTCTTAGTCGCATTCAGTGGCTTCAAAACTCAGGATGTAAGCTTTCCTCCGCCACCCGTGGACAAGCGAAGTTACTCCGCACTGCTGTACCTAACTGGCATGAGGGGTATGGCGCGAAGGCCGCTGATTCACTGGAAGGCCGTACAGGTTGGGTGAGGACGAACACGAACCCTGAAGAACTCGCAGATATCCCCCTTTCGCGGGTCTTGTCGCAAGCCAAAGAACATAGTGGTCGTTCTGACGATTTTCTTGTCGAAAATGACCCTTTTACCGGTCTCGCTGCCCAACGGCCTGCTCGAGCTTTTGCTGCATTGACCTATGCAGCTAAACGAGGTGATTTCCCAGAGTGGGCATGGCGACGATTCCTCAATTCAGAGGCACGAAAAAACGATAAGGCACGATTGGTCAGGTTGATCGCTGAGCGACTAGCCCGGTATCCCAATGAGCAACTTGTAACAATCCTCCGCCCTGCGACCGATTGGCTTCGGGATGTCAGCGGAAAAATGAGCATGGAATGCCTCTCTGTATTCGACCATACTTTTACGAAACTGGTCAGCATCCTTCGTGAATTTCCCAACGAGGGACGTTCGGGTATCGTGCGCGGTTTCAAGGAACCAGATTGGACGATGGAAGCGATCAATTCACCTTCAGGTAAGATCGCACAAGCTCTTTTTAACGACCCCCGCACGGAAAATCTAAATCCAAACCAAGGTTTTTCCTCTGAATGGCTCGCTCACTCTGAGGCCCTGTTAGCGCTTCCAGACGACCTGCGCAGATATGCTCTAGTAATCTTTTTTCACAACCTCAATTGGTTTTTCGCTGTCGACTCGAAATGGACAGAGCAACACTTGTTGCCGGCGCTGGAGGGCAAAGATTCGGATGACCGCGACGCAGCTTGGTCTGGCTTCCTGTGGGGAGCGAGAACACCAAATAGAGAGCTCTACATGCGACTCAAGAACAATATGCTCAAGTTTGCTGCGAATCCACTCCCGTCGCGTCGGTCATATAATGAAATCATCGCAGGTATGGTTCTAGCCGGGTGGGGTACTGTCGACGATGCCACTGGTGAGCGTTGCATTTCCAGTGATGAGATGCGCAGCTTGCTTTTATCGGTCGATGCTGAATTTCGATCACGGGTTCTGTGGCAGGCTCAGCGATGGTCTGACGAGAAGAACGAAAAATCACACGAGAGATGGGAAGGGCAACTTTCCGAACTGCTTCAGATTTGGCCGCGCCAGTTGTCAGCCAGATCGCCCAACACATCGGCTCGCCTTTGCGAGTTGGCTTTCTCCAGTGGCGATCAATTTCCTACCATAGCTGCATTGGTTTTGCCGCTCTTGAGTAGAGTTGAGCAAGACCATCTAATACTGCCAGAACTCTCTCGGTCCGGAGACAGCATAGTAGACCGGCATCCTGAACAGGCGCTGGCACTCCTCTATGCGGTTCTTCCAAATAACGCGTTAGCTTGGCCTTATGGGATAGAAGGAATATTGAAACGAATTGGGGAAGCTGACAGCGCACTGAATAGCGATGATAGACTAATTTCTCTTAAGCGCCAATGGGACGCAAGGTAAGACCTACAATCGATCCTTCTTAGTGTGACAAAGAGTGTGTTCTTAGGCAAGCATACAGACAGACCACTGTATGCCATGTTCAAATAGGTGCTTGGTGCAGCCAAACAGTGCCAGAAACGCCAAAAACAAAAAACCATGAAATCATGGACTTATCATACCCCTGCTAACAAATACTTCGCGCGTAATCACTCCCACTCGATCGTCGCAGGCAGCTTGCTGCTGACGTCATACGTCACGCGGGAGACGCCACGGATCTCATTGATGATGCGGTTGGAAACCTTTTCAAGCAAGTCGTATGGCGGGTGGGCCACCTTGCGGTCATGAAGTTGATGGTTTCCACGGCGCGCAGGGCGATGACCCATTCGTAGCGGAGGCCGTCGCCGACTACGCCGACGGACTTCACCGGCAGGAACACGGCGAAGGCCTGGCTGGTCTTGTGGTACCAGTCGGCGTTGTGCAGTTCCTCAATGAAGATGGCGTCGGCTTCGCGCAGGATGTCAGCGTACTCCTTCTTCACTTCGCCGAAAATGCGCACGCCTAGGCCCGGCCACTGGCAAACTGCCCGCGCAGATGATGGATGGCGTGGATATAGTCCCGTTCCGCGTCGACCGCTTCTGAGTGGTCCGTGGCTACTCGTCAGGCACGAGATCACGTCACCGCTTTGCACCGTCTCGCTTGTTACTTCACGTCCTTGACGCAGCATTCACCCACTGGGCGAGAAACCCTGCGATCTGTTCTTCGATGCGGCTCTCGACAGTGCGCAGCCGCAGGATGGGAAGCCCACATTTTGCCAGGATGCTGTCCTTCAAGGCATCTCGTGCCGCCTGCTCAGGCCTATCATGGGAGCCACCATCGACTTCGATCACCCCAAGCGGTGTTTTGCCCACCTTGAAATACAGCACGAAATCGCAACTGGCGCGATTGCGCATGAACTCCAGTTCTCGTTCCGTCAAGGCAGGATTGGTCGGTGAGGCGACCTGATTCAAGCGGACCTGGGAGTGACACATCAGTGCCCGGTACGACGGGTCGGACATAGCCTCCCGCAACAGTTGCGCCACGATCTGCTCGGATTTGAAGCGCGAGTCTTCGGGCCGCAGCCTGCCGTTGAGCCGCGCCAGGGATTGATCGTATTCCTTGTACAACAGGTCGAAGGCAGACACTACGGGTGCGCGCACGACCTGCTCATCCTGTGCGTAATATTCGACGTAGCGCATCAATGCCGCGATATGACCGTTGTTCGCGAGGAATACCTCGTCGCCCGTCACCAGGGTGAAGCGGTTCTTGGCCCGCGACACCGCCACATTGACCATGCGCGGATCATCGACGAAATCCAGCCGCTTGCGTTCCTGGTTGAAGCGCTTCTTATCCAGCACAGTGGAGAAGACAATCTCGTTGCATTCCCGTCCCTGGAATTTGTGCACGGTATCCTTGACGAAGTCCTCTGGCAGGTGTGTGCCAGAGAGGCTGACCTGGGCTCGGAAAGGGGCAATGAAGCCGCGGCCATCGCCGTCCACGCCAATGGGCTCGCCCTCATCGTCTAGCACCTTGAGCAAGGAGTCTAGTTCCCTGAGGTTGGTGTTCTTCCGGGCGTGGTTGCCCTTGGCGGTCACCACCAGGCGCAGGGGCGCTTCGCCCTTATCCGCCGTCATCGGCACCAGCGCGTTGTCGTAGAACTGCTGGTTGCAGAACTTGATGATCCTGGGATGACAGCGGTAATGCTCTTTCAATAGCGTCCTGGGCAGCGTCTCCTTGAACACGCCGATACACGAATCGAGCAGGCTGTATCGCTCGCAGTCATAGGCGTTGGCGGGCGCCTGCATGCCCAACTCCACCGGAATATGCGCCAACTGGCGGCTGTCGCCGACAACGACCAGGTTCTTCGCACAGCCCAGTGCCAGGATGCCCGGCACGATGTCTTGCTGCGAGGCCTCGTCGATGATCACGTAATCGAGAATCGCCCCCGGCGCGATCGAATTGACGATGGAATGCGTGCTGCTGCCCAGGATCGGGAAGCGCTGCACGAAGGCATCGAACTGCTTCCGGTATGTATCGGCATCGAAGGAGTCCGATGCCCGCTCCTTACTCTGCAGGCTTTGCTTCAGGTAGCGCATCGACGCCACTTGCAACTCATCCAGCAAGGCCATGAAATTCCCGCGCTCCAGCGACTCGCGGCATGCCTGCAGATCGGCTTCTTTGTCCCGAAGGGCCTTGTCGTAATAGTGCATCTGCAAGGCATGGAAGACGGACAGCCGCGCATCGCCCTGGGCAAAAGGTCGAGCGCGGAAAATTCTGAAGTTGAACAGCAATTCGACCCGGTCCTTGAGCCGGATCCGCTGCTCGCCAAGATGGGCCAGGTAGGCCATCAGGTCGGCCGTCTTGCGTGGGGACAGTCCGTACTTATCCAACGAGACGGCAGTCTGAATACCATTTTCTTCCTGCCACTGCTGCAGATAGTGACGCTCGACGGTCAACTCGTCGATGTCGGCCTGCAGTTGCGCCGCCCGGTTGTGGTCGTGCAGGTGCTGCTTCAAGCGGGCCAGCAGGGTCTGGATCTCCTCCAGGGGCGGCGCGGGCTCGGTCTCGCTCGATGGCCACGGCGGCAGGTCGGCGAAGAAGTCCTTGCGCTTGTCCTGGTTGCCAAGTTTGGCGACCAGATGGCCCAGGCCGCATTTTTCCAGCTTCTCGTAGACGTTTTCGACAGCCGAATTGTTGTTGGACAGCACCGCCACCGTCTGCCTGCGTAACAGGATATTGGCGAGGATGTTCAGGATGGTCTGGGTCTTGCCAGTCCCCGGTGGGCCCTCAATCACGCTGATCTGCGCACTGAAGGCCTGCTCGACCGCCGCTAGCTGGCTTACGTTGACGCCGAAGGGAAAGATCAGGCCGGCGCCGGGCTCTTGCGTTCCATTTCGCCCCGTGCAATAGGCATGCAAGGCGGTGTCGGAACTAGCAGGCAGCTTGTCCAGTTGGCGCATGACATTGGCGGCTATCTCATAGTCATTCTTCAACTTCGCGCGATCCCGCCGGGCATTAGCCACGTCTGTGAAATAGCGAAAGACCGGAGCCTTCTTCAACGCCGTCGGCGCAACGAACTCGATACCGTCCAACTTCTGGACGTAGGGCTGTTCAGAGCCTGGATAAAGCACGACGGCATACCGCTCGCCGTATATCGTCGCCTTGGCGATAGGCTGGACGATCGTACTGTTGGGCTTGGTCAGCAACATCTCGCCCACTTCGCGGGTAGGGGAAATGCTGCAGTCGCTGAGCGCGTGTATGACCTTTTCTTTTGTTAAGTAGGTGCACCTTAGTTGCAAGCCTTTACACTTATCGCTCCAGATCGACCAGTTGGTGATCTCTGCGGTCTTGTCCTCACCACCCACATGAATTGAAACCATATGCCCCTTACTTGTGCGCGCACGACATTCGAATTCACACTCAAGCCGAACATCGAGTACTATAATTTTTCAAAAAAGATCATATTGCCATTATTACCTTATGACAACATGCTGCTGCGCACAGGTCATTGCTAACAGAGGCCTTGCAGATGGAGCCTGACGACTCCCAACCTATTGTTATTAAGGAAATTTAACGCAGCTTTGTCAGTGACTATCGAGTCCCAGAAAGATGTATTTTCACGCCCACTCGACCGTCGCTAGCGGCAGGTGTG
Organism: Billgrantia desiderata; assembly: GCA_011742915.1. Lineage (GTDB taxonomy): Bacteria > Pseudomonadota > Gammaproteobacteria > Pseudomonadales > Halomonadaceae > Halomonas > Halomonas desiderata. Next base: position 64,508 of record JAAQTN010000025.1, on the reverse strand, counting down.
CCCACCTTGCGGTCATGAAGTTGATGGTTTCCACGGCGCGCAGGGGGATGACCCACTCGTAGCGGCGGTCGTCGCCGACCACAGCGACTGACTTCACCAGCAGGAACACGGCGAAGGCTTGGCTGGTCTTGTAGTACCAGTCGTCGCTGTGCAGTTCATTGATGAAGTTGGCGTCGGCTACGCGCAGGATGTCGGTTCCCTTCGCCGAGAATGCACACGCCCCCTGGAAGGGGGCGTTGGACCATGTCGTAGTGCACAGGCCTCCGACGTTGTGGTGTGACTTGATCATGTGGACCTTGCCGGTCTTGCTGGCAGTGGATTCGATGACGTCGGGGTAGATGTGCCCTGGGCCAAGAAGTCGACGCCTTCGATCTTGAAAGCCTCGGCATCAATCACGTCGATGAGGTTTTTGCCGATGAAGGAGTCCACGCCGCCGGAGAGACCAAGCAGTACGTGGCGGTCGCCCATTTGGCCTTGCAGGGCGTAGGGCGCTTCCGCATGGAACTGACATTCCACTAACGGTTTGCGAGCAGCCACTCCTTGAAGGCATTCACTACCGGACGGTTCTGGTCTCCAAAACGGCAAACGAAATAAAGCCCGCGATTTAGCGCCACGGATATTTCATCGAGATGGAGGAGCCGGCCAGCTTCTATATCCCGCTCCACAAGAATCCTTCGAGCTAAGGCAACACCTTGCTGGTCTATAGCAGCCTCCAGCAGCACTGCACTCTCGAAGTATTGGATGCTATGCACACGGAGCCGAGCAGGATTAATACCTGCTAGGTCAGCCCACTTCTCCCATCCCTGATTGTATGCATCCCGAAGGAGAGGAAATCTGATTATTTCTTCAGGCGACATGGGCCTTTTCACGTTCTCAACCAATCTCGGAGACGCAACAGCGATGAGTTCCTCATCAGCAATTTTCTCGAAGTACAACCCACTCCAATTCGGTGTTCCAAAGCGAAGCGCCAGATCAACTTCAGACATTCCAAAATCTGTCACTTTATCATCTGTTTCTAGAAGTAATGCAACATCAGGATAGAGGGCTCGAAAACTTGATAACTGAGGGACTAGCCATTTGAGCGCTACAGCATTCGGCAAAGACACTTTTAATGACTTTGAGTTGTTTCGTCGATTTACTTCATAAACACCATTTCGAAGTACAGAAAATGCATGGCGGGTCGATTCGTAGAGGTGCTCTCCTGCCACTGTTAACTCCACCCCCTTGGAGCCCCGATAAAAAAGCGAAGTATTCAAAGATTCTTCAAGCAATTTAATCTGTCTACTCACGGCGCCATGAGTGATATTGAGTACATCAGCGGCTTTGCTAAAACTCGAGTGTTCGGCAACCTTGTCGAAGACTTCCATTGCTCTTAAGTGTCTAATTCTTTCCATGATGGACAACCTCAAGTTTCATTAGCAAAACTATTGAAAGATGCTTGAATCGACAGCGGATCTTTTGAGCACCCCGGCGTAGACTCTCTGCGGCGTACACCAGTAGCAGCCCGTACTTTAGCAGAGAGAAGGTGAAACATAGAGACATGGCAGCATCATACCTGATAGATCACGTTTTCACTTAGGTCGAGACCACTCTCCATGTGAGTTTCCTTAACACAGCTGGGACAAAAAATCGATGCCACGGTGGAAAATTTTCGCATAGGGTTAGATAAGCGACTCGACTTAGCCACAACGCTCTGCATAGGAGTCCATGTTCACCATGAGCATAGAGACTGCAAGGAATGCTGTAACGCGCACACCTTATGGAATGCTCGCAATCATGTGGCTGGTCGGTTGGACACTCCGCGTTCCAATTTTAACGGCACCGCCTTTAGCAATAAATATTGCCGACAGTTTCGGGCTTGGAGAGGCAGGTATAGGTGCACTAACGATGCTCCCAGTTGTCGCAGTGGCTTTCGGAGCTATTCCAGCTGCCTGGATCATCACGAAATTTGGTCTTCGAACAGCGATCGTCGGCGGGCTAATATGTGCCGCAGCTGCATCCATGGGGCGAGGTCAAGCGCCATCGGCTGAATTGCTATTTTTCGCCTCTGTGGTGATGGGTTTTGGGATTGCGGTGTGCCAAACTGCGCTCCCCTTGGCAACAAGAGCGTGGACCCCGACTCATCTAGCTCTCAGTAGCACGGTTTATCTCAACGGGATGATGGCTGGTGAACTTTCGGCCGCGGGTTTGACAAGACCCATAGTTCTACCGCTCGCCAATTTCGACTGGCGGATAGCCCTTCTCCTGTGGTCTATCCCTATTATAACGGTAGCCATCCTCGTCTTACTCTCTAGGCCTGCGAATACTGAAAGTTCGCCGAATTCAACCGGGAAAAAAGAGCTATTTCCAGAGCCATCCATTCCAAGTCTCGGCGATGGTCGTGTCTGGCAATACGGCATATTGCTTGGAAGCTCTGTCGTGGCGTTTTTCATTATCAACGCGTATTCGGCCTCGGTGCTCCAAGCCAGGGGGGAGTCAGAAGCCCTCAGTGCGTTGCTGCTAGCATACAACTCCACACCGCTACTCGCATCGCTGTGTCTGCTGCTTGTACCTCATTGGATTGGTAAACGCGCGCCACTCGCCATATTTGCTGTTGCCGCCGTAATAGGCTTGTCTGGTTTCATTTTTTTCGAGGGTTGGTTGTCCTGGATATCGGCTTTGATAGTTGGCTATTCGGCAACTGTCAAAACTATCCTTCTCGTTTCGCTCCCACCAAGAATTGCGAGTGGCACAGCAGTAACCCGACTCAGTGCCGGAATGACGTTAATTGGTTTTAGCCTAGCTTTTTTAATCCCACTACTTGGTGGTTGGATGGCGGATATAACCGGCTCAGTGAAAATGGCACTTTACCCGGCTCTCGCCTTCCTGATTATCGCATTAAGTTCGTTGGGGCGACGGCCCACGTACCCGAACTACAAGTAGAAAATTTAAAGACAATTATCACATAAAAAAGCCAGCCATATTGAGAAACAATGCCCAAACCACAACTTCAATAGAGGTAGTGTCATGACCGTAACAACGGTAATACCACATCGCGATCTAGCGTCTCGTTACAAGGGCAAGCACAGCGTAACTGTCTTCTGTATGAAAATAGCTATTTGGGCAAGTCTGTTGTTAATCGGCGGAACGCTCGCGCTAAGTGATAGTCTGATGGTAACAGCTTTAGGCGTACTTCTCCTGGGTGCAATGTTTGCCCATGGGGTCGAAATCCAACACCAAGTACTACATGGCCAAGGGCTGAAAAACAAAGTCGCACATGAAGCAATTGGGGTGTTGCTAGGCGTGCCAATGTTGGTTTCATATGCAAGCTACCAAGCCAGTCATTTGAAGCATCATCGCTATCTCGGAACGCCAAATAACACTGAATTTTTTGATTACGGAGATCAGTACGGTGGAAGTTTTTCAGCAAGTGCTGGCGTGTGGCTAAACCGATTACTCATGCCAGCACATTATGCGGAATTCGCCAAAGGAGTTCTGCGATCATTTTTCGGTAAAGACGATGGAATCAACACACCTAGAACCAACAAAAGAATTCGCCGCGATTATCGAATCATATTCGTCATGCTTGCAGGCTCAGTTGGCACATCAATTTTCATGAATAGCGCTGCAATTCTATGGCTCTGGATCATTCCTCTCTTTTTAGTGGCAGCTCCCATCCATGCCTTGGTCGAACTGCCAGAGCACTACAAGTGCAACACAGATTCAACTGATGTTTTTGAGAATACACGAACGATATCGGCATCACCTTTACTCATATGGTTCACGAACGGAAATAATTTTCATACCGAACACCACATGCTGCCCTCTATACCTATCGACCGGCTTGAAGAAGTTCACTATGAGATTCGCGATCAAGCAATTTTTAGCCATCCATCTTACAAAGATTTTTTCAAAAAGCTCTGGAAAGGGCAGCTATCGAGCAACATTCCGATTACGAAATCTTGAATACATGCATAATTTCAACATCATAACCATGCAGTTATATTCGAGAGGCGCACATCATTAAAAATAGCACTTTAAATTTAAGGAATTAGGCTGAGGCACTATCACGAATTACGGAATGGATTTCCTAGCAGTTAGACAGTTAACTCTCGGAGAATTTATGAGCTTTTATTCTCAAATCAGCAATATGCTTCAAAAAAAATTTGGTACCGAACCGCTTGCAGAAAAATTGGAGGAGTCACGTCGTCATAGCGAATTGACCTCTGAAGACAAGCAAATCATCATAACCTCTGAATTCTTTTTCCTTGCCACCGCCACCGCCGACGGTCGACCTGACTGCTCCATCAAAGGAGGCAATCCTGGCTTCATTGAGATATTTAGTGAACGGGAGATTGGATTTAGAAATTACGACGGAAATGGGATGTTCCGAAGCTTAGGAAACATCTTGGAGAATAGTAATATTGGCCTCCTGTTTATTCAGTTCGCCCCTGACCAAAAAAAGCTGCGAATAAACGGCAATGCCCGCCTTGATTACAGCAATGCTGATAGCCCTGACGAAATCCTGATCACCATAGAAATAAGAGACATATTTCCAAATTGTCCAAGATACCTTCCAAACATCACGATTAATGGATCATCCCCATATAATCCAGCAGCTGGTTATACACCACCAGAACCAGCTTGGAAATCAAAACCTGATTTGAAACCTTTTGTAAAACGGTAAAACTTTAAACTTTAAACATCAATGGAGATCGAGATGCAAAACGTATATGAATTCATTGCTATCGGCGCTGGCCCAGCGAACCTGTCACTTGGAGCGCAAGCTGTTGAACGCGGCTATCAACCTGGCAAAGACTTTATCATTCTGGAAAAAGATGCTGAAATAAGTTGGCACCCAGGAATGCTGCTGCCAGGTTCAAGACTGGATACACACTTCGCCAAGGACCTAGTAACGCTGGTCAATCCAATGAGCAGATTTACCTTTCTTAATTTTCTAGTTAAGCATAAACGTCTAGAAGATTTTCTAAACTGTGGGCATTCTACACCTTATCGTAGAGACTTCGACGAGTACCTGCGCTGGGTAGCCAATGCAATCGGAAATGGAATCCAAACGGACACCTGTGTCTCTGAAATCGAGAGGGATGAAAGTGGTCTGTACCTCGTTAGATACTTAACAAGCGACGGAAGCTACAAGGAGGTGCTCGCACGCGATATTGTGCTAGGTGTTGGTGGACGACCAAAATACCCACTCGGATTGAGCGGAGACGATGCCCGGATCATTCACTCAGCGGATTTTTTGACCAAGATAGCAAAACTAGAAGACTTTACAGAAGATAATTCCATTCTCGTAGTAGGCGCAGGGCAATCCGCCGCCGAACTTGTTAAGTACTTGATCAATACAACTAAAAACAATATTGACGTAGCCATAAGCGACTTCGGCTTTGGAATCAAAGAAGGCACTGCCTTCATGAATGAAAGTTACAACGGGGAGTTTATCGACAGATTCTTCGATATGCCGTCCGAGACACGAAAATGGTTCGTAAATCAGCGCAAAAACATGAATTACGGAGTTGTCGATGAGACTATCATAAATGGTCTCTATAATGACTACTATTACGACAAACACTTTGAGCGTCGATCTGTTTCATTCCTGCAATTCTGTCGCGCAGCTAAGATAGAGACCAGAAAAAATCAACCTATAAACGTACACTTTTTTAACCATGAATTGGGTAGAAATTTTGAAAACCAGTATGATTATGTAGTACTAGCAACCGGATACGAGTTCAGCGAGCCCAGCAGGTTGCTACGTAACGTTTATACGAACCTAACTTTTGAGGGTGACTCACTCCGAATCGAACGTGACTACTCCATACATGATGAGCATGGATTCAGCTCCGGCCGTGTTTACATGAACGGAAACGTGTCTAAATCCCACGGACCAGCGCAGGACGTCTTGTCAGTTATAGCACATCGTTCTAGAGATATTCTGCACTCCATTATGAGCGACGTGAAAGTCGAACCACGCGAGACCGTGAAGACTTTTGGTTAAACAACATTAGAGCTTCGAGCTGGGATGGAGTCTACATAAATATTGCGATTTCTTTTATCACGTATGATTGGTTAACAAGTCTGCCTCTTAGACTAAAAGAGCCTTAACTGAGTCTAAACAGGGTGCTCCCTATAAACATTCAGTGCGAGTACCAGCCACCCCGTGCTTAGATCTCAATGATCTGAAGGAGATTAACGTGAAAAAACTTGTCGACTTAAGTCATTCCGTAGAAAATGGCATGACCACCTATCCAGGTGTGTCACCGCCAATAATTTGTGATTACTTGTCTCGTGAAGCATCTAAGTCTCTTTACGCAGACGGCGTTAGCTTTTGCATCCACCAAATCAGCATGCCGGCAAACACAGGCACTTATATTGACTCTCCATTCCATAGGTATGCAGATGGCAATGATATAGCTCAAATACCTCTCCGCTCCGTTGCCAACCTGGAAATTGTCACTTGCAGGCCACCCCAAAAACACAGGGCGATCGGAGTCGAAAACTTCGAAGGTTTGGATGTCACCGGTAAAGCAGTGCTTGTTGAAACTGGTTGGTCACGACATTGGGGGACTGAAAAATATAACCACGGACATCCATTTTTAACATTCGAAGCAGCCATCTATCTTAAAGAAAACAAAGCCGTATTAGTAGGCATCGACTCCTTGAATATCGACGACACAGACGACCCAAATCGTCCAGTTCATTCAATCTTGCTTGGTTCTGACATTCCAATTGTGGAGCACATGTGCAACTTAAGTGAAATCCCGGACACTGGGGCTATTTTTCACGCCGCTCCCGTCAAAATACATGAATTTGGCACATTCCCAGTGCGTGCTTACGCCGTCATCGAGGTCTAGGCTGTGTACGCAAAGTCGGCACGTATGCACGCCCAATGCAAGTACATAGCAAGACATGCCATAGCATGAAAGCAACGGGGCCGCTTGTGTATCAAGTGCCGACTCGCCGTAGCCTTTAACCCGCCTTATTCATGAGGCTGGCCTGAAAACGAAGATAGCGGATGGTATTCTCTTGAAAATTCAGTGCGTTCCGCCAAGAACCTGAACCAAGAGAGCCATCCGCTATGGGTGAAAGCCTATCTCCCTGGATTCCATCCTGCAATGGGTCCGTCCGCGTTGAACTCGACGGCCAACGCACCACCAGCGACAGCGGTGCGCTGTTGCTGCGCGAAGCCCTCGACAACAGCGGCGTGATCGAGGCGCTCGAAGACAACCTGATCGATCCGCGCCATCCGCTGCGCATTCGCCACTCGCTGGCCAGCCAGATACGCACCTTGGTGCTGCAGCGGGCGATGGGCTGGATCGATCTCAGCGATACCGACACGCTGCGCCATGATCCGATCTGGCAGCTGGCCTGCAGCGATGCCCGCGGGATGACGCCGTTGGCCCAGAACCGACCCTCTCAAGCCACGCTGTCCAGGCTGCTGACCTGCCTCGGTCACGACGACAACATCGATGCCGTCCACGAAGGCCTGCTGCGGCTAGTGGTCTGGCGCCTGACGTCGCTGGAGAACGGTGAGCGTCCCAAGCAGCTAACGCTGGACATCGACGGACTACCGATCGAGGTCCACGGTCACCAGGGCGGCTCGGCGTTCCATGGGCTTTGCGGTGCACGCATCTACTCGCCGCTGGTTGCCTCGTTGGCCGAAACCGGTGACATGGTGGGCGGCCTGCTACGCGAGGGTAGCGCCGGCCCGGCCGAGCATGCCGATACTTGGATCCCACATCTGGCGAAGCGGCTCAACGAGAGCACTGGCGCCCACGTTCGGGTGCGCATCGATGCCGGTTTCACCGACAACGACACGCTGGAGGCGCTGGAAGAGCGCGACATCGAGTACCTGGGCCGGCTACGTAGCCACAAGGGCCTTCAAAAACTGGCGGCGCCATACTTGAAGCGGCCCCACGGCCGTCCTCCTGAACAGCCTCGGGAATGGTGCCACGACCTCGAGTACCAAGCCGGCTCCTGGCCCGCACCACGGCGCGTGGTGCTGGTCGTGCAAGAGCGCCCCGATGACCTGCTACTGCATGCTTTCTTCCTGGTCACTAATCTTGGCAAGTTCGCGTGGCCGGCGGAGAAGATCCTGGCACTCTACCGTAAGCGCGGCAGCGCCGAGGCCCACATGGGCGAGGTGAAGTCGGCGCTGGACGTGCACCTGTCGTCGACGGATCGCGGTGCCGCCACGGTTCAGGACGTGATGGCCCGCAACGAGGTTAGCCTACTGCTGAGCCTCTACGCTTATCAGGTCCTGCATGGCTTGCGCTGCCTGCTGGTGCGCCAGACCCGGCAGGGCTGGAGCCTGAGCCGGATGCGCGAGCAGGTACTCAAGGTCGCGGCCACGCTCTCGCTTCATGCCCGGCGCATCACCGTTCATCTCGGCGATGCAGCCGACAAGTGGTGGCCAACGTTGCTGAAGGGGCTGCCGAAGCTGACCGCGTTGGGCTGACTCGCTGGCGATACCACAACCGATTCATGCGCAAGGCAGCCCCATCTCGGCTGACGATGACGGCTGCACGGATGACGGCAATTCATTCCTGAAAGCTATAAATAGAAAAACAAGGTGTGCCATTTTGCATATGCTGGCGGATTCTCACGTTGCCAATGTCGCGCCTGAGGGCCTGTGTTGGCAGCAAGAACTCCCAACCCACTCGATCAGCGCTCTCATGAATAAGCCGGGTTTAAGCCAGCCAAAGCAGCGTTCGATCACATACGCTGACGATACTTGGTCTGATCGAATCCCCGGCGGTCGCCTCATGGCCGCCTACGCTTGTCGAGACCTAAAGTTGGCTCCTGCAATCGTCGATGCAACATTGGGTCACATTTTCACTCGGAAGCAGAGCGCTACGCGACGAATTTACCAAGGACAAAGGAGCTCTTCAAAAAGGTTGAATATTGAATCAAAGCCACACTACCGCCCGGGATGACATCATTTCCCTGCGACGTCGAACCTTACTAGCCAATCCATTAGCCTCCGAAAGGCCCTCTGATAGTAAAGCTAAGCTTGTAAAGAAAATCAACAATAAGGGCCTACCCTTTGGTAAGCCCTTGATCTCGGTCAGCTTAGCCGTGTCAGGCGTTTTGCCTAGGAGCGCCTCACTCCCACTCGATGGTCGCGGGCGGCTTGCTGCTGACGTCATACGTCACGCGGGAGACGCCGCGGATCTCGTTGATGATGCGGTTGGAGACTTTCTCCAGCAGCTCATACGGCAGGTGGGCCCAGCGTGCGGTCATGAAGTCGATGGTTTCCACGGCGCGCAGGGCGATGACCCATTCGTAGCGGCGGCCGTCGCCGACCACGCCGACTGACTTGACCGGCAGGAACACGGCGAAGGCCTGGCTGGTCTTGTGGTACCAGTCGGCGTTGTGCAGTTCCTCGATGAAGATGGCGTCTGCTTCGCGCAGGATGTCGGCGTACTCCTTCTTCACTTCGCCGAGAATGCGCACGCCCAGGCCCGGCCCCGGGAAGGGGTGGCGATACACCATGTCGTAGGGCAGGCCGAGTTCCAGGCCGAGCTTGCGCACTTCGTCCTTGAACAGTTCGCGCAGCGGTTCGACCAGCTGCAGCTTCATGGTCTCCGGCAGGCCGCCGACGTTGTGGTGCGACTTGATCACGTGGGCCTTGCCGGTCTTGCTGGCGGCGGATTCGATCACGTCGGGGTAGATGGTGCCCTGGGCCAGGAAGTCGACGCCTTCGATCTTGCTGGCCTCTTCATCGAACACGTCGATGAAGGTGTTGCCGATGATCTTGCGCTTGGCTTCCGGGTCGTTCTCCCCTTTCAGCTTGGAGAGGAACAGTTCTTCGGCGTCCACGCGGATCACCTTCACGCCCATGTGGCGGGCGAAGGTTTCCATCACCTGGTCGCCTTCGTTCTTGCGCAGCAGGCCGTTGTCGACGAATACGCAGGTGAGCTGGTCGCCGATGGCCTTGTGCAACAGTGCGGCCACCACCGAGGAGTCCACGCCGCCGGAGAGACCGAGCAGCACGTGGCGGTCGCCTACCTGGTCGCGCACGCGGGCGATCTGGTCTTCGATGATGCGCGCCGGGGTCCACAGCTTTTCGGCGCCGCATACGCCCACCACGAAGTGCTCGAGGATGCGCATGCCTTGCAGGGTGTGGGTCACCTCGGGGTGGAACTGCACGGCGTAGAAGCGCTTCTCGGGCCAGGTCATGGCGGCGATGGGGCAGCTGGGGGTGGAGGCGGTCACGGTGAACTGTTCAGGGGCGCGGGCCACCTTGTCGCCGTGGCTCATCCACACGTCAAGCAGCGCCTTGCCGTCGTGGTCCACGTGGTCCTTGATGTCGCGGAACAGGTCGTCGTCGCTGTCGATCTTGACCTGGGCGTAGCCGAACTCCTGCTTGTCGGAGCCTTCCACGGCACCGCCGAGCTGCACCGCCATGGTCTGCATGCCGTAGCAGATGCCCAGCACCGGCAGGCCCATCTCGAACACGCACTCGGGCGCGCGGGGCGAGCCGGAGGCCACGGTGGATTCCGGGCCGCCGGAGAGGATGATGCCGTTGGGGGCGTATTCGCGGATCTCTTCCTCGGTGATGTCGAAGGCGCGCACTTCGGAGTACACGCCAATCTCGCGCACGCGGCGGGCGATCAGCTGGGTGTACTGGGAGCCGAAGTCGAGGATGAGGATCTTGTGGGCGTGAATGTCGGTCATCGGGTCGTCTCTACTGGCAGCGTATGGCGGCGGGCCAAGGGCAAGGCGTCTGAAAAGCGTGCGGCGGGAGATACCCGCCGCGTTTGTTTCTTTCGAGCTGGCGGTTATCCAGCGCGGTAGTTCGGGGCTTCTTTGGTGATCTGCACGTCATGCACGTGCGATTCGGCGAAGCCGGCGCCGGTGATCTGCACGAACTCCGGCTTGGTGCGCATTTCCTGGATGTTGCTGCAGCCGGTATAGCCCATGGAGGCGCGCAGGCCGCCCATCAGTTGGTGCACGATGGCACTCATCACGCCCTTGTACGGTACGCGGCCTTCGATGCCTTCCGGCACCAGCTTCTCGGCGCCGGCGTCCTTGTCCTGGAAGTAGCGGTCGGCGCTGCCCTGGCTCTGAGCCATGGCACCCATCGAGCCCATGCCGCGGTAGGCCTTGTAGGTACGGCCCTGGAACAGCTCGACCTCGCCCGGAGCTTCCTCGGTGCCGGCCAGCAGGCCTCCCACCATGATCGCGCTGGCGCCGGCGGCAATCGCCTTGGCCAGGTCGCCGGAGTAGCGTACGCCACCGTCGGCGATCAGCGGGATGTCGAACTCCTTGAGCGCTTCGGCGACGTTGGAAACCGCGGTGATCTGCGGCACGCCCACGCCGGCCACCACGCGGGTGGTGCAGATGGAGCCGGGGCCGATGCCCACCTTGACGCCGTCGGCGCCGGCTTCGGCCAGGGCACGGGCGGCGGCGGCGGTGGCGATGTTGCCGCCGATCACCTGGATCTGCGGGAAGTGCTCCTTGACCCAGGCCACGCGGTCGATCACGCCCTTGGAGTGGCCGTGAGCGGTGTCGACGATGATCACGTCGACCCCGGCTTCCACCAGCGCGGCCACGCGATCAGGGGTTTCCGGGCCGGTGCCCACGGCGGCGCCCACCAGCAGACGGCCGTCGGCGTCCTTGGCGGCGCTGGGGAAGGTGCGTGCCTTTTCGATGTCCTGGAAGGTGACCAGGCCACGCAGGTGGAAGGCGTCGTCCACCACCAGCATCTTCTCGACCCGGTGCTCCTGCATCTTGGCCTTGATCACGTCGAGGCCGGTGTTCTCGGCCACCGTCACCAGCCGCTCACGCGGGGTCATGATGTCGGAAACGCTGTCGCCGTGGTTGGGCTGGAAGCGCATGTCGCGCTCGGTCACGATCCCCACCAGGGTTTCGCCCTCTACCACCGGGAAGCCGGAGAAGCCGTACTCCTGCGCCATGGCGAGCAGGTCTTCGAGCTTGGCCTTGGGCCCGACGGTGACCGGGTCCTTGACGATTACGCTCTCGTGCTTCTTGACCTTGCGCACCTCGGCGGCCTGAGCGGTAACGCTCATGTTCTTGTGGATGATGCCGATGCCGCCTTCCTGAGCCATGGCGATGGCCAGGCGGGCTTCGGTCACGGTATCCATGGCGGCGGAGACGAGGGGGATGTTGAGGTAGAGGTTGCGAGTCAGGCGGGTCCGCAGGCTGACGTCCTTGGGCAGGACTTCCGAGTAGCCGGGTACGAGTAATACGTCGTCGAACGTAAGAGCTTCTTGGGCCATACGTAGCATAGTCGGCAACACCCAGTGCTGGTGGGGGAGTGGGGGAAAGTTAATCGACCATTATAGCGCTCGGGCCAAGGCACGGGCAATGCGAGTGCGGCCTTCGGCAGGCTGTCACCCAGCCCTCATCGCCCCGCCCATCGCCCTTTCCTAATTACGCTTCGAAACAGTCCGACACCGACTCTGACTTACAGCGGCAAGAACGTGATCTAGGTTGAAAAGTGCACGACGGGTCCACTCAAGGAAAGGAGTGACGGAAGATGAACTGGGATCAGATCGAAGGCAAGTGGAAGGAAGTGAAAGGTAAGGCCCGCACCAGCTGGGGCGAGCTTACCGACGATGAGCTGGATCAAGTCGGCGGCAAGAAGGATGAACTGATCGGCAAGATCCAGAAGCGTTATGGCCTGGAACGCGAGGAAGCGGAACGCCAGGTCGACGACTGGGCACGGAACCTGTAACGGGTTCCCAGCGATGCAAACCATCCAAGGTCTAAGGACAGGTCAAGGAGAGTAAAAATGCAGAAGCGTGCACTGACTATTGCAGTAGCGGCCATCGCCGGTGGCCTCGCCTTCGGAACTCAGGCCGTTGCACAGGACGACCCGCAAGCGGCACAGGGCCTCTATTCCGCCAATGACATCATCGGTGCCGATGTCTATCACGCCGATGACCCCGACGAAGAAGTCGGTAACGTCGAGAACATCCTGCTGGATGACGACGGTCAGGTCAGCGCTCTGGTCGTGAACGCCGGTGGCCTGTGGGGCATGGGCGGCGACGACGTGGTGGTCGGTATCGAACACTTCACCATGGAAACCGAGCGCAACGACGACGGCATCTTCGATCAGGACGGTGTGACTCATCGCATTCTGGTCGACGCCACCGAGGACGAGCTCGAGAACTTCCCCGAGTATGACGAGCAGTGGTTCGGTGACGAACAGGATCGTCGGACCCAGGAGCGTGGCGACCAGGAAGGCGTGTGGCAGACCACCGGTACGACCGGCACCGGCGCCGTGGGCGACGATGGCGGCACGGCCTTCCGTGACGGCGAAGCCGACGGCGACACCGTGGGCGCCACCGATGGCGTGAACGACAACGGCGACGACGATGCCGAATACACCGACGAGGACGTCGTCGACGATTTCGATTGATACGTCGTTGCTCGATCACGTCTTGTTTGAAAGAAGTACCCCTCCCATGACGTTACTTGCGCCGGGCTTGTCCCGGCGCTTTTTCGTGTGCGTTCGTGTGCAGCTTCCCAGCCATGCCAACGCGGCGGCAGCGTGCTAGCCTTGGTGGTTCATCCATTGGCTCAGGAAACGCCGGCTCATGCCCCCGCCCACCGATAGCGCCCTTTCCGTCAGCGAAGTGAACCGACGCGCTCGCGCGCTGCTCGAGCAGGGCATCGGCGAGGTGTGGGTCGAGGGTGAGCTTTCCGGGGTCTCGCGCCCGGCCTCGGGGCATGTCTACTTCACCCTCAAGGATAGCTCGGCCCAGCTGCGCTGCGCGCTGTTCCGCAACCGCGCCCGCTTCGTCGCCGCCCCCATGCGCGACGGCGACAGGGTGCGGGTACGCGGTCGGGTGTCGCTGTTCGAGCCCCGCGGAGACTATCAATTGATCGCCGAAGCGGTACAGCAGGCCGGCGAAGGCGAGCTGTTGCTGGCCCTGGAGCGGCTCAAGCAGCGCTTGGCCGCCGAAGGGGTGTTCGCCAATGCCCGCCCCCTGCCCTGCCCGCCGCGGCACCTGCTGGTGCTGACCTCGCCCAGCGGCGCCGCCATCCGCGACGTGCTGGCGGTGCTCCAGGCCCGCTGGCCGCAGGCCAAGGTCACCTTGATTGCGGTGCCGGTACAGGGCCGCGAGGCAGCGCCGGCGCTGATCGCCGCTCTGGGGCTGCTCAATCGCCAGCAGGCGCTGGACCCGAACCGCGACGTCATCCTGATCACCCGTGGCGGCGGCAGCCTGGAGGATCTGTGGGCGTTCAACGACGAGCACCTGGCGCGGGCGATCTTCCATTCGCGCCTGCCGGTGATGTCGGCGGTGGGTCACGAGGTCGACACCACGCTCTCGGATCTGGCCGCCGACGTGCGCGCCCCCACCCCTTCCGCCGCCGCCGAGATGCTGGTGCCGGACCGCCGCGAGCTGATGCGTCGCCTGGCCGGGCTGGAGCGCCAGCTAGTGCGCGGCATGCAGACGCGGCTGGAGCGGGAAGGCCAGCGCCTCGACCATCTGCGCGCCCGCCTGCGCCACCCCGGCGAGGTGCTGGGCCAGAAGCGGCGCACGCTGATCGAGCTGGATGCCCGCCTGCGGCGCGCGTTGCAGGTTCGCCTGGCCACCGAGCGCCGTCAGTTGGCCCATCTGCAACGACGGCTCAGCGCCTGCCACCCTCAGCGTGAGCTGGCACGCGCCGAGCAGCGCCTGGGCCGTGCCCAGGCACGGCTCGAGCAGGCCATGCAGCGGGAAGTGGCACGCCAGCGCGAGCGTCTGGTCGGCCTGGCGCGCCAGCTGCAGGCGGTCAGCCCGCTGGCGGTGCTGGGGCGCGGCTACGCCATTTTGCAGGACGAGCAGGGCCAGGTGGTGCGGCGGGCCGGCGATACCCAGCCCGGCCAAGCGCTGACCGCGCGGCTCGGCGAAGGGCGCTTGCAGGTGGAAGTGAAGCGGCGCCTGGAGTGAAGAAAAGCGCTGACGAAAGAAGCTGACGAAAGCGCCCGACGCGGCAGGCGTCGGGCGCTCTATTTCAAGTATCGAAGTCAGGTATCGCGTTCAGCTAGCGAGGCCGGCTTCAGTCGGGCTTGAAGGTGCTCGGCTCCAGCTCGTGGCGGGCCAGCAGCTTGTAGAAGTCGGTGCGGTTGCGCCCGGCGATACGTGCCGCCTGGGTCACGTTGCCCTCGGTGATCTTGAGCACCTTGACCAGGTAGCTGCGCTCGAAGCCGGCGCGGGCGTCGTTGAAGGTCGGCAGCGCACTGTCTTCGGCGGCCAGCGCCTGGGCCACCAGCGCCTCGGGGATCATCGGCGAGCGGGTCAGCGCCACGCACTGCTCCACCACGTTGACCAGTTGGCGCACGTTGCCGGGCCAGGCGCTGGCGGCCAGCAGATTGAGCGCCTCCGGCGAGAAGCCCTTGACGAACGGCTTGTGCCGCTCCGCCGCCTGGGCCACCAGATGGCGCGCCAGCAGCGGTACGTCCTCGGCGCGATCCTTCAGCGCCGGCAGCTTTAGGTTGACCACGTTGAGGCGATAGAAGAAGTCCTCGCGGAATTCGCCCTGATGCATCGCCTGGCTGAGGTCGCGGTGGGTGGCGGAGAGGATGCGCACGTTGACCGGGATCGACTGGGTCGAGCCGAGCGGCCGAATCTGGCGCTCCTGCAATGCGCGCAGCAGCTTGACCTGCAGCGGCAGCGGCATGTCGCCGATCTCGTCGAGAAACAGGGTGCCGCCCTCGGCGGCCTGGAACAGGCCCTTGTGATCGCTCACCGCGCCGGTGAAGGCTCCCTTGGCGTGGCCGAACAGCTCGCTCTCCAGCAGCTGTTCGGGCAGCGCGCCGCAGTTGATCGCCACGAACGGCTTGTTGGCCCGCTGGCTGGCGTCGTGAATGGCCCGCGCCAGCAGCTCCTTGCCCGAACCGGAAGGCCCGGTGATCAGTACGCTGACATCGGAAGAGGCCACCATGCGCGCCTGCTCCAGCACCCGCTCCATCTCCGGGCTGCGGGTGATGATGCTGGCCCGCCAGGCGTCGGTCTCGTGGCTGCTGCCGGCCGGCGTGTGGGCCAATGCATCGTCGATGGCGCTGAACAGCTCGTCGCGGTCCACCGGTTTGGTCAGGAAGCTGAACACTCCCTGCTGGGTGGCGTTCACGGCGTCGGGAATGGAGCCGTGGGCGGTCAGGATGATCACCGGCAGGCCCGGCACCTCACGCTGGATCGCCTGGAACAGCGCCATGCCGTCCATCTCGTCCATGCGCAGGTCGGAGAGCACGATGTCGGGGCGCTCGGCTTCCAGCTTGCGCAGCGCCTCGGGGCCGCTCTCCGCCGTGGTGACCCGATAGCCACGGCTCTCCAGACGCATCCCCAGCAGACGCAACAGGCTAATGTCGTCATCGACCAGCAGAATGTGGGCAGCGGCGGCTTTCGCAGCCGAGGTGCGTGCCGCTGACCTGCGAGCCTCACTCTTACGTGTATCGGACAATCGAGCCGCTTCCATCACGTCTGTCTCCCTTATCGCCCCAAAAAGCGTTCAGGGCGATTGTTGTCTCAAGTTCATGTTCTGCTCGATGGCAGTGAGCGCCTCGAGCTTCTCGGAGAGCTCGGCATTCTCGCGTTGCAGGTTCGCCAGCTGCCCCCGGGCGTTGTCCCTGTGGCCGGCCAGCGAACGTCGACCCTCGAGCTCGTTGCGCCAGTAGCGCAGCAGCGGTTGCAGGTCTTCCGGTGCGGCAGCCGTGTATTCCTGATAGATCGTTGCCGCCTCGCGCCACTCGCGCTCGCTGCCCCAGGCCAGGGCCACGGCACGCGCCAGCTCTCGTTCGGCCTCGCTTCTGCCCGCGGCGGCTTCGATATCCATCAGGGCCTGGCGACGCCACTCTCCATCGCCGCGTTGCGATGTCAGACCGAAGGCCACCCAGTTGTGCAGCAGGCAGGCCTCGTCGGCAAAGGTGGGCTCTGCGGTGCATGCCACCGTTTCCGGCGACTCTTCCGGTTCCGTGCCCAGCATGGCGTGTTCGGGCAGCAGTTCGCAGCCGCCCAGCAGGGCCGCCAGGCCGCCCATCGCGAACAGCTTTTTCACCTGCGTGGCTCTTACATGTGGCTCTCTATTACCGAAGGTTTCTATGCCCTTCATCGTTCCTCGCTCCTTGCGCTTATGCCCCTTACGAGGGGCTCCGTTTTTTCTTCTGTCAGTGGGATTGCCTGACGCGGCAGGGTCAGGCGGAAACATACGTCGAACTCCCTGTCCTCGACCAGCGCCAGACCACCGCTCTGGATGCGCGCGCAATCTGCCGCCACCGAGAGTCCGATCCCGGAGCCCTTGAGCGGCCCCTTGCGCCGTGAGCGGCCTTGATAGAAAGGCTCGAACAGCAGCGGCCGGTCCTGCTCGGAAATCGGCTCGCCGGTATTGGCCACGTCGAGGAACAGGTGGTCGCGCCCGGCGTGGGCACGAATCATCAGGTCGCCGCCATCCTCACCGTAGGCGATGGCGTTGGAGACCAGATT
The DNA here is from genome assembly GCA_011742915.1 of Billgrantia desiderata. Classification (GTDB taxonomy): domain Bacteria; phylum Pseudomonadota; class Gammaproteobacteria; order Pseudomonadales; family Halomonadaceae; genus Halomonas; species Halomonas desiderata. Next base: position 47,076 of record JAAQTN010000025.1, on the reverse strand, counting down.
GTCGAGAATGCGGCCCACGGCGGTGCGGTCCACCACCCACTCCATGGGGCCATCGAAGGCGGTCACCCGCATGCCCTTGTGCTCCAGTGCCAGGCGGTGCTTGGCCAGAACGGTCTTGACCAAGGTAGCCAGATCCACCCGTTCGAGGGTGACGCGCTGGTTGTGCTGCAGCAGGTTGTAGTCGAGCAGCTGCTCGATCAGCCGCTGCAGCTCGCTGCCGCTGGCATCGATCAGCGTCAGGATCTCGCGCTGGCGGGGCGTCATCTCACCCGCCACGCCGTCGGCCAGCAGCGCCGAGCCTTCGCGCACGCTGGCCAGCGGTGTCTTGAGCTCATGAGACATGTGGCGCAGGAACTGCTGCTTCTGCGCTTCGAGATCGCTGAGCCGGGTCGACAGCCAGTCGAGCCGGTCGCCGAGCTGAACCAGTTCGGCCGGGCCCTGGATGGTGTCGCGGTCGTTGGTTTCCACGCCGCTGCCGATACTGAGAATGCGCCGCTCGAGTTGGCGTACCGGACGGATGATCAGCCAGCTGAACAGCAGGATGAGCAGCAGGCTGGCGGATACCAGCGCCGTGGTCTGCAGCCACAGGCGCGACTGCACCGCCTCGGCCCGGGCGCTGATCATCTCGATGCTGGCATCGATCTGCTGGCTGGTGGCACGCCGCATCGCCTCGGTGTGCTCGGCAAAGGGCACGAACAGCGCCAGCCATACCTCCAGCGCCTCGGGTTCCAGTTCGGGTAGCTGCGAGAGCAGCAGCAGCTGTTCTTCCAGCGCCAGCACGTCGGGGTTGCCGGGCAGGAAGCGACGCTGCTGGGCCAACAGTTCGGTGAATTCGGCGTGGCGCTCGGCGTAGAGTTCGAGCAGGCTCTCCTGCTCCAGTACCGCATACTGGCGGGCACTACGCTCCATTTCCACGGCGAGGTTGCTCAGCACGCGGGCACGACGACTCTCTTCGACGGCCTGACGAGCGCTTACGTCGGCCAGATGAGAGAGTTCGGAAAGAGCCTGTCCAGCCTGGTACATCAGCACTCCCAGCGGCAGCATCACCACCAGGAATGCCAGCAGCACGAGCTGCAGCAATGAGCGAGGACGCCAGCGGCGCGAGACCCGTTTGGTCATGACCAATGTTCTATTCAGGAGAGGGTAAGAAACCACCATGGTACGTTCCTGAAGGATAACAGAGTTACGCGCCCGACTTCCGCCCCGTTCCAGGTCACTGCGAAAAAAAAGAGGCCGGCAGGTGCCGGCCCAAGTACGCAGGGAACTGAAGGGGTTGAAAATATGGGCATCGTTCGCCTGGTCGAGCCATGTCCCACACTTTCAGCGGGCCCGAGGGCCCCGAAGCCCCGCACCGGCCTTTGCCACCAGGAGCTGCCGGGTTGGGCGAGCGGTAAGCCGCTCTGCTTCGTTCCTTGGCGTCACCGCCGCGAGAAACTCGCCGACGCTGACCCGAAATTCGATCCCCCGAGGGGGGATGAGGCATCCATGCCGGGGCATCCTTGCCCTTCTGGTACCTTTCCTTGCCTGTCGGCGGTACCCGTCTCATCGCAACCTAAGTTACACATCGCGGAGCGAACGCCGAACGTCTCGATGCCCGGGTAGCACAGGGCATGGGGGGGTGGTGGTTCCCCGAGCCTCTCGACGATCTGAAGTGATTCGAGCCGTTTGAATCACTTCTTCGTTGCTCACCCTAAGTATTGCCAGTAACGTGCCAAGAAACTCGATACTCCATATTTTTCAAAAGGTTAAACTTCATAAAAAGTTGGCACGCCAGCGCGCGGTGGGAAAAACAGGGAAGAACGGGGCCGTCAGGCTTGCGTTTCGTCACCGTTTGGCGACACCAATTCTCAAAGCGCTACAAGAGGCTTTTAAAAGCAAAGAGTTAGGATGTTGCTTTTTCGAGACAAGCTTTGGGATGCCGTTGCCTCAGAGCGACAGCCGCCGCCGGGAACGCCAATTCCGGGCGGCGGCAAGGGTCTGCAGGACGCAAATGGGAGTTTGCCGACAGCCTCACGCCAACGGCTTGACGAGAATCTTCGACTTGCGCGCGTGGTTGTAAGTATCGCGCTTGAGCGGCGGCAGCGACTCGATGTCCGAGGGCCTGAAGCCGTGCTCGACGAACCAGTGGGCGGTGTGCGTAGTGAGCACGAACAACGACGCCAGCCCCAGCCGGCGTGCCCGCCGCTCGATACCCGACAGCAGCAGCGAGCCGCGCGCACCGCCGCGGTAGCCGACATGGATCGCCAGGCAAGCCAGCTCGCCCATGTCGGCCTCGGCGAAGCGGTGCAGCGCCGCGCAGCCGATGATCATGCCGTCGCGCTCGATCACCAGGTAGTCGTCGATCTCGTGCTCGAGGCGCTCCCGCGAACGCGGCACCAGCATGCCCCGCCGCTCCAGCGGCTCGAGCAGCTCCAGCAGGCCGCCGATGTCGCCAAGCTCCGCCGGACGCAACTGCTCGTAGCGGTGCCGGGTGATCATGGTGCCCACCCCGTCGCGGGTGAACAGCTCGCCGAGCAGGGCGTCGTGGTCGTGCCACGACAGCAGGTGCGTACGTGCCACGCCGTGGCGTGCCGCGGCGCAGGCGGCGGCGATATGGCGCGCCTGCTCGCTGCCGGGCTCGGCCTGGCTCAACAGCGGCTCGGCCTCGTCGGGGCTGAGCTGACGCTGCAGGGCGCCGTTCTCGTCGTAGAGCCCGGGCTCCTCGCCCATCAGGATCAGCTTGTCGGCGGCCAGCGCCATGGCCGCGTGCTGGGCCACCTCGGCGGCGTCCAGATCGAACACCTCGCCGGTGCTGGAGAAGCCCAGCGGCGGCAACAGCACCAGCGAGCCGCGGTCGAGCAGCCCCTGCACCGCCGAGACCCGCACCCGGCGCACCTCGCCGCTGTGGTCGTAGTCGATGCCTTCGCGCACGCCCAGCGGCTTGGCCATCACCAGGTTGCCCGAGACCGCGGTGAGCTCGACCCCGTGCAGCGGCGTATTGGGCAGGCCCAGCGAGAACCGCGCCTCCAGCCACAGCCGCTGCTCGGCGGCGACCCGTTCGACACAGGCCATGATCGCCTCGTCGGCGACCCAGCGTCCGTTGTGGCGCCGCGGCACGATGCCCGCTTCGTTCAGCGCCTGCTCCACCTGGGGCCGAATGCCGAACACCACCACCAGCCGCACCCCGAGGGTGTGCAGCAGCGCCAGATCCTGGATCAACTGCTCGCCTCGGCCTCGCGCCATGGCCTCGCCCTCGATCAGGATCACGAAGGTTCGGCCCCGATGCGCATTGATATAGGGGGAGGAATTGCGGAACCAGTCGACGAAGGGGAAACGAGTGTCCAAGGCCGCTCTCCGGCAGCAGGTGAAAAGAGGGGTGTATCGTCTTTGACTATATCAGAGCGACGAAAACGGCGGCACCACTGCGGTGCCGCCGTCTTAGGGACCTTACCGCATCCGGATTTAGCCGAAAATACCCTTGAACATGAAGAAGAACATGATCGCCAGGCCCGCCCCGGCCGGCAGGGTGATCAGCCACGACATCACGATGGTGCCGATCACGCGCAGGTTGAGCGCCGCCATGCCGCGGGCCAGCCCCACGCCGAGTACCGCCCCGACCAGCGTATGGGTGGTGGAGATCGGCAGCCCCGTGCCCGAGGCCAGCACCACGGTGGTAGCGGCGGCCAGGGTGGCGGCAAAGCCACGGCTGGGGGTCAGCTCGGTGATGCCGGTGCCTACGGTGGCGATCACCTTGTGGCCGTAGGTGACCAGCCCCGCCACGATGCCGCCGCCACCGAGAATGAGCACCCACCAGGGCACCAGCGCGGCGGTGTCGATCACGCCGTCGCTGCGTACCACGCTGATCACCGCCGCCAGCGGGCCGACGGCGTTGGCCACGTCGTTGGAGCCGTGAGCGAAGGCCATGGCGCAGGCGGTGAAGATCATCAGCACGCCGAACACACGCTCGACGCTGCCGTAGCCGAACTGGTCGCCGCTGCGCCGCTCGTGCTTGACGCGGTTCTCCATGACGATGCCGATGCCCATGATGCCGATACCCAGCAGCACCGAGAGCATGAAGCTCTGGCCGAAAGTGAAATCGAGCCCCACGTGGGTCAGGCCCTTGGTCAGGGTGACCATGGAGACGATGAAGCCGACCAGGAAGATGTAGAACGGCACGGTGCGCTTGGCCGCGGCGAAGGGGTCCTTGGCCTCGAAGATCAGGTGCTGCACCGACTTGAACAGCAGGAAGGAGATGGCCCCCGCCAGCAGCGGCGAGACGACCCAGCTCGAGGCGATGGTACCGACCCGGTTCCAGGCCACGGCCTCCATGCCCAGCCCCACCGCGCCGAAGCCGACGATGGCACCGACGATGGAGTGGGTGGTGGAGACCGGCCAGCCCTTGGCCGAGGCGATCAGCAGCCACAGGGCGGCGGCCAGCAGCGCCGAGAGCATGCCGTAGACGAGCAGCTCCGGGTTGGCCTGCAGCAGTACCGGGTCGACGATGCCGCCGCGAATGGTCGCGGTGACCTCGCCGCCGGCCAGCCAGGCGCCGAGGAATTCGAAGATGACGGCGATGACGATCGCCTGGCGGATGGTGATGGCCTTGGAGCCCACCGAGGTGCCCATGGCGTTGGCGACGTCGTTGGCGCCGACGCCCCAGGCCATGAAGAAGCCGAAGAGGCAGGCCAGGATGATGAAGATTTCACCGTGCTGCGCAATGATCGACATAGGGGTTGGTTCCTATGTGGCTGTCGGGTTAGGGGCACACCGTGCCGGGATCGCCGGGCGGTGTCCTACCGGGCAGTGAGAATCTGCAGGCGGCTGCCGACGCGTTCGGCACGGTCGGAGAGCTCCCCGACCCAATCGATGATCTTGTAGAGAAAGACCACATCCACCGGCTTGAGCCGATCCTCGAGATCGAACAGCAACCGGCGAATGGAGATCTGCTGGTTGTCGGCCTGCTGCTCGAGAATGTGCAGCTCGCGGATCATGTTGAGCATCACGTCGGAAGCATGGCGGCCGAAGCCCGACTCGAGCAGATCCTGGAGCTCCTCGAGGGCCTGGCGTGCCTGAGCGACGCAGGCGACCGCCGTTTGCATGTAGTCGCGCATGGGCTGGGCCAGTTCGGCGGGCACCTGCATGCGGCGCCCCAGCATGATGCCGGTGATGTCGCGCACCTTGTTGGCGATCTTGTCCTGTACGGTGATCAGATCGAGCAGATCGGTGCGGGAAACGGGCAGGAACATGGTGTTGGGCAGGTTGAGCCGCAGCTCGGTCTTGAGGCGGTCGGCCTCGTGCTCCAGCTCGGTGATGGTCTCGCGAATCTTGGCGGCCTCTTCCCAATCGCCCGCGAGCGAGGCCTCGAAGAACGGCAGCAACTGGTCGGCACACTCGTTGGCCTTGCCGATATGAGCCAGAAGAGGCTGGAACGGCGAGCGGCCGAACATCGCCGAAAACGGGTTGGGTTTGACCATGACGTAGGATGCGCTTGTGAAATGGCGGCGCCAGTATAAAGAATGGCACCCTGTCACGTCATGGAAATATTTCCGACACACGATATGCCCGCCGCACCCGGGCCGCGCCTGGAAACGAAGAGCAGTCACACGACGAGCAGGAAACCGCATGAGTCACGAGATCGAGATGAAGCTGGCGCTGGGCGAGACGGGGCCCGAGCGGCTACTTGCGCACCCGCTGCTGCGCAACGGCGTGGACGCCGCCCAGCGGCTGGCCAACACCTACTACGATACCCCTCAGGGCGAGCTGGAAGCGGCGCGCGTGGCGCTGCGCCTGCGCCGACGCAACGACAGCTGGGTGCAGACCCTGAAGACCAGCGGCGAAGGCAGCGGCGGGTTCAGCCGGCGCCGGGAGTGGGAGTGGCCGGTAGCGGGTGACGCGCTCGATCTGGTCGGGCTGGCCGGGCTGCCGCCCTTCGCCAAGCTGGGCGGCGATATCCTGGAGCGGCTAGAGCCGCGCTTCACCACCGACTTCGAGCGTCGCCTGTGGCGCCTGGAGCTGGCCGAGGCCAGCATCGAGGTGGCGCTGGACCAAGGCGAAATTCGCGCCGCCGGGCGGCGGGTGCCGATCCGCGAGCTGGAGCTGGAACTCAAGGACGGCGACCCTCAGGCGCTATGGCAGCTGGCGCAGGCCCTAGCCGAGAGCGTGCCACTGCGCCCCGCCGATGCCAGCAAGGCGGTACGCGGCAGCGCGCTGCTGTCGGGCCGCTGGACGCTGCCGGCCGGTACGGCTCCCGGCGAGCGCCTGCATCGCGCCCTGCTGGCATTGGACGCCTACGGCGACACCGGCGAGGATGAGTGGAAGCACACGGCCACACAGGCGCTCCAGGCGCTGGCCGACACCGGCGATAACGAAGCCGGGCAGCTGGCCACCCTGCTGGAGCGCCCCGCCTGGCTAGAGCGGGACTTCGGTCGCGTGGCGCTGCGGTTGGCGCACCGGCTGGCGGCCTGACAACCGCGCACGGGCCGCGACGACTGGATCGGCGCAGAGCAGACAGGAATGCCGTGAAAGAGAAGAGGTAAGAGGTAAGAGGTAAGAGGTAAGGGAGAGAGAACAGGGAGAGAACGAATGAGCGAACCGTTTCGGCCGGCCGGCGAAGGCGTGCGAACACGCCTGTTTCAGATCATCTTCGAATCGGACACGCCGCTGGCCAAGGGTTTCGATATCGTCCTGATCGCGATGATCCTGACCAGCGTACTGGTGGTGATGCTCGATACCGTCGAGCGATTCGGCGCAGCATATGGCGAGCTCTTCTACTGGCTGGAGTGGGGCTTCACGCTCATCTTCACCATCGAGCTGCTGGTGCGCATCTACATCCTCGACAAGCCGCAGCGCTACTTGCGCAGCTTCTACGGCATCATCGATGTGGTGGCCATCCTGCCGACCTGGCTGATGCTACTGTTCCCCGGCACCCAGACCCTGGTGATCGTGCGCCTGCTGCGCGTGCTGCGTATCTTCCGCGTGCTGCGCCTGATGCAGTTCGTCGGCGAAGGGCGCCTACTGGTGGAAGCGCTGAAGAACAGCGTGCACCAGATCTTCCTGTTCCTGTTCACCGTCCTGCTGCTGGTCACCCTGTTCGCCGCGCTGGTCTACATGATCGAGCCCGACGAGGCCGGCTTCACCAGCATCCCCATGTCGATCTACTGGGCCATCGTCACCCTGACCACGGTGGGCTATGGCGACATCGTGCCGGTGACGCCGCTCGGCCAGGCGATCTCCACCCTGGTGATGCTGATCGGCTACTCGATCATCGCCGTGCCCACCGGGGTGTTCTCCGCCGAGGTGATCCGCTCGATCCGCGCCGACCGCTACTCCGACCAGGCCTGCCCCGGCTGCGGCCACGACCGCCACGAGAAACGCGCGCGCTACTGCCTCAAGTGCGGCACTTGGCTGGACGAGGAAACGCCCGACCCCAACCGGGCGCCGGAGACATGATGGCTCGCGTCGCCGACGCTCAATCGCCGAACGGCGCCAGGTCGCCGCGCCCTTCGCGCAGGATGGTGGGCGGCAGTTCGCGCAGGTCGATCACGCTGGTGGGTTCGAGATGGCAGGCGCCGCCGTCGATGATCAGGTCGAGCTGGTTGATGTAGCGGTCGCGGATCTCCTCCGGATCGGTCATCGGCAGCTCCTCGCCCACCGGGATCAGCGTCACGCTCATCAGCGGCTCGCCCAGGGCCTCCAGCAGCGCATGGGTGATGCGGTGGTCGGGCACGCGCACGCCGATGGAGCGCCGCTTGGGGTGCAGCAGCAGTCGCGGCACCTCGGAGGTGGCGTTGAGAATGAAGGTATAGGCCCCCGGGGTGTTGGCCTTGAGCAGACGAAACACGCTGTTGTCGACCTTGGCGTAGGTGCCGATGTCTGAAAGGTCGGAGCACACCAGGGTGAAGTTGTGCTTGTCGTCCAGCGAGCGCAGCCGCTTGATCCTCTCGATCGCCTTCTTGTCGCCCAGGTGGCAGCCCAGGGCGTAACCGGAGTCGGTGGGATAGGCGATCACCCCACCCTGGCGAACGATCTGCACCGCCTGGTCGATCAGGCGCTTCTGCGGATTTTCGGGGTGGATCTGGAAGAACTGGCTCATGTCGATTCCCTGCTGTGGTCGGTTCTTGCTGCCCACTATAGCGCGCCGACGGTCGGCTCGTCGCAGTTCGCAATGAAGCCGGCCAGCCGCGGATGCGTCCATACCGGCGGCACGGCGGTGCGCGGCACCGGGCTCATGCTGCCCGGTGCCAGATGCCCACCGGGAAAATGGAAGTCGCTGCCCAGCGAGGCGTAGAGCTCCCGCTCGGCCAGCTGGCGTGCCAGATCGCGGGTAACGTCGGCATTCTGAAAACCGCTGATCAGCTCCGCCGCCTGCCCGCCCGCCGCGGCAAAGTCGTCGAGCAGCTGGCCGCGCTTGCGCCGGGTCAGCCCGTAGCGCAACGGATGCGCCAGCACTGCCACGCCGTTCGCGGCCACCACCCAGCCCACCACATCGGCCAAGGCCGGCCAGTGCGCCTTGACGTCACCCGCCTTGCCGCTGCCCAGATGCTTGCGAAAGGCCGTGGCCACGTCGGGCACCAGGCCCGCCGCCACCAGCGCACGGGCGAAGTCGGGTCGCCCCAGCGGACGGTGGGGGCCGGCCTGCTCGCGGGCACGCGCCAGGGCGTTGTCGAGCCCCAGCTTCTCCATGCGCTCGGCGATGACCGCCGCACGGGCCTCGCGGGCCTCGGCCTGGGCGTCGAGCCCTGCGGCCAGCGCACCGTGGGCGCCTTGGGGCAGCAGCGCCACCACGTGAATGCCGATGCCCTGCCAGCGGGTGGAGAGTTCGGCTGCCGGCAGCAGACACACGCCGAGGTGCTTGGCCGCCGCGGCAGCCTCGCTCACCCCGGCCACGGTGTCGTGATCGGTCAGCGCCATCAGCGTGACGCCCCGCGACGCGCACAGGGCGACCACGTCGGCGGGGGCCAGGGCGCCGTCCGAGGCGGTGGAGTGCATGTGCAGGTCGACCCCGAGCGGGCCGGGATCGCCGGCAAAATGCTCGGGCAGGTGGGGCATTGGCATGACGCAGGCAGGCAACTTTGTCAAAATGATGGCCCATGGTGCGCGTCCGACGACGGTCGGTCAACGCACGGTTGGAGTCCGCGGTGATACCGCTCGACCGAGGAAACGCTGCGATGCTGTACGCAATCATCAGTGAAGACGTGAAGAACAGCCTGGAGCGACGCCTGGCTGCCCGCCCCGACCACCTGGCCCGGCTGGAAAAGCTGCGCGACGAGGGCCGCCTGGTGCTGGTCGGTCCGCATCCCGCCGTGGACGCCGAGGACCCCGGCGAAGCCGGTTTCACCGGCAGCCTGGTGGTGGCCGAGTTCGACAGCCTCGAGAGCGCCAAGGCCTGGGCCGACGCCGACCCCTACGTGATTGCCGGGGTCTACGCCAAGGTGACCGTCAAGCCATTCAAGAAGGTGCTCCCCTAACCCTCCCTCGACCTGCCGGTTATCCACAGAGACTTTGCTCACAGCTTCTGTGGATAACGCTGTTGAAACGCCGCGGATGGCTCGCCGGATACGCCATGCCACGCCGCCGCGGCGACAACGGTCAATTTTTGAGCAGCCCTGTTCGTGTAGAGTTCGTGCTTTCGTTCCGAGACCCGCGCTGGAGAAGTCCGTGTCCCTGCCCCATGCCTCGCTGCCGCCGCTGGCCGCGCTCGAGCCTGCCAGCCTCGACTGGCAGCACGACGAGAACGGCGAGAGCACCCCGCTCTCGACCTGCTTCGACGACGTCTACTTCTCGCGCCACGACGGCCGGGCGGAGACCGAGCATGTCTTCATTCAGGGTAACGACCTGCCGCAGCGCCTGGCTGCCTGGCGGGAGAAGCGCCCCTTCACCATCGGCGAGACCGGCTTCGGCACCGGGCTCAACATGCTCTGCGCCTGGGCCTGCTTCGACGCCCACGCCCCGGCCGGCGCTCGCCTGCACCTGGTTTCCACCGAGCGCTTTCCGCTGCGCCGCGACGACCTGGCCCGGGCACTGGCGGCCTGGCCGGACCTGGCGGAACGCGCCGAGCGGCTGATACGCCAGTGGCCCGAGCCGGTGGCCGGCGTGCATCGGCTGTGGCTCGACGAGCGGGTGACGCTGGACCTGCACTTCGGCGATGCCAGCGAGCGCCTGGCCCTGCTCGAAGGCCAAGTGGACGCCTGGTTCCTGGACGGCTTCGCCCCGGCCAAGAACCCGGAGATGTGGCGCCCGGAGCTGTTCGCCGCCATGGCCGCCCGCTCACGCCCGGGGGCGAGCTTCGCCACCTTCACCTGTGCCGGAACGGTCAAGCGCGCCCTGGCCGCCGCCGGTTTCGCCTGGCGCAAGGTGCCCGGCTACGGCCGCAAGCGCGAGATGCTCGCCGGTGAGATCGCCGCACCGCCCGCCGACAAGCGTCGTGCCCACACGCCCTGGTTCAGCCCGCCGCCGGCACGCCCGCCGCGCCACGTGGCGGTGATCGGCGCCGGCATTGCCGGGGCCAGCACTGCTGCCGCCCTGGCCCGGCGTGGCATCGAGGTCACCCTGATCGACCGCTTCGACCGCGCCGAGCTGGGCACCACGCACCTGCAGGGGGCGCTCTACGTCAAGCTCGCGGTGGAAACCAATCTGCAGAGTCGCACCTACCTCGCCGGCCTCCTGCACAGCCGCCGCTGGCTGGCCGGGCTCGACCCGAAACAGACCCTATGGCAGCCCAGCGGCGTGCTGCAGTTGGCGCTGAATGAAAAGGAGCGCATGCGCCAGGCGCGCTTCCTGGCCAATCACCCGCTACCGACCAGCGTGGTGCGCGGGCTCGACGCCGAGGCGGCCAGCGCCGTGGCCGGCATCCGCCTCGACGCACCGGCACTGGACTACCCCGACGCCGCCTGGGTCAGGCCCCTGGAGCTGTGCGTCAGGCTGGCGGCCACACCCGGTGTCGTCTTCCGGCGTGGTGAAGTGACCGGGCTGGCCGGCAACGAGAGCGGCTGGACCCTGACCCTGGCCGACGGCGAGCGTATCGCCGCCGATCAGGTAGTGATCGCCGCCGCCAGCGAGGCGGTCCGGTTCGCCCAGAGTTCGGCGTTGCCGCTGCAGCCGGTGCGCGGCCAGGTCAGCCAGCTGGCACTGCCCGAAGGCGCCCCGGCGCTGGGTCGGGTGGTGTGCGCCGGCGGCTACGTACCGCCAGCGGCGGATGGCGTACTCAACTTCGGCGCCACCTTCGGCCCCGGCGAGACCGACATGAGCGAGCGCGAGGCCGACCACGCCGCCAACCTGGCGGAGCTCGAGCGGGGGCTGCCCCACTTCGTGGCGGCGCTGCGCGAGGCCGGCGCGGAGCTCTCGCCCGAGCGGCTCACCGGCCGTGTCGGCGTACGCGCAGCCAGCCCCGACAAGTCGCCCTACTGCGGTCCGCTGCCCGACGCCGAGGCCTGGCGCGAGGATTACGCCACCCTGGCCAAGGACGCCACCCGCGTGCCCGACGTACCCGGCCGCCACCACTCGGGGCTGTGGATCAGCGCCGCTCATGGCTCCCGCGGCATGGCCAGCGCCCCGCTGTGCGCCGAGCTGCTCGCCTCGCGCATGTGCGACGAGCCGCTGCCGCTGGAGTGGCCGCTGGCGGACCACCTGCACCCGGGGCGACGGATCATCCGCGATCTGGTTCAGGGCAAGTAGCCTCCCGTCGCCAGGCCAGGCGCAAGCCTACTCGGCAGCCAGCAGCGGCTGCCGGCGGCTGACAAAGTTCGGCCCCGGCCGCCCCAGATGGTAGCCCTGGCCGAAGTCGATGCCCAGCACCTCGACGGCGGCCAGCACCTCTTCGTCCTCGATGAACTCGGCGATGGTGCTCACACCGAGGCTCTGGGCCAGGGTCACGATGCTCTTGACGAAGGCCATGTACTTCTCGTCGCTGAGCATGTTGCGGATGAATTCGCCCTCGATCTTGATCACGTCGATGGGGAACTGCTTGAGGTAGCGGAACGAGGAGTAGCCCGAGCCGAAGTCGTCGATGGCGAAGTTGAAGCCCTCCATCTTGAGGTCGAGCACGAACTTTTCCAGCAGCTTGAGGTTGCTCACCGTCTCGCGCTCGGTGAGCTCGAAGACGATGCGCTCCGGCTGGATGTCGTAATCGATGGCCAACTGATGGATGCGCCCGATGAACTCGCCGATGATCAGCGACTTGGGCGACAGATTGATGAACAGCATGCCCTCGTAGCCCTGCTCGCGGACCTGGGCGAAGGCCTTCTCGATCAACTGGTAGTCCATCTTGTGGATCACGCCGATGCTCTCGGCGATGTCGATGAACTCGCCGGCCGGCACCAGACGGTCGTCGAGCTGGATGCGCATCAGCAGCTCGTGGATGTTGACCTCGCCGGTGCGCACGTCGGCGATGGGCTGGAAGTAGGGCACGATGCGCTGCTCCTCCAGCGCACTGAGCACCATCTGGTTCTTCTCGCCCACCTCCTTGAACACCGCGGCCACCTCCTCCTGCTCCGGCAGGGCCACGCAGTTCTTACCCTTGCGCTTGGCCTTGTACATCATGTTGTCGGCCATCAGGAAGAGGTCGTGGGGGTTGCCGGCGTGGTTGGGGTAGCAGGCGATGCCGATCGAGGTGGTGGCCCGCACCGTGCTGCCGTCGGGGGCGGTGAGCACCTGCCCGGAGAGGTTGCTGGCGATGCGCAGCGCCACCGAGTAGGCCTGCTCCTCCTCGGTCTGCGGCAGGATCACGGTAAACTCGTCGCCGCCATAGCGGGCCAGGAAGTCGCCCGGGCGTATGGAGTGGGCGAGGGTGTCGGCCACGGCGTGCAGGAACTGGTCGCCGAAGGCGTGGCCGTGACGGTCGTTGACCGTCTTGAAGTTGTCCAGATCGAGCATCAGCAGGCTGAAGTGGTCCTGGTGACGTGTCGCCCGGCCCACCTCGTAGGTCAGCATGTCCTTGAAGATGCGCTGGTTGTGCAGGTTGGTGAGCGGATCGCGGGTGGCGTAGAACTCCAGGTCCTGGGTGTACTTGTAGATCGCCTTGACCGAGCCCACCAGATTGAGCAGCGTCGAGAGGATGCCGTCGATGACGATGTGGCGAATCGGGTCCTGGGCCAGATCCGACTGCACGCCGATGCCGACGATGCCGCCGATCTTGGGCGCCTCGAGCAGCAGCGACTTGGTCTGCAGGCGGATGTCCTCCGGTGTGAGGTCGGCCAGCGCCTCGTTTTCTCCCGAGCTCACCACCGTGTGATGGGAGACTTTGAGGATGATGCAAGCGGGCTGCCCTTCGTGTTTGCGCTCGAGCAGTTGGGTCAACAGCGCTTCGAAGGTCGCCCGGGTCTCCGGCGCCACCTCGCGGTACCAGAACACCTCCAGCTCGTAGCCCTCATCCTCCACCTGGAAGATGGTCACCAGGGTGTGGGCCTGAATGATGGTATTGATGTCGGCCAGCAGCTCCTTGATGAACTCGCGCCAGTCGCGGACCACCTCGGAGGTGATGATGAACTTGCTCAGCAGGCGGATCTCGAATTCGAGGATGTCCTTGTCCACCGCCACGTTGCGCAGCCGGCCCACCAGGGCATTCACTTGCTGCATGGCGTCGTTGAGCTCCTGAAAGCCCACGTCGCTATCGCCGAGGTTGAGGTTGCGGAAGTCGGCCACGGAGTTGACCGCCGCCAGACGCTGGCGGAACTGCCGCAGGGTGGCCTCGATACGCTCGGCGAACAGCTTCGAGATGCCCAGCGCCAGCATCAGGACCATCAGCGCGGCGACGATGAACATGGCCAGGTAGTTGAAGCGCATTACGCGACTGATCGGCGCCAGGTCATGCTGAATGTCGATGACGCCGAGCACCTCGCCGGCCGCCGCGTACTGCTGACAGGCCAGGCACTCGGCGCGGGCCACCAGCGGCATGATGCGCCGCACGGTGCCGTTCTCGCGCCAGACTCGTTCACCTCCGGCGGCCAGCGCCGCACGGATGACGACGTCCATCTCCGGCTGATCGATGTCGCCGTGGCGCTGCGTAACCCCTTCGCCCCAGTAGAACGTGAAGCGATAGCCGGAGGCTTCGTGAGCCAACCGGGTCTCCTCGATGAAGGTTTCCATCTGCTCCAGGTTCCAGCCCTGACGCAACACCTGCTGCATGGCGCTATAGCTCTGCCTGGCCAGGGTTTCCGAGGTCTGCTCTGCCTGGCGCGTCAGAATGTTCTCATACAGCAGCGAGGAGGCCAGCGTGACCCCGATGAAGACGGTCAGTGAGGCGGAGAGAATCGCCACCAGCACGAACCCTTGCAGGGTCTTGAGGCAGGTGAACAGGGAACGAACCTGGGTCAGCATCTCGATCTCTATAAACAGGACAGACGGTGCCGAGCCTCGCTCCTGAGTCGCCGGCGAATACGAACGAATGAGGGGTATTTTCTGCATATTAGGCGTCGTGAAGTTTGACTTGGGTCAACCTTCTCCGAGGTGCCGTCATGGCGATGGTCGAACCCGCCTTGTCTCCCGTCGGTAGCTGCGCCAGCAAAACGCCCGCCAATTATGGCGGGCCAGTTCGGTCGAGCGGCGTCGCTGCGGAGCGCCTGGGCTTGGCTAGCCTTCCTCCTCATCGTCGGCCAGGTCGCGACCGAAGGCGCGCCACTGGGCCAGCGTCATCACCTCGGTAGTCTCGGTCTGCAGGTCGTGGGCGATGAGCAGCTCGCCGCGCTCCAGCTGGCGCTTGAGCTCGGCGACCCAGCCGCGCATGCCCTCGCCGGTGTCGGTGGTATCGTAGCCCTGGCGGGTGACGAAGGCCTCCAGCAGGGCATCGAGGGTCTCCCCCGGCAGCATGCGGTAGGGCACTTCGATGAAGCGGCCGCTCATGACGGCTCCCCTTCACTGTCCGGCGCTCCCTCACCGCGCTCCCAGGCCGCCAGCCGTTCGAGGAAGGCGGCCTCGTCGAGTACCTCGACACCGAGCTCCTGCGCCTTGGCCAGCTTGCTGCCGGCGGCCTCGCCGGCCACCACGCCGGTGGTCTTCTTGGAGACGCTGCCGGCCACCTTGGCCCCCAGCGCCTGCAGGCGCTCCTTGCCTTCGTCGCGGGTCATGCTCTCCAGGCTACCGGTGAGTACCCAGGTCTGCCCCGCCAGCGGCTGGGGCCGCTCGCCGATGGTTTCCTCGGCCCAGCTCACGCCCTGCTCGCGCAGGGCCTCGATGGTCTCGCGGTTGTGCTCCTGACGGAAGAAGGTGTACACGTGAGCGGCCACCACCGGGCCGACGTCCTCCACCGCTTCGAGATCGGCCTGCTCGGCGGCCATCAGCGCATCCAGGGTGCCGAAGTGGCGCGCCAGGTTGGCCGCCGTGGCCTCGCCCACCTCGCGGATGCCGAGAGCGAAGATGAAGCGCGGCAGAGTGGTGCTCTTGGCCTTCTCCAGCGCCGCCACCAGCTTCTCGGAGGACTTCTGCGCCATGCGCGGCAGGCTGGCCAGGCGCTCGGCATCGAGACGGAACAGGTCGGCGGGCGTCTTGACCCAGTCGCGCTCCACCAGTGCCTCGATCAGCTTTTCGCCCAGCCCGTCGATGTCCATGGCCCGGCGCGAGGCGAAGTGCTTGAGCGCCTCCTTGCGCTGGGCGGCGCAGAACAGCCCGCCGGAGCAGCGCGCCACCGCCTCGCCTTCCAGGCGCTCGATCTCGGAGTCGCACACCGGGCAGCGCTCGGGGAAGACGATCTCGCGGGCATCGGCGGGGCGCCGCTCGGGCAGCACGCGCACCACCTGGGGAATGACGTCGCCGGCCCGCCGAATCACCACGCTGTCGCCGATCATGACGTCGAGCCGGGCGATCTCGTCGGCGTTGTGCAGGCTGGCATTGGAGACGGTGACCCCGGCCACCGAGACCGGCTCGAGCCGTGCCACCGGGGTGATCGCGCCGGTACGTCCGACCTGGAACTCGACGTCGTTGAGCCGCGTGGTCTCCTCCTGGGCGGGGAACTTGAACGCCGTGGCCCAACGCGGCGCCCGGGCGACGAAGCCCAGCTCGCGCTGCAGGCGCAGGTCGTCGACCTTGATCACCGCACCGTCGATGTCGTAGCCGAGGCTGTCGCGCCGCTCGCCCAGCCGCCGGCAGTAGTCGACGACTCCCTGGCTGCCGCTGACCACCTCCAGCAGGCTGCTGGTGCGGAAGCCGAAGGCCTTGAGGTGCGCCATCAGTTCGCTGTGGCTGGCATCGCCCGGAGTCGGTTCGATACGCGCCACCTGGTAGGCGCTGAACTCCAGCGGCCGCTTGGCCGTGATCTCGGGGTCGAGCTGACGCAGGCTGCCCGCCGCGGCGTTGCGCGGATTGGCGAACACCTTGCCGTCCTCTTCCCGGGCGCGCTCGTTGAGCCGCTCGAAGCCCGCATGGCTCATGATCACCTCGCCGCGCACCTCGAGCAGCTCGGGAGCATCGCCACGCAGCTTGAGCGGGATCGAGCGCAGCGTACGCAGGTTGGAGGTGATGCCCTCGCCGGTGCGCCCATCGCCACGGGTCGCGCCGCTGATCAGCACGCCGCGCTCGTAGACCAGCGACACGGCGGCGCCGTCGAGCTTGGGCTCGCAGCAGAAGCGGATCGTCTCGGGGTCGGTTTCCAGCCGCTCGGCCACCCGCTTGACGAAGGCCTCGAGCTCCTCTTCGTTCAAGGCGTTGTCCAGCGACAGCATGGGCACGGCGTGCTCCACCTCGGGGAAGCCGGCGTCCGGTGGCGCGCCCACCCGCTGGGTCGGCGAGTCGGGCGTCACCAGCTCGGGGTGGGCCTGCTCCAGCTCCTGCAGGCGGCGCAGCTTGCGGTCGTACTCGGCGTCGGTGAGGTGCGGCTCGTCGAGCACGTAGTAACGATAGTTGGCGTCATCGAGCTCGGCGCGCAGCTTGGCGACTTCGCCGAGGATCTTCTGGTCGGGCTGGCTCATGCGTCTCTTGGGTCTCGAAAGATGGCTCGCCGCCCCTGAACACGACAACCCCGTGATCGCTCACGGGGTTGTCGGCGGGTGCGGCATGGCACGCGAACAGGCGTCAGTTCACCTGGTAGCGATTGAGTCGATTGCGGCGCTCGAACTCCTGCACGCGCTGGCGGGCGAACTCCACGGTCTGCGCGGTCATCACGCTGTGGTTCTCGTCCTTCAGCTCGCCGCCCAGGTTGCGCACGATGACCATGGCGGTCTCGACCATCGCTTCGAAGGCTGCGGCGGTATCCAGCGCCCCGGGCAGCGGCATCAGCAGGGTGATGCCCGGCGTGCGGAACTCGTCCATCGCCTCGATGGGGAAGGTGCCCGGCTTGAGCACGTTGACCATCGAGAACTGCAGCTCGCTGTCGGGGTCCTCGGTCTCGAAGCGGTGGAAGATGCCCATGTCGCTGCTGTAGCGCAGGCCGCAGGCCAGCATCAAGTTGAGCAGCGCCTCGCCGGAGAAGCCCTCTTCGTCGCGCGACAGCACGCTGATGACGATGATCTCGTCGGCGTGGCTCAGGGTCTCGCGGGCGCGCTCGGCGCTGACGTTGTGACGCAGCGCCCGGGCCAGGGTCGGGTGGGCGCGCACCACGTCGTCGTCATGGATGGGAGCGCTCGACAAGGTGGGTTCGGCCGGCTCGGCATAGTCGGCCGCTTCAGCGTAGCCAGCCTCGACCTGGCGCTCGGAGCGCGAACGCGGCGGCGCGAACAGCGGATCGTCGTCGTCGGCCAGCTCGATGGCCTCGGCTTCCAGGCGGCGGCGCTCGGCCTCTCGAACGGCCTGGGCCTCGGCGGCCTCACGGCGTTGCTGAGCCTCGCGGGCAGCCTTCTCGGCACGCTCCTGCTCGCGGCGCGCCCGCTCCTCGCGCTTCTGCTCCCGGCGCTTGGCCAGGCGCTGCTGCATGGAAACGCCGAAGCGGTGCATCGACTCGCCCACGCGGCGTGAGCCGCTCTTGATCGAGTTGCCCATGCCTTCGAGATCGACCAGGCGATAGCGCTCGTCCTCGTCGTGATGAGGATCGTGATCGTCAGGATCGGCGGCAAGCGGTTCGGCCTCGGCAGTGACCGAAGCCGACTCGCGAATGGGTTCGTCGTCATCCAGGGCGGAAAGCGTCGGCTCCCGGCGCTGCTCGCTTTCGTCCACGGCCGGCTTGGCCGCGACGGTTTCGCCAGCAGGCACTTCGGCATCGACCGATTCGGCCGCGGGCGCTTTCGCCGCAGCGGGTACCTCTTCGGCCCGGCTGGGCGCGGCGGCGACCGATGGTTCCTCCACCCGCTTTCGCTCGGCCTGACCCAGGTCGAGTTCGGGCTCGGCCCGCTTGGCGCTCACCTCGGGCTGAGGCGCGCGATCGGATGCCTGAGTCTCGGATGCCTGAGCCTCGGATGACCGAATCTCGGATGACCGAATCTCGGATGACCGAGTCTCGGCAGCCGCCGTGTCGGACGCCTTAATGGCAGAAGCCACCGGACGCGAGGCGTCGGTGGCACTGGCAGCGGGACGGGCCAGGTTCGGCGTACCGGCCTTGGCATCGCCGGGGGCCTCTCTGAAGCCGGCCAGTACCCGAGAGGGACCTGGATGCTCCTGGCGCTCCAGCTTGGGCTTCGACGGGACCTGCGAATAGCTCGCAGGCCTGACGACCCGGGCGCCGCCGTTGGGCAGCTCCCAGTTGGCATCGTCATCGGCTTCCGCCTGGCTGTCGACGTGGTTGTTGTTACCCCCTGCCTGGTCCAGGCGGGGCACTCGGCGCTGACGCTTAAGGCGACGCACGCCATCGATTACGATGAGCGTCACCAGGGCCAGCCCCAGAATGATCAGCCATTCTCTAAGTTCCATGGGTCGTCTTGCCTATCACTAGGGCGCCATGCCGGATGGATGTTCGTCAACAGCATAGCGCGATTGCCGAAAAAAAGGCCACTTTTTTGTTTGTCAAGCCCTGGCATTATCGCTCGGGAGTCAAATCATCCCCGCGCCTTTCCCTGTGAATTCGCCATTGTATTATGCGATATGACCACGTTGTGTCTTCTGATATCGCGTTTGCCGCTCGCTTTCAAGTCCTTTCAAGCCTCGGCCAAGGCCGCAGCCTCTTCCACCCCCACGGCCACCAGACGTGAGACACCGGGTTCCTGCATGGTCACACCCATCAATCTTTCGGCCGCTTCCATGGCGATCTTGTTGTGGGTGATATAAATGAACTGCACCGACTCGGACATGTCTTTCACCAGTTTGGCATAGCGTCCTACATTGGCATCATCTAGTGGGGCATCAACTTCGTCGAGCATACAGAAGGGTGCCGGATTGAGTTGGAAGATGGCAAAGACAAGCGATAAAGCAGTCAGCGCCTTTTCCCCACCCGAGAGAAGATGAATGGTGCTGTTCTTCTTGCCCGGTGGTCGTGCCATGATCGCCACCCCGGTATCGAGCAAATCCTCGCCGGTCAGCGTCAACCATGCGGTTCCACCACCGAAGACTCGCGGAAAAAGCGACTGCAGCCCCTGATTGACTCGCTCGAAGGTGTCGCGGAAGCGCGTTCTGGTCTCCTGGTCGATGCGTCGAATCGCCCGTTCCAGGGTCTCCAGGGCCTCGTTGAGCTCGGCCTGCTGCGCCTCCAGATAGTTGCGCCGTTCGGCCTGCTGGTCGTACTCCTCGATGGCCGCCAGGTTGATCGCGCCTAGCCGGCGGATGCGCTCGCCGACCTCTTCCAGGCGGGTCTGCCAGGCCGATTCGGTGGCATTGGGGTCGAGACTCTCTTCGAGTGCTGCGGCCTGATGGCCCAGCTCGGCAAGCTGCTCGTCCTGGGTCTCGGCCTTGAGCGCCAGGGCCTGGACCTGCATGCGCGCCTCCTGCAGGCGCTCGCGGATGCCCTCCAGGTTGCGCTCGTGGCCCTGTCGCGCCAGCTCGCCTTCGCGCAGGCGCTCCACCAGCTCGGCGGCCTGTGCCTTGGCTTCGTTGAGCGCGCGTTCGTCGCCCTCGCGGCGGTGCAGCAGTTCGTCGAGCTTCTCGCGCTGCTCCTCGTCGGGCTCGCGCAGCTGTTCGAGGCTCTCGCTGAGCTCCTCGCAGCGCGCCTGCAACCGCTCACGGGCATCGCCGCTGCGCCCCTGCTGCTCGTTGAGGCCGGCGCGCTCGGTCGAGAGCCGCTGATGCTCCAGCGCCAACTGCTGGGCACGCTCCTGCAAGGGGCGCTGCCGGGCACGCAGGGCTGCCAGCCGCTCGCGAGCCTCGCTGCGCGCCCGCTCCAGGCGCTCGCGCTGCTCGGCGCCCTCCTCCAGCCGGGCCATGGCCTGCTGCCAACGCTCGCGGGCCTCCTCGATGCTCAGCCGCGTCTCTTCACGGGTCTCATCGAGGCTCGCCAGCTCTTCGGCCAGCTCCCCGGCGCGACCTTGTAAATGCTCCAGCCGGCTGGCGAGACCGCTATCCTGCACCGCCAGCTGTTGCTGCTCGCCGGCCAGACGGCGCTCCTCCTGGCGAATGGCATCGAGATCGCGCTCAGCCTGCTCGGCGCGCTCGCGCTCGGCTTCGATGGCCTGATCGCGGGCGGCCAGACGGGTCTCGAGTTCGTCGAGCTCGGCCGCGGCCTCCTCTAAACGGCGCCGGCTAACCAGCAGTGCATCGGGGCCGGCACCCTGGCCGCGATGGCGTACCCAGTCGCGCCCCAGCCATAGCCCTTGGGGGGTGATCAGGCTTTCACCGGCGCCGAGCCCTTCACGCCCGGCCCAGGCTTGCTCGTCGCTCTCCACGCAGCGTATCGGGGCCAGCCAGGCCGCGGCGGCACCGGCGCCGCGCACCCGGGCGGCGAGGCTGTCAGAGCCGAATTCGAGCGCCACCTGGGGCGCCAGGGCGCCCAGCTCGGCGGGCGGTTCGGCACTCGCGGCGCGGAACGCTTCAGGGGCGGCCAGGCGCGCCTTGAGCCAGGGCGCCAGTACCCAGGAGACGCTGGCCTCCCAGCCGGGGTCGACGTCGAGCGACTCGCCCAGGCGCGGCAGCTCGCCCAGCTCGTGGTCGGCCAGGTGTGCGGTGAGGGCCTCGTCGGGATCGGTGAGAGCGGCCTGGATCAGGGCCTCGAGGGAGGCCAGCTCGCCCTGCAGCGCACTGCGCCTGGCGCGTTCGGCCTCGCGCTCGCGCTCGAGGGTCGCCGCCGCTTCGCGGGCGGCGTCACGGCCGGCCTGTAGCTGCTCGCGGCGGGCTTCGACCTCTTCCTGAGCCAGATCGAATTCCGCCAGCCGCTCCTTCAACTCGTCGCGCCGGGCCATCAGCTCGGCCAGGTCGGGCAGCTCCTGCTGCTGCTGACGACGGCGCTGAACGTCGGCTTCGAGCCGCGCCAGACGGCTCTCCAGCTCGCGCAGGCGGTCCTGACTGCGTTCGGCCTCGCGGCTGGCCTCGCGCCAGCTTTCGCTGAAGGTCTCGAAGGCCTGCTCGGCCTCCTCGGCTGCGGGCTCGGCTTCCTCCAGCATCGCCTCCAGCTCGGCGAGCTGCTCGGCCACCTCTTCCTGCTCCGGCACCAGGGTTTCGAGACGCTCGTCGAGACGCATCAGGCGCTCGCGGTCGTGCTCGCCCAGGCGGTCGAGCTCGGTGAGCTCCTGGCGAGCGCTCTCCAGGTCGCGGGCCAGTTGCCCTTCACGGCTGCGGGCATGCTCCAGGTTCTGTTCCAGGCGGGCAATGGCACCGCTGGTCTCGAAGAAGCGCGCCTGGCGCGCCTCGAGGGTCTCGGCGAGGGCGTCGTGGCCGGCCCGCGCCTCCTCCAGGCGGGTCTCGCACTGGCGCAGGCCGAGGACCTCGCGCTCCACGGCGGTTTCCAGCTCGCCTACGCGGCGCTCCTCCTCGACCTGACGGGCACGCAGGGCACGACCGCGCAGCAACGCCAGCTCGCCCTTGAGGCGGAACTCCTCTTCCTTCAGGGATTGATAGCGACGCGCCGCCTCGGCCTGACGCCGGAGACGTTCGAGCTGCTTGTCGAGCTCGTCGCGAATGTCCTCGAGACGCTCGAGGTTCTCGCGGGTGCGGCGCATGCGATTCTCGGTCTCGCGGCGGCGCTCCTTGTACTTGGAGATGCCGGCGGCCTCTTCGAGGGTGGCGCGCAGCTCCTCGGGGCGTGCCTCGATCAGCCGCGAGATCATGCCCTGGCCGATGATGGCGTAGGAGCGCGGGCCGAGGCCGGTGCCGAGGAACAGGTCGGCGATGTCGCGGCGGCGGCACTTCTGGCCGTTGAAGAAATAGCTGGACTGGCCGTCGCGGGTGACCAGGCGCTTCACCGCGATCTCGGCGTACTGAGCGTAGAGGCCGCCCATGGTGCCGTCGCTGTTGTCGAAGCGCAGCTCGATGGCGGCCTGCCCCACCGGCTTGCGCGCGGTGGAGCCGTTGAAGATGACGTCGGTCATCGATTCGCCGCGCAGGGTCTTGGCCGAGGATTCGCCCATGACCCAGCGCACGGCGTCGATGATGTTCGACTTGCCGCAGCCGTTGGGGCCGACGATGGCCGTCATGTTGCCATCGAAGGGCACCGTGACCGGGTCGACGAAGGATTTGAAACCGCTCAGGCGGATCGAGGTGAGTCGCATCCCGCTATTCTATGACACGGTCGATCACGACCTCCACGGGATCTCCTTCAACGTCACCAACTCTCACCCCTTCCAGATCGCCGTACATGTCGCCGGTTTCCGGCGTGGCACCGCCGCTCTTGCTCACGCGCACCAGCAGGCGCACTTCGCTGACCTGAGACAGCGAGGCATCGGGCGACATGGCATGACGGTCGTCGATGATCAGCGTGGCCGGCAGCTCGCCGAGGGTTACCCGGGCCACGGCCAGCGGCGGCAGCTCACCCTCCATGTCGCGGGCGATGATGAACACGCGGGTATCGTCGTCGAGCAGCCCCTGCAGGCGCTCCTCCAGACTGACGCTGACGTGGATGCCGGGGCCCTGGGCCACGGCCTCCTGCTCATCCGGTGCTACCCCCATGCGCTGCTGGGCGATCTGGATGCCCTCGCGCAGGGCCTGGGCGGAGCTGGAGTCGGACATGCCGGCAATGGCCCGGCGCCAATGGTCCACGGCCTGCTCGTAGTCGCCGCGGTCGAAGGCGTGCACGCCCAGCATGCCGAAGATGGTCGGCTCGCTGGGGTTGAGCTCCTGGGTCTCGTCGATCAGCGCCTGCACCTCGTCGGTGAGGGTGCGATCGGCCATGAAGAACTTGAGCTGCGCCTTCTGCGCCAGCAGCGAGGCGGCACGCCCCTCGATGGCGATGAGGTTGTCCAGTGCGTGCAGTGCCGCCTCGCCCTGCCCCGAATCGCGATAGATCGGATAGAGCGTGGCCCACACGTTGGGATTGCTCGGCTGGCTCTCGGCCTGCTGCTCGAGCCGAGCCAGCAGCGTGGGCAGCGAGTCGCTCTCCTGGAAGGCGTTGAACAGGGCGAGATCGCCCTCGGCGCCATGCTGCTGGTACCACAGCACGCTGCCGACCACCACGGCCACCGCCACCAGCGGCACCATGAGACGACCGGCGGCCGGTGCATGCAGCGGCCGGCGCACCAGCCCCTCGGTATCCTCGAGCAGGCTGCGGTCGAGGTCGAGACGGTCCTCTTCGAAACGCGCCTGGTCGATGTCGCCGCGATCGAGCGCGGCTTCCAGCGAGGCCAGGCGACGATGATAGATCGCCACGTTCTGCTCGGCGGACTTGTCGTTGGCTTCGAAGTCGCGCTGGGCGTCATGCACCAGACGCGCCCGACGCAGCGGCGCCACCAGCAGCCACAGGGCGGGCAGCAGCAGGAGGGCAAAGGCTAACCATAGCTGGATCATTCGGTCCTCCCGCGGTTGATCAGAGCCTCGAGGCGGGCGCGCTCCTCGGCGCTCAGCTCACGGGCAGAGGCGTTACGCCGTGCACGCACCACCAGCGCCACCAGGACGCCACCGGCAAGCACCAACCCGGCCGGCAGGCCCCAGAGCAGGAAGGTGCGCCCTTCCAGACGGGGGTTGTAGAGCACATAGTTGCCGAAGCGCTCGACCATGAAATCACGAATCTCCATGTCGGCACGGCCGTCCATCAGCATCATGTAAACGTGATTGCGCATGTCGCGGGAAACCGGCGCATCGGAGTCGTTGATGGCCTGATTCTCGCAGGTGGGGCAGCGCAGCGAGGCGGTCAGGCTGCGGTAGCGCTGCTCCATCACCGGATCGTCGAATTCACGCACCTCGATGGCGCCAGCCTGAAGGGTGCCCGCCATCAGCAGCGTCAGGATGCCAATGAGAGCCAATCGAATCACTGCCATTTCTGCACCTCCGGCAGGATGTGTTCACGAACGTCACTGGCCGAGATATAGCCGGTGTGGTGATAGCGGATGATGCCGTCACGGTCGACCAGGAAGGTTTCGGGGGCACCGAATACCCCTAGTTCGAAGCCCAACTCGTTGTCCGGGTCGAAGATGTTGGTCTCGAAGGGATTGCCGAAATCCTCGAGGAACCCCAGCCCCTTCTCGCGGGTATCCTTCCAGTTGACCCCGACCATGCGGATGCCGCGGTCGGCCAGGTCGAGCAGCTGCGGCATCTCGCGCTTGCACTCCGGACACCACTCGCCCCACACGTTGACCAGGGTCAGCTCGCCGGTCTGCAGCAGGGAGCGGTCGACGCGGCGCTCCGGGTCCTCGAGGGTAGGCAGGTTGAACTCGGGGAAATCCCGCGCCATCAGCGCCGATTCCCGATGGAACGGGTTCAGCGACAGTCCCTGGTACAGGAACAGCGACAGCACCAGGAAACCGATCAACGGCAGCAGCAGGATCAGACGACGGGTCATGCGGTCGCCTCCTGGCGGTCGCCTTCCGGCTTCGCGCCCGAGGTGGCGGCGGCCTCTTCCGGGTCCGGCGCGGTGGCCAGGCGCCGGTAGCGCTTGTCGGCCACGGCCAGCACGCCGCCGGCGGCCATCAGCAGGCCGCCCAGCCACAGCCAGCGCACGAAGGGCTTGTACTGCACGCGCATGGCCCAGGTGTTGTCGCCGAGGTCTTCGCCCATGGCCACGTAGAGGTCGCGGAAGAAGCCGGGGCGCAGGGCAACCTGGGTCATGGGCATGCCGCGGGCGATGTAGAGCCGCTTCTCCGGGTTCATGTTGAAGCTGCGGCTGCTGCCGTCGCGCTGCACCTCGATCACTGCCCGGTCGGCCAGGAAGTTGGGGCCGCGCCGGCTGGCGAGCTCGGTCATGGTGAAGGTGTAGCCGGCCACGCTGACGTAGTCGCCGACACCCATGCGCACGTTGCGCTCGATGTTGTAGTTCGACACGATCGCCACGCCGACGATGGTCACCGCCACGCCCAGGTGGCCCAGCTGCATGCCCCAGTAGGCCAGCGACAGCTTCTTGAGTCCCGCGCCCACCGAGCTGGCATGGCGGGTCTTGTCGTAGAGGTCGCGCAGCATCGGCAGCACGATCCACAGGGCGGCGATCAGGCCGATGGCCACCGGCGCGCTCCAGCGCTCGGCGAAGATCAGCGGCAGCGCCATGCCCAGTACCACGGCCACGGCAGCGGAGAGCCACAGGCGCTGAATCAGCAGCTTGCTGGTGGTGTCCTTCCAGCGCGAAATCGGCCCCATGCCCATGAACACGCACATCAGCAGCGTCAGCGGCACGAACAGGGCGTTGAAGTACGGAGGGCCGACGCTGATCTTGCCCAGGTCGAGGGCGTCGAGCAGCAGCGGGTAGACCGTACCCAGCAGCACCGTGACGGTCATGATCACCAGCATGATGTTGTTGATCAGCAGCATGGCGTCACGCGACAGCCAGCCGAAGCCCACCCGGTGGCTCACACGCGGCGCGCGCAGGGCGAAGATCAGCAGCGACAAGCCCACGGTGATACCCAGCAGCATCAGGATGAAGAAGCCGCGCGAGGGGTCGTTGGCGAAGGCGTGCACCGAAGTCAGTACCCCGGAGCGAACCAGGAAGGTACCCAGCAGCGACAGCGAGAAGGTAGTGATGGCCAGCAGCAGGGTCCAGCTCTTGAAAGAGCCGCGCTTCTCGGTCACCGCCAGCGAGTGCATCAGCGCGGTGCCGGTCAGCCAGGGCAGCAGCGAGGCGTTCTCGACCGGGTCCCAGAACCACCAGCCGCCCCAGCCCAGTTCGTAGTAGGCCCACCAGCTGCCCAGGGCGATACCCACGGTGAGGAAAGCCCAGGCCAGATTGGTCCAGGGCCGCGCCCAGCGTGCCCAGGCAGCGTCCAGGCGACCGCCGATCAATGCCGCGATGGCAAAGGCGAAGACCACCGAGAAACCGACGTAGCCCATGTAGAGCGCCGGCGGGTGCATGATCAGGCCGATGTCCTGCAGCAGCGGATTGAGGTCGGCACCATCCTGCGGCATCTGCGGCAGCAGACGCTCGAAGGGGTTGGAGGTAACCAGGATGAACAGCAGGAAGCCGACGCAGACCATGCCCAGCACGCTGATGACCCGCGCCACCATGTCCCGCGGCAGCTCGTGGGAGTAGCGCACGGCGAAGTAGCCCCAGCCGGCCAGCATCAGGCTCCACAGCAGCACGGAGCCTTCATGGTTGCCCCATACGGCGCTGAACTTGTAGTACCAGGGCAGCATGGAGTTGGAGTTGTTGGCCACGTTGAGGACGCTGAAGTCGTCCAGCATGTAGCTGGTGGTCAGCGCCGCGTAGGCAATGGCCACAAACAGGAACTGGCCGGCCGCCATGGGGCGGGCATAAGCCATCCACAGCGGCTTGCGAAAGGTGGCACCGGCCAGCGGCACCACCGACTGCACCACCGCGAACAGCAGGGCAATCACCAGGGCGAAATGGCCGATTTCAGGGATCATCTGGATCTGCATGGATACTCCGGCTCAGTACTGGCTGGCGCCTTCTTGCGCCTCGCCCTCTTCAATGCGCTTGGCTACCTTGGCGGCCTTCTGCTGGAAGTCGGCGGGCGAATAGCCGGCTGCCTCGAGCGCATCGGCAACCTCGGGCGGCATGTAGTTCTCGTCGTGACGCGCCAGCACCTGGTCAGCCTTGATGTAGCCACCCTGCTGAAGCTGACCCACCACCACCACGCCCTGCCCTTCACGGAACAGGTCGGGCAGGATACCACTGTAGTGGACGCGCACGTCCTCCACGTAGTCGGTGACGGTGAACTCCACGTCCAGGCTGTCCGGATTGCGATAGACACTGCCCTCGCGGACCATGCCGCCGGCGCGGATCTGGCGCTCGAAAGGCGCATCACCCGCGGCAATCTGAATCGGACTGAAGAACAGGTTGATATTGGCTCTCAGCGCGTAGAGCGTCAAACCCACGGCGATCGCTGCGAGAGATACCAGGCCGAGAAACATGAACAGCTTCTGTTTGCGTTTAGGCGTCATTGGTGCACCCACCCTTGCTAGTTTGAACCGGAATTGGCCCGGCGGCAGGGCCGCCCTGGCGCGCCTCGCGACGAACCCGACGCTGCAGCTGACGCAACAGCTGGCGGCGCTCGGCGCGAGCATGAAAGACGATGCCCAGCAGCAGGGCCAGGGTCAGCCCCCAGGCCGACCAGACGTAGGGCGCATGCCCGCCCATGGCGAGCAGCTCCTGAAAGGTGTCGAAAGCCATCAGTTCACCTCCTCGGCCAGCTCACGCACCCAGTGCTTGTTGGATTCACGGCGCAGAATCTCGCTGCGCGTGCGGGTCAGCACCAGGGCGATGAAGAAGCTGTAGAAACCCAGCACCATGATCAACAGCGGCAGCCACATCTCCATCGGCATGCCGACCCGCCCGGTGATGGTGAAGGTTGCGGGCTGGTGCAGGGTGTACCACCAGTCCACCGAGTACTTGATGATCGGAATGTTGATCACCCCCACCATGGCCAGCACCGAAGCGGCGCGGGAGGCACTGTCGCGGCTGGAGAAGGCACCGCGCAGAGCGATCACGCCGAGGTAGAGGAACAGCAGGATCAGCATCGAGGTGAGGCGTGCATCCCACATCCACCAGGTGCCCCAGGTGGGCACGCCCCACACCGCGCCGGAGAACAGCGCGATGAAGGTCATGGCAGCGCCCAGCGGCGCCATCACGGTGGCGGCCATGTCGGCGATCTTGATCTTCCAGACCATGAACACCAACCCCGTGATCGCCATGGAGACGAAGATCGACTGAGCGAGGAAGGCCGCCGGCACGTGCACGTAGATGATACGGAAGCTGTTGCCCTGCTGGTAGTCGGCCGGGGCGAAAGCCAGCCCCCAGATGGTACCGGTGACGATGAGGATCAGCGCCGCCGCCCAGAACCAGGGCTGCAGCCTCGCGCTGATGGCGTAGAACCACTTGGGGGAACGCAGCTTGTTAATGAAGGCCCACATGCCTTTCAACCTCTCAACCGTTGATACTGATGCGCAGCGACGCCGCGATTGCCAGCGGCGCAAGACTCAGGGCCAGCGCCAGCAGCGCGCCGAGAATCGCCAGATGCGCCAGAACACCATCACCGAAGATGGCGGCCTGGACGGCCCCGGCACCGAAGATCAGCACCGGGATGTAAAGAGGCAGCACCAGCAGCGAGAGCAGTACGCCGCCGCGGGAGAGCCCCACCGTCAGCGCCGCTCCGATGGCACCGATCAGGCTGAGACTGGCGCTTCCCAGCGCCAGGGAAATGGCTAACACTACATAGCTGCCAGCCGGCAGCGACAGCATGATACCGAGCACCGGCGCCATCAGCGCCAGAGGCAGACCGGTCAGCAGCCAGTGCACGGCGACCTTGGCCAGCGCCAGCAGCGCCAGCGGTTGGGGCGTCAGCAGCAGTTGCTCCAGCGAGCCGTCGTCGTAATCGGCACGGAACAGACTGTCCAGTGACAGCAGGGCCGCCAACAGCGCCGCCACCCACAGCAGGCCGGGCGCAATGGCCGCCAGCAGTGCCGGATCGGGGGAAATGCCGATCGGGAACAGGGTGATGACGAGGGCGAAGAACACCAGCGGATTGAGTACTTCGCTGCGACGGCGCAGCATCAATACCAGGTCCCGCTTGAGCGTTGCCCATACTGCGACAGCGAGGCCGTCGCCAGGTTCCTCGCGCAGCGCTGCGGCTGCCCTGTTCAACGAGTTTTCAGATGCCGTCATCGGCCCCTCCCCCGCCGAGGCGGATACGGCGCAGCTCGGCGCACGGCGTGAGCTCGTGGTGCGTGGTGACCAGCACGCAGCCACCGCTGCGGGCGTGCTCCACCAGGCGCCGCTCCAGCGCCGCCACGCCATCGCGGTCGATGGCGGTAAAAGGTTCGTCGAGCACCCATAGCGCACGCGGTGTCAGAATCAGCCTGGCAAGTGCCACGCGTCGCTGCTGCCCGGCGGAGAGCTGTCCGGCCGGCACGTCCTCGAAGCCGACCAGGCCGACCTCTTCCAGTGCCCTGAAGCGTGCTGCCTCGCTCGGCTTCTCGCCGCTGAGCGCCTGATACCAGGCCAGATTCTCCAGCGGCGTCAGCGCTGCCTTTACCCCCGGGGCATGGCCCAGATAGAGCAGGTTGGCGAGAAAGGACTCGCGGGCCTCGCGCATCGGCCGCTCGCTCCAGAACAGTTCGCCTTCGTAGTCGGCCAGCTGACCCGAGAGAATCTTGAGCAAGGTGGTCTTGCCGCTGCCGTTCGGCCCCTCTACCCGTACGATCTCGCCCGCACGGATATCCAGGTCCAGATCCCGGAACAGCCAACGGTCGTCACGTTCGCAGGCCAGGCTTTGCGCTTGTAGACGCAGGCTCAACAGCACTCTCCAGGAATGGGTGATTACGCCGGAAATGCTACACGGAAAGGCCTTTTGCCGCTACCGAGCGGGGTGCGTCATGGCGCCACCCTTGCCCCAGGTCAAGGCAGCTGCATGACAGAGAAACTTGCCAGGAACGTAACGCCTGATATGATTCGAAGTACCTGTACATTTCAACAGGGTCGCACAGAGGGGGAAACGCCAATGCCAACGCCTTCCATGCACTACCTGTACCGACGTCCCAACCTGCCCATCGCCACCTCCTGGGCCAGCGTCGACGCCACCGACCTCGTCGAGGTGCCCCTGCTGGGCGACGTCTCCGCGGGGCTGCCCATCGAGGCCTGCCCCAGCGGCGGTGCCATTCGCGCCCCTGCCTGCATGGTGCGACGCAACACCTACGCCCTGCGCGTACGTGGCGACTCGATGATCGACTGCAACATCTTCGATGGCGACGTGATCATCATCGAGCGTCAGGAGAGCGCCGAGAACGGCGAGACCGCCGTGGTCCTGATCAACCAGCAGGAGGTCACGCTGAAGAAGCTGTATATCGAGAAGAACGGCGTGCGCCTGCAGCCGGCCAACGAGAACATGGCGCCGATCTATCTCAAGAACAGCGACATTCAGGTGCTGGGCATGGTCATGGGCGTGGTACGCCGGCAGGAAGACCCCGAGCTGACCCACTGATGCGCTACCCGGTACCCGACCTCGCTCCCGGCACCTGGCAGGAGAGCGTCATCGAAGTCGAACGCAGCCGCTTCATCGCCTGGCTCTGCCACGCGCCCGACGTGGCAGCCTTCGACGCCATGCTGGCCGAGGCGCGTCGCACTCACCCCAGCGCCAGCCATCACTGCAGCGCCTATATCGCCGGCCCGCCCGGCGAACAGCAGGCCATCGGCTTCTCCGACGACGGCGAGCCCGGCGGCACCGCGGGGCGCCCCATGTTCCAGGTGCTGGAAGGCGCCGGGCTGGGCCAGATAGGCTGCGTGGTGACCCGCTACTTCGGCGGCACCAAGCTCGGCACCGGCGGCCTGGCCCGCGCCTATTCCCAGGCCGTGGTTCGGGGGCTCGAGGCGCTGCCGCAGCGGCAAGCGGTGGAACGCACCACGCTGAAACTTGGCGTCGACTTCGCCGGCGAAGCGGAGGCCCGTGCCTGGCTGGAGAGCCATGACGCACCGGTGGAGCACGCCGACTACGTCAGCGACGGTGTGCGTCTCACCGCAGCCTGGCCCAGCGACGTAGAAGTGGACCTGTCACCGCTGGAAGCCCGGCTGCGCGGTCGCCTGACCCGTCTCGACACCCTCTGACTCCTGCCAGCTGCTGTTCTTCTTATCTCTGCCAACCCGACTGCCCTGCCGGCCTGATCCCCCCTGGCTGAAGCCGGGCGAGGTCGGTCCAGCGACGACTATCCCCTTGCGACCTTGGTATACCAACCCTCATGGTATACCGTAAGCAAATCGAGACCTGCCTGCCTTGCCAGATCGAACCAGCCGCTCCACACCCCCACGCGATCTTTTTATTTTCAGTAAGATACGTGAACCTCATTGCTCTTGTCACAGCGTAAAACCTGGCTGAAAGAGAAAAATTGATCCAGGTCAGAAAAAGCCTTGACAGAGATATCGGCGGCAATCTAGGCTGCATTCATGGCTTTTGGTATACCAAGAGCCATCCAAGAGAACCGGTCACTGCCGGAACCATGACGCCAAACAACAAGAGCGCGGCCTGCCGCAACAGGCGGCGCACGGGTAACCACCAGGAGTCCTCCCCATGGCACAGTTGATGAATCGCGACGAATTCCGCACCGCTCTGGAAGAAGCCATCAAGGGCAAGAGCGCCAACAAGGCACCGTTCAGCGTGGCCTGGGCCAGCGGCAAGCTGTCCCGCGATCACCTCGCCCGCTGGGCCGAGAACCACTACCACTACGTGGGTCCGTTCGCTGATTACCTGGCCTACATCTATGCCAACACCCCGGAAACCTACACCGAGGCCAAGGACTTCCTGCTGCAGAACATGTATGAGGAAGAGCTCGGCGGCGATCGTCATACCGACCTGCTGATTCGCTTCGCCGAGGCCTGCGGCACCACCCGCGAGCGCGTCGAGAACCCCGACAACATGTCGCCCACCACCCGCGGCCTGCAGAGCTGGTGCTATGCCGTGGCCATGCGCGAGCACCCGGTGGTCGCCGTGGCAGCACTGGTGGTCGGCCTGGAATCCCAGGTGCCCTCGATCTACCGCCGCCAAACGCCGACCCTGCGCGATAAGTACGGCTTCACCGACGAAGAGGTCGAGTTCTTCGATCTGCATATCGTCTCCGACGAGATCCACGGCGAGCGCGGCTACCAGATCGTGCTGGAGCACGCCGATACCGTCGAGCTGCAGCAGCGCTGCCTGAAGATCTGCGAGATCGGCGCCCAGATGCGTCTGCTTTATACCACCGCGCTGTACTACGACTACGTCGCCGACGAGCTGCCCCTCTCCGAGCTCGACATGGCGGCCTGACAGCCTCGGCCCCGCCAGGGGATGCAGCCAAAGCCATCTGTCGGCATCGGACCGGCAGATGGCCGCCAATCGCGAAGATGACAGCGACGACAGCCAGTGACGACAAGAGGTAAGCGTCTTGGATAACGCAACCCAGTTTCTCAACTATATCGACGGCCAGTGGGTCGCCAGCGCCTCGGGGGAGACCTTCGAGAACCGCAATCCTGCCGACCAGGACGACCTGCTAGGGCAGTTCCAGGCTTCCAGCGTCGACGATGCGCGCCGCGCCATCGATGCCGCCGACCGTGCATTCGCCGCCTGGCGTGAGACGCCCATCTCGCAGCGCGCCAAGATTCTCAACCGCGCCGCCGACTACCTGATGGAGAACGTCGAGCAGTTCGCCGAGGAGCTGACCCGCGAAGAGGGCAAGCTGCTGGCCAACAGCCGCGACGAGGTGACTCGCTCGGCCCAAACCCTGCGCTTCTACGCCGTGGAAGGTCAGACCATCACCGGCGAGACCTTCCCCCAGGACGACGCCAAGATGACGGTCTACACCCAGCGCGAGCCGCTCGGAGTGGCCACCATTATCACACCGTGGAACTTCCCGATCTCGATTCCGGCGCGCAAGATCGCCCCGGCCCTGATCACCGGCAACACCGTGGTGTTCAAGCCCTCTTCCGATGCTCCGCTGATCGGCTATCGACTGGCCGAAGCGCTGCATCACGCCGGCGTGCCGGCAGGCGTGTTCAATTTCATCACCGGCGCCGCTTC
This sequence comes from Billgrantia desiderata, assembly GCA_011742915.1. Taxonomy (GTDB): domain Bacteria; phylum Pseudomonadota; class Gammaproteobacteria; order Pseudomonadales; family Halomonadaceae; genus Halomonas; species Halomonas desiderata. The sequence goes on along the minus strand of JAAQTN010000025.1, from coordinate 14,248 downwards.
GGCCATCGGCGAGGAGATCACCGCCAACCCCATCGTCAAGGCAATCTCCTTCACCGGCTCCACCGCCGCCGGCGAGCGCATTCACCGCGCCGCGGCCATGGCTACCCGCACCCAGATGGAACTCGGCGGCAAGAACCCGCTGATCGTGCTGGAAGACGCCGACATCGACACCGCCGTGGACCTGACTGTTAAGGGCGGCTTCTCGCTCACCGGCCAGGCCTGCACCGGCACCAGCCGCGTGCTGATCGCTCGCAGCCGCAAGCAGGAGTACCTGACGCAACTGGTGGAGAAGGTCAAGACGCTGAAGATCGGCAACGGCATGACCGAGGGCACCCAGATCGGCCCGCTGGCAACCCGCCAGCAGCTCGACACCGTGCTCGGCTATGTCGAGGCGGGCAAGAAGGAAGCCACTCACGTGCATGGTGGCGAGCACCTCACCGAGGGTGACTACGCCAAGGGCTTCTACGTGGCGCCGGCGATCTTCAGCGACGTGACCCAGGAGATGCGCATCGCCCGTGAGGAGATCTTCGGCCCGGTGGTCGCGGTGATCGAGATCGACGGCTACGAGGATGCCATCACCAAGTCCAACGACACGCCCTACGGCCTCGCCGCCGCCCTGGTGACGAAGAACTTCGAGTACATCCAGCGCTTCCCGCTCGATATCCAGGCCGGCACGGTGAAGATCAACCGCACCACCACCGGCAACCTGGTCAACGCCCCCTTCGGCGGGCTGAAGCAGTCGAGCACCTCGACTTTCCGCGAGTCGGGACGCGCCGGGCTGGATTTCTTCACTCAGACCAAGACCGTCTATCTCGGCCGCTGAGCGCGCCACACACAACGACAACCTGACGATATAGGTGACTCATGAAACAGGTATTCCGACTGGAACTGGAAGAAGCCAAGCTGATGGTGGAAGCCGCCAAGAAGCGCTCCGAGGAGATCGGCGTGCTGGAAACCATCTGCGTGGTGGATGACGGCGGCTATCCGCTAGCCCTGGAGCGCATGAACGGCGCCCGCGTCACCGGCCCGCAGATCGCCTGGAACAAGGCCTTCACCGCCGCCGGCCACAAGCGTTCCACCCACCTTTTCAATACCGCCCCCAACGGCCCCGCCCTGCCCGGCAACGAGGCCTTCGGCATCCAGTGGAGCTTCGAGGGCAAGTTTGCCGTGTTCGTCGGCGGCTTTCCCATCGTGGTCGACAGCGAGGTGATCGGCGGGGTCGGTCTGAGCGGCGGCAACGGCGAGCAGGACACCCAGGCCGGCCTGGCCGCGCTGCAGGCCCTGCAGGACCATCTGCGCGAATCCGGCCATGAGGTCGTGGTCGAGGCCGACATCAAGAAATGAGCCCGGCCCAATAAGGTTGCGTCGGCAAGCGGCGACTGCCCTTGCCGACGGTCCCGACGAATCGCAAGCGCCGCCAGCGGCGACGACAACCAGGCCCTGACCAGACGGGTGCGCTCGAGGAGGTTGCCATGAGCTACCGTATTACCCTCTCCGACACTGCAGAAAGCTTCGAGGCCCAGCCGGGTGAGCCCCTGCTCGAGGCCGCCGAGCGAGCCGGTTTCCCGCTGGCTCATGACTGCCGCTTCGGCGGCTGCGGCGCCTGCCGCGTCAAGCTGATGGAGGGCAGCGTCGAGTATGACGAGTTCCCCTTCGGCCTGACCGAAGAGGAGGCCGAGGCGGGCTACGCCCTGGCCTGCCAGGCATGCGCCCAGAGCGACCTGACCATCAGCGCCAAGCTGCTGCCGGCGGGCCACATCCCGGCCGATTTCCACGTCGCCACCATCGAGCGGCTGGAGAAGTTGAGCCATGACGTGACGCACCTGGTGCTGCGCATTCCCAGCGCCAGCGAGGTGGTCTTCCATCCCGGCCAGTACCTCAACGTGATGCTGGACGACGGCAGCCCGCGCAGCTTCTCGATGGCCTCGCCCCACCGCGGCGAACTGTTCGACTTTCACATCCGTCGCGTGCCCGGCGGTCACTTCACCGGCCGCCTGGAAACGCACTACCAGGCCGGCGACACCCTCGACGTGGAGCTGCCGCTGGGCAACTTACGCCATGACGCCGAGAGCCCCCGCGACCTGCTGATGGTGGGCGGCGGCACCGGCCTGGCGCCACTCAAGAGCATCATCGAGTCGCTGCTGGATGAACCGGGCCGGCCGGGCATCACGCTCTACTGGGGCGTGCGTCGCGCCGAGGATCTCTATCTCGACGAGCAGCTCAACCACTGGGCCAGAACGCTGCCCGACTTCCGCTACGTGCCGGTGCTCTCGGAGCCCGATCCCGAGTGGGGCGGCCGCCGCGGTTTCGTGCACGAGGCCGTGTGCCAGGACTTCGACGACCTGAGCCCCTTCGATGCCTACCTGTGCGGCCCGCCGCCGATGATCGCCGCCGCCAAGACGAGCTTTGCCCAGCGCGGTCTCGACGTCGAGCGCATCTACGCCGACAGCTTCAACTTCACCCATGAGCTCGAAGGCAGCGTCGCCTGACGCATCACCGGATCTAGCGAGGTAATCGACATGCCGGATATCACTTTCATCACCAACGACGGCAAGGTCGTCAGCGCTCCCGAGGACTCCAACCTGCTGCGCATCTCGCTGCGCGAGAAGGGCGGCATTCCGTTCAAGTGCGGCGGCGGCCTGTGCGGCACCTGCAAGTGCCTGGTCGAGGAGGGCCGCGAGAACACCGACGCGGTGAAGAAGAAGGAGGAGAAGCTGCTCTCGGCCGAGGAGCTCGAGCAGGGCTATCGTCTGGCCTGCCAGACCTTCCTCAAGGGCGACGTCAAGGTCTCCTGGGAGGAAACACCCAAGGGCGGCGCCGCCGGCGCACGGCAGGTCCAATCCAAGGCGGAGGCATGAGCGGCGCCATGACCAGCAGCGAGAATACGCCACGGGTCGGCCTCATCGGCTACGGCACCGCCGGCAGGGACGTCGCCGAGGCCATTCTCGGCGGTCAGGCGGGCAGCAGCCGCTTGGTCGCCGTGCTGGTACGCGACATGGCCAAGTATGCCGACGTTGCCCCGGAAGGCTGTCACTTCACCGACAGCGAGGAGGCCTTCTTCGCCTGCACTCCCGATGTGGTGGTGGAAACGGCGGGCCACGCGGCTGTGGCGCGCTATGCCGAGACCTCGCTCGCCCACGGCTGCGATTTCATGGTGGTCTCGGTGGGTGCCTTCTGCGACCAGGCGCTGTTCGACCGCGTGATGTCCAGCGCCGAGCGGAATAGCCAGCGGGTGCTGGTGCCTTCAGCGGCCATTGCCGGCCTCGACCGCATCGCCGCCGCCGCCCAGGGGCCGCTGGAGCGTGTCACGCTGACTACCCGCAAGCCGGTCAAGGCGTGGCGCGGTACCTTCGCCGAGGAAGTGGTGAGTCTCGATGCGATCACGCAGCCGACGGTGATCTTCGAGGGCAACGCCCGCGAATCGTCCCGAGTGTTTCCGGAGAGCGTCAACGTCTCGGCGGCGCTGAGCCTGGCGGGGGTGGGCTTCGAGGCGACGCAGGTTCGCGTGCTGGTCGACCCCACCATCGACAAGAACGTGCACGAGGTGTCGGCCAAGGGACTTTTTGGCGAAGTGCGCATCGAGGTGCGCAACACCCCTTCCCCCAGCAACCCCAAGACCGGCTATATCGTCGCCATGAGCGTTGCCCGGGCGCTGAAGAATCTCTCCTCGCCGCTGGTTATCGGCTAGTGGCTGCGAAGCATGGGCAAGGAGTTTAAAGGTGAGCAAAGCATATTGGGTCTCCTGCTACCGTGAGATAACGGATTCGACGAAGTACGCCAACTACATAAAGCTTGCTGTCCCAGCTATCGCCGCGGGCGGCGGCATCTTCCTGGCTAGAGATGTGGCAGCCTTCGCCTATGAGGATGGTCAGCAAGACCGCACCATCATCATCGAGTTTCCCGATTTGGAAAGTGCCCGAGCAACCCACGATGGCGAAGCTTATGGTGCTGCGCTTGATGCACTCGGCGATGGCGCCATCAGAGACATTCGGCTTGTCAAAGGCGTGTGATGAGGAAAACGCAAACCGGGCGCTCGAGGGCGCCCGGTTTGCGTTGTCATACTGTTGCCCAACCGCTCAGACCTGGGAGTGGCTCATGTAGGCCTTGCGCGACTTCTCGAGGTGGATGCGGGTGAAGCTCTCGGCCAGATCCTCTTCGCCGCTGCGAATCGCGCTCAGCACGTCCTGGTGCTCGCGCAGCGCCTCCTTGGTACGCCCCGGCAGGGCGCTGCTCAGATTGGAGAAGGCACGCACGTAATCCTTGAGGTCGACCAGCATCTCGTGAAGCTTGGGATTGCCGGAGGCACGCCCGATCAGCTCGTTGTACTTGACGTTGAGTTCGACCTCGTCGCCGCCGCCGTTGCTCAAGGCCTCCTCGATCTCGGCCATGAGCTGGTCGATCTCGGCCACGATCTCGTCGTTGACCTTCTGGGCAGCCAGGCGTGCCGCCAGCGACTCCAGCGATGCCAGGATCATGAAGACTTCGAGGATCTCGGACTGGGTGATCTCGTTGACCACCACCCCCTTGCGCGGCACCGTGCGCACGAAGCGCTGGGTCTCGAGGCGAAACAGCGCCTCACGAATGGGAGTGCGGCTGATGTTGAGCTTTTCCGCCAGCACCCTTTCGACCAGCCGATCCCCCGCCTTGTACTCACCGCGCAGAATGGCGTCCTTGAGGTGGGCGTACACCTTGTCGCGGATCGGTGAAAGGTCTTCCTGGGTCCAGGTCTCGGCCATCATTGGCTACCTTCGGCTGTCTTGGAACGGGGGTGGCGAATGGCGCATTTTACCATATCTGGACAATGCAACGGTATCTGGTGCACGAGGGGCCAGGGAGCCGAGGCAAACATCAACGCCCGCACCGAACGGTACGGGCGTCATGGCTGGCCTGATGTCACGTTCGAGCTAGGGCGTCACCCTTTCCAGCCGCGTATCGATATTGCCGAAGGTCACCAGTTGCTTGAGCTCGTCGCGGGCCGCCTCGACCGTATCGAAGCGCTCGAAGAATTTCAGCGGCACGCTGTTGGTCGTGCCGCCTTCGCCGGTTTCGACGATGCTGACACGACCCTGATCGCCGTCGACTTCGGCGATGGTGAAGTCGGCCTTCTTCTTGCCGTAGAAGAAGTACTCGTAGGCTTCGACCGGGGAGATGCCCTGCCCCGGCCTGGCATCGTATTCGCCCAGCTTGCTCGTCAGGATGATGTACATGTCGGTGCCTCTCTATCGTGGTCTTGTGCTTGTCATGGTCTTGCGTTCGGCATGCTCCAGCGCCTGCCGCAGCCTTGCCGACTAGCGGACTTCAGGTGGCGAGCTCCCTCTCCGCCCGTGCCGGCGGCACGTCGGCAGGCTCGGCCAGTAGCGGGCGCAGCGCCGCCGACAGCTCGGCCAGGGCCTCCTCGACGATGGCCTTGCCGATCTCGAGGCTGGCCTGGGTGGCATCGCCGATGCAGCCGTTGCGGGTCATCTCCTCATAGCGGTAGAAACCCTGGATGGGGTTGCCCGGACGCATCCGCTCCCAGCGCCCACCATGCACGATGTCGCCCTTCTCCAGGCGCTCGGGACGCACCAGGTGCGGGGCGAGGTAGTACGCCTCGGAAACCTCGCGCTCGCAGCTGTGGCCGAACAGCGTCGAGCCGATGTGCTCCTTCATGGCCTGCTTGGCGGAAGCCGTGGTCTTGGCGTAATAGCAGTCGACCTCCAGCTCCTGGGCGAAGCTGGCGCAGGCCAGGCCCAGGGTGCCCTGGTTGCCGCCGTGGCTGTTGAGAAACAGCACCTTGTCGATGCCGTGGCGCTTGAGCGAGACGACCATGTCGCGCAGTACGGCCAGCAGGGTTTCCGGGCGCAGACTGATGGTGCCGGGGAAGTTCAGGTGGTGCGGGGAAACGCCCATGTTCACGGTGGGCGTGACGAGAACCTGCGGATACAGCACTGCGGCGAGCCGCTTGGCCATCTCGGTGGCCAGCACCGCATCGCAGCTCTCGTTCATGTGCGGCCCGTGCTGCTCGTGCGCCCCGACCGGCACGATGGCCATCTTGACGCTCTTGAGCGCCTCCTCGACCTCGGGCCAGGTCATTTCCGTCAGTACGTAGCTTTTCATCTGATCTGCCGTCTGACCTGCCAACTGACTTTCCATCCCGCTCTCCTTCGGTGCCTGCGCGCTGGAGCCTCGACGGCAGGCAGCCTGTTGTCATGAGGGTAAGAGTGCCACACAGACACTTGGTATACCATATGCCAACACTAGCCGAATCCGGCGATTCATGCAAAGCCTTTGAGCGACCGTCCGCGGCGTTAGCGACAGCTGCGCTTGGCCACCTCACTGGAAAGCGTGATGTGCTCCTCGATCAGTGCCCTGGCTCGGCGGGCATCCCGCGTCAGCGCCAGATCGACCAGCTCCTGGTGCTGGGAGTCGAGCTGATGGCGCAGCTCCTGGGCGCGCGGCGCCACCCGCCGATAGCGGTCGAACTGGTCGTGCAGCTGCGAAATGAAGCGCAGTAGCCAGGCCGAACCGCACGGCGCCACCAGGGCACTGTGGAAACGCGAATGCAGGCTCTCCCACTCCACCACCGGGGTATGCTCGCCGGCCCGGGCCAGGCGGTGATTGGCCGCCAGCAGCTGGGACTCCCACTCCTCGTCGCCATGGCGTATGGCAAGTTCGAGCGCCATGCCCTCCAGTTGGCGACGCATTTCGGTGATGTCGGCCAGCTCCTCCCGGGTCAGTTCCAGGACCCGAAAGCCGCGCTGGTTCTCCTGGCGCAGCAGACCGTAGGCAGCCAGACGGTTCAGCGCCTCGCGCAGTGGGCTAAGGCCCACGTCGTAGGTTTCCCGCAGTAGCGTGATCGACAGCCGCTCGCCTGCACGATAGCGACCGTTGAGCAGATCCTGACGCAGCGTCTCGTAGATCCTGCTGGCGGCAGTGGCACTGCCTTGCTTGAGGGTTTCGGTCATGGCGTGGCTCCATTCTTTTTTGGAATTTGGTATACCTGACTTGACGAATCGCCAGGCTTCAATCTAATCTGAGTCAAATAATCGATTATTTCCAGAAAAAATACAACGGACATAGTCACAACAAGTTGTTTTTCAATGGAAATATGGCCGACCCCTTTTGAGGAAATCCGCTGACATGACGGCATCGCAACAGGGAAAGCTGTTCTTCTCCTTCCTTCGCATCGGCCTGCTGGGCTTCGGTGGCGGCCCCTCGATGATACCTTTGGTACACCAAGAGGTAGTCAAGCGGCACGCCTGGATGAAGGACGAGGAGTTCGCTGACGTGCTGGCCATCGCCAATACGCTGCCGGGGCCGATCGCCACCAAGATGCCGGGCTATATCGGCTTCCGGGTCGGCGGAACGCTCGGCTGCATCAATGCCGTGGTTGCGGTGATTCTGCCGATGATCGTGGCCATGATCCTGCTGCTAGGTCTGTTCAGCCGCCATCGTGACGTGGCTTGGATCCACGGCATGGGCCAGGGAATGGTGCCGGTGGTGATGGTGATGATGGGCCAGCTTGCCTGGGACTTCCTGAACAAGTCGCGCCTGGCGCTGGGCTGGGCCGTCAGCCTGGTCATGGCCGCCGTGGCCGGCGTATTGATCTATTGGCTGGGCGTCCATCCCGGCCTGGTGATCGGCGCCCTGCTGGTTGCCGCCATGTTGCCGCCCCTCACGAAGCGCAAGTCGGTCGAGGAGGCGGCGCAATGATCTACGTACAGCTCTTTCTGGCCTTCTTCATTCCCAACATCGTCGGCTATGGCGGCGGCCCCGCCATCATCCCGCTGATCGAAGCGGAAGTGGTAGGCCGCTACGGCTGGATGAACGCCCAGGAGTTCGCCGAGGTTCTGGGGTTGGGTAACGCTCTGCCAAGCCCGATCGCTACCAAGATGGCGGGCTACGTGGGTTATGAAGTGGCCGGTGCCGGCGGTGCCGTCGTCGCCGTGCTGGCGACGGTGGTGCCCACCCTGCTGCTGATGCTGGGCGCTCTGGGACTGCTCTATCGCTACCGCGACTCACCGCGGGTCAAGCGCATGAGTCAGTGGGTGCGTCCCGTCATCGCCATCATGATGGCCGGCATGGTGCTGAGCTTCTTCAGTGAAGGCATGACCGGTGCCGGGCTCGTCCATACCTCGATCATTGCAGCGGTAGCAGCCATCGCGCTGTTCCGCTTCAAGGCGCATCCCGCCCTGGTGGTGGTGGGCGCGCTGGCCTATGGAGGCTTGCTGCTGGGCTAGACCCCGGCCATGGATTCATCACGGATAGCCATACTCGAAGACAGGAGAAAACGATGCGACGACCCCCGAGCTGAGCGGCCCCATGTGCGAAAGACGTCAGCACCGCTTTCGTGACATGCAAAGCAGCCGCAACCGTGACTGTGCAAGAACCGACAAATACAAGTAGACGATGGGCCTCTCGACGCTAGCGGAGCCGCCATCGCCAAGTCTGACGACACGACAGGTGCAAAATGGAACAACTCGAGCAAATACAACTCACCGCCTCGCACTGGGTCTTCCTGCTGGTGATCCTGGCGATCTTCGTTTCCATCGGCTTTCGCAAGGGCGTCATCATCCCTTCCATTGCCGGTATCTTCATGCTCGGTCTGCTGGCCGAGGCACCTCACGACGGCGGCCTCAACCAGTTGATCTTCGCCGTTCAGGTGGTCTTCAGGGCGCTGCTCAATGCCGGCACCGAGCTGTTCGACATCATGCTGGTCATCGCCCTGATGGTGGCCATGCTCAAGTCGCTGCAGCATCAGGGAGCGGACCGTCTGATGGTGGCGCCGATGAAGAAGCTGATGGTGGGCCCCTGGACGGCCTTCTTCGTCCTCGGCATCACCATGTACATTGCCGCCGCCTTCTTCTGGCCGACCCCGGCCGTGGCGCTGGTCGGTACCGTGCTGATCCCGGTTGCCATGCAGGTCGGCTTGCCGGCCATCGGCGCCGCCATGGCGGTCAACCTGTTCGGGCATGGCATGGCCCTGTCGGCCGACCCGGTGATCCAGGGCGCGAGCCGTCTGACCGCCGGCGCCGCCGGCATCGACACTACCACACTGGTGCCCTACACCCTGCTGTTCTCCCTGGTCGTGGGTGGCGTGGCCATCACCATGGCCTGTCTCGCCCTGCGTCGCGACATGCGGTCCGGTGTGCTCGAGGCGCCCAAGGGCGACGAGGTGTTCTCACCCCGCTCGGCCGGCGCTGCCGCCGTGCAGACCAATACCGTCAAGGAACAGGAGGAGCCCGAGGCCGGCCCCTATGCCCGGCTCTTCGCCATCGCCGTTCCGGTCATCCTGCTGGGCATTGCCGGGCTGATGATCTACCGCGCCCTGTTCATGCCCGACCAGGCGATTCGTGGCGGCGGTGCCACGGCACTGCTGGGTGGTACCGCCACGGTGTTGCTGGTGCTCTCTTCGTTCGCTGCCCACGGTCATCATGCGCTGGACGGCATCAGCACCTACACCCGCGAAGGGTTCTTCTTCGCCATCAAGATCTTCGCGCCGATCATTCCGATTGCCGGCTTCTTCTTCCTCGGCCATCCCGCGCACTCCGCCGAGGTGATCGGCGCCAGCGCGACCGGCTACCTGTTCGACATCGGTCACAACATCGGCCACTACATCGACGGCAACGTCTTCCTGCTGACCTTCGGCATGGCCTTCATCGGTCTGCTCTCCGGCATGGACGGCTCGGGCTTCTCCGGCCTGCCGCTGGTGGGTTCGCTGTCCGGCGCCCTGGGCACCGCGGCCAACGTCGATATCCACGTCCTGGCGGCACTCGGCCAGGTGGCGGCGATCTTCGCCGGCGGCGGCACGCTGGCGGCCTGGGCCTTCGGCGTGGCAGCCGATGCCGGCATTGCCGGGGTCAGCCCATCGGCGCTGGTGCGGCGCAACTTCGTTCCGGTCATCTCCGGTATCGTCGTGGCCTCGCTGCTTGCCGTGTTCCTGTTGATATAGCAACCGAGAGCCCGTCCAGGCAGTAGCCATCTCACCCGGCGTCCGCGACGCCGGGTGAGTTTTTTGAGCAGCAAAAAATAGCGCAAGGTAGGGTTGACGAAATCCGACAACTGGCACATGGTATACCATATGCCATAAGGCAATGCAGACGACACGCATCACGCGTTACGCCAGAGCGACGTGACAGCGCGATGCGCCATCTGACGATAACGACTAGGTGACCCTCATGCCCCTGATCACGATCCACAAGAACGGTGAGGTCTTCGAAGGCGAAGTCCAGCCCAACACCAACCTGGTGGTGCGCGCCGGCATTCGCCAGTTCCCCTATCCCCACCTGAGCTACGGCTGCGGCATGGGCAAGTGTGCCAAGTGCATGTGCAAGGTGCTCAAGGGGGGCGAAGCATTGCCCGAGCCCAACTGGAAGGAGAAGAAGATGCTGGGAGAGCGCCTGGAACAGGGCTACCGGCTCGCCTGCCAGCTGTGGGTGGAAGAGGATCTCGAGCTGGCTCAGGACAGTGCGGCCGGCAGCAGCCAGCCGAGCCGAGCCGGTGGCGTCACGGCCTCATGAGCGGCGACAGGCGGCCAGGCGAGCCAATACCGACGTTGGCAACCTGTGCCGCCATCGTTTTCTCAATGACGGCAGAAGAAGAGACTGCAAGCATGACTGCACCGCACGCGAGACCTGCTTGCTACGAATCAGGCCGGTGACAGGACACCTTGCAGAGCCACCTGATACGAACGCTGAATGTGGTCGTCCATCAGCGCTCGAGCCGATTTGATATCACGCTCCAGCGCCAGCTCCACCAATTCGCCATGCTGAGCGTCCAGCACACGACGCACCTCGGGTGCCTCCGGTGCCATGCGCCGATAGCGGTCGAATTGATCGTGCAGCTGCGCGATGAAGCGCAATAACCAAGCCGAACCGCAGGGTGCCACTAGAGTGCGGTGGAAACAGGCATGAAAATGCTCCCACTCCTCGACCTTGTCCGGCGCCATGTCGGCCCGCTTCAAGCGGTGCGCCGCGGCCAGCAGCTCGGACTCCCATTCGGCATCACCCAAGCGGATGGCACGCTCCAGTGCCATGCCTTCGAGTTCGCGACGCATCTCGGCGATATCGTCGAGCTCGCTGCGCTCCATGCTGGGCACGCGGAAGCCGCGCTGGTTCTCCTGGATCAGCAAACCGTGAGCCGCCAGGCGATTGAGCGCCTCACGTAGCGGACTCAGCCCAATCTCATAGCGCTCCTTTAGCGCGCTGATCGCGATCTTCTCGCCAGCAGTAAAACGACCGTTGATCAGGTCTTGTCGCAGAGTGTCGTAGATGCGGCTGGACGCCGTCGACGACACCTCGCGTTTGGGTATCCCCATGCTCCCCTCCTCAGCTCGTTTTGGCAACGAAGGTTGACGCAGCTTTCGGGCTCAACCTATATTCTAGACCAAACAATCGATTTTTCTTCATTAAGAAGACATATGGTCACTAAATCAATCATCGCATCCATTACCGATGCACCCGAGGTGACAGCATGAAGGCGTCCGGCAAAGCGCCCCTCGGCGCCTTGTTCTGGGCCTTCACTCGCATCGGCCTACTTGGCTTCGGCGGTGGCCCCGCCATGATACCCCTGGTACGGCAAGAGATCGTCAAACGCCATGCCTGGCTCAGCGACGAGGAGTTCGCTGATATCCTGGCCATCGGCAATACCCTACCCGGCCCCATCGCCACCAAGATGCCCGGTTATATCGGCTATCGGGTCGCCGGCACGCTCGGCTGCATCATTGCCGTGGGTGCCGTCATCATACCCATGATCGTGGCCATGATTGCGCTGCTCACGGTATTCAGCCGCTATCGCGATGTAGCATGGATCCGCGGCATGGGGCAGGCGGTGGTGCCGGTGGTGATGGTGATGATGGGCCAGTTGGCCTGGGACTTCCTCGACAAGTCGAAGTTAGTGCTCGGCTGGCTGGTCAGTCTCACGATGGCGGCGGCCGCCGGCGTGCTGATCTACCTGCTCGGCGTGCATCCCGGCCTAGTGATCGGTGGCATCCTGGCGGCGGCGCTGCTGCGGCCCATGCCGCGGAAGGCGGGTGCATCATGATCTATTGGGAGCTGTTCCTCGCCTTTTTCATTCCCAACATCATCGGCTATGGCGGTGGGCCTGCCATCATCCCGCTGATCGAAGCCGAGGTGGTGGGTCGCTACGGCTGGATGAACGCCCAACAATTTGCCGAGACCCTGGCGCTGGGCAACGCCTTGCCCAGCCCCATCGCCACCAAGATGGCCGGCTATGTGGGTTATGACGTCGCCGGTATCAGCGGCGCCATGGTGGCGGTGCTGGCGACAGTGGCCCCCTCGCTTTTGCTGATGCTGTGTGCGCTGGGGTTGCTTCATCGCCACCGCAACTCGCCGCGCGTTCAGTGCATGAGCCAGTGGGTACGCCCCGTCATTGCCATGATGATGGCCTGGCTGACCTGGAGCTTCTTCAGTGAGGGCATCAACAACGCCGGTCTGCTTCACACGCTGCTGATCGGTGCGGTAGCCGCAGTCGCCTTGCTGCGTTTTCGAGCCCACCCGGCCTTCGTGGTACTCGGCGCTCTGGTTTATGGAGGAGTGTTCCTGGGCTGAGACGCCCGCCGATTCAAACAATAACCCGACACGGGATCACGCACTCACTCGCTGTCGGCTTCGCCGTCAGTCAACGATCACATCATCACAATACCAAAGGTGATTCTCATGATGCGTACGACACTGTGTCTTGCCACTACGGTAGCGGCCTTAAGCCTGGTCTCGAGCCTGAACCTCACCAATACCGCTCGAGCCAACGACTTTCCTACCCAGGATATCCGCCTCGTCATACCCTACGGCCCGGGTGGGGCGACCGACATCATCTTTCGCCTGATCTCCCAGGAAGCCGAGCGAGACCTCGGGGTATCAATCGTTCCTGTGAACATGGCGGGGGCAGGTGCGACCCTGGGTTCGCGCAACGTCAAGGACTCCCGTCCCGACGGCCATACGCTGCTCGGCAGCCACGATACCATCGCGCTGTCGAAGCTGGCGGGCATGGTCGACTACTCCTATGACGCCTTCGAGCCCATCGCCCTGCTGACTCAGACCATCAACATCCCCACCGCACATGCCAATCACGAGGTGCAGAGCGCCGATCAAATCGCCGATTACGTGCGCGAGAATCCGGGCCAGGTACGTTTCAGCATGATCCCGAGTTCCACCGACCATTTCTTCTGGGCGCAGTTCTTCCAGGAAGTCGGTATCGACATGGCCGACGTCCGCCTGGTGGGCTACCCGGATACCGGCGAGCAAGTCTCGGCGTTGATGGCCGAGGAGATAGACTTCGCCATGTTCAACCTGCCGTCCGGCGGTGCATTCTTCGAGGATGGGACCTTCCGTCCGCTGGGTGTCGCCCATCCCGAGCGCCTCGACAGCCTGCCCGACGTGCCGACACTGCGTGAACTCGGCATCGAAATGGACCATTCCACCAGCCGCGGCATCTTCGCCCCCAAGGGCACGCCGCAGGAAGTCCTTGACATCATCGCCGCAGCTTATGGTCAAGCGCTGGAGAACGAGAACCTGCAGAGTCGCATCGAGAACGAGTTTGGCTCAGTGGTGCGCTTTCTGGCCGGTGACGACTACCTCGAGTTCCTCGAGGAGAACGAAGCTGCGCTGTCGGCTGCCGCCGAGAATATCGACTTCCAGAACTGAGCCAGAACAGTGAAAGCTCCCCGTCCCGGAGCCCCGGGCGGGGAACAGGAGATGTCCCGATGTTGACGCTTACCAAAGACCGCGCCCTCGCGCTGGCCTTGCTTTTGATCGTTGCCGTGATGTGGGTAGAGTCGGGCAACATTCGCCCGCCCACCGCCTGGCAGCCCTACGGCTCGGCGCTGTTCCCACGGATCTTGCTGGTGGTGACCGGCCTGCTGTCGCTGTTGCTGCTGGTGCGCTCGCTGATCGCCGGCCCCGGCGAGAGGCATGCACCGCGGCGCAGCTTTGCTGAATGGTTGGCCCACAATCGCACGGTGCTATGCCTGTTCATGCTGTTTGGCCTGTATGCCGCCCTGCTGCCGGTCCTAGGTTATATCGCCGCCACCCTGGCTTTCCTGGTGACCTCATTGGCACTGCTGCTGGGGATCGATTCTCGCCGAAAGTGGATCGTCAATCTCGCCGTCAGCTGCACCCTGGTGCCGCTGGTGTTCGTGATCTTCCGCTTCGGCCTCAACGTATGGCTACCCTGAGCCCGCCTTATTCATGAGGCCGGCCTGAAAACGAAGATGGCGAGTGGTTTTCTCTTGTAGAATCAGGATGTTCCTGCC